>DATJVY010000013.1:0-22527 GCA_035501615.1 Myxococcaceae bacterium
CCACCTCAGCCCTTGACCGCCCCCACCGTGAACCCGGCGATGAACCGGTCGACGAACAGGTTGTAGAGGATGGCGATCGGCACCGAGGCGATGAAGCAGGCCCCCATCAGCGAGCCCCAGAAGTACACGTCCCCGCGCACCAGGAAGGTCGGCACCCCCACGCTGAGGGTGAGGTTCTTGCTGGTGGTGATGAAGGTCAGCCCGTAGACGAACTCCTGCATCACCAGGGTGAAGCTGAAGATGACGGTGGTGAGCAGGCCGGCCACCGACATCGGCAGGATGACCCGGACGAAGGCACCGAACCGCGAGTGCCCGTCGATCATCGCCGCCTCCTCCACGTCCTTGGGAATGACCTTGAAGAACCCCATCAGGAGCCAGGTGCAGAAGGGCACGGTGAAGCTCGGATAGACGAGCACCAGCGCCCAGAGCGAATCCTGAAGCCCGAGGGCCGCCACCAGCCGCGACAGCGGGATGAAGAGGATGGTGGTGGGGACCAGGTAGGTGAGGAAGATCCCGATCCCCAGCCGCTCGCCGGCAGCGCCGGTGAGCCGGGCGAGGGCGTAGCCCGCGGGCACGGCGATCAGCAGGGTGATCAGCACCACCAGCACGCCGACCAGCAGCGTGTTTCCCACCCAGCGCACGAACAGCGTGTCCTCGAACAGGACCCGCAGGTGCTCGAGGGTGGGCGGGGCGTGGTAGACGAACGGGTTGTGGTTGGGGTCGAGCAGATCCTTGGTCTGCTTGAACATCGTGATCGCCATCCAGGCGAACGGGAACGCGGCGAACCCGGTGAACGCCGCGACCACGCCGAAGTTGGCCACTCCGCCGGCGACCTTTCGCGCCCCGACCATCACACCACCTCGGCGCGCCGGGCGAGCCGCAGCAGCAGCACCGCGCAGATCGCGAGCACGGGAAGCAGGAAGAGCGCCACCGCCGCGCCGCCCGACAGGTCCCCACCGTCGATGCCCTTGAAGAAAGCCAGGCTGGCCAGCACCTGCGTGCTGTCGAACGGCCCTCCGCGGGTCAGCACGTAGACCACGATCATGTCGGTGATGCTGAAGACCAGCCCGAAGAGCACCGCCACGAGGAGGATGGGCAGCACCAGCGGGAGCGTGATGACGAAGAGGTGCCGGAAGAAGCCCGCCCCGTCCACGTCGGCCGCGTCGTGGATGTCCTGGGGAATCGAGGACAGCCCGCCCAGCGAGATGACGGTCGCCAGGGGCATCGTCCGCCAGACGTGCACCCCGATGATCGACGCCATCGCCAGGTTCGGCTGGCCGAGCCAGATCGGCCAGGTGTCGGGCCCGAAGATGCCCACGTGCCGCAGGGTCCAGTTGATGACGCTGTAGATGGGGTCGAAGATCCACATCCAGCCGATGCTGCCGAGCGAGATGGGCGCCACCCACGGCAGGAGGATCAAGAGCCGCACCAGCCACTTGCCGCGGAATTTTCGCTGGAGCGCGATGGCCAGGATGCTGGCCAGGACGATGACCAGCGTCTGGCTCCCCAGCGAGAAGATGAAGGTGTTTCCGAGCGCTCGGAGAAACGCCGGATCCTGGAGCGCGTTCTTGAAGTTCTCGAGGCCGACGAACCTCGGGGTCGACGTCCCGACCGTGACGCTGGAGAAGCTGTACCCGATGGCCATCAGGAACGGCACTCCGACCACCAGGACGATGTAGAGCACCGCCGGGGCGAGCATCAGCCGGCCGAGCCAGCTCTCGCTGTCGGCGACTCCAGCGGCCCGCGAGGCGACCCCGAGCCGGGGGAGGGCAGGCGCGGTCAACCCGTCCTCCGCAGCGGCCTCGCCGGAACACGCAGCCCGGTGTCGGGGTCGAAGAACTTGAGGTTCGACTCGTGCACCCGGAAGTCGTAGGTGCGCCCGGCCTCGATGGTGGAGTGCACCGTGTAGGCCAGGCTGACGATGACCTTCTCGTTCGGCGCGTGGTCGGGAAGCGTGCCGTAGAGGAGGCGGCCGGCGCCCAGGTGCTCCACCCGCTCGACGGCGAAGCGCATCGGCACCGTGGGCCCGCTGCCCTCGCTCGCCGCGGCGGCCGCCGGGAGGAGCTGCTCGGGACGGAAGCCGGCGACGACCCCGTCGACGTGCACCAGGTTCATCGGCGGGCTGCCGAGGAACCCGGCGACGAAGGTGTCCGCCGGCTCGTCGTAGACCTCCTGCGGCGGACCGAGCTGCCGCACCTTCCCTCCGCTCATCACCGCGATGCGGTCCCCCAGGCCCATCGCCTCCACCTGATCGTGGGTCACGTAGATGGTGGTGGTCCCCAGCCGGCGCTGGAACTGCTTGAGCTCGTCCCGGGCGAGGTTCCGCAGCTTCGCGTCGAGGTTGGAGAGCGGCTCGTCGAGGAGGAACACGTCCGGGTGGCGGACCATGGCCCGGGCGAGCGCCACCCGCTGCCGTTCACCGCCGGAGAGCTGCCGGGGCTTGCGCTGGAGGAGCCGTTCGATCCCGAACATCCGCGCCGCGCGCTCCACCTCGCCGGCGATGCTCGCCCGGGGAGCGCCCTGCGCCTTCAGCGGAAAGGCGATGTTGCTGGCGACGGAGAGGTGCGGATAGAGCGCGTAGCTCTGGAAGACCATGGCGATCTTCCGGGCGCGGGGAGGCAGCTCGTTGACCAGCCGTCCCCCGATCAGGATGTCGCCGGAGGTCTGGTGCTCCAGCCCGGCGATCATCCTGAGGAGGGTCGTCTTTCCGCAGCCCGACGGCCCGAGGAGAACCAGGAACTCGCCCTCGTTGATCGCGAGGTCGACACCGTCCACGGCCATCGTGTGTCCGGTGAATTCCTTGCGCAGCGCCCTGGTCTCGACGGTGGCCATCGTTCTCGGCAACAGGCGGAGGCTAGATCAGCTTCCGCTCCGCCCACTTCTCCCAGATCTTCTTGTACTTCTCCTCGGCCTCCTTGACCGCGGCCTCGGGGGTCATCGCCCCGGTGGCGGCCTGGGCGAACATGGTGTTCAGCGCCCAGGTGCTGTACCCGTCGTCGATGGCTGCGGTCGAGTATCCGGGGAAGCCGACGTTGGTCGCCCAGTCGACCGAGTCGGCGAGCACCGTGTACTTGTCCGGCGGCTGGCCCTTGGAGTCCTTGGAGACGAGCTGCTTCAGGTCCGGGACCTGCTTCGGAAAGCAGGGGAAGTTGTAGAACTCGCTCTTCTCGAACGCCTGGTGGAAGTTCCCCACGTAGTCGACGAGGAACTTCTTCGCCCCGGGGATGTTGTCGGCGAACTTCCAGATCACGTACACGTTCATCACGTGCTCGAGGCCCATGCGCCGGGTCGGGCCCTTCGCCGCCTTGGCGAGCCAGATCTTGTCGCTGATGGGCATCTTGTCGTTCTCGGCCGCCCGGGTGATGGAGATGGCGTTGAGGGCCACCGAGATCTTCCCGGCGAGCATCGCCCGGTTGTTGGACGAGGCGTCCCAGGCCAGGACCTCGGGCGTCATGCACTCCTTGTACATGGCGGTCACGAACTTCACCGCCTCCAGCGTGTTCTTGGAGTTGATGATGAGCTTGCCCTTGTCGTCCTGCTCCGAGCCGCCGAAGGAGTAGAGGATGGCGCGCATGGCCATGGCGGTATCGATCTCCGCCGAGAGGCCGATGCCCACCGGGATGCCGGTCTTCTGCTTGATCTTCGCCCCGCCGACGCGGATGTCGTCCCAGCTGTCGGGCTTCATCCCGATCTCGTCCCAGAGGTCCTTGCGGTAGTTGATCGGGTCGGGGGCGTAGCTGTCGGAGAAGCCGTGGTACCGCTTGGTGTGCGGGTTGTAGGTGCTCTTGACCGCGAGGTCGATCGGCTTGCCGTACTTCTTCTCGCACTCCTCGTAGATCTCCTTGTGGTCGATGACGTCGTTCTCGTAGACCGGACGCGGCCAGAGAAACCCGAACAGGTCATGCCCCTTCTTCGCCGAGACCTCGGAGGCGGCGGTGGGGTTGAGCGCGGGGATGCCGACGTTGTCGACGATCACCTCGGTGTCGTTCTTCTCGCCCCACTGCTTGATGTACTCGCCGTTGAACCACTTGTCGTAGCCGGGCACGAAGTGGTTCCACTGGAGGATCTTCAGCTTCTTCTTCGCGCCCTGGGCGAACACCTGCCGGTGCATGCCCAGTGCAGTCCCCACGGTGGCAGTACCTGCGATCTGCAACAGCTTCCGTCTGGAGATTCCCATGTGCTGGCTCCCTTCCAGGGACCGGCGCCCACCGTCGGTCTCGTCGATGAGGGGGCGCACGTTAGCGGCGGAGGCCACGACGCGATACGACATAGTTGCGTGTGGTCCCATCAAATGTCGCCCGTCGCGGAAAACCGGTCTCCGAGCATCCGGACCAGGAAGAGGCCCTCCACCAAGCCGACCACCGCCCCCGCGCCGAAGAGCGCCGCCGCACACCCGAGCAGCACGCCGGGCCGGGGCCCGTGAAGGGCGAGGGCCCGGATTCCGGCGAAGACCGGAGGCATTCCCAGCGCCCAGCCGAGCGCGTTTGCCAGGAGCCAGAGTCCGGGCCGGCGCGCCACCCGGCGGAGCTCCCGCACCTGGACCGCGGCGAGGATCGGCCCGGCGACCAGCCCCAGCGACGACGCGAGGAAGAGGCGCACCAGGCGCGACGGCCCCGGCCCCGCTGCCGCATCCTGAGCGTGGGGCAGGAAGGCCATGACGGTCGAGGGCAGCATGCCCAGCGCCCAGGCCAGGACCGCCCCGAGGACGGTGGCCCGGACCCAGGCCCGCGCCACGATGGCCGTTCCCGACAGGGCGAGGGCCTGGGCATGCCCCACCACCCAGCCCTCGAACGCGCCGAGCGCCACGAGCCACCCCGCGGCGACCAGTGGCCGGAGGGAGCTGCCCGCCAGAAGCCGCTCCATCGCAGGAAGCGTCGCCCCGGCGAGGAACGCCACGCCTCCGAGCCCGAGCAGCTCCCCCAGTGCATTGGCGAGGATCCAGCGCCGGAGGAGCGGCATGGGCTCGGAGCCTACCGCCCCTGCCCGGGCGGCGGCGCAACGCGGGCCTGGCTCGCGCATCGGAGGAAGCTCGATGATCCAGGAAGGTCAGCCCGCACCGTCGTTCACGCTCCAGGACGCCGCGGGGAAGCCGTGGTCGCTCGACACGCTCCGGGCCGGTGGCCCGGTCGTCGTCTTCTTCTACCCGCGCGACGAGTCGCCCATCTGCACCCGTGAGGTCTGCGCCTTCCGCGACGCCCACCAGGACTTCGCCGACACCGGTGCGGCGGTGGTCGGCATCAGCTCCGACGGCGAGGCGGCGCACGAGGCCTTCGCCCGGAAGCAGCGGCTGAACTACCTGCTCCTGAGCGATCCCGGGGGGAAGGTCCGGCAGGCCTACGGCATCCCGAAGACGCTCGGGATGGTGGACGGGCGTGCCACCTTCGTCATCGATCGGGCCGGCATCGTCCGGATGGCCTACGCGGCACAGCTCGTGGCCGAGGGCCACACCCGGAAGGCGCTGGAGACCGTCCGCGCGCTCGCCGAGGGCACGCCGCCCGCCCGGACGCCCTGAGTCGAGGCCTGGTCGGCCGCTCTCAGGGCTCCGGCGCTGCCGGCGTGGGGCTGAGGCGCCCCGGTCCGCCGCCGAACTCGGCCGCGCGTCGCTCGGCCTCCTTGCGGTGGTCGCGGGCGATGAGGAGGTAGATGACCGGCACGAAGAAGAGCGTGAAGAACGTCCCCACCGCCATCCCGGTGACCAGGGTCCGGCCGATGCTGTTCCGTGCCGCGGCGCCCGGGCCGGTCACGTAGGTGAGCGGGAAGTGCCCGGCGATGGTCGCGATGCTGGTCATGAGGATCGGCCGGAGCCGGGTGAGCGACGCTTCCTTCACCGCCTCGATCTTCGTCTTCCCCGCCTCCTGGAGCTTGTTCGCGAACTCGACGATGAGGATCCCGTTCTTGGAGATGAGACCCACCAGCGTGACCAGACCGACCTGCGAGTAGATGTTGAACGTCGTGCTGAACCGGTCGGTCCAGAAGGGAATCTGCGGGTTCGGCATCTTCAGGAAGACCGGGATCATCGCGCCGAAGAAGGCCAGCGGAACCGACCCGACGAGGATGATCAGCGGATCCCGGAAGCTGTTGAACTGCGCCGCGAGCACCAGGAAGATCAGCACCAGGGCCAGGACGATCGAGGGGATGAACTTCCCGCCCTCGACGCGGAGCTGACGCGACTCGCCCGTGTAGTCGATCTTGTAGCCCTGGGGCAGGATCTTGGCTCCTTCCTCCTCCAGGAACTTGAGGCCCTCGTCCACCGAGGCGGCCACGCCGCTGATCTTCACCGCGTTGAGCTGCTGGAACCGGTTGAGCGAGCGGGGGACGACGGTGTCCTTCACCGTGGCGATCGACGACAGCTTGACCAGCTGCCCGTTGGGCCCGGTGACGTAGACGTTCTCCAGCTGCTCGGGGTTGAGCCGCTCGGTCCGGAGCAGCTGGGGAATGACCTTGTAGCTCCGGCCCGAGATGCTGAACCGGTTGACGAAGTTGCCGCCCGCGGCCGCGCCGAGATCCTGACCGACCTGCTGCAGGTTGAGACCGAGCTGGGCGACCTTCTCGCGATCGATGTCGATCTCCGACTGGGGCTGATCGATCTTCACGTCGATCGGCGGGGGGAACCAGAACTTCCCGCTGGCCGCGGCCTTTTCTTGAAGTTGCTTGGCGAACTCGAGGATCTGACCTTCCTCGGCGGTGGAGGCGATGACGATCTCCACCGGGAACGTTCCGCCTCCGGGCAGCGCCGGCGGGAGCACCGCGAAGGTCTCGATCCCCGGGATGGTGAAGATCTTCTGCTGGACCTCGGGGAGGACCTGCGACGTCTTCCGCTTCCGCTGGTTCCAGGGCTTGAGCCCCACCCCCCAGAATCCACCACCGGGGTTGGTGATCTGGAAGGTGAACCGGGACTCCGGGATCTCCATCATGTCCTTGTTGACCGTCGCGGTGGAGATGGCCAGCTGGTCGAGCGTGGAGTTCGCCGGGGTGTTGATGATGCCGAAGATGACCCCCTGGTCCTCCGCCGGCGCCAGCTCGCTGGTCCTCATCGAGTACATGAGGAACAGGAGCCCGACGAAGAACGCCCAGGCGGTGTAGACGATGCCTCGACTGTGGAGGGCCAGGTCGAGGGCGCGCCCGTAGGCCTGACGGATCCGGTCGAAGCCCCGGTTGATGATCCCGGCGAACCCCTCGTGCTCCCCACCGGCGTGGAGCAGATAACGCGACATCATCGGCGAGAGCGTGAGCGCTACCACGCCGGAGATGGTCACCGCGCCGGCCAGGGTGAGCGCGAACTCCCGGAAGAGCGAGCCGGTGAGACCGCCCTGGAACGCGATGGGCACGTACACGGTCGCCAGGGTGATGGTCATGGCGATGATCGGACCGACCAGCTCGCGCGCGCCGATCAGGGCAGCCTGCAGCGGTGTCTTCCCCTCGGAGAGATGTCGCTCGACGTTCTCGACGACGACGATGGCGTCGTCGACCACCAGACCGACCGAGAGCACGATGGCCAGCAGGGTGAGGAGGTTCAGCGTGAACCCGAACACCTGCATGAGGAACACCGCGCCGACGAGCGACACCGGGATCGCCACCACGGGGACCAGGACCGAGCGGAACGATCCGAGGAAGAGGAAGATGACGATGACGACGATCAACAGCGTGTCGCGCAGCGTCCTGATCACGTCGTCGATCGCGCTCTGGATGTACTCGGTGCCGTCGTAGGCCACAGTGGCGGTGATCTGCTCGGGGAGCTCCTTCTGGATCGACGCCAGCTCCACCCGCGCGCGCTTGATGACGTCCAGCGAGTTGGCGTTGGGGAGCGCCCAGATGCCCATGAAGACCGCCGTCTCGCCGGTGAAGGCGACGGCCGTGTCGTAGTCCTCGGCGCCCAGCACCACGTCGGCCACGTCGGAGAGCCGGACGACCGCGCCGCCGTTCTGGCGGATGATGAGCTTCTTGAACTCGTCCACCGAGCGGAGGTCGGTGTTGGCGGTGAGGTTCACCTGGACCAGCGCTCCCTTGGTCGAGCCGACCGCCGCGAGGTAGTTGTTCGCGGCGAGCGCCTGCCGGACCTGAGAGGGGCTGACGTTCAGCGCGGCCATCCGGTCCGGCTTCAGCCAGATGCGCATGGCGAAGGTGCGCGCTCCGAGGATGTCCGCCTTCTGCACCCCCTCCACCGCGGTCAGCCGCGGCTGCACCACCCGCACCAGGTAGTCGGTGATCTCGTTCTGGCGGAGGAACTTGGAGGAGAAGCTCAGGTAGGCGGAGGCGAACTGGCTGTCGGCGTTGACGATGTTGAGGACCGGGACCTGCGCCTCCGGCGGAAGGTCGTTGCGGACCTGATCCACCTTGGAGCTGATCTCCGCCAGGGCCTTGGTCGAGTCGTAGTTCAGGCGCAGCCGGGCGTTGATGGTGGAGAGGCCCTGGGTGCTGGTGGACTCGAGGTAGTCGATGCCGTCGGCCGCGGCGATCACCCGCTCCAGCGGAGTGGTGATGAAGCCCCGGACCAGGTCGGCGCTGGCGCCGACGTACACGGTGGTCACCGAGATGACGGCGTTCTCGCTGCGGGGGTACTGCCGGACGTTCAGGGTCCGGATCGCCTGGATGCCGGCGATGATGATGATGAGGTTGACGACGATGGCGATCACCGGCCGCCGGATGAACAGGTCGGTGAAGCTCGAGCTCGGCTGGGGGGACTCGGCGCTCATGGGAAACCCGTGGGGCTCAGCGGTCGACCGGCGCCGGGACGAACTGCGCCGGCGGCGCGAGCGCGTTGTTGACCAGGAGAGTCTGGCCGTTGCGGAGCTTGAAGGCCCCGTTGCTGACCACGGTCTCTCCGCCCTGCAGCCCATTGAGGACCGCCACGAAGTCACCGCGCCGCTCGCCCAGGCGCACGAACTGCTGGCGCGCGACGAGCGTCGGCTTGCCGCCGGCGGCCTTCGGAGGAGCGGCCTTGGGCGCGTCGGCCTTCGCCGGCTCGTCCTTCTGCTCCTCCACCAGGTACACCGAGTCACCGTAGGGCGCGTAGATGACGCTGGTCGCCGGGACGACGAGCGCCTGGTGCGACTTGCCGGCCTCGACCTCGACGTTGGCGAACATGCCCGGGGTGAGCCTTCCGTCCTTGTTCTCCACGGTGGCCCGCATCCGCACGTTGCGCGTTCCGGGATCGACCTCGGGGTTGATGGTGGTGACGGTGCCGTCCCAGGTGTCGCTGGGGAACACGTCGACCTTCAGCGCCACCTTCTGGCCCAGCTTCACGTCGGCCAGGGCCTGCTGCGGCAGCTGGAACTCGGCGTAGATCGGGCTCACGGTCTGCAGCGAGACGATGGGCGTCCCCGGCGAGACCACCTGGCCGAGCTCCACCGCCCGGATGCCAGCCCGACCATCGAACGGAGCCCGGATGATCTTCTTGTTGATGATCGCTTGAAGGTTCACCACCGTCGCCCGGGCCTGCTTGTCCCGCGCCTGCGCGGCCTCCAGCTCGGCCTGGGTGTTGACCTCCTGCTTGCGGAGGCTCTCGGCGCGATCGAGGGTCTGCCTCGCCAGCGCCGCGTCGGCCAGCGCGCTCTGGAGCTGGGCCTGCTCGGCGGAGGTGTCGAGGCGGACCATCACCTGGTCCTTCTTGACCAGCGAGCCGTTCTCGAAGCCGATCTCGCGCACGGTGCCGGTGAGCTCGGCGCTGAGCGTCGTCCCCCGGAGGGCGATGAGCGTTCCGACCGCCGGACGCAGCGGCTGCCACTCGACCTGCTCCACCTTCGCCGTGGTCACGGCGACCGGCGGGGGAACCATCTTCTTCCCCGCCTGGACCATGGTGACGATCTGCCAGACCTTGTTCCCGGCCAGGAAGAGGAAGATGAGAAGCAGCGCCCCGCCGGCGATGAGCCAGCGCCTCCGGCTGTTCGACGTCGTGACCTTCACACCGCTGTAGTCGAACGATTCGTCGTTTCGAGGGGTGGTGACGGGAGCAGGCTGGAGCATTGGCATCGGCCTCGCCGGGGTAGACGATGGAGGGCGCGGTGAATTACCCGGAACGCGTTCAGATGGCTCGGGAAAGTGCAGGATCGTTCCATGAAGTTCCGTGAACGACCGCGCCCCCACCGCACCCGTAAGGGTTGCGAGGAGTTACCACCGGTCACCACCAAAGGCGACTACCCGCCGGGACGCTCCGTGGATGAGGGGGGCGTGACCGTCGGCTGAGCGGCCGGCTGCGGGCCCGCTGCGGGCCCGGCCTGGACCACCCGGGGTGCCTTCTCGGCGGCCATCCTCTGGGACAGGGTCGCGTCCAGCTCGCGACCGAACGCCGCCACCGCGGCATCGGTGGAGGCCATCACCTTGCGAACCGCGGGCCAGAGCGGATGTTCGGCATCCTGCTGCTGTGCCACTCCCCGCGCGAGGAGCGCGAGCGCCGCGTCCCGGTCCGCCGCCGAGGTCGCCCGGAGCGAGACCAGCAGCTCGTCCGGGGCGGTGCGGGCCACGTCGGCCAGCGAGGTCGCGACGGTGCGCTGCGCGGCCGCGTCGCCAGCCGAGGGACGGGCCAGCTCGATCAGCCGCGAGAGAGCCTCGCCGTTCCCCTCGGCGGCGAGCGAGGTGAGGCTGCCCAAGCACGGAAGCGGCTCCTCGAGCTCGCGGGCGAGCAGCCGGAGCCGGCCGTACACCTCGTCCCCGGAGGTGAAGCTGTCGAGGAGCGCGCGCGTGCCGAGGTAGTCCCGCGGATCGCTCTGGTAGATGGAGTCGGCCAGGACCGCGCGCACCGCCGGGTCCCGCTCGCTGCGCCAGGCCGTCCGGAGGAAGGGCAGGTTGCGCTGGTCGGCCTTCTGGGCGACGGCGAGGTAGGTCCGGATGCGGCTCTTCGCCTCCTCGTTCGAGCTCGGCGCGGGCGCCGGCTGCAGGAGCGTGGCCACGGCGCGGTCGGGTCCGCCGGGAGAGCCCACCGCCGCCACCGCGGCGCCGATCGCGTCGATGCCCTGGATGATGGGGCCTGAGCGGCCGCCGTAGTCGTTGACCATGACGCTGAAGGCGAAGCGCTCGCCCCCGACCGATTGCACGTATCCGCTGAGCGCCGACACGTTCTCCAGGGTGCCGGTCTTGGCCCGGAGCCGTCCGACCGCCTCGCTGCCCTCGAAGCGGTAGCGCAGCGTCCCGTCCTTGCCGGCGATCCCCACCGAGGAGAGGTACTCGGGGGCGAGCGGGAACCGATCCCACATCACCTTGAGGAGCTGGGCGAGCTGCCGCGGCGTGAACCGGTTGGTGTCGTTGAGGCCCGAGCCGTTGCGAAGGATGTACGAGCCGCGGGGGATGCCCACCTCGCGCTCGAGGAACTCCTCGGCGACCGAGACCCCGTTGGCGGTGGTGCCCGGGGGGCCCCTCACCTCCGCGCCGAGGGTCTTCAGCAGCTGCTCGGCGACGAAGTTGCTCGAGTACTTGTTCATCCGCTTGAGGATGAGGTCGAAGGTCTCGCTCTGGGCGACGTAGAGGAGCCGGGCGCGCTCGGGGACCTGTCCCAGCTTCGGCTTGCTGCGCACGCGGATGCCGTGCATCTCCAGCACGCGCTTGAAGGTGTAGCCGAAGTAGAGCGGCGGGTTGTCGATCCGCTTCCACACCGCCCACTCGCCGGAGACGGGCACCGTGCCGCGGACGGTGATGCGCTGCGCGCTGCCGGTCCACTGCGAGGCGACCGAGGCGCGCCGGGCACGGCTGGAGGCACCGGCCGCGCCGTTGACGACCTCGAAGTAGTCCGAGGGGGGCTCGAGCTCCACCACCGCGCGCGCTCCCGGGGCCGAGGCCCGCAGGTAGACGCCGACCGCGTTGGCGTTGAGGCTGAGCGCGCCGGTGGGAGCGGTGTAGGCGCGGTCCGAGATCTCCTGCTCGAAGCCCGGGGCCAGCCGCTCGCCGTCGAACCAGGTGTCGTCGAGGACCAGCTCGCCCACCTCGCGCAGGCCGAGGTGCACCAGCTCGGAGGCGATGGCGTGGAGGCGCTCGGTGGTGAGGCTCGGGTCACCCTTCCCGCGGACCCAGAGCGTGCGGGTGCGGTCGTTGCCGGGCCCGGGCTCGACGAGGAACTCGGTGTCGAAGCGGTACTCCGGGCCCAGGCGGGCCAGCGCGGCCGCGGCGGTCACCAGCTTGACGTTCGACGCCGGGTTCATCAGCGCGTCGGGGTCCTTGCTGAAGACGACGGTCCCGTCGTCGAGGCTCACCAGCTGGAGCCCGAGCCGCGCGTCCTGGAACGGCGGGCGCCCGGCAAGATCGAGGAGGGTCTTCTTCAGGGCCTCGCGGTCGGCGGCACGATCGCGGCCGGTGGTCGTGGCTGGAGCGGCGAGGACCGAGGCGGCCGCGAGGACGACGGGGAAGAGCCAGAGACGACGCGGCGACAAACGGGCTGCACTCCAGGGCAAACGGCCGATGGGTGGATCTTCCCCTGCCCCTCCGCGGGGCCGCAAGGTGGGGCAGGGGGCAGGCGGCGCTCATGTCAGCAGCCAGGCGACCGGAGGGCGCACTGTGCTCGCGGGCGGACGTTGGGGTCCCCTCCGGGGCGTGGGGCGTGGACCCGGGTGGCGGGCTCGGACGGGGCCTCGGGGGAACCCTGTCCTGCGGTTCAGGAGGGAGGCCCCGCCGCCCCCACCGCTCGAGGTGCCCGCTCGAGGTGCCAGACACCTCGTTACGGGCGCCTCCTCCTGACGCGTCGTGACGTGTCCCGATCGGCGGACCGTCGGATGGCTTGCCCCGGCTCTCCGAGCCGCTCGCTGCCCCGCTCTCAGGCCGGCGGATCCGGCACCGGTACCGCCGGCATCGGCAACAGCCGCAGCACCCCCATCCCCGTCAGCCCGGAGACCAGCGACCCGACCAGCACCCCCAGCCGCGCCTCGTTCAGGAGCCGCGGCTCCCCGCCGAATGCCAGCTGCGCGATGAACAGCGCCACCGTGAACCCGATGCCCGCCACCAGAGATACCCCGTACACCCTCCCCCAGGACCCACCGCCCGGCACTGCCGCTTCCCCTGCCCTCACCGCTCCGTACGTGAAGGCGAAGATGCCCAGCTGCTTCCCCACGAAGAGCCCCAGCGCCGTCCCCAGGAACACCGGCTCGACCAGGTTCGCCACCGACATCCCCGCCAGCGACACCCCCGAGTTCGCCAGCCCGAACAGCGGCATGATCAGGAACGCCACCCAGGGGTGCAGCGCGTGCTCGAAGCGCTGCAGCGGCGGCACCGCGTCCCGCACCTCGTCGCCCACGTAGATCAGGTCCCCGGTGTCCAGCGTCTCCCCGCCCTCGAGCGTCAGCACCGAGTGGCTCCGCACCGCCGCGAGCACCTCGCGCACCGGACGACGCGTCACCCCCGGTACCAGGAGCCCGAGCAGCACCCCCGCCAGCGTCCCGTGCACCCCGGCGTGTTGGAACGCGAGCCACAGCCCCAGCCCGCCCGCCGCGTAGAAGAGCGCGCTCTGCACCCCCAGCCGCCCCACCGCCACCACCCCCACTGCCAGCACCGCGACCCAGGCGAGCCCGACCACGTTCAGCCCCCCGCCGTAGAACAGCGCGATCACCAGGATGCCGGCGATGTCGTCGAAGATCGCCAGCGCGGTCAGGAACACCAGCAGCCCCCGCGGAACGCGCTTGCCCAGCAAGACGACGCACCCGATCGAGAAGGCGATGTCGGTGGCCATCGGAATGGCCCACCCCTTCTCCGCCGGCGTCCCGTGGTTGAACCCGACGAAGATGAGCGCCGGAAGCAGGACCCCTCCGGTCGCCCCGATCGCCGGAAGCAGCGCCTGGCGAACGCTGCGGATCTCTCCCTCCACCAGCTCCCGCTTGATCTCCATCCCGACGACGAAGAAGAAGATGGTCATCAGCCCGTCGTCGATGAACTGACGCAGGCTCACCTGGAACCCGAGGTCCCCGAACCTCAGCTCGACCGGCGTCGTCCACAGCGCCTCGAACCCCTCCCGCCAGGGCGAGTTCGCCAACACGAACGCCACCAGCGCCGCCGCGAAGAGCACGATGCCCCCCGCGGCCTCCAACCGCGCGAAGGCCCGCAGCGGGTCCAGCACGATGGACTCGAAGAGTGGCGGCGGGCGGCGGTACGCGGGTTCGGCCATCGAGCGCCGGACCTTACCCTCCACCGCCCCGCCCGGAGCGTCACGTCGTCGCACGGACGAGGCCATCGGCCGCCGAGACTTCGGCGCCGCCCGCGCCTGTCTCGCCGACGACATGACCTTCCTCGGCCTGTTCGAGACCTACCCCAGCGCCGACGCTGGCCGGCGCTCGAGGCCGCGCGATGAACGCGGCGGCCTCCCTCCGGGCGGGCTCTCCTTCAGCGGTTGCTGAGCAGCTGCGCGTCGTCGCGACGGTTGGCGGCGTGCGCCTCGGCGTCGTGCCCCTCCGACACCGGGCGCTCCTTGCCGTAGCTGATGGTGTCCACGCGCGAGGCGGAGATCCCGAGGTCCACGAGGTAGTGCTTCGCCACCTCCGCACGCTTCTGCCCCAGGGCGAGGTTGTACTCCTCGGTCCCCAGCTCGTCGCAGTTGCCCGCGATGCTGATGCGGGCTGCCGAGTGGGCCTTCATCGCCTTCGCCAGGACTTGAAGCTTCTGCCGGTCCGTCTCGGTCAGCTGCGCCTTGTCGAACTCGAAGTGCGCGATGGGTCCGGACAGGATGCGGGTCAGCTCGGCGGTGTCGTCGGTCTTGGCCTGCTCGGGCGCCGCAGCGACCGGGGGCGCGGCCTGGGCCACCACCGGGGGGGCCGGCGCCGCGGCCTGTTCATGGGCACAGGCGGCCAGGACGAGTGGGGTCAACCACAGCAGACGGACTGAGCGCATGTCGGACCTCCGGAAGGCAGGCGGGCGGAAGAACGCCCGGACCCAGTGCTGCAATCCCGGACATCGCACGCGGCACGGACCATGTCCATGGGCTCCCATGGGGATTCGCCGGGCTCCCAAGGTCCACTCTCGACCGCCGCGAACGCTCGCGTCCGTCCGCCGGACCCGGGCTAGGCTCGGCGGTTCCGTTGAGAGCGCTCCTGCAACGCGTTCGCGAGGCCTCGGTCCAGGTGGAGGGCCGGACGGTGGGCGCCATCGGCCCGGGATTGCTGGTGCTGCTCGGCGTCGGCCGGGGGGACGGCGAGGCCGAGGCGGTCGCCCTCGCCGACCGCATCGCCGGCCTGCGCATCTTCGAGGACCCGGCCGGGAAGATGAACCTCTCGCTCCTCGACACCCACCGGGCGGCCCTGGTCGTCAGCCAGTTCACACTCTACGCGGACACCCGCAAGGGCCGGCGCCCGAGCTTCATCGACGCCGCGCCTCCCGACGACGCCCGCCGCCTCTACGCCAGGACCTGCGAGGCGCTCCGGGCCCTCGGAGTCCGCGTCGAGGAGGGAGTCTTCGCCGCCGAGATGCAGGTGGCCCTGGTCAACGACGGCCCGGTCACCATCTGGTTGGACCACCCTCCGGCGTCTCCACCTCGCTGACCGGCGCTCCCTCCCGGGTGACGAGCGAGGTGAGCCCGTGCCGGGCCGCGCCCGCGCCGCGGATGAGCCGGCTCAGCTCGCCCACCTCCCGGACCCAGCCGCCCGAGCTGGGGCCGAGCCCGCTGAAGGCCACGCTCAGCGCCGGGGCCTCCCGGAGCTGTCCGGTCCAGTAGCCGAGGACCTCCTCCAGCTCGTGGCGGCTCCCTGGACCGAGCCGCACCCGCTCCCGCTCGGAGAGGTTCTTCAGCTGCTCGTCCAGCCGCCGCACCCAGGACTGGATGGCGTGCGACGGCCGGTAGCTCCAGTCGGCGATGGCCAGGTCCTCTGGAGGCGCGTACGTGCTGCGACCCACGGTCACCAGCACCTGGTCCGGAGGAAAGGGAGGAAACGGGTCCCAGATGCCGACCACCAGCGCCACCGGCCCGCTCTTGATGACCTTCCCCAGCCAGTCCTCCCGGAAGCGCTCGGCCGCGGCCGGGTCGGCGTAGGGGTAGCTCGGATCCTGGAGCATCAGCGCCACGTGCAGGGCCAGCTCGTAGCTCGCCGCGTACCCGGGGTGCTCGCGGGCGACGTGCCAGCCGTCCCGGCGGCGCTCCCACTCGGAGAAGAGGAGCAGGTGCACCAGCTCGAGCCACTCCTCGTCCACCAGCCCGAAGAAGCTCCCTCCGACGGTGCGGTCCAGGACCTGGTGGAGGAGCCACGCCACCCGCTCGTCGCCCACGGTCTCCAGCAGCTTGGCGAGCCCGCTGGCCGCGTCCACCACGCCGACCGCGAAGGCCGGGAAGGCCACCTCCTCCAGGAAGACGTCGTGGACTGGTCGGATGACCAGGTTCACGCGCGGGCGTCTTCCTCGGCGATCAGGGCGTAGATCCGCCCGGCATCCGGCGCCTGGAGGATGGCCTGGCGGAACTCCGGGTTGCGGAACAGGCGCGAGATGCGAGCCAGCGCCTTGAGATGGATGCCCGCCGAGTTCTCGGGCGCGATGAGGGCAAAGAAGAGCTGGGTGGGCTTGCCGTCGATGGAGGAGAAGTCCACCCCCTGGTGGGAGACGCCGAAGGAGGCGTAGAGGCGCGGCAGCCCCGCGAGCTTGCCGTGGGGGATGGCGACGCCCTCACCGATGCCCGTGGTGTTCAGCTTCTCGCGCTCGGCGAGCACCTCGAGAACGCGGCCGCCGTTCAGCGCGGAGTACGCGCCGGCGAGGCTCTCGGCGAGCTCGCGCAGGATGTCCTGCTTCGACTTCCCGCCGAGCTCGGGGATCACCGCCTGGGGGCTGAGGAACTCGGTGATCTTCATTCGCGTGTGCGCGGGACGGAGGGCCCCGGCTGGTACCCCCATCGGACGCCCCGCGCGAGATAGCCCACGGCGAGGAAGACACGCAAGGCTCGGGCGCAGAGGGGCCCCCCGAGGGGCGCCCAGGGTCAGGCGGCGCCGTCCAGCGCCTGTTCCTCCCCCTCCGGCGGTCGCGTGTCCTGCTGGTGGTGGACCCAGGTCCGGCGGTGGTGGTGCTTGTTCCGGTCCTTGTCCCGCCGCAGCTGCTCCTCGAGGCAATCCACCGCCAGGTCGACCGAGGCGTACATGTCCGCGGCGGAGACCTTGGCCCGGATCACCAGGGGCCCGGTCGTCAGGGTGACATCCGCGTGATGAAGGTGACGCTCCAGGCACAGCACCACGTGCGCGGTCGAGGCCTGATCCAGGTTCCGCACCAGCCGCTCCAGCCTCTCGCGCGTGTGGTCCTTCAGGGACTCGGACGCCTCGAAGTTGCGGAACGTGATGGCGAGGTGCATGGCGCAGGGCCTCCAGTGCGGCTGTGGGGTGAAACGTCACATGACCCTCACGATGACAGATCGCTCCGGGGCCGGGCGCAACCCCATCTGGAACCCCGTTCAGCGATCCGCCTTCCGCCCCCCGCGGAGCCAGGGGGTCCGGGGGCTCCTCGACCGGTCGCTGGGGCACGGGAGCGCCTCCCCGGGACAGGTCCTCAGCGGCCGGAGGGGCCGAGCTCGGTCAGGACGACGCCGCGGGGGTCCATCCACTGCAGCGCGGCCGAGACGGTGAAGCGCGGGCCCTTGCTGTGGAAGGTCAGCCGGTGCCCGTCCTCGGACAGGGCGCCGGGACCCCAGCCGGTGTACTCGCCGTCGAGCAGGAGCAGCCCCTGCACGATCGACCAGCGGCCGCGGCGCTCACCGAAGACGTAGCTCCGGTCGCCCCGGAGCACGAGGGAAGAGAAGCTGCTGGTGACCGGCGAGCCGTCGATGGCGTAGGAGCTCACCTGGTAGCGGGCAAGCACGCCGGCCTCGGGGTCGGCTGGCAGGCTGTCCAGCGGCGAGCGGGGGCTGGCCGCGGCCAGGGTGCCGGTCTGGCGCACCTCGAGGGCGACGGACACGGTGAACACCCCGGTGACCTTGACCTCGAAGAGCGCCCCCGAGGCATCCCGAACCTCGCAGGCGGCCCCGGTCACCACCGGGGACTTCGGACCGAAGGCATCGCCGGCCACGCAGCGGATGCCGAAGCGGGCAGCGAGGAGCCGGGACTGGACCGCGGACTGGACCACGAGGTCTGCCGAGGCCGGGTCGGCCAGCGCCTGGGTGCGCAGCTCGATGCCGCGCGAGAGGGGGACGAGCACCGGTGCCGCTCCGGCGGCGGCGGGCAGGAAGGTCAGCGCAAGGAGCAAGGGACGCATGTGCGGTGCATGCCCATGCAGGCCCCGGGCCGAGCCCTTCCCAGAGGGACAGGGCGCGACAGGCCTGGGTGCTTTTGCAACGGCAGGGTGTCGGTGGACCTACCGGCGAGGACACCTTCCCCGGACGGGGCTCGTGTCCCACCTTCGGGGCGGCTCCATGAACTCGACGCGGATCGCGCTTCCGACCCTCCTCGCACTCCTTCTCTCCGCCCGGGGCGCGCACGCCGAGGAGGGGATGTGGACCTTCGACGACTTCCCGAGCGCCCGCGTGAAGAGCGAGTACGGCTTCTCGCCCGACAAGGCCTGGCTGGACCACGTCCGGCTGTCGAGCGTGCGGCTCGCGGTGGGGTGCTCGGGGAGCTTCGTGTCCCCGGACGGGCTGGTGATGACCAACCACCACTGCGCACGCCGGTGCATCCAGGACCTGTCCACGGCCAAGCAGGACCTGACCGCGAGCGGCTTCCTCGCCCGAACGCAGGCCGAGGAGCGGACCTGCCCGCGGATGGAGATCGACCAGCTCATCGGGATGCAGGACGTGACGGCCCGGGTGCAGGTGGCGACGCGGGGACTCTCGGGCGAGGCGTTCCACCGCGCCCAGAGGGCCGAGTTCGCCCGCATCGAGAAGGCCTGCCAGACGACCGACGCCCTGCGCTGCGAGGTGGTGACCCTGTACCACGGCGGCCAGTACCAGCTGTACACCTACCGGCGCTGGAAGACGGACGTGCGGCTGGTGTTCGCGCCCGAGGAGTCGATCGCCTTCTTCGGGGGCGACCCGGACAACTTCAACTTTCCCCGCTACGACCTCGACGTGAGCTTCCTCCGCGTCTACCAGGACGGGAAGCCGCTGCAGACCCCGGACTACTTCCGCTGGAGCCCGGACGGAGCGCGTGACGGGGAGCTGACCTTCGTGTCCGGGAACCCGGGGCACACCAGCCGGCTCCTCACCGTCGCTCAGCTCGCGGCGCTGCGGGACGTGTTCATCCCCCTCGGGCTCGAGCGTCTGGCGCAGGAGCGCGGCTGGGTGGCGCAGTTCCAGCAGCGCGGAGCGGAGGCCCGGCGGATCAGCCGCGACACGCTCTTCGGGGTGGAGAACGCGTACAAGGCGTGGTTCGGCCGGCGCGACGCCCTGATCGATGCAGCGTTCTTCGCCCGGAAGGTGAAGGAGGAGCAGGCGCTGCGGGCGCGGGTGGCGAGGATCCCCTGGCTGCAGAAGGAGGTGGGCGGGGCGTGGGACGCCATCGCCCAGGCGACGCTCACCGAGGAGAAGCTGGAGCGGGAGACGACCTGGATCCGCTCCGAGAACCGGTACGACTCGGAGCTCTTCGGCATCGCGCGGAACCTGGTCTGGGGGGTGGAGGAGCGGCAGAAGCCGGACACCGAGCGCTACCGCGAGTTCACCGACGCGCGTCTGCCGGCGATGGAGCTGGTCACGTTCAGCAAGGCGCCCATCTACCCCGAGCTGGAGGTCGAGCTGCTGACCCTGGGCCTGACCAAGATGCGGGAGGAGCTCGGGGCGGACCATCCCTACGTGAGGAAGGTGCTGGGGGAGGACTCGCCGCGGCAGCTCGCCACGCGGGTGGTGCGGGGGACGAAGCTCTACGACGTGGCGCTGCGCCGCTCACTGTGGAACGGCGGCCTGGCAGCGATCGCCGCCTCCGACGACCCGCTGATCGCGCTGGTGCGCCGTCTGGACCCGGACATGCGGGCGGCCCGGAAGGCGTACGAGGACCAGGTCGAGTCGGTGGTGAAGAAGAACTCGGAGCTGATCGCCAAGGCGCGTTTCCAGCTCGAGGGGACCACCACCTACCCCGACGCGACCTTCACCGCGCGGCTGTCCTACGGGTCGGTGCGCGGCTGGACGCGGGAGGACGGGGTCCAGGTGAAGCCCTTCACGCAGTTCGCCGGCGCCTTCGAGCGGGCCACCGGCGAGCCGCCGTTCGACCTTCCCGCCTCGTGGCTGAGGGCGAAGGACCGGCTCGATCTGAGGACCCCGCTCGACTTGGTGACGACGAACGACATCATCGGGGGCAACTCGGGCTCGCCGGTCGTCGACAAGCGCGCGGAGATCGTCGGGCTCGTGTTCGACGGGAATCTGCCGTCGCTCGGCGGGGACTATGGCTACGACATCCGGAACAACCGGACGGTGGCCGTGGACAGCCGGGCGCTGACCGAGGCGCTGCACGTCGTGTACGGGGCCGACCGGCTGGTGCAGGAGCTACGACCCCCGGCGGCTCGGACCACCGGGCCTCCCTAGTGGAGGACGGACTCCAGCGGCTTGTCCTGGGTGGTGCCCTGCTTGCGGGTCCACTCGACGACCGGGGTCTGGGCCACGACGCCGGTCTCGCCGGGGTTCGGGTCGAGGCGCTCGAACGGGAAGTTGTCCCCGCCGAAGTAGAGGTACTCGAACGTCGCCAGGACGTAGGTGGCGGCCGGGTCGAGCGGCTTGCCCTTCACCGTCCAGGCGCCGTCCTTCTTGGCGACCCCGTCGTAGACGGCCGCCGGGTTGTCGAGCGCGGTGGCGAGGTCCTTGCCCTTGATCTTCACGGTGAGGAGCGAGTCGTCGAAGGGCATCACGCTGTAGACGTTCCCCGGGGTGATGGGACCGGGCTGCACGCCGCCGCGGAACGCCTTGCGGTTGAGCACCACCACGTCCACCCCGAGGCGAAGGCGGATGGCGCGGGTGTACCAGGTGTAGAGCGTCTGCGAGTTCGCGTCGATGCCGCTCCGGGTGTAGCCGATCTTCTCGCCCAGGGCCTCGTCGTGCTTCTTCGACCAGAACTGCAGGCGCGCGGCCAGCTCGGGGTCCGCCGGCGGGGCACCCTGGCCGCCCACGACGTCCACCACCTTGGTGTCCAGACCCACCAGCCGCTGCCCGGCGGGGCGCGCCGGGTCGACGGTCAGCTCCGCGCGCAGGTACCGCTCCCAGCGCCGGCCCGGGCTGACCAGCGGGGTGGTGCCGGCCTTCTTCTCCACCGGGGTGTGGCAGTGGCCGCCGGCGAGGAAGGCCAGCTTCCAGTCGGGGTGCTTGGCGACGATGGGCTCGAGCACGGTGGGGCACTCGTCGGCGATGACGATGACCACGTCCGCGCCGGCCTTGCGAACCGCGGGAACGGCCTGCTGCAGCGCCGGCTCGTAGGGGGTGACCTCGTTTCCGTAGAAGCGGCCGGACATCACCGTCTTCGCCACGTTGCCGGCCGACAGCCCGATGACGCCGATCTTCACCCCGCCCCGCGTGAAGAGGGTGAAGGGCTTGAGGCCCAGGTCGTAGTCCTTGTCGGACTTCTTCGTGGGCGGGCGGATGTTCGAGGAGAGGTAGGGGAAGCCGCCCATGTCGCGGAGCTTGTCGAACTGCTCGCGGCCGAAGTCGAGCTCGTGGTTGCCCATGGCGCTCGCCGCATAGCCCATGCGCGCCATCGCCTCGGCGGCGGGCTCGCCCTGGAAGAAGGAGGAGATGGACGGGCCGCTGAAGTGGTCACCGGTGGAGAGGACCAGCGTCTTGCCGTCCTTGCACGCCGGTGAGCCGGCCTTGTCGAGCTTCCCCGGGCAGTGGCCCTCCTTGGTGGTCCAGTACCCGAGCGTCTCGGCGGCTCCGCCCCGGGGCACGTCGCCCTCGGTGCTGGGCAGGAGGTGGCCATTCTCGTCCCCGGTGACCAGCACGACGACGGTCTGGGGGGCGGCCGCGGCCGGAGCCAGCGGGGCCAGGGACACTGCGACGACGAGGGCCGGGACGAGAGCTGGGAGGCGCATCGGGCCCGGGGGGCTACCACATCCCGGGGGGCCCGGGCATCAGTAATAGCGCTTGCGCTTGCTGCTGGGCAGCACCCCCAGAACCTCGCGGTATTTGGCGACGGTCCGGCGGGCGATGTCGATGCCCTGGGCCCGGAGCAGCTCGACGATCTTCTGGTCCGAGTAGGGGGTGCGGGCGTCCTCGGCGGAGACGATCTGCTTGATGTGATTCTTCACCGCCTCGCTGGCGATGTCGTCGCCGGCCACGCGGGCGATCGAGCTGTTGAAGAAGTACTTCAGCTCGAAGATGCCCTGCGGCGTGTGCACGTACTTGGCGGTCGTGACGCGGCTCACCGTGGATTCGTGCATCCCGATGTCCTCGGCGACGTCGCGGAGAATGAGCGGCTTGAGATGCGCGATTCCCTTGTCGAGGAAGTCGCGCTGGAACTTCACGATGCTCTCGGTGACCTTGTAGATGGTGCGCTGGCGCTGGTGGATGCTGCGGATGAGCCACTGCGCGCTGCGCATCTTGTCCTGGATGAATTCCTTGGCCTTGGGGTTCTTCCCCGCACCGTCGCGCAGCGCCGCCCGGTACATGGCGGAGATGCGGAGCTTGGAGAGCCCGTCGTCGTTGAGGACGACCGTGTACTCCTCGCCCAGCTTGTAGACGAAGACGTC
>DATJVY010000014.1:0-50281 GCA_035501615.1 Myxococcaceae bacterium
GACGCCTACGCGGACACGCCGACGGCGCCGCCCTACCTCGCCGAGCGGAGCACCCTGGCCATCCTCGAGAAGCTCCGGGGCGAGGGGGTCGTCCGCGAGGCCGCGGGCGGCTGGGCCCTGGTCTGACGAGGGCGAGCGCTCACCACGTTCGTTCGCGCCCGGTGACCTCCCAGGCCCCCGCGACACGGGCCAGCCGGACGCTCCTGCCCTCGCCGCGGCCTCCGCGCGACGGCCCGGTCCCCTGGGTTCGCCAGAGGGCGACGCGTACGACGGCAGTGTCCGGGTCGGGCCGGTCGAGGCGCTCGACGGTGAGGTGGACTGCCCCGTCGAGCGGCGGCCCGTCCGGCGGCGCCGCCGGACTCCGCGCGCAGCGGGAGGCCGGAGCGACCGTGACCTGGAGCGCGGCCACCGCCGCCAGGACCTCGGGAGCCTCGTCGGCCAGCTCCCAGATCGGGGGCTCCTCTCCGAGGATGCGGACGTACCCGAGGCAGTACACGAGGGACATGCCGGGAGAATGACTCGTGAGGTCGCGGACGAGCTGCGTCTCCGCCGCGAGCCGGATCTCCCGTTCCTCGCGCTCCTGCGCCGCGGCGCCGTGAGCGCAGTGAGTGAGCAGTCCCAGGGAGAGGAACGCTCCACCCAGGCGCGCCGCGAGGGAGGACGGCCGGGCGAGGCCCATCGGTGAGCAAGTTTGGCATTCACGCCGGTGAGGCCCCGGGTGGGGTGGGGGACACGCCCTGGCGAAGTCGCTGGACAATCCCCGGGCGCCGCGGGAGTCATGCCGCGGCGAGACCCGTTCACCCGCTCTCGCCAAGGAACGAGGAAAGCCATGTTCTTCCGCCATCGGTCCACCTGGTCGGCGCTCCTGGGCGCCGGCGCGCTGCTCGCAGCTCCCCTCGCGCTCGCGCAGAGCTCGGAGCCCGGAAAGCCGTGCAAAGCGGACCTCGAGAAGCTTTGCCCCGGAGTCGAGCCCGGGCACGGCCGCATCCTGGCATGTCTCGAAGGAAAGACGGACCAGCTCTCGCCCGCCTGCAAGGACGACGTGAGCAAGAAGCTCGTCTCCTTCTACAAGGCCTGCAAGCCCGACGCGGAGAAGTTCTGCGCCACGGTCGAGCGCGGCGAGGGACGCGTCATGCAGTGCCTCAAGGACAACGAGGCCTCGCTCAGCAAGGGCTGCAAGAAGGTCTGGGAACAGGTGAAGGGGAAGAAGAAGGCGGCGAAGTGACGACCTCGCGCTGACGCCTGCTCGACGACGTCTGCACGCCCTCCGGTCGCGCCCGACTTGCGGCGCCGCCCGGAGAGGCGTCTCCTTCGGGCGATGCATCCGAGCCCACCCAGCCATGTTCGCCCCGCGGCGGTCGCCGGCGCTTTCTACCCGGCCCGGACGGAGCAGCTCCGGGACACGGTGGGCAAGCTCCTGGCCGGCGCCGATCCGCCGCTGGTGGAAGGGGCGCTGCGTGCCCTGATCGTCCCGCACGCCGGCTACGTCTACTCGGGCCCCATCGCCGCCAGCGGCTACGCCGTCCTTGCGCGGACCTCCCCGCCGCCACGGAGAATCCTCCTCCTCGGACCCTCGCACTTCGCTGCAGTGCGAGGGCTGGCGCTGCCCCACGCAGACGGCCTCGAGACCCCGCTGGGCGTCGTTCCGGTCGACCCGCTCGCGGCGAAGCTCGAGGAGAAGTTCTCGCAGGTCGTTCGCTCGGAGCAGGCGCACCGGCGCGAGCACGCGTTCGAGGTCCAGCTGCCGTTCCTGCAGACGGTCCTCCGCCGCGGGTTCACCGTGCTGCCGCTGGCCGTCGGCCTGACCACGCCCGGCCAGGTGGCCGAGGTCGTCGCGTTCGCCTGGAGCCTCCCCGACACGCTGGTGGTCGTCAGCACCGACCTGTCGCACTACCTGCCCGCGGACGAGGCACGCGACGTGGATTCGCGCACCTCGAGCCTCGTCCTCGCCGGGGACTTCGAGGCCCTCGAGCCGGACATGGCCTGCGGTCACCACCCGCTCGCGGGTCTGCTGCTCGCCGCGCGTCGCAACGGGTTCTTCACCGCGCTGCTCGACCTGCGGAACTCGGCGGACACCGCCGGAGATCCAGGGCGCGTCGTGGGGTACGGGGCGTTCGCCGTCGTGGAGAGGCCTGCGGCGAGCCTGAGGAACGTCGCGAGGACCGGATGAACGCGCTCCACCCCGCGCGCTGGTGGCACCCGCTGGAGGACGGGCGGCTCCAGTGCGACCTCTGCCCCCGCGACTGTCGCCTCGCCGAGGGACAGCGCGGCTTCTGCTTCGTCCGCCAGCGGGTCGGAGAGCGGATGGTCCTCACCACCTACGGAAGGAGCTCCGGGTTCTGCGTCGACCCGATCGAGAAGAAGCCCCTCAACCACTTCTTCCCCGGCTCGAGCGTGCTCTCCTTCGGTACGGCCGGTTGCAACCTGGGCTGCCGCTTCTGCCAGAACTGGGACATCTCCAAGGCCCGCGCGGCCGACCGACTTCAAGACTCGGCCACGCCGGGGGAGATCGCACGGCGCGCGCGCACACTCGGGTGCCGCTCGGTGGCCTTCACCTACAACGACCCGGTCATCTTTGCCGAGTACGCGCTCGACGTGGCCGAGGCCTGTCGGGTCCAGGGAATCCAGACGGTGGCGGTGACCGCGGGCTACATCAACGCCGAGCCACGCCGCGACTTCTACGCGGGGATGGACGCCGCCAACGTCGATCTCAAAGGCTTCACCGAGGACTTCTACGCCCGCCTCACTCTCTCGCACCTCGCACCGGTGCTGGAGACGCTCGAGTGGGTGAAGCACCACACCCGGACCTGGCTGGAGATCACCACCCTCCTCATCCCCGGTCTGAACGACGGGGACGACGAGCTGCGCGCGCTCTCGAGGTGGACGTATGAGCACCTCGGCCCGGACGTGCCGCTCCACTTCACCGCCTTCCACCCCGACTACAAGCTGAGGGACGTCCCGCCGACGCCGAGGGTGACGCTCCGGCGTGCGCGGGCGCTGGCCAGAGCAGAGGGTCTGCGCTTCGTCTACACCGGCAACGTGCACGACGCCGAGGGGGACACCACCGGCTGCCCCGAGTGCGGGGAGATGCTCGTCGCGCGCGACTGGTACGAGATCCTCGACTACCGCCTGACGGCCGACGGGTGCTGTCCGGGATGCGGGTACCGGCTGCCCGGACGCTTCTCCTCCGAGGCGGAGCACTTCGGCGGCCGCCGGATGCCCGTCGTGCTGCGAGGGCGCTAGGCCAGCGCCGCTCGACCTTCTTCGTTCCGATGCGGCGCGCGCTGGCCGGCCGACGTCCTGGACGCGGGTCGCGGGAGGGGCGAGCTCACCCTCGCCGGCGGAGCGCACGGGGAGGCACGCCTCCTGTCGCCGGACTCGAGGGCGGGGGGCTGGTGGCCCCCCTCCCCCGGCGATGCCAGGCGGTTCCGGCAGGCTGCCTCACCTCTTCGACCGAGTCCTCGGCGGAGGGAAAACAGCCGCGGGGGGACGAGCGCGGGTCGCAAGCGGGCGCCCGCTGCGTCGCCCGCGAGAGGCACGGAAACTCCGCCGGACCACGGGGCGAGCGAGCGCCGATCGGCTCGGTCCCTAGCTCCGCGCCCGGAGCTCGAGGCAGCGGACCGGCCGGACGGGGCCGTCGCCGCGGGTGCCGGGTTCAGGCCCGCGCGAAGTCGACGTAGCCACGCTCCGGGTCCGTCGAGAGCAGCTTGACCCGCACCCGGTCGCCCACGTCCATCCCGCGCTCGCCGCGGACCACCCGCCCCTCGGCCGGCGGCTTCAGCAGGCGGACGAAGGTCCCATGGTCGGTGACGCCGGTGACCAGCCCGTCGAAGGTCTGCCCCACCCGACCATGGAGGAGGAGCGCGGCGATCACCTTCCGCATGAGCCGCTCGAGCTTCCGGATGGCAGTCTCCATCCGCGTGCAGTGCTGGGCGATGCCGTCCAGCTCGGGGTCCGGGTAGGGTGCCGCGTCGCCGGCGAGCAGCGCCTTCACCAGCCGCTGCGTGACGAGGTCCGGATAGCGGCGGTTGGGGGCCGTGGAGTGGCTGTAGTCGTTCGCCGCCAGCCCGAAGTGCCCGGGCGAGTCCTGTCCCGCGGGCCGGAGCACGTACTCGCCGGGACCGAGCAGCTTCACCACTGCCAGCGAGAGGTCGGGGAAGTGCAGCGGGTCGCGCCTCCGCTGCTGCTGGAGGAAGCGCGAGAGCGCCGGGCCGTCGGGCTCGGCGGGAAGCGCGGTCCCCAGCCCCTGCGCGAGGGTGACGATGCGGTCCCAGCGCTTCGGCTTCCGGACGATCCGGGCCAGCGACGAGCGGTGGGCGCCATCCAGGAAGCGCGCCATCACCCCGTTCGCCGCGACCATGAGGTCCTCGATGAGCTCCCGGCTCCGGCTGTCCGGGACGTCTTCCAGGTCCAGCACCCGCCCGTCGGACATCACCGGTCGGGGCTCGAGCGTCCGGAGGGCGAGCGCCCCCGCCCGGAGGCGCGCGTCGCGGAGGGCCCGGGTGGCGCCATCTTGAAGTCGGAGCTGGGCCTCGAGGCCGGTCACGGCGGCGACCTGCGGCGGCACCGGCGCCTCGCCCTGGAGCCAGGGCCCGACCTCGGGGTAGCTCAGCTTCGCCTTGTTCCGGACCAGCGCCCGGCGCACCGCGCCGTCGCTGACCGTCCCATCCGGAGCGACGCGGTAGCCGATGACCACCGACGACCGGTCCACGCCCGGAAGAAGCGAGGTGAGATCCTCGGAGAGCGGCCGGGGAAGCATCGGGAAGACCGCTGCGCCGGTGTAGAGCGAGGCGGTGTTCGCCCCCGCCCGGCGGTCGAGCGGCGTCCCGTCCGGGACCAGCTCGTCGACGTCGGCGATGGCCACCAGCAGCCGCACGCTGCCGTCGGGGAGCGCCTCGGCCCACTCGAGCTGATCGAGGTCCATCGAGTCGGGGTTGTCGATGCTCGACCAGAGGAGCCCCCGGAGGTCCTCGGCGCCCCGGGACGGCGGAGTTCCCGCCTGCTGGACCTTCGCCAGCTGCGCCTGTGCGTCGGGCGGGAAGTCGGGGAGGAAGCCCAGCTCGAGCAGGGCGCGGCGGGCACGGTCCACCAGGTCGAACGCCATGGGGGCACCATCGCAAACGGCCTCTCGAGGTGGTGCAACAATCCGCGCCGGACGGGCTCCACGTCGAGTGGCGGAACGTCGGCCGGGCGTGCAAGAAGAGAGAAGAGATGCAGTCGCCGCACCCCTTCCGCTCCGCCGCCCCCATCGTCCGGCTGACCAACGGCTTCGTCGAGCCGTTCGACAACGCCGTGGCCACGGCGCGGACCTGCTACAGCCCTCGCATCGTCACTCCGGACGACGTGCGAAAGGACGAGAAGGCCCGCGCGGTCCGCGACCGCATCGCCCGGGAGACGTACCAGGCGGGCCACCACACCACGCTCCAGCACGCCACCTTCCAGTTCAGCCTGGAAAACGTGAGCCGCCAGCTCATCTGGAGCGTTCTCCACGCTCATCCCTTCTACAACTCGGAGCAGGTCAGCCAGCGGTACGTGGAGGTGAAGCCGGAGCGGGTCATCGTCCCCGCGCTGCCCGAGGCCCAGGAGGCGCTCTATCGCGGCGTGGTGGAAGCGCAGATGGCGGCCTACGCCCGCATCGGCACGCTCCTTCTCCCCCGTGCCGAGACCGAGTTCTACCGGCTCTTCCCCGCCCGCCGACGCACGCCCGAGAAGTGGTCCAGCACGCTCAAGAAGCGCTGCCAGGAGGTGGCGCGCTACGTCCTCCCCATCGGGACGTTCGCCCACCTCTACCACACCATCTCCGGGCTCACCCTCCACCGCTACCACCGCCTGGCCTGTGCGTACGACGTGCCGACCGAGGCGCGCGAGGTCATCGCGGCCATGGTTCGCGAGGTCGAGGCCATCGACCCGCTCTTCTTCCGCGACGCCGAGGACACGCTTCCGCTCGAGTCGACACACGAGGCGCGGGCGCTTCGCGAGTCCAGCCGCGCGCTGGGCGTGGGCGGAGCGGACGCCCAGAAGCACCGAGCCGAGTTCGACGCCGTGCTGGGCGAGCGCATCAGCACCCTCGTCGACTGGAGCGCCCGGGCCGAGGCCGCCGTCGCCCAGGCGGTGCGGAACGTGCTCGGATTGCCTCGCTCGGCGCTGGACGACGCGGCGGCTCTGGAGCGGGTGCTCTCGCCGCGGCAGAACCCCTACCTTTCCGAGGCGCTCCAGCTCGGGACCCAGGGCAAGCTGATGCGGACCCTGGTGCACGCGAGCTACACCTTCCAGAAGAAGCTCAGCCACGCCGCCGACAGCCAGGACCAGCGCCACCGGATGACCCCGGCCAGCCGTCCGGTGCTGCAGGCGACCTTCGTCCCCGGCGAGCCGGACGTCATCGTTCCCGCGCTCCTGGCCGAGGTGCCCGAGGCACTGGACCTCTTCACCCGTACCTGCGCCGAGGCCTGGGTCGCCATCGAGCGGCTGGTGGACGCGGGCGTCGCCCCGGAGCTCGCCCTCTACCTGCTCCCCAACGCGTTCCCGATCCGTTTTCTCGAGTCCGGCGAGCTCCTGCACTTCCATCACAAGTGGGTGCACCGCCTCTGCTACACGGCGCAGGAGGAGATCTGGCGGGCCTCGCTGGAGGAGGTGCGGCAGGTCGGGGCGGTTCATCCCCGGATCGCCGCGCACCTGGTTCCTCCATGCACGTTGCGGAAGGAGGCCGGGGCCAGCCCGTTCTGCCCCGAGGGGGTGCGGTTCTGCGGCGTGCCGGTCTGGAACCGTTCTCTGGAAGAGTTCGAGCGCCTTCTCTAGGTAGGCTCCCCCCGGACGTCCTCGACGCCCGATGCTCTCCTTCCTCGTCCTCGGAGTGCTGGTCGTTCATCCGGCGCTGGTGGAGCCGCCCGACTTCTCGGGCCTGCCGCCCTGGGGGCCGCAGAACCCCATCGAGGCGAACCGGAGCGTCCTCTTCGCTCCGCCCCTGATGCTGCCCCGGGGCGACTGGGGGCTGACCCTCAACTTCGACTACGCGAGCGCCATCGAGCTGTACTCGAACTTCGAGCGCTCGGTGACGCTCGATGCAGAGCTGGGGCGGGTGCAGGTCTGGCTCACCCGGCGCATCGACGACCGGTGGTTCGTCTTCGGCCAGGTGCAGATCCAGGGCGCCTACGACGGTTTCATGGACCGGTTCCTCGACTGGTACCACTCGATCCTCGGCGTCGAGTACGTGGCCCGCGAGCTCCGGCCCATCAACAAGTACAAGTACGAGATCGTCTACGGGAAGGGGAAGAGCCTCACCTACGGACCGGTGGACCTGGGAATCGGCGACAGCCGGGTCGGCGCGGGGATGATGATCGGCCAGCACGCGCAGCTGATGCTGGTGCTCGGGCTGCCGACCTCCACCGCTCCCGGCTACCGCGCGGGCACGCTCCAGACGGGGCTCATCCTGACCGGGGAGGCCCCGCTCCTCAGCTGGTTGACGGTGAGCGGCACCGTGGGCGTCGGCTTCACGCCCAGGACCGGAACCCTGGCCGGGTTCGAGAACGTCTTCTTCGTCTCGTTCTCCGGAGGACCGCGGGTGAAGCTCAGCTGGCGCAACTTCCTCTACGGCAACATCTTCGTGCAGACCCCACCGTTCCACGACACGGGTCTGCAGCCGATGGACCTGGCCGACTTCTCCATCGACTTCGGGTGGATGTACCGCATCGACCCCAGGACCGAGCTCTGGATCGGCATCGTCGAGGACCCGTACCCCGACGGGCCGGCGATCGACGTGGTGTTCCGCTTCGGGCTCCGGACCGCCTTCTAGGAAGGGCTCTGTCCGGGGGCGGTCCGCCGCCGCCCTTCCACCCAGGGGGCCAGTGTCCGCCAGAGCGTCGCGGCGAGGATGAGCGCCCCGCCCCGGATGGCCCACGGTCCGGGCCGCTCCCCGGCGAGGAGATAGGTCCAGACCGGGTTGAGCACCGGTTCCACCAGGGCGAGCAGCGAGGCCTCCACCGCGGGCGTGTGGCGCACGCCACGGGCGAAGAGCGCGTAGCTGGCGCCGAGCTGGAAGAGGCCGAGGAAGAGGACGATGCCGACGTCCCGCACCGTGGGCGCCGGCCCGTGGAGCGCCATGGGGAGCGACATCAGCGCGGCGAGGGCATTGCCCCAGACGATGGCCCCCACGTTCCGGCTCCCGAGCTTCCGGAGTCCCAGGATGCAGAGCGCGAAGGCCACCCCCGACGCCACCGCGATGAGGTTGCCCAGCGCCTGGCCGGGCGAGAGCTGATCGAGGAAGAAGAGGAGCAGGCCGACGAGGAAGAGCGGGGCGGAGAGGAGCTCGCTCCGGGTCGGGCGCTCGTGGAGGAGCACCGGGCTGAGGAGGAGCACCCAGAGCGGGGCGGTGTCCTGGAGGAAGATGGCGTTGGCGCTGGTGGTCGCCTTGTTCGCCAGGACGAAGAGCAGCACGGTGAAGGCGTAGGCGAGGGCGACCCAGCCGAGCTGGCGATCCGGCCGGCGGCGCGCCCCGGGAATGAAGACGGCGAGGAACAGGGCCGCGACGGCGGACCGGCCGAGGTTGATCTGCCAGCCGGAGAGGCCGCAGAGCTTGATCGCCGCGCCGGCGGTGGACCAGAGGGTGGCCGCGGCCAGGATGAGCCAGGGACCGGTGCGCCGCGCGCCGTTCTCGGAGTGCTCGGGAGTCACGTCGATGAGGGCAGAGCGCCGCCCGCGCCCTCATAGCAGACGGGGGCTCGGGGTCCGACTTCCGTGAAGCGGGCACTTGGCCGTAGGGTGCTTCCCGAGGATGAAGATCTACACGCGGACCGGCGACGCCGGGCAGACGGGCCTCTTCGGCGGGGGCAGGGTGTCCAAGGACGACCCCCGGGTGGAGGCCTACGGCCAGGTGGACGAGCTCAACGCAGCGCTCGGCGTGGCCCGGGCCACGGGTCTTGGCGCGCTGGACCCCTGGTGCCAGGACCTGCAGGAGCAGCTCTTCACCGTCGGGGCGGTGCTCGCCACCCCGCGGGGGACCCGGGCCGATGCCCACATCCCCCACGTCCGCGAGGAGTGGATCCAGGCGATGGAGAGCCGCATCGACACCCTCCAGGCCGAGCTCCCGCCCCAGACGCACTTCATCCTTCCGGGTGGAACTCCGGCGAGCGCCGGGCTTCACCTCGCGCGCACGGTGTGCCGCCGGGCCGAGCGCGCGGTGGTGCCGCTCCTCCGCGAGGGTCAGGTCGACGAGGTGACCCTCCGCTTCCTCAACCGGCTCTCGGACTTCCTCTTCGTCCTGGCGCGGACGGCGAACCACCGGGCGGGGGTGAGGGACGTCCCGTGGGTACCGGGCGGGACGCCGTCGCCCTGAGCCGGGTCGCCGCATCGGCGCGGGTGCGTGCGCTCGCGCTGGAGGCAGGGTTCGACCTCTGCGGGTTCGCTCGACCGGACCCCATTCCAGGGGCTGCCCTCCTCGCCTGGCTCGCCGCGGGCATGGCCGCGGACATGGACTGGATGGGAGAACGAGCCGCGGACCGGCTCGACCCGCGCCGGCTCCTACCCGGAGCCCGCACCGTCGCCGCGCTGGCGTGCAACTACTGGACGGAGGGCGGAGAGGCCGAGGCGTCTCCCATCGCCCGGTACGCGCGTGGCCGCGACTACCACGCGACCCTTCGGGACCGGCTCCGGACCCTCCGCCGCCTGCTGCGGGCCGAGCACCCGGGTGTCGGGACCTACGGCTCGGTGGACCACGGTCCCTTCATGGAGAAGGTCTGGGCCGCACGGGCGGGGCTGGGGGTGGTGGCGCGCAACGGCTGCCTGGTGACGCCGCGCTACGGCTCGTGGGTGGTGCTGGCGCTGCTGGTGCTGGACCTCGAGGTGGACGCCTATGCCGACGGGCCCGCGGCTGACCGCTGTGGCACCTGCCGGCTGTGCGTGGATGCCTGCCCCACCGGAGCGCTGGACGGCGCCGGCGGGGTGGATGCGCGGGCCTGCCTCTCCTACCAGACCATCGAGAACGAGGGCCCGGTGCCCGTGGAGCACCGCGAGGCGATGGCGCCGCACGTCTTCGGCTGCGACGTCTGTCAGGACGTCTGTCCCCTCAACGCAGCGCCGCTCGCCGCCCACGGGCAACGGTTCCAGCCCCGCCCGGTGGCCGGCCTCGACGCGCGTGGCCTCGCGGCGATGACGGCGGAGGCCTACGCCGGGCTGGTGCCGGGGACGGCGCTCGCGCGGGCGGGATACGACGGGCTGCGGCGAAACGCGGCGTATGCGCTCGGCGCAGCACGCGACGCCGGCGCCCGACCGGTGCTGGAAACGCTGGCGCGGGACCCGAGCGCTGTGGTGAGTGACGCCGCTCGATGGGCTCTCGCCCGCCTGCCACCGCCCTGACCGGTCCCTCGCCCCTGGACCCCGAGCCCGTGCACGCCCAGGGCGGCCTGGGGACCGGGGTGGTGGTGGCGCTGCTGGTCCAGACGGCGATCAGCGGAGGCACCTACCTCGTCGCGAAGCGGGCGCTGGCCGAGGTGCCGGTGGCGACGCTGGTGCTCTGGCGCTTCCTGTTCAGCGGGCTGGTGTTCGCGGCGCTGGTGGTCGCGCTGCCGGGTCCGGCGCTGCCTCCGCGCCGCGCGGTCCCGGCGGCCCTGGCCCTGGGGGTCCTCACCGGGCCCCTGAACCAGGGACTCTTCTTCGCGGGGCTGTCGCGGTCGACGGCCGCGCACGCCTCGCTGCTCTACGCGCTGACGCCGATCGGGGTGTACCTCTACTCGATGCTCCGCGGGCGGGAGTCGCCGAGCGCGCGGGCTGGGCTGGGGCTCCTGCTCGCGTTCGCCGGCGCGCTGGTGCTGCTGCTGGCGCAGGGGCTGCGGGCGCTCTCCGGAGTCTTCGTCGGGGACCTGCTCATCCTCGGGGCGGTGACCGCCTGGGTGGTCTACACCGCGGAGGGGAAGGCCTTCATCGGCGAGCACGGGGCGCTCCGGGCGACGGCATGGTCGATGATCGCGGGCGCGCTGTGGCTGGTGCCGCTCGCACCGTGGATCCTCCGGCCGGACTTCATCCTCGGAGCCTCGGCGGTGGTGAAGGGCGCGATCCTCTACCTGGCGCTGCTCACCTCCGTGGTGAGCTACCTGCTCTGGTACTGGGCGCTGGGGCGGACGGACGCCTCGAAGGTGGCGGTCTTCAGCAACCTGCAGCCGGTGGCGACGGCGCTCGCGGCCTGGGCGGTCCTCGACGAGCGGATCGGCTGGGAGGTGGCGGTCGGAGGCCTCCTGGTGCTCGCCGGGGTTCGCCTGACCAGCACCTCCGGACGCCGCTGAGATCGGAAAGCCGAGCGCTCGATTGCCCGCTCGGGGTCATCGATGCGCAGGTCCTCTCGGAGCACGGAGGAGAAATCGATCGAAGGTGTTTGACACCTTCGGAGATCGAGCGCTCGGTCGTTCGCTCGGTGGGCTCCTCTTAGCGGAGGGTCGCCGGCTTCACCCCGGCTGCCTGGGCCTGGGCGACGAGCTTCTGCTTCACCGGGCGGAGGCGCTCGGCGCCGAGCTCGGTCCCGGTGAGATGCTTGTCGGCGATGTACTGCTGCAGATGGGTGATCCGGTCCGCGGTCGCGGGATGGTCGGAGAGGTACTTCGCGAACGCCGGCTGGTTTCCTTCGAGCGTCTTCAGCTTCTCGAAGAACTGGATGATGCCGTGGGGATCGTACCCGGCCTGGGCCGAGTACCGCGCCCCGAACTCGTCGGCCTCGTCCTCGTCCTGCCGGCTGTAGGAGAGCAGCGCGCCCTTCGCCGCCAGGTTCGCGGCCAGCTGGGCCAGCTCGTTCGGGTTCTGTCCCAGCGCCATGCCGAGCACCGTCTCGAGCCCCATCGCGTCCACCATCTGGCGCGCCGAGTGCCGCGCCACCACGTGACCCGACTCGTGCCCCCACACTCCCGCGAGCTGGGCCTCGTTGTCTGCCGCCATCAGGAGCCCGGTGTAAACGTAGAGGTAGCCGCCCGGGGTGGCGAAGGCGTTGACCTGCTTCGGGTCGTCGATGACGTTGACCTGCCAGTGGACGCCGGGCCGGTCCTTGTCCGCCGAGACGAAGATCTTCTGCGCCACCCCCCGGACGTAGTTCACGACCTCCGGGTCTTGGACGTACCTCGTCCCCTGCTTCGCGAGCTCCTGCTTCACCTGGAGCCCGAGCTGGTCCTCCTGCTCGTCGGAGACCAGGGCCTTGGCCATGCCCTCGGTGGTGTGAACCCCACAGGCGGCGCCGCTGACGGCACAGCTCAGGACGAGGCTACGGAACACGTTGCGCCTCCTGATTCCATGGGTGGCCCCTGCCTCCCGGCGCGCAACCGCAGGACTCGGGTGCAGACACTCCCCACGGGCCACCCCTTCCATCCGGGGAGAATCGGGTCGAACCTAGGACGACCATGGCGCGTCCGTACTGGAAAGGTGCGATCGGGTTCGGGCTGGTGAACGTTCCGGTGTCGCTCCACGCCGCGATTCGCCGGCGTGACATCCAGTTCCACCTCTACCACGACGCCGACGGCGGCCGGATCCGCGAGAAGCGGGTCTGCGAGCGCGACGGTCAGGATGTCCCCTGGGAACACATCGTCCGCGGTTACGCGGTGTCGAGGACCCAGGTCGTGACGCTGACCCAGGACGAGCTCCGCGCCGCCGACCCCGACCGCGACCGGACCATCGCCATCGAGGAGTTCGTGAAGCTGGAGGAGGTAGACCCCCTCCTGCTCGACCAGTCGTACCACGTCGTGCCCGAGGGCAAGTCGGCCCGGGCCTATGCGCTCCTCGCCGCGGCCCTGGCCCGCTCTGGCGAGGTGGCCATCGCGCGCGTCGTGCTCAGCACCAAGCAGCACCTCTGCATGCTCCGGAGCGTGGGGGGCCGGCTCCTCCTCACCACGCTGGTCTGGGCGGACGAGGTCCTCGCCGCCCCCGAGGCTCCAAAGGCCGCCGCCGGCGGTCGCGAGCTCCAGATGGCCGAGCAGCTGATCCGATCGATGAGCCGGCGCTTCGAGCCCGGCCGGTTCGAGGACGAGCACCGTGGGCGCGTGGAGGCGCTGATCCGGAAGAAGGCCCGGGGCCAGACCCTCGAGGTTCCCGCGGCGCCCCAGCCGGGCCGGGTGGTCGACCTCGCCCGGGCGCTGGAGCAGAGCCTCACCGCCGCGCGCAAGAGCTCGGCTCGCCCGTCGGCGCGCGCGAGACCGACCCGGGCCCGGCGTCGTGCAGCCCCCGCGCGTGCACGCGCCCGCCGCTAGAAGTCGCCGGCTCGTCGCTTCAGAGGAAGTCGGAGCAGGAGGCGTAGTACCCGCAGCGGCAGAAGAGCTTGCACTTCCGCTCCTCCAGGACCGCGCCGCAGTTGAGGCAGGTCCGGACGAGCGGCTCGGGGTCCGCCGGAAGGAGAGGCGGCCCCTGGGCCGGGACCACCGCCAGCGCGGGACGAGCCTCGGTCGGGCGGCGGGAACGCATCGGCGGAGATCGTACCGCCGGGGAACGACGGCCGGCTCACCCCTCCGGCGAGTCCAGGCGGAGGCGCATCGCGATCGCCGAGGCGGGGCAGGCTCCCCGCAGCTCCTCGGAGGCGCCGAGGGACTCCGGCAGCGCTGCCCTCGGGACGGCCCGGAAGCCGAACCGGGGGAAGAACCCGGCGGCGGTGGTCGTGAGCAGGAAGACCTCTCGCAACCCCAGGTCCCGCGCGCGGTCGAGGCTGGCCCTCACCAGCCCGGTGCCGACCCCGCGTGCCGCCAGATCTCCGGACACCGCCACCGAGCGCAGGAGACCCACCTCGGCGTATCGCTCGAGCCCGGCGCAGCCCACCAGCGTCGACCCCTGCTCGGCGACGACGAACGCGGCCAGGTGTTCCCGTGCGCCGTCCGGGGGAAGCCCGCGTCCGGTGAGGAGCCGCTCGATGGCGCTCCAGTCGCCGGGCCGTGCCGCCCGGATCGCCGGTCGTCGAGTCGGTGTGCTCATGCGGCCGAGTCCTTCTTCGGGAAGCGGTCACGCCCGATGTCGCGGGTGAGGGTCTCGAGCTTCAGCCGGTCGAGCTGCTCCAGCGGCAAGGAGGTGAAGATCTGCAGACGCCGGTAGAGGGTGAGGGCCACCTCGTGGAAGCGGCGCTCCTTCTCCTTCGGTGAGCCCACGAACGCCGCGGGATCCTCCACCCCCCAGTGGGCCACGATCGGCTGCCCCGGCCAGATCGGGCAGGTCTCCCGGGCGTTGTCACAGACGGTGATCACGAAGTCGAAGCGCACGTCGCGGAGCTCGTCCCACGACTTGCTCCGCGCGTCGCCGGCGTCGATGTGAAACCGCTCCAGAAGCACCTGGAGGGTCATCGGATTCACCGTCCCCGAGGGGGCCGCGCCCGCGCTGTGGGCCTCGAAGCGACGGCCGCCGAGACGGCGCAGGAAGTACTCCGCGAAGATGCTCCGCGCCGAGTTCCCGGTGCAGAGGAACAGCACCCGGAGGGGATGGTCCTGCGTCGTCATGGTGAGCTCTCCGGCGCCCGACGAGAGGGGAGCAGCTCCTGCGACTCGCGGCGCTCGGAGCGGTGATGGAGCCAGCGGAAGAAGCCGATCGACGCGACCGCACCGAGCGCTTGACCGAGCAGGAACCCCGGCACGTCCGCGGGTCGGATGCCCGTGAAGGTGTCGGTCGCCGCCCGCGCCAGCGTCACCGCCGGGTTGGCGAACGCGGTCGAGGCCGTGAACCAGTACGCGCCCGTCACCCACGCTGCGACGGCGAACGCCACCATCCCGGGCCGCGCCCGGCCGACGCTCCGGATGACACCGAGGAGCCCGAACGTGGCCAGCGCCTCGCTCAGGACCTGGGCGGCGCCTGCCCGCGAGTGCGTCGAGGCCTGGAGAACCGGCAGCTCGAACATCGCGTGGGCGAGCGCGACGCCCAGGAACGCTCCGAGACCCTGGGCGATGACGTACGCCGGAACCTCTCGCCAGGGCATCCCGCCATCGCCCGCCGCGCAGAGGGTCACCGCCGGATTGAGGTGCGCGCCCGACAGGTGGCCGAGGGCGAGGATCAGGGCCAGCAGGGCCCCGCCGGTGGCGAGCGAGTTCGCCAGGAGAGCGAGCCCCGCGTTCCCGCCGGCCAGGCGCTCGGCCATGACCCCGGACCCCACCACCGCCACGAGGAGCAGCCCCGTTCCGCAGGCCTCGACCGCCGATCGTCGTGGGAGGTCCATCAACGCCTCCGCCCCCCGGCCCGGATGCGGGGGGTGCTCCGCGCGGCGGGGGCGCAGCCGACCGCCTCCGGAACCCCGCAGCCCGTCCCGGCGCAGCAGTTCTCGGTGAGGTACCCGACGAGCGCGTTCATCCGCTCGTAGCTCGCCGCGTAGATGAGCTGCCGGCTCCGGCGCTCCTGCGTCACCAGACCCGCGTGCATCAGCTGGTGGAGGTGGAAGGACAGGGACGAGGCAGGCACCTCGAGCTCCCCGGCGATCGCCCCTGCGGACAGGCCGCCCGGACCTCGCTGGACCAGGAGCCGGAACACCTCCAGGCGAGTCCCCTGCGACAGCGAGCCCAGCGCGGCCAGCGCCTGCGAGGTCGTCATTGGACGACTCTTCTAGAATAGTCGAAATGAAGAGGCCAGCCGGCTGCGGCACCCACTGTGCTGCCAGGTCCGTGCCACAACCCCCGGCATGGAACCGGTCGCTCCCGTCACCCTCCAGGGCCGGCACGTCAGGCTCGAGCCCCTCGGGCCTGCGCACCTCGACGGCCTCCAGGCCATCCTGGAGGGTCCGCGCGACACCTTCGGCCTCACCCCCGTCCCGCGGAACCGCCACGAGCTGGAGGCCTGGCTCGAGACCGCGCTCGCCGACCAGCGGCGGACGGTGGCGCTTCCCTTCGCCACCCTGGACGCGCAGACCGGCCGGGTCGTCGGCACGACGCGCTTCGGCAACATCGAGTTCTGGGTCATCTTCCCCGGCTCGGACATGGGCCGCCCGCCCGGGGTGCCCCACGCCGTCGAGATCGGCTGGACCTGGCTCTCCCCCTCCGCCCAGCGCACCGCCATCAACACCGAGGCCAAGCGCCTGATGCTCGCCCATGCCTTCGAGCGCTGGGAGGTCCACCGGGTCACGCTCAAGACGGATGCGCGCAACGTCCGCTCCCGCGACGCCATCGAGCGCATCGGAGCCCGGTTCGACGGGATCCTCCGTGCCCAGTCGCCCGCCGCCGACGGCGGGGCCCGCGACACGGCCTTCTACTCGATGCTCCTCCGCGAGTGGCCGGACGTCCGCGCGCGGCTGGACGCCCGGCTGGCCCGCGGCGGTTCCCCCGCTACTTGAGTCGGCTCTCGGCCGTTCCCCAGTCGATGTTGGAGAAGTACGCCTCGACGTACTTGGCGCGCTCGAACGGCTTGTAGTCCGGCACGAACGCGTGCTCCCAGGCGTCCATCACCACGATCGGCCGGTAGCCGGCGACGTTGTTGATCTCGTGCAGGCTGATCCAGTGGTTCGAGAGCCAGCCGGTGTTCGGATCCTGATAGGTGATGGCCCAGCCGACGCCCGGCATCGTCGCGACCGCCTTGAGGTCGGCCACGTAGACGTCCCAGCTGGAGAAGCTCCCCTCGGCAGCGGCCTTCAGCTTGCTGCCCGGATTCCCCGAGCCGCCCGACTTCATGCCCGCGAAGTAGTACTCGTGGAGGACCATCCCGTTGTACTCGAAGCCCAGACGGCGGGTCATCTCGGCGTACGCCGGGTTCGCGCCCGAGGCCTGCCCTTCCTTCGCCAGGCCGAACAGCGTCTCGGTCAGCTTGTTGGTCCGGTTGACGTAGCCCTCGTACAGCTTGAAGTGGGACTCGAGCACGCCGTCGCTGATGCCCTTCAGGCCCTTGAGATGAGGAAACGACTTCGGGGTGTACTTCTTGGCCAGGTCTGCCATGGATGACTCCTCCGTTCGCTGGGCCACGGCTTAATGCCGGGACGGGGCGGTTGGCGAACCCAAAAATGCCCGAGCTTCCAGAGGTGGAGATTGCACGACGTACGCTCGAACGGTGGCTCGGCGCCTCCGAGGTGACCGCAGCCGAGGCCGATCGGACGCGCATCTTCCGGGGAGGCGGCCGGAAGCTGTTCTCCGGGCTCCGCGGGCGCCTGGCCCGCGCCGAGCGCCACGGCAAGCTGCTCCTGGTCTCCCTCGACGACGGGCTGGGCTTCCTCTCCCATCTCGGGATGACCGGGAAGTGGGTCCGCCGTCCCACGGGCGAGCCCGTCCCCTACAGCCGAGCCCGGCTCCTGCTCGCCGATGGCACCGCCGTCCACTACCGCGACCCTCGCCTCTTCGGACGCATCGAGCCGCACGCCGCCGCGGAGCTGCGGGGCCTTCCCGCCGTCCAGGAGCTGGGCCCGGACCCGCTCCTCACCCCGCTCTCGGGCGCGCGGCTCCGGGACGCGCTCGGGCCCACCCGGGTCCCCATCAAGGTTGCCCTGATGGACCAGCGCCGGCTGGCCGGCCTCGGCAACATCCACGCCGCCGAGGCGCTCTGGCGAGCGAAGATCCACCCCGGCCGCCCCACCCGGACGCTCGAGCTCCCGGAGTGGAACCGGCTCGCCACCGCCATCCGCCGGGGACTGGCCTACGCCCTGGACGCCGAGGACTCGGAGGAGATCGCCTACGTCGAGGAGCCCGGGACGGAGAACCCGTTCCGGGTCTACGCTCGCGCCGGCGAACGCTGCCCGCGCTGCGGCACGCGCATTCGGCTGCTCCGGCAGGGAGGCCGGCGAACCGACTTCTGTCCCCACTGCCAGCCGGCGAGGAGAGCGAGGAGATGACCGTTCACGCGAAGGGCCTGGACCACGTGGCCATCGTGGTCCGCGACCTCGAGGAGAGCATCCGGCTGTGGCGCGACGCCCTCGGGCTCGAGCTCACCCACGTCGAGGAGGTGCCCGAGCAGCAGGTCCGCACCGCCATCTTCGGCCACGGCATGGGAAGGGTGGAGCTCATCTCCCCGACCACCCCGGACTCGGGGGTGGCCCGCTTCCTGGCCAGCCGCGGAGAGGGTCTCCACCACGTCTGCATCGAGGTGGAGGACATCGAGTCCGCCATGGACTCGCTGCGCAAGGCCGGAGCCCCCCTGATCGACGAGAAGCCTCGGCCCGGGGCCGGTGGCGCCCGGGTGGCGTTCGTTCATCCGAAGGGGATGCGGGGGGTGCTGACCGAGCTGCGCGAGGGCCCGCGAGGGCCGCTCAGGGGGTCGCGACCTTCGTGAAGCAGAACAGGTCTTGCGTGTTCGTCGCCGGGTTCTGGCCGGGGAGGCAGGCGGTGCCGCTGGGGCAATCCTTGTCTTGCTCGCAGCGGTGGGTGCAGACGCAGTTCTGGTTGACCTGGCAGAAGCAGAGGTCGGGCGAGGCGCAGTCGTTGGTCACCGCGTACACCGAGCAGGCCTCACCGAACTGGCTGACGCTGTCGCCGCACGCGCCGAGGACCAGCGCCACCGCCGCGCCGAGGGACAGCAGGGGAATCCGCACGCACCGATTCATGTTGCAAGGATGCTAGCGCAAGTACGAGGGCCGGGGCGCGAAGCGGAGCAGACCTCATTGACACGGATGCGCGTGGGTGTCTTCATGCCGCGCCCTTCGTCCTACCCCTCCGGAGAATCACAGTGAAGGTCACTGCCCTGGCGGCGCTCCTCGCCTCCGCCACCGCACTCGCACAGACGGCTCTCCAGACGCCACCGACCGGCGCCCCGGCGACCGAGCCGCGCCTCAAGAGCGACGCCGACATCCAGAAGGAGATCGACGCCCGCGTCGAGGCCGCCAAGAAGGAGCTGCGCGAGGAGATGCGGGCCCAGGCCGCGACCGTCGCCGCGACCACCGCGGGCGGGACGTGGGAGACCGAGGCCACCGCCCACCGGAAGCTCGACCTCCTCGAGCTGCACGGCTACTTCCGCGTGCGTCCGGACCTGCTCCACCAGCTCGACCTCAACCAGCCGCCCGACGCGATGGGGACCGGCTACTGGCTCTTCCCCCGCCCGGACGGAAACTCCCCGCCTCCCACGGGCGGCCACAGCGTGGCCAGCACCAACATGCGGTTCCGACTGGACCCCACCCTCAACGTCTCCGAGGAGGTCCGGATCCGAGCCCAGATCGACGCGCTCGACAACGTCGTGTTCGGGAGTACGCCTCTGTACGCCTACGTCCGCCAAGACCGGGTGGACATCGGCATCCTCAACCCCACCCAGGTTCCACCCGTTCCGGGCGTGAACTCGACCCAGAGCAACCTGGCCGTGAAGCGCGTCTGGGGCGAGGTGGCCACCCCGATCGGATTGCTCAAGTTCGGCCGCATGGGCGACCACTACGGCCTCGGCATCGTGCACCACGACGGCAACTGCCTCGACTGCGACTACGGCAACACCGTGGACCGCTTCCAGTTCGTGGCCGAGCCGCTGCCGGGATTCTTCATCGTCCCGACCCTCGACTTCGACCTCGAGGGCCTGGTCGGCGGGCACGTCAACACGCAGGGGCAGCCTTACGACGTGACCAACAACGACGACGCGCACACCTTCGGAATCATCCTCGCGCGCAAGGACACCGAGCAGAAGGCGCGGGTGAAGCTCGACGCTGGCGGCACCGTCTTCAACTACGGGCTCTTCTTCCAGTACCGGAGCCAGCGCTACGATTACAACGCGAACTGGAACGCGACGAGCTTCTCCGAGCAGGACCCCTACCGGGTTCCCTCGCCGGACTTCAACCGCGTGGCCCGCGACGCGTACCTCTTCATCCCCGACATCTGGATCAAGTTCGAGCGGAAGGCTTTCCGCATCGAGCTGGAGGCCGCGGCGTACCTGGGCAAGGCGGACGCCTGCCTCCCCGTGAACAGCTCGCCGGTCTACAACTGCACCGGCCCGGGCGCATTCTTCCAGCGGCTGACCATCGCCCAGTACGGCGGGGCGCTGCAGACCGAGTGGCGCCTCCTCGACGGCGCGCTCAAGATCGGCCTCGAGGTGGGCGCAGCGAGCGGAGACTCGGCGCCCGGCTTCGGCAACAAGCCCAACCGCCGGAGCGCGCAGCAGAGCAACGTCTACGCCGGTGCCCAGTGGGGCGACTACGACGGCGCCCAGTACGGACGGCGCCCGTGCACCTTCGGTTCCTCGCAGAACTGCGACGATACGGACATCCGCAACTTCCGTTTCAACCAGGACTACCGGATCGACCTCATCCTCTGGCGGGAGATCATCGGCGGCATCACCGACGCGCTCTACGTGAGGCCGGGTGTCTCCTACAACTTCAACGACTCGCTGAGCGTCTTCGGGGCGGTCATCTACTCGAAGGCGCTGAAGCCCACGAGCACCCCCTCGGGTGACAGCACCCAGCTCGGCATCGAGGTGGACGCTGGCGTGCGCTACCAGACCGACGACGGCTTCTACGCCCAGCTCTCCTACGGAGTGCTCTTCCCCTTCAGCGCGCTCCAGTACAACTACGTCGCCCTCCCCGTCGGCCCCTCGGTGGCGCAGGCGCTCCGTGCGCAGCTCGGGATTCGCTTCTAGGGCCGCGGCCCTCGTCTCCCTGGTGGTGGTCGTCGCCGCGTGCGGGGTACGGCCGAACAACCTCCGCTCCCCGGCGCCCGCGTCGGCCAGTCCGCCTCCACCGGCCACCGACACGCCCGGGCACGCGCCCGCGGGGCGGCCTCCGTTTCCCGCGCCGGCCGACGTCGAGGCTCCGGACGCCGGGCTCTAGGGAGCTCGGGATGGACCACTTCCAGCCACGCAAGGGAGTGCTCCACGTCGAGGAGGTCTCGCTGGAGCGCGTCGCGGACCGGGTGGGGACGCCGACCTACGTCTACTCCGAGGCCACGCTCCGCCGGCACTTCCGGGTGGTGGACGAGGCGTTCGCCGGTGCGCCGCACATCGTCTGTTACTCGGTGAAGGCCAGCGGGAACCTGGCGCTGCTCTCCGCGCTCGCGCGCTGGGGCTCGGGCTTCGACGTCGTGTCCGGGGGCGAGCTCGCCCGGGTGCTGGAGGCCGGCGGGGACCCCGGGCGGACCGTCTTCGCCGGGGTGGGGAAGACCGAGGCCGAGATGGCCTTCGCGCTCCGGGCGGGCATCGGGATGTTCAACGTGGAGAGCGCCGAGGAGCTGGAGGCGCTGGACCGGGTGGGCCGCCGCCTGCGCCGCCGGGCGCCGTTCGCCATCCGGGTGAACCCCGGGGTGCACGCGGGCACGCACCGGCACATCTCCACCGGGCACTCCGCCTCGAAGTTCGGCGTCCCGTTCGCCGAGGCCCGTGCCCTCTACGCCCGCGCCCGGCGGATGCGGGGCGTGCGTGCTCGCGGCGTGGACTGTCACATCGGGAGCCAGCTCACCCGGCTGGGCCCGCTTGCGGCCGCGCTCCGGCAGGTGGCGAGTCTGTACCGCGCGCTCCGGGCCGAGGGTCAGCCGCTGGAGTGGCTCGACGTCGGCGGCGGGCTCGGCATCCGCTACCAGGACGAGGACCCGCCCTCGCCGGACCGCTGGGCCGCCACCGTTCGCGACGCCACCCGGGACACCGGGGCCACGGTGCTGATCGAGCCCGGACGGGTGCTGGTGGGAAACGCGGGCGTGCTGCTCACCCGGGTGCTGTACCGGAAGCGGGCCGGGGGGCGGACGCTGGTGGTGGTGGACGCGGGGATGAACGACCTCCTCCGTCCTGCGCTCTACGGCGCCGAGCACGCCATCGTCCCCGTCCGCGCCGGGCGGGGCAGGGCGCAGCGGGTGGACGTGGTCGGCCCGGTCTGCGAGTCGACCGACGTTCTCGGGCGCGACCGCCGTCTCGTCCTGCCCGGCCCCGGGGCGCTGCTCGCCATCCGGGGGGCCGGCGCCTACGGGATGAGCATGGCCAGCACCTACAACGGGCGGCCCCGGCCGGCCGAGGTGCTGGTCTCCGGCCGCCGGATGCGGCTGGTTCGCCGCAGGGAGTCCGTCGAGGACCTCTGGCGCGGCGAGGCGCGCGGACGGTAGGGTGCCCGCGACATGAAGCTCCAGGGCTCGATGACCGCGCTCGCCACCCCCTTCCGGGGCGGAGGGCTCGACGAGGATGCGTACCGGGCGCTGGTTCGCCAGCAGCTCGCGGGCGGGACGGCAGGGCTCGTGCCGTGCGGGACGACCGGCGAGGCCGTGACGATGAGCCCGGCGGAGCGGCTCCGGGCGGTGCGGGTCGCCGTCGAGGAGGCGAAGGGACGCGTCCCGGTGGTCGCGGGCGCGGGCAGCAACAGCACCTCCGAGACCATCGAGGCGATGGGCCGGGTGCGGGAGGCCGGGGCCGATGCCGCCCTCGTCGTGACGCCCTACTACAACAAGCCCAACCAGGCCGGGCTGCTGGAGCACTACCGCGCCTGCGCCCGGGCACACCCCCGCTTCCCCATCGTCGTCTACAACGTGCCGGGCCGCACCGGCGGGGACATCGTGCCCGAGACGATGCAGCGGCTCTGCGAGCTGCCGGAGATCGTCGCCATCAAGGAGGCGACGGCGAGCATGATCCGCGCGGTGGAGCTGCGCGAGAAGTGCGGCCCCCGGCTGACCCTGCTCTCCGGCGACGACTTCACGGTGGTGCCGTTCGTCGCCTGCGGCGGCGAGGGCGTCATCTCCGTCTCCTCGAACGTCGCCCCGCGGCTGATGGCCGACCTGGTCGAGGCGTCGCGGCGCGGCGAGCGGGATCGGGCGCTCGAGCTGCAGGTGCGGCTCAACCCGCTGCACCGGCTGCTCTTCGTCGAGCCGAACCCGATCCCGGTGAAGTGGGCGCTCCATCTCCTGGGGATGTTCGGGCCCGACATCCGGCTCCCGCTCGTGCCCCTGGGAGAGCCGCACCGGACGGCGCTCGGGGCGGAGCTGAAGCGCCTCGGGCTCCTCGGCTGATCACACCTCCGGGATTCGACGCGCTCTGTACCCGCGCCGGCCCGGCCGCTGGGCTAGATCGCCAGGATGATCCAGGGCCGCCGTGCGACCGGAGTGGTCTTCGCTCTCTGCTCGATCTTCATCGTGCAGATCGGCGCCGCTGCGTCCACGCCGGTCTTCGCCCTCATCGGTCCGGCGGGCACTGCCTGGCTCCGCCTCTGCTGGGCCGGCGCCATCTTCCTCGCCATCGCCCGTCCCCGGCTCTCCGCCTTCCACCGCCGGGACCTCGGCGCGGCACTCCTCCTCGGAGGCGTCAGCGCCGGGATGACCGTCACCTTCTTCGAGGCCATCGCCCGGATTCCCCTCGCCACCGCGGTCGCCATCGAGTTCCTCGGCCCGCTGGGCGTCGCAGTCCTCCGGCGGAGCGGCCGCTGGGGGTTGCTCTGGCCACCGCTGGCGTTCGCCGGCGTCCTGCTGGTGACCCAGCCCTGGTCCGGTCTCACCGACGCGCCCGGCATCGGCCTCGCCCTCGCCGCGGGGGCCTGCTGGGCGCTCTACATCCTCCTCACCCAGCGCATCGGCCAGCGGTTCCACGGCGTCGCGGGGCTCGCCATCTCCATGCCCGCCGCCGCGGTCGCCTCCACGCCGTTCGGTCTCGTGCAGGCCCTGGGGCACGTCACCCCGTTCGTGGTCCTCGCCTGCGCCGGCCTCGCGCTCCTTCTCCCGGTCGTGCCCTACACCCTGGAGCTGCTCGCGCTGCGCCGCCTGGACGCCGGGACGTTCGGGACGCTGATGAGCGTCGAGCCGGCCGCCGCGCTCCTGGTCGGCGCGGTGATGCTCGGGCAGATCCCGGGCTGGGGGCAGGCGCTCGGCATCGGCCTGGTCACGGTGGCCGCGGTGGGTGCCGCGCGTACCGGCCGCCCGGTCGAGGCGCCACCGCCGGTGTCCGCTCCCGTCCCTGGCTGATCCCGTCCCCACCGGGGCGCACACCCGCGGGCCCTCTCGCGCGCCCCGGCCGCGCCCCGTGGTACATCGATCGGGCGTGGCAGCCGTCACCCTCCTCGTCGCCGGCGTCCCGGGCCGCATGGGCTCGGCCGTCGTCCGTGCCGCGGCCGAGGAGCCGGGGGTGAAGGTCGTCGGCGCCATCGCCCGCCCGGGCAGTCCCTCCCGCGGCCGGGACATCGGCACCCTCTCCGGCACCTCCGCGCTGCACCTGCCACTCCGCGACGACTTCGCCGCCGGGCTGCTCGAGGTGCGCCCCGACGTCGCCGTCGACTTCACCACCCCCGACTCGGCGACCGACTTCGCCGAGGCCTGCGTTCGCCAGAACGTGCCCTTCGTCACCGGCACCACCGGCTTCACCGTCGCCCAGCGGGAACGCCTCGATCGCGCCGCCGCCCGCATTCCCGTCGTCCTCTCGCCGAACATGTCGGTCGGCGTGCATGTCATGCTCGAGGCCGCCGCGCTGCTCGGCCGCGTGCTCGGCACCGGCTGGGACGCGGAGGTGCTCGAGCTGCACCACCGCCTCAAGAAGGACGCACCCAGCGGCACCGCGCTCCGCATCGCCGAGGTGGTCGCCAAGGCGCGCGGCCAGGACGCCTCCGTGCTGCGCCTCGCCCGCGCTGGCCCCGTCGGCGAGCGGCCCGCGGGGGAGATCGGCGTGCAGACGCTCCGGGGCGGCGACGTCGTCGGAGAGCACACCCTCTTCTTCCTCGCCCCCGGCGAGCGCATCGAGCTGAGCCACCGGGCGACGAGCCGCGACCAGTTCGCCAAGGGCGCGCTCCGCGCCGCGCTCTGGGTCCGCGGACAGCCGCCGGGCCAGTACGGGATGCGGGACGTGCTCGGGCTGTGAACGCGCCGGTCCGGAGCGACGGGCCGGTCTACGTCGGTCTGGGCGCGAACCTCGGCGACCCGGAGCGCACCCTCGTCTCCGCCGCCGACGCGCTCGACCGGCTCGAGGGCGTCACGGTGCTCCGTCGCTCGTCGCTCTGGGCAACCGCCCCGGTCGGCCCCGCCCAGCCCGAGTTCCGGAACGCCGTCGTGGGCCTCTCCACCCGCCGCACCCCCGAATCCTTGCTGGCAGCCCTGCTGGACGTCGAGCGGTCGCACGGCCGCGTGCGCGCCGAGCGGTGGGGGCCTCGGCTCCTCGACCTCGACATCCTCCTCTGGGGAGAGCGGGTGGTGGACACCCCCGGGCTGCACATCCCGCATCCGGAGCTCCCTCGCCGGCGCTTCGCCCTCGAGCCCCTCGCCGAGCTGGACCCCGAGGCTCGCCACCCCCTCCTCCAGAAAACGGTCGCCGAGCTGCTGTCCGGCGTGCGAGATCAGCCGGTGCGGCGCCTCGAAGCCGCCGTGTGGAGACCTCGATGACGACGTTCCCCTGGCTCCTGCTGATCGTGCTCGCGCAGGGGCAGCCGCTTCCCCCCGGGCACCCGCCCGTCTCCGGGGGCGTCGTTCCCGCGAAGCCGTTGCCACCCGGCGGTGATCAGACGCTTCCGCCGAACCATCCGCCGCTGCGCGACGGGCCCGACCCGGGGGCCACGGTCCTCCCGCCGGGCCACCCGGCGATTCCGCCGGCCGGAGCGGCGCCGGCCGAGGGAACCGGGGCGGGCCCCGGCAGCCTCCCGGCCGGGCACCCCAGCGTGGCTCCGGGCGCCCAGCCCCCCACCTCGGACGAGCTCATCCGGAGGATGGACGCGACGCCGGACCTCAAGACCAAGCCCAAGCCCGCAGAGGTCGCCGCCGCCATCGGGAAGCTGTACTACGGCCGCGCCCGGTGGGCGGACGCCCGCGACTTCTTCCTCCAGGCGGAGAAGACCGCCGAGCCGGTGCGGGCCCTCTTCCTCGCGCAGCGGAAGCAGGTGAAGGGTGCCCTCCCGGACCCCGCCTCCGCCGGGTGCCGGCTCTCGAGCGACATGGCGGTGGACAAGATCGTGGAGAAGGCGAAGAGCCTCGCCGCCCAGAAGCAGCCTGGGCCCGCGGCGGCGTGCGCGCGCGAGGCGCTGGGCCCGGTCCTCGACGGCACCGCCCTGCTCGGCAACGCCCTGGCCCTCCTGGGGGACACGGACGGAGCGCTGGCGGCCTACGGGCGCGTGCTTCAAGTCGCGCCCCAGAACGCCGAGGCGCTCTACGGCCACGGCGCGGTCACCTTCGACGTGAAGGGCGACGACCTCGGCGCCCTGAAGACCGCCCGCAAGGAGCTCCAGAGCGCGGCGGAGATCGCGCCGAGCTCTCCGCAGGCCGCCTCGGCCAAGGCGCTGGCCGCGCGGATCGACCAGGTCATCGCCGCCGGAGGGGCCACGAAGTATGCCCGCCAGCAGCAGAAGATCCGCGCCGAGGCGAAGCCCGCCGTCGCTTCCGCAGCCCCATCCGGGGCACCGATGGGCGGCCCGCCGATGGCCGCCGCGCCTCCGTCCGGACCTCCCGCCGACGGCCCCGGCGCGCCCCCGCAGATCAGCAAGGAGACGATGGAGGCCTTCCAGAAGACCCAGGTCACTCCCGAGATGGAGGCCAACTTCGCCCGGCTCATCGACGACGGAGAGGCGAAGCTGGTGGCCAACAAGTATCAGGACGCCCTGGACGACTATCGCCAGGTGATGCCCTTCCAGCCCAACAACGCGCGCCTGCGCGCCGGCATGGCCTGGGCGCTGGTCGGGCTTCAGCGCCAGCCGATGGCCGACCGGGTGTGGCAGGTGGCGGTCTCCTCGGATCCGGCCTCGGTCGATGCGCTCGGCGATCGGCTCTCGAAGGCGGGCAATCGGGAGAGCGCGCGCGCACTGTGGACCAAGCTCCAGACGAGCGCCCCGGACTACGCCTCGCGCTCCGGCGTGCAGAAGAAGCTCGGCGGTCCCTAGCGCGAGCCCGCGACCGGCACCTCCTTGACCGTCGCTGCCCCGGCCAGGGTCGGCACGGTGAAGGTCAGCTCCTCGCGTCCGAGGAACTGCGCCGGCCCGTCGAGGAGCCGGAGCTGCCCCCGCCGCCGCATCCAGAGCACCGACAGGGTGAGCAGCGCGGCGGTGGTGGCCATCGTGAGGCGGAGCCCCACGCGGTCGCCGATCCAGGAGAGCGAGAGGAGCCCGACCGCATACCCCACGCCGAGCACCATGGTGTAGAGGCTGCTGACCCGTGCCTGCAGCAGCCGCGAGACCCGGCTCATGCAGGTGGCGTTCACGCCGGTGAGCGTGGACAGGTAGGCGCCGCCCAGCGCCGCGACCAGCACCACCGCCATCCAGAAGCGCGGGACGAGCCAGTAGGCCGCGGCCACCACGCCGAGGGTGAAGGTCATCCGGCTCACCAGCCGCCGGCGTCCCCAGCGATCGGCGAGCGTGCCGGTGAGGATCGCTGCGCCGATGGCCCCGACGCCCTGGGCCGTGGCGAGCAGCGAGGTCCCTGCCGCCCCGTGGCCGAAGACGGTGATGGCGTAGACCGGGATGAGGGCGATGAACGGCGCGACCAGCACCGAGATGAGGCAGGTGAGGACGAGCGCGGTGCGGATGCCGGCGTCCTCGCGCGCCACCCGGAACCCGGTGACGATCTCCGCCCAGAGGTCGCCGCCCCCGGAGTGCTCGACCCGCGGCGGCAGGCGCACGAGCATCAGCGAGACCAGCACCGCGAGGAAGCTCGCCGCATTGCAGAAGAACGCCAGCGAGAGTCCCCCGGCCGCCATCGCCAGCGCCGCGAGCGAGGGGCCGATGATCCGTCCGAGGTTGTACTGCGCCGAGCTCAGGCTCAGCGCCGACAGCAGATCCTCGGCGGGGACGAGCTCCGCCAGGAGCGACGAGTAGACCGGCGAGACCAGGGCATTCACGCAGCCGGCGAGGAAGGCGAGCACCGCCACCGTCGGCACCGAGAGGCGTCCGGTCAGGGCCAGCACCGCGAGCGCCGTGGCGAGGAGCGTCTGTGCGGTGGTCAGCACCGACAGGAGCCGCCGCCGGTCGATGCGATCGGCCAGCGCACCCGCGAGCGGACCGAGGACCAGGGTGGGGAGGTACATCAGCGCGGCCACCGTCCCGGTCCACCCGGCGCGCCCGGTGGACTGGGTGACGTAGACCCCCACGCCGATGGTTTCCATCCACGTCCCGACGTTGGAGACGAAGGCCCCCAGCCAGAAGCGGACGAAGTTCGGATGACGGAAGGCGCGGAGCGAGGACAGCCGGTCCTGGCTCGCGCGCGCGGGTCGGGCGACGGCGAGATCCAAGCGAGAATCCAGATCCGAGACTAACGTGTCCCGGGGGTGCTCTGCAGGCACAGTGCCCTGGCGTTTCGAGCATCCAGGCCTTGCGGCCGGGGTGCCTCCGGTGCAAGCAGGGAGCGAGGAACTTTCCCGTGCTCGCGTTCGTCGACACACCGCATCCCCCGGATCCACGCCGCCATGCGCTCCGCGGGCCGCTGATCGCCCTCGCCGGTGCGCTCGCGCTCTACGCCGCGCTGTGGGTGATCCCCTGGAGGCTCCACCCCACGACCGGGCGAGGTGGGCTCGGCGTCTACGAGGTGGGAGAGGAGGGGCGCCTGGAGCCCGTGGCCGACCGTGGCCCCCTGCCGGAGGGGGCCAGGGTGGCGTTCGGGGTCAGCTCGGAGAAGGAGGCCTCGGTGGTCGTGCTCGCCCTGCGTCCGCGCCGGGTGCTGCTGGTGAGTCCCTCCACCCCCGCGACGGGAGCCATCGAGCGGATCCGGCCCGGCGGCCCCACGGTGCTCCACGACCGGCCGGTCGTCGAGGGCCCGCCCGGGATGGTGCGCTTCCTGGCGGTGTTCTGCCGGAGCGCGCTCCCGCCGGAGACGGTGCTGAAGGCGGGACAGCGCGCCCTGGTCGTCGGCGGGGGAGACCCCGACGCGGTTCGAACCCTGGACCTGGGCTGCGGCGAGGCGTTCGCCAGCGCGACGGTGGTCGCCCGGCCGAGGCGCTAGATCAGCCGGGCGGCGAGCAGATCCTGGACGTCGATCAGCCCCACCGGGTGGCCGTCGGCGTTCACCACCGGGAGCTGGTCCACGTGCGCCTCGCGCATCAGCGCTGCGGCGGTGAGCGCCAGATCCTCGGGAGAGACGCAGCGAGGGTGGTGGCCCATCACCGCCGAGACCGGCAGATCGAAGTCGGTCTTTCCCCGCTCGACCATCCGCCGGAGGTCTCCATCGGTGAAGATGCCCACCAGCCGGCCCGCGGCGTCGATGACGTTGGTCGCCCCCGGGCGGCCCGGGGTGTTGGTCATCACCACCACCGCCTCGTGCAGCGGCGCGTCGGCCCGCACCACCGGGTTCGCCTGACCGGCCCGCATCACCTCGAGCACCCGCATCACGCTCCGGCCCAGCTTACCGCCAGGGTGCAGCGCCGCGTACTCCTCGCTGCTGAACTGCCGCGTCTTGAGCAGCGTCATGGCCAGCGCGTCGGAGACGGCGTGCAGCGCGGCCGAGCTCGCGGTGGGCACCAGCCCCAGCGGACAGGCCTCGGGGATGGCCCCCACGTCCAGGACGACGTCGGCGCCCCGGGCCAGCGGCGAGTCCCCGTCACCGGTGATGGCGATGACCTGGGCGCCCAGCCTGCGGAGCGACGGCAACAGCCGGACCAGCTCCTCGGTGGAACCGCTGTTGGAGAGGGCGAGCGTGACGTCGCCCCGGCTGACCCGACCGAGGTCGCCGTGGAGCGCCTCCGAGGGGTGCAGGTAGAGCGATGGAACGCCGGTCGACGCCAGCGTCGCGGAGAGCTTCTGGGCGATGAACCCCGGCTTGCCCAGCCCGGTGACGATGATGTGCCCCTCGCAGGCACGCATCAGCTCGAGCGCCCGGATGAAGCTCGGCCCGAGGCGGCCCTTCGCCCCGAGGATCGCCGCGGCCTCGGCGTCGAGCACTCCACGGGCGTAGGCCAGCGCGTCGGCCCGCTGCGCCAGGCGCCTCCGGGACGCCGAGGGGCGGGAGCGCGCGCGGCTGGGGCGGGAGACGGGGCGTCGCATCGAAGGTGGAGAGCGCTCATACCGCGAGGGACCGGTCGAGGCTAGGGTCGCCGGCCCGTTGCCACCGTGCGGACCGTCCTGACCCTCGTCCTCTTCCTCTCGACCCTGGTCGCGGTCGTCCTCCGTCCCCGGGGAATCGCCGCCGGCTGGTGGACCTGCGGCGCAGCGGCCATCGCGCTGACCGCGGGGCTGGTGCACCCCGGCGAGGTCTGGGCGCTGGTGCTGGTGGCCCGCGAGGCGCTGCTCTTCCTCCTGGCGCTGCTCCTCCTCTCCGCGCTGCTCGAGACCAGCGGCTTCTTCGAGTGGGCGGCGGTGCTGGCGGCGCGTTCCGCGCGCAGCGGCGCCGGCCTCCTGACCAGCATCCTGGTGCTCGGGACGCTGATCACCATCGTGCTCTCGCTCGACACCACGGCGGTCATCCTCACGCCGCTGGTGGTGGCGGCGGTGCAGCGGCTCGAGGTGCCGCCTCGCCCGTACATCCTGGTCTGCGTCTTCGTCTCCAACGTCGCCTCGCTGCTGCTCCCGGTGAGCAACCTGACCAACCTCCTGCTCGCCGCCCACGTGCCGGCGGCGACGTTCGCCGCGGCGATGTGGCTTCCCCAGGTCCTGACCCTGCTCGTGCTCTGGGTGGGACTTCGCCTGGGCTGCCGGCACGAGCTGGGCGCACGCCTCGACCGGTCGCGGCTCCCGGCGCCGTCGGCGGTCATCGTGGACCGGCCGTTCTTCCTCGCTGCCTGCGGGGTGCTGGCGCTGCTCCTGCTCGGCTACTTCGCCGGCCCGTCCCTGGGCATCCCGATCTGGGTGACGACCTCCGGCGGCGTGGTGCTGCTGGGGGCGGTGGGCCTGCTTCGCCAGCGGCTCGGGCGGGGCGGCATCCAGCACCTGTCGCTCGGAGTGTTCCCCTTCGTCCTCGGCCTGTTCGCGCTGGTGCAGGCGGTGGAGAACCTCGGGCTGGACCGCCCGCTGGTGCGGTGGCTGGCCGAGCCGCGGCCGGCGTGGGCGGGGCTCGCGGCGATGACCGGCGTGGCGAGCCTTTCCTCGAGCGCGCTCAACAACCTCCCCGCGACGCTGCTGGTCCGCTCGCTTCTGCGGACGCTGCACGCGCCGGACGCCTGGATGCACGCCTCGCTGCTGGGGGCGAACATCGGGAGCTGCCTCACGCCGCACGGGACGCTCGCGACGCTGTTGGTGCTCTCCGCGGCCGCGCGCCGGGGGGCCGACCTGCCGCCGGTGGAGGTGGTGAAGGTGTCGATCTGGCTCGTGCCGCCGATGCTCGTCGCAGGACTGATCGGGCTCGTCGCGGCCGGCTGAGCGCAGCGCGTCCGGACGGCCTTCGACACTTCGCATGCAGGTGGGTCCCCCCTGCTGCGCGCGCCCGGTAGTGTGCAGCCGTCACCCCCGTCATGGCCCTGACTCGATCGGTCCTGCTCCTGTCGCTCCTTCCGTGGGTCGCTGCTGCCGCGACGCCGAGCGCCTCCCGCGGCGAGGCCCTGTTCCGGACCCGCTGCGCGCTCTGTCACACCGTCGACCCCGGCGGGGGCGGCGCCCAGGGTCCGAACCTCCGCGGCGTCGTCGGCCGCAAGGCGGGGTGCACCGACTTCGGGTACTCCGCCGCGTTCGGGCGCTGGGGCCGGACCTGGACACCCGGCCTGCTCGAGAAGTACCTCGCCGCTCCGGGCAAGGTCGTTCCGGGAACGACGATGGTGGTGCAGACGCCGAACGCCGGAGAGCGGGCCGACCTCGTCGCCTACCTCGCCACCCTGAAGGCCCAGGCGGCTCACCCCGTCATTGCCTCCGGACCAGACGCCGGCACGGGCACCGGACGCCCGACGAGCGTCCCGGACGGAGGCACCGGCGCCGTCCTCACCGGCGCCGTCCTCACCGGCGCGGCGGCGTTCGGGGACTGGCGCTCCGACGCGCCCGGCGTGCGGCGCCTCGTCCGCGTCGAGGACCTTCCCCCGCCGTTCGCCACCAGCTCGGCGCACAACAGCCCGCGCATCGTCCCCCGGCCGGCGGATGCGCGCCTCCGCGTCCCCGACGGCTGGCGCGTCGACCTCTTCGCCGAGGGCCTCGAGGCGCCCCGCCAGATGCGCGTCGCACCCGGCGGCGACGTCTTCATCGCCGAGACCGCCCACGGCCGCATCCGCGTGCTGCGGGCGAGGGACGGAGCCACCCGTGCCGAGCAGCGCTGGACGTTCGCCGACGGCCTCGACGGCCCGTTCGGCATGGCCTTCCACCCGCCTGGCGGCTCCCCGCAGTGGCTCTACGTCGCCGAGAACAACCGGGTGATCCGCTTTCCCTACCGCGACGGGGACACCACCGCCCGCGGTCGCCCCGAGGTGGTGGTCCGCCAGCTCGCGCCCACCAGCGGCGGGCACACCACCCGCGACGTCGTCTTCTCGCTCGACGGGAAGCGGATGTTCGTCTCGGTGGGGAGCCAGTCCAACGCCGGGGAGTGGATGGGCACGAAGAGCCCCGAGGAGGTGCGCGCCTGGGAAGCTTCTCGCGGCCTGGGCGCGACCTGGAGCTTCGAGGAGCGCCGGGCCGACGTCCTCGTGTTCGAACCCGGAGGCGGCGAGGGCCGCATCTTCGCCACCGGCCTGCGCAACTGTGTGGGCATGGCCGTCCAGCCGGCCACCGGAGATCTCTGGTGCTCCACCAACGAGCGCGACGGCCTGGGCGACGACCTCGTCCCGGACTACGTCACCCGCGTCCGGGAGGGCGCCACCTACGGCTGGCCCTGGTACTGGCTGGGGAACGTGGAGGAGCCGCGTCTGAAGGGACAGCGGCCCGACCTCGCCGGAAAGGCCACCGTCCCGGACGTGCTGCTCCAGGCGCACTCGGCCTCGCTGGGGATGACCTTCCGCGGGACCGACGGGTTCGCCGCGGAGCACGGCTCGTGGAACCGCGAGCGGCGCACCGGCTACAAGGTCATCCGCATCCCGACGCGCGATGGTGTCCCCACTGGCGAGTACGAGGACTTTCTCGTGGGCTTCGTCGTCGATGGCCGGAGCGTCTGGGGGCGCCCGGTGGGAGTCGCGGTGGCCCACGACGGGGCCCTCCTCGTGACCGAGGACGCCGGCGGGACGGTGTGGCGAGTGGCGAACACCGCTCCATGACGGGGACAGGGGCCCGTGCTCTGCTGTCTGCGTGCGCCGGCGGGTCTACGTCGTGGCAGGGGAGTACGGGAGCAGCCCCCGGTTCCTGACCTCGGAGCGGCGCTCCCCCGAGTTCCTCTCCGAGCCGGCGCCCGAGCCGGAGGCGGCCGAGCTGGCCCGCCTCTTCTTCCGCTACCCCAACCGCAGCGACGACGGACGCGCCCGCCCCGCGGACTGGGAGCGGGACTACGGGCTGTCCGAGCCACTGACCCTGACCGACCTCCTGGCGTCGGCAGGGCACCGCGCGCTCTCGAGCCTCCACGCGCTCCTCGGGGATCCGAGCTACCGGGCCACCTGCGACCGCGTCACCGACCTGTTCGTCACCGCCATGCCCGGGCTCGACCCCAACGAGCGGATGAACGTCGGCCTCGTTCCGCAGACGCTCCAGGCCACGCTGCAGCTGTCGCGCCGCGCCCGGTGCCAGTTCCTCGCCGGGACGTCGGACAGCGGCGCGTGGGCCTTCGCCCAGGCGGTGCGCGCGGCCCGATCCGCCGAGCGGGGGGCGACGGTGCTCGTCGTCGCGGGTCAGATCATCCCCTCCGGGTACGCCTCGCAGTACCAGATCCGCACCGTGCTCGGAGACCTCGACCAGGCCCGCGGGCTGGACATGCTCGTGGTCGGCGACCTCCTCATGGACTGCATCCGCCGGAACCTGGGCATCTCCCGCCAGGCGGTGGAGGCCGCGCTCTCCACCATCTCGGTCCGCAAGTTCCAGGCGGCAGGCTCCTACCCGGCGGCCATGCTCTCCGGCCGGCTCCCGCGGCGCAGCACGCGGCGAACGCCGTACTTCGACGGCGACGACATCGCCGCCCCCTGCTGCGGCGCCGCGGCCACCCTGGTCACCTCGGACGAGGAGCTCGTCGCGCAGGTCCTCGCTGCCCGCTCGCCCCGCCACGCGAGCTCGCCGGTGGTGGAGGTGATCGGCGTGGGCGAGGGGAGCAGCAATCCCAGCTTCCTCGAGCGGCAGTCGCCGCTGCTCTTCGCCACCGCCATCCGCGAGGCCTTCGCCTCCACGGCCGACGACGCGGCCGTCCGCCCGGCCACCTTCCCCGGAGCTGCCTTCGCTGTGGTGCACGACGCCTTCCCCAGCATCGAGATGGCGTTCCTCCTCGGGATGGGCCTCGACTGGCATCGCGCGGTCGAACGGATGCGCGACGGGTGGAGCAATCCCTACGGGGGGCTCCTCACCTTCGGACATGCGCTGGGGGCCTCGGGGCTGGTCCAGGTGAACAAGACCCAGCACGTCTTCAGCGGGGACCGCCGGCACCTGCGTCCGATGCCCTCGGACCCGGGGCCGCTCCCGGGCGCGCTGGCCTTCACCACCTCGGTGGGAGGCCCGCTCTCGCACATCGTCGTGTCGCTCTTCCGGGCCGGGAACGGCGAGCTGCCGCAGCCGGGACGGAGCAGCCCCTCCATCGAGTGGTCCGAGCGGCGACGGAAGCTCCGCCGCGCCCTGCCGGTCCACCTGGCGCGCGTGGAGCGGGGCCTGTCCGGCCGGGGGCGCCCCATGCTCGTCGAGGGCACGAGCTACGTGAGCATCCGGAGCTGCCTCCGGGCGCTCAGGCCGCAGGACATCGCCGCGCTCACCTTCGACGGGATCGAGACCGTGGTTCGCCCCGAGCGGCTGGACGAGGTGCGAGTCCGGTTCCGCGGGCTGGTGTCGCTGGTGGTCGCCGAGGCCGAGCGGCTGTCCTCCCTGTTCGACGTCTTCCGCGTGCTCACCGACGAGCTCGTGGCCATGGCGGACGAGTGGCGGCCGGCGCGCTGGTTCTCGCCCGAGGCAGCGGCGAACTCGCCCGAGAAGCTGGCCGAGCGGCTGAAGGAGTGCCTCCGGGTCCCCCTCGCAGTGCTCTGCGTGCGGGAGGCGGGCCGGGCCCGGCGGGTGGTGCAGTTCCTGCCCCGGAGCGGTCAGGGGTACGAGGCGCTGGAGGGAGTGGACCTGCTGCTGGAGTCGGGCGGGGCGCTGCAGGCGGTGACGGCCTCCGAGGCCGCTCCGCTCCTGCCGTGGTGGAACGTCCGCGCCCGCCGTCCGCCCGCGCCCGAGGCCGCCCCGCAGGCCCACGCGCTCGAGGCGCTCCTCGGCGCAGGGGCGGAGTCCGTGCAGGAGACCACCGCCGACCTGGTGCTCCTGCGGGAGTGGGCGCTGCCCGAGCCGAGGCCCTGGGCGGCGGAGCTGGTCGGCCCGGAGTCCTCCCGTCCCGTGCTCCGGGCGGCGGCCTACGTGGCGCAGGTCGTCCCGCCCGCCCCGGACCGGCTCGCGGCCGCGCAGGAAGCGCTGGCCGAGGCGGCGCGCGAGGCGCAGGGATGGCTCGGGGGCTGGCAGATCGCGTTCGCCCAGGCGGGGAACAGGCTGTGGATGACCGGCGCCTCGCCCGGGGCGACCGACGCCGCCGACGTCCTCCGCTTTGCGAGGGAGGTGGCCCGGGCCACGGCGTTCTCGGGGGTGCAGGTCCGCGCGGCGCTGGCCACCGGCACCGGCATGGTGTTCGACGACGTCAACGGCCGTCCCGCCGTGGCCTCGGAGCTGACTGCCCGGGCCATCGAGGCCCTCGGGGTGCTCGACCGGTCCATGCCTCCGGGCGCCCCGGGTCCCTCGGCCGTGCTGGCCCTCACCATGGACGAGGTGGAGGGTCCGCTCGGGGAGGTGGAGACCGCCGGGTGGCACACGGCCGCGACCGCCGGGGGCGTCCGGCTGTTCGTGCTCGAGTAGTCCGGCTCCTGGTCAGGCCCGGGACCGGACGGGCCGCACTCCAGACTCCCGAAATCGCAGTCCTTCATGACTCGGCTCCCGGGGATGCTTTGTGATGTGGGAGGCTCCCGGGGCGCCTGGGTCGTGCACCCGGGGGGTGGGCCGGCCGGGACTGGGGTTCCCGCCCGAGGTGGAGAGGCTCGATTGCTGAGACGTGCGCGAGCTCCTGCGGTCGCCCGGATCGCCCTGGCCCTGGCCCTCGGCGGGCTCTCGCGCGTGGCGGGGGCCGCCCCGGACCGATGCGAGGCGTCGCTCACCGCGAGCCCGTCGCCGCTCCCCCGCGGACTGCCGAGGGCCTCGGTGCGCATCCCCGGCATCCACCCGGACGTCCAGCTGCGCGCCAGCAGCGGTACGACGGGTCTTCCGGCGGCCGCGGGCATCGACTCGATGGTGGCGGAGCTCACCATCGACCCCGGATCGCCGCCGCTGGTCCTCGTGGCCGCCATCGGAGGGACCTTCTGCGGATTCGGGGTGGTCCGGGTGCCTCCTTCGCCCGACGCCGTGCCGGCGCCAGGTCCGGTCACCCTGGTGACGTTCGATCCCCCGGCAGCGCCTGGCGATCGGGAGAGCACCGAGGTGGTCTACGTGTTCGCGGTCGACGAGCACGGGGCGCCCCGCACCGGAGGCGCTCCCACGCTCCAGCCCGAGGCCGGCTCGGTCGGCGCGGTCGAGGCGGTGGGACCCGGAGCGTGGCGAGCCACCTGGCGCGTTCCGGCGTCGAAGGCCGAGGCCAGCCGGGTCGGGGTCGTCTTCGGATCGGGGCCCCCCGGCCGGGGCTCCCTCACCCGCACGGCGGGGCGTCCGGCGGCGGTGGAGATCGCCGAGGATCCGGCGAGCAACGTCAACGGCGTGCCCGGAGCGGTCATCGTCCGCATCCGGGATTCGGCCGGCAACCTCACCGATGGAACGCCGACGCTGGAGTCCGACCGGGCGACGGTGGGGCCTCCGGTCCGCCTGGAGCGCGGGGTCTACCGCGCGCCGCTCAAGGTGCCGGACGGAACCCGGGGGAGCCTCTACGTCACGGCCACCGCGAACCGGAACTTCGCCAGCACCGTGCTCACCATCGCGCCCCCATCCTCGCCAGCGTCGCAGGTCACGATCGAGCCCCACGAGCCGATCCGGGCCGACGGCTCCTCCCCGGGGCAGCTCCTGATCTTCCCGGTCAGCGTCCTCGACGCGTCGGGAAATCCGGCGAGCGAGGCGCCCCTGGGCAACGCGGAGCTCGGCAAGTTCCTCGACCCCCTGTTCGTCGCCCCCGGCGCGTGGATGCTGCCCTACCGTCCCCCGCGCGTCCTGGAGGACTCGACCGATCACCTTTCGGTCCGTGCCGGGAACGCCACGACCCGCCTGGACCTGCGACTGCTGGCCAGTCGCTTCTCGGTCTCGGTGGGAGTGAAGGGCGGGATGACGGTCGCGAGCCGGTTCGGTCCCGCCCTCGGGCTCGAGGGGATGGCCTGGTGGTTCGTCGGGCGGACTCAGCTGGGGGTGGCGCTGGACGCGAGCTGGTGGACCCTGTCGCAGAGCAGCGCCGCCACGGTCGGCGGCGGCACGGCGAGCTACGACGCCCGGCAGCACTACCTCCCCGTCCTGGTCTCGCTGTCGTGGAGGATGCCCTTCGCCTCCCGCTGGTTGCTCTGGGCGAGCGCGGGTGGAGGCGTCTCCTGGGTCTGGAACAGCGCCCAAGTCGGCGGCCAACCCGGGGTGAGCGAGAGCGGCATCGCCCCGGCCGTGAGCGCGGCCGTCTCGGCCGGACCGCGCCTCGGTCCGGGCTCGCCCTTCCTCGAGGTGCGGCTCACCTGGATCGGCGATCCGAAGCTGTCGACCCTGAGCGGGTCGAGCACCACCGTCCTGTTCCTCCTCGGGTACCGGTTCGATGTCCAGTAGACGCCCAGCGCTCGCCCTGTTCGCGGTGGTCGCACTGGCCCGGTGCGGAAGCGCGACCTTCCCCATCCCCGCACCGGGGGCGGTGACCCCCAACCGCGGCTTCACCGGCAACGCCACCCCGATCGTCATCCATGGCAGCGGCTTCTCCGTCCGGACCGTCCAGCCCTCCTCCGGCGGGGCGCCCACGGTGGACGAGACGTTCCAGGCCTGGCTGGACGACGACGCGCTGGTCGCCGTCCGCCGGGTGGACGAGCAGACGCTGAATGCCACCGTCCCTCCGGGGTTGACCCCGGGCCTGAAGACGCTGCGGATCCAGGGGCCCTTCGGCACCTCGGGAGAGCTGGCGCAGGCCTTCACCGTCGAGGGCACCGCGCTGGCGTCGATCTCCCTCGTCATCGCCGCCGCGCCGCCCACGGTCAGCGAGGGGCAGTCGATCACCGTCACCCTGACGGTGACCAACACCGGCTCCACCGTGGCCACCGACGCCATCCCCGACGCGCCGACGGTCACCGGGACCGGCGCGGCGACGCTGACCACCGGCCCAGATCCGTCCTCCATCGGCACGCTCGCGCCGGGCGACTCGGGGACCTTCACCTGGACCTACCTGGCCACGACCGCCGGAACGCTGAGCTTCTCCGGCGCGGCCCACGCCACCGACACGTTCTCCCTGACGACCATCAGCGGGGTGACCGATCCGGCGAAGCCGGCCACGGTGACGGTCCAGCATCCGGCGGCACTCTCCGCGAGCTTCCCGGCCTCGGGGTCCGCCGCCCTCGGCCAGGACTTCCCGGTCACGATGACCGTCACCAACACCGGCGGGGCGACGGTCCAGAACGTCGTGCCGGCGGCTCCGGTGGTGAACCCCACCGGCATGGCGACCCTCAAGGTCGGGACCGGAGCGGTCCCGGCCTCGGTCCCGTCGCTGAACCCAGGCGACAGCGCCAGCTTCACCTGGACCTTCGTGGCCGGCAGCACCCCGGGCACGGTCCGCTTCTCCACGAGCGCGTCGGGAACCGATGCGAACTCCGGGGCGCCCGTCACCTCGGCCACCGCCACCTCCGGGAACTTCACCATCGGCGCGGCGGGGATGAACGCCACGTTGACCGCCTCGCCGGCGACGACCAGCGTCGGCCAGGCCGTCACCCTGACGCTGAAGATCACCAACCCTGGCCTCGCCGACGTCCGCAGCTTCACCGTCGGAGCTCCGAGCGTCACCTCCACCGACGGCGCCAACGCCACCCTGAGCTCCGGTCCCACGCCGGCACCGCCCGCGGTCCTCGCGGCGGGGCAGACGGTGACCATCACCTGGACCTACAGCCCGGGGCTCACCGCGGGCCTCTCCACCGGGCACCTGAGCTACGTCGTGACCGCGAGCGGCGTCGACGCCTTCTCGGGGGGCGCGATCACCACCCAGCCCACGGCCTCGTCGACGGTGCAGGCCCCGGCGGCGCTCACCGCGACGCTCACCCCGTCCCGGAACCCCCCGGTTCCGAACGGCCAGCCGTTCACCGTGGATACCGGGCAGGTCTTCACCTACGGCCTGACGGTGAGCAACACCGGTGGGGCCTCGGCGCTGGGCGTGACCGCGACCGCCATCCCCGGCTGCGCCGTGCCCTCGCCCGTGTCCGCGACCGTCGACCCCGGAACGCCGGTGGTCTTCACCTATGCGAGCTGCTCGTCGTCGTCGTCGGGGACGCTCACCGCTTCCGCCTCCGCCTCGGGAACCGACGTGAACAACCCGTCGCTGGTGGTGAGCTCGAACACCGCGACCGCGACGGTCGTCGTGCAGACGCCGGCGATCGTCAGCGCGACCACGCTGACGACGACCCCCGCGACGTTGAGCTCGGGACAGGGCTTCACCGTGACCCTCACGCTGACCAAGTCCGGGGCGGCGTCGGCCAACGTCACCGCCGTGTCGCTCACCGGCACCACCTGCACCACGCCTCCGGTGACGCCTCTGAACGGCATCGGCTCGACCGTGAGCCTCACCTGGTCCGGCTGCACGGCACCAGGGACGCCGCAGACGCTGAACCTCGGCGGGTCAGCCAGCTGGCAGGACGCCAACACCGGAGTCACCCAGACCGCGGGACCGGCCACCGCCGCGGTCCAGGTGGTGGCGCCAGCACTGGTGAGCGCCACCAGCATCACCACCGCCCCAGGCACGCTCAGCACCGGCCAGACCTTTACCATCACGCTCACCCTGACGAAGTCGGGCACGGCCGCGGCGAACGTGACCGGCGCGTCGATGAGCGACGCGGCCGCCTGCCAGACCGCCCCCACCTTCCCGATCAACGGGATCCCGGTGACCCAGACGCTCGTCTGGGCCGGGTGCACGGCGCCTGCGACCGCCGGACCGCTGGCGCTGGCCGGGTCGGCGAACTGGGTGGACGCCAACAACCCCACGGTGGTCAACACCACGAACCTGGTCGCGGCGTCGATCACGGTCCAGGCAGCCGCGGGGCTGGCGGCTGCGTACCAGGCCCAGCCGCCGGCGACGGTGAGCGTCGGCCAGCCTCTGCCCCTGACCGTGAACGTGACCAACACCGCGGCCGCAGGGGGTGCGGCGGCGAACACGGTGACGGTCACCGCCGCCACGACCGGGACGGCGACCGCCTCCTGCACCGCGGTCAGCCCTGGGGCCTCGACCATCAACGCCGGCGCGGCGCTCCCCTACACCTTCACCTGCACGCCGCTCGCGCCCGGAACGCTCTCGATCGTCGCCACGGCCAGCGGGACCGCGGCGAACAGCGGAAACGGGATCTCGGCCTCCGCGACCACCTCGCCCGCGACCACGGTCCAGGCGGCGGCCGCCCTGGCGGTGACCTTCGCCGCGCAGCCGCCGGGAACGGTCAACGCCGGACAGGTCATCTCGCTGACCGCGAACGTACGCAACACCGCCGCGGTTGGCGGCGCGTCGGCCACCTCGGTCACGGTCGCGCCGACGGTCACCACGGTGACCGGCACGGCCTCGGCCACCTGCGGAGCGGTGTCCCCCGGAGCGTCGACCCTCACCGCGGGTGCGACGCTCGGGTACGGCTTCAGCTGCACGACCTCGGGCGCGGGGACCCTGAGCCTCACGGCGACCGCGAACGGGACCGCGGCCAACTCGGGCAACGCGCTCACGGCCGCGGCGACGACCTCTCCGGCGACGACGGTCCTCCCCCCGGTGGTCATCTCGCCTGCGACGGCGAACGTGCCACCGCGGGGGAGCCAGGCTTTCACGGCGAGCGGCGGGACCGGGACCGGCTACGCGTGGTCGCTGCCGACCAATGCCTCGGGGGGGTCGATCGACGCCACCACGGGGGCGTACACGGCCGGGGCGACGCCGAATGTGACCGACGTGGTGCGGGTCCAGGACTCGCTCGGCAACGCGACGACCCGGAACGTCGCGGTGGGGCCGGGGGTCTCCATCTCTGGAGTCACCACCGTCCCGCCTCGAGGGTCGGCCACCTTCACCGCCAGCGGGGGCAGCGGGACCGGGTTCGTCTGGTCGCTGTCGACCAACGCCTCGGGCGGAGCGATCAACGCGAGCACGGGGGCGTACACCGCCGGAGCGACGCCGAACGTCACCGACGTGGTGCGGGTGCAGGACTCGCTGGGCAACGCGGTCACGCAGAACGTGGCGGTCGGCGCGGGCGTGTCCATCGCCGGAGCGACGACCATCGTTCCCCGGGCAAGCACGACCTTCACCGCCAGCGGGGGCAGCGGGACCGGGTTCGCCTGGTCGCTGTCGACCAACGCCTCGGGCGGGTCGATCGACGCCAGCACCGGGGCGTACACGGCCGGGGCGACGCCGAACGTGACCGACGTGGTGCGGGTGCAGGACTCGCTGGGCAACTCGACGACGCACAACGTGACGGTGGGGGCGGGGGTCACCATCTCCGGGGTGACGACCATCGCCCCCCGGGGGAGCGCGACCTTCACCGCGAGCGGCGGGAGCGGGACCGGGTTCGTCTGGTCGTTGCCGACGAATGCCTCGGGCGGCTCCATCAACGCGAGCACGGGCGCGTACACGGCCGGGCCCACGCCCAGCGTGGTCGACGTGGTGCGGGTCCAGGACTCGCTGGGGAACTCGGCGACGCAGAACGTGGCGGTGGGGGCGGGGGTCACCATCTCCGGAGTGGGGAGCATCGCGCCACGAGGAAGCGCGTCGTTCAACGCGAGCGGGGGCAGCGGGACGGGGTTCGCCTGGTCGCTCTCGACCAACGCCTCGGGCGGGTCGATCAACGCCGGCACGGGCGCCTACACGGCGGGGGCGACACCGAACGTGACCGACGTGGTGCGGGTGCAGGACTCGCTGGGGAACTCGGCGACGCAGAACGTGGCCGTCGGTGCGGGCGTCTCCATCACCGGAGCGACGACCATCGCGCCGAGGGGAAGCGCGACGTTTACCGCGAGCGGTGGGAGCGGAACTGGATTCAGCTGGTCGCTGTCGACGAATGCCTCGGGCGGGTCCATCAACCCGGGCACGGGGGCGTACACGGCCGGGGCGACGCCGAACGTGACCGACGTGGTGCGGGTGCAGGATTCGCTGGGCAACGCGGCGACCCAGAACGTGACCGTCGGTCCGGGCGTCTCCATCTCCGGCGTCGTTACCATCGCCCCCCTGGGGAGCGCGACGTTCACCGCGAGCGGCGGGAGCGGGACGGGATTCGCCTGGTCACTGTCGACGAACGCCTCCGGCGGGTCGATCAACGCGAGCACCGGGGCGTACACGGCCGGGGCGACGCCGAACGTGACCGACGTGGTTCGGGTGCAGGACTCGCTGGGGAACGCGGCGACGCAGAACGTGGCGGTCGGTGCGGGGGTCAGCATCGCGGGCGTGACGACCATCGCGCCACAGGGAGCGGCGTCGTTCACCGCGAGCGGTGGGAGCGGGGCGGGGTTCGTCTGGTCGCTGTCGGTCAACGCCTCGGGGGGGTCGATCAACGCGAGCACCGGGGCGTACACGGCCGGGGCGACGCCGAACGTGACCGACGTTGTACGGGTGCAGGACTCGCTGGGGAACGCGGCGACGCACAACGTGGCGGTCGGTCCAGGGGTCAGCATCGCGGGCGTGACGACGATCGCGCCACAGGGGACGGCGACGTTCACCGCGAGCGGTGGGAGCGGGGCGGGGTTCGTCTGGTCGCTGTCGGTCAACGGCTCGGGCGGATCGATCAACGCCAGCACCGGCGCCTACACCGCCGGGCTGACGCCGAACGTGACCGACGTGGTTCGGGTGCAGGACTCGCTGGGCAACGCGGCGACGCACAACGTGACGGTCGGTGCGGGAGTCACCATCTCCGGGGTGGGAGCCATCGCTCCCCGGGGAAGCACGACGTTCACCGCCAGCGGCGGAAGCGGGACGGGATTCAGCTGGTCGCTGTCCACGAATGCCTCGGGGGGGTCGATCAACGCGAGCACGGGGGCGTACACGGCGGGGGCGACGCCGAACGTGACCGACGTGGTGCGGGTGCAGGACTCGCTGGGGAACTCGGCGACGCACAACGTTGCCGTCGGCGCCGGAGTCGCGATCTCCGGCGTGACGTCGATCGCGCCGAGGGGGAGCGCGACGTTCACCGCGAGCGGCGGGAGCGGGACCGGCTTCAGCTGGTCGCTGTCGACCAACGCCTCGGGCGGGTCGATCAACGCCGGCACGGGGGCGTACACGGCGGGGGCGACGCCGAACGTCACCGACGTGGTGCGGGTGCAGGACTCGCTGGGGAACGCGGCGGCGCAGAGCGTGACGGTCGGACCCGCGGTCGGCATCGCCGGCCCGACGTCGATCGCGCCGCTGGGCACGGCGACGTTCACTGCCAGCGGCGGCAGCGGGACGGGGTTCAGCTGGTCGCTGTCGATGAACGCCTCGGGCGGGTCGATCGACGTCGGCACGGGGGCGTACACGGCGGGGGGGACGCCGAACGTGACCGACGTGGTGCTTGTGCAGGACTCGCTGGGGAACGTGGCGACGCAGAGCGTGACGGTCGGTGCGGGTGTGTCCATCTCCGGCTCGAGCTCCATCGCCCCGAGGGGGAGCGCGACGTTCGGCGCGAGCGGCGGCAGCGGGACGGGCTTCAGCTGGTCGCTCTCGACGAACGCTTCGGGAGGGTCGATCAACGCGAGCACCGGTGCCTACACGGCCGGGCCCACGCCGAACGTGACCGACGTGGTGCGGGTGCAGGACTCGCTGGGGAACTCGGCGACGCAGAGCGTGGCCGTCGGCCCGGGGATCTCTATCTTTGGCCCTGCCTCCGTGGCGGCCCTGGGCACCGCGATGTTCAGCGCGAGCGGGGGCAGCGGGACCGGGTTCGGCTGGTCGCTGACGATCAACGCCTCCGGTGGCTCGATCGATCCGGGCACCGGGGCTTACACCGCCGGGCCCACCTCGAACGTGACCGACGTCGTGCAGGTCGTGGATTCGCTGGGCAACTCCGCGGCCACGAGCGTCTCGGTGACGCCGTAGCCCGTCCCCGGGTCCCAACGGGTCAGGGCGGATGGCGCGCGATGCGCGAATAGGTGAGGGCCCAGACGTCGCTCGCGCCTCCCCAGAGCGCGAACGTGTCGAAGGTGCCGCTGCCGGCGCTCTGCGACCAGACGCTGCCGTTCCAGTGGAAGATGCCGCTCGTCCCTCCGGCCCAGACGTCGTCGGGTCCGCTTCCCCAGACCGCGTGCAGGCTCTCGATGGCCGGGCCGGCGACGGCCGACCAGGCGCTTCCGTCCCAGCGCAGGATGCGCCCCGAGTCTCCCACGGCCCAGACATCGTTCGCGCCGCTGCCCCACACCGCGTTCACCCGCGGAGGGTCCAGCGGATCACCGAGGACCGTCCCCCAGGCCTCGCCATCCCAGTGGAGGACGGCGTCCCGCCCGGCGGCCCACACATCGCTCGGTCCGCTGCCCCAGACGGCGTTCATTTGGGAGTAGGTCCCGAGATCGTGCGTCACCCAGACCTTCCCGTCCCAGTGGTGAATCGAGGTGCCGAACTGCTCCACGGCCCAGACGTCGCTCGGGCCGCTCCCCCAGACGGCCTGGAGCGTCTCGTTCGTGCCGCTCGGGACGCTCGACCATGCACTGCCGTTCCAGTGGAGGAGGGTGCCCACGACACCGACGATCCAGACGTCGTCCGGCCCGCTCCCCCAGACGGCCTGGAGCGTTCCGCCCGTGCCGCTCGGGACGCTCGACCACGTCTCGCCGTCCCAGTGGAGGGTGGTGCCGAGGCTCCCGACCACCCAGACGTCTCCCGGGGCACTTCCCCACAGGCCGTTCAGGTTCGCCGCTCCAGTCGAGGCCGGCGTCGGCTCCTCGCACCAGTTCCCGACGTCGCAGGAGGAGAAGTCCAGCAGGACGAGGTCCCTCCCCGACAGGCTCACCGTGAGCTGACGGGGGAGGAACCGGAAGCCCGCCCTGGAGGCCGTGAGGGTGTAGCTGCCGTCGCTCAGCCCGCCGAAGGAGTAGTTCCCGGAGGCGTAGGTGGTCATGCTCGCGCTGCGGTCTCCGCTCAGGGTGACGAGGACCTGGGCGGCCACGTCGCCTCGGACGCTCCCGGAGACGGAATGGGTCGGTGCGGGCGGCGCTTCGCCACAGCCGGTGGAGGCGACCACGAGCCAGCCCAGGCACGCGAGGCGACGGCGGAACGAGAGTCGCATCTGGACATCCCCCTGGGCCCGACCAGCGACCGATGTGACTCTACCTCGGCTCCACTCAGAGCGCCGCCTCGCCGAGGAACTTCTCCTTCACCCGCACATCGCCGAGCAGCTCCTCCGTCGGGCCGGTGAGGGTGAGCCGTCCGGTCTCGAGGACGAAGCCGCGGTGAGCCAGTGCCAGCGCGTGGTGCACGTTCTGCTCGACGAGGAGGACCGTCACTCCCCGGCCGTTGATCTCCTTGAGCGCCGCGAACACCTGGCGCACCAGCATCGGTGCGAGCCCCAGCGACGGCTCGTCGAGCATCAGGAGCTTCGGCCGGGCCATCAGCCCCCGTCCGATGGCACACATCTGCTGCTCGCCCCCGCTCAGCGTCCCCGCGTTCTGGTGTGCGCGCTTCTCGAGGATGGGGAACATCTCCAGCACGGTCCGGAGGGTCTCCCTGCGGTGGGGGCGGGCGGACTTCCCGTAGGCCCCCATCTCGAGGTTCTCGCGCACCGTCATCTGGGGCCAGAGCTGGCGCGCCTCCGGGACCAGCACCAGCCCGCGCTCCACCAGGCGGTACGCCGGAAGGCCGGTGACGTCCTCGCCCTGGAAGCGGATCGCGCCCCGGCGGGGCCGGAGCAGCCCGGCGATGGTCCGGAGGGTGGTCGTCTTCCCCGCGCCGTTCGCGCCGACCAGGGTGACGATCTCTCCCGCCTCGACGTCGAACGACACGTCCCAGACCGCCTGCACGTCGCGGTAGAAGACGTCGATCCCGTCGACCTCCAGCGCCTTCACGCCCGCGCCTCCGTCTCGTCCCCGAGGTAGGCCGCCACCACCGCCGGATCCTTCAGCACCTCCGCTGGACGCCCCTCGGCGATCTTCTTCCCGAAGTTCAGCACCACCAGGCGGTCGGAGAGGCCGGCGACCGCGTGAACGTGGTGCTCGATCATGAGGATGGTGAGGCCGCCATCCCGCAGCGCACGGACCAGGACCATCGCCTGCTGGATCTCGGAGGGGTTCAGCCCGCCCATCACCTCGTCCAGGCACAGGACCTCCGGGCCGGTCCCCAGCGCCCGGGCGATCTCCAGCCGCTTCAGCTCGCCGATGCTGAGCACGCCCGCCTTCACGGCCGCCCGGGGTCCGAGCTCGGTGCGGCCGAGCACCTCGTCCACCCGCTCCCGGGCCTTCATCCCCCGGAGCCGCAGCCGGCCGAAGAGCACGCCCACCCCCACGTTCTCCGCCACGCTCATGTCGCGGAAGGGCCGGACGATCTGGTGGGTGCGGACGAGGCCGCGGGCGACGATCTGGTCGTTCCGGAGCCCGGAGAGCTCCTCGCCGCGGAAGCGGATGCTCCCCGAGGTGGGCCGGACCGAGCCCACCAGGCAGGAGAAGAGGGTGGTCTTCCCCGCGCCGTTCGGGCCGATGACGCTGAAGATCTCCCCCTGCTGCACCGCGAAGGACACCGAGTCCAGGGCCAGGAGCCCACCGAAGCGCTTGCTCACGCCCGACACGGCGAGGATCGGTCCCGGATCAGCCGGCACGTCCCGCCTCCGCCAAGGCCGGGGTCCGCCAGCGGGCCCAGAATCCCAGCAGCCGCTCCCCGAGGCCAACGATTCCCCGGGGCTCGAAGAGCATCACCGCGATCAGGAGGCCTCCGTAGATGAAGAGGTACGAGTCGCGGAGCGCCGGGCTGGCCAGGAGCTTGATCTGCAGGTAGCTGAAGAGCATCGCTCCCAGCACCGGTCCGACCACCGTGCCCATCCCGCCGACGATGGGCATGAGCACGATGGTGAGGGACAGCCGGAAATCGAAGACGCTTCCCGGGCTGATGTACTGGAAGTTGGTCGCGAACAGCCCGCCGGCGATGGCGACCAGCCCGGCGGAGATGGCGTGCGCCTCCAGCTTCGCCCGCGTGGAGTGGACGCCGAGCGCCTCGGCGGCATCGATGTCCTGGCGGATCGCCTCCAGGGACAGTCCGAAGGCGTGCTGCCGGAGCCAGGCGACGAGGGCGAGGGTCAGGAGCGCCAGCCCGGCCATGGCGTAGTAGTTCCCGCCGAACTCGAAGGTCCCGGGCGGCATCCGGACGCCGCTCGAGCCTCCGGTGAACTCCAGCCCCGAGGCGATGACCCGCACCGCCTCGCCCACCCCGATGGTGGCGATGGTGAAGTACGGGCCGCGCAGGCGGAAGGTCGGCAGACCCACGACGATGCTGAAGGCCACGGCCAGCGCCGCGCCAACCGGCAAGGTGAGCCACGGCGACCAGCCGGTCTTGGCGAGGAGCACGGTGGTGTACGCGCCGATGCCGACGAAGGCCGAGTAGCCCAGCGAGACCTGACCCGCGAACCCGCCGAGCAGGTTCCACGCCGAGGCGAGCACCACGAAGAAGGCCATGTTCCAGAGGTCGTTCAGGGTGCCCCGCTCGGCGACCGCCGGTGCGACGAGGAGGCACGCACCGAAGACCAGCCCCAGCACCAGTGCCAGGTGTCGGCGGAGGAAGCTCATCGGGCCACCGCGCGGCGGTCGAGCATCCGCCACAGTCCGGGCAGCCCCCCGGGCGCGGCCACCAGGACCACCACGAGGAGGGTGAAGCTGATCGCGTCCTCGTACGAGACGGGAATCGAGGTGTAGGCCGAGGCGAAGTTCTCGATGAAGGCCAGCACCAGAGCGCCCACCGCGACCCCGGTGAAGCTCTCCATCCCCCCGAGGACGATGATGCAGAACGCCTTGAGGAGGAAGCTTCGCCCGAAGTCCGGGGTGAAGGCATAGAGCGTGCTGAGCATGCTCCCGGCCATCGCCGCGAACGCCGTTCCGAGACCGAAGGCCACCGCGGCGATCCGACCCGCGTTGACCCCGGCGAGCATCGCCGCGTCCCGGTTCTGGGTGACGGCGCGGATGGCCTTGCCGAGGAAGGTCCGGCGGAGCACCAGGTTCAGCCCCACCAGCGAGACGATGCTCACCCCGAAGACGAGGATCTGCGGGATCCCGAACCGGCCCCCCAGCACCTCGACCGACTCCATGGTGTACGGGGTGAGGATGCTCTGGGTGTCCCCGCCCCAGATGGCGTAGGCCAAGTTCTGGAGCACCAGCCACACCCCGAAGAGCAGCAGCAGCGACTGCATCGAAGGCCCGGCCGAGGAGCGCGGCAGCCAGCGGATCAGCGTGGCGTACAGCGCCATCCCCAGCAGGAAGAAGGCCGGCGCCACCACCAGCAGCGAGAGGAAGGGATCCAGCCCGAAGCGGTCGTTGAGCGCGAAGGTGGCGTACGCCGCGAGCATCATCAGCCCGGCGTGGGCCAGGTTGATGATCCGCATCACCCCGTAGATGACCGCCAGCCCGTAGGACATCGTCGCGTACAGGCCCGCGGCGAGCAGCGAGTTCAGGGCGACGACGACGAGCTTCTGCACGGCGGTTCCCGCGCCACGGGCCCGGTCACTTCGCGGGGATCGGTGCCACCGCCGGCCCGGTCGCGTCCTCCTTCGGCCAGACCAGGTCCACCTTGCCTCCGGGCTTGTTCTGAGTCACCACGAAGGGGAGGTCGCACTGCCCGGTCTTGGTGAAGGACAGCACCTGGCCGGGGACGATGCTCTTCTCCATCCGGAGCGAGGCGAGCGCGGCGCGGATCTTCTCCGGGTCGAGCGAGCCGGCCTTGGAGATGGCGGTGAGGAGGGCCCGCGTCGTCTCGTAGGCCATCGCGTGGTACCACTGCGGCTCGACTCCGGTCTCCTTCTTGTACCGGGCGTTGAACTCCTTGACCTGGGGGTAGGGCAGCAGGTCCGACCACCAGCCGCTCGCGAAGACGTAGTCCGTCGCCGGGCCGAGCGCCTTGCGGGCCGCAGTGTCCGAGCCGCGCGCCCCGTGGGTGAGCATCAGGTGGTGCAGCCCCATCTGGGTGTACGTCCGGTGCATCGCGATGAAGTCCTCGAGATGCGAGTCGGCAAGGAAGAGGTCCGTCTTCGCCTCGGCCACCCGCTGCAGGAGCGGCCGGTAGTCGGTGGTGTTGAGCTCGAACTTCTCCTGGACCGCGACCTTGTAGCCGGAGTGACTCTTGACGAAGTCGTTCACGCCCTTGGCGTAGTCGTTGCCGTGCTCGGTGTTCTCGGTGACCAGCGCGATGGTGAGGGGTGTCTTCAGCTTGCCCTGCTTCACCAGATCGTCGAGGAACCTCATCTGCGTCTCGGCCAGGTGTTCCACCGGCGAGAGGGTGCCGAAGACCCACTTGCTCCGGCCGTAGATCGCGGTCGCCCCGGCTCCGCCGGAGAGGTAGGGGATGCCGTACCGGTCCGGCACGACCGACTGGGCCTGGACCAGATGCGAGCCGTAGCCGCCGATGATGGCGTGCGACTTGTTCTGGGTGATCAGCTGCTCGACCAGCTGTGCGCTCTTCGCCGCGTCGGAGGTGTCGTCGAGGAGGGCGAGGTTGATCTTCAATTTCTTCGCCCCCACCTGCACGCCGCCGGCGTCGTTGGCCTCCTTCACGGCGAGCTCGGTGGCCTGCTTGTAGGCGCCGCCGATCTTCGACTCCTTGCCCGTCACCGGGAGCACCGCGCCGATCCGGATCTCGTCCTGCGCCCGCGCCGGCAGCCCGAGCAGGACCACGAGCAGCACTGCAAGCGAAGTGAGCCGCGACATGTTCGACCCTCCAGCACGCACGGGAGTCGCGTTCCACGTAGCACGTCCACCCGGGCACCCCGCACGGGAATCCGCGACGCAGCGCAGCACGAGCTTCGTTCGGACGGCGGGGGCGGGCCCGACGTTCAGCTCTCGACGCCGGGAACCCCGGAGGGCGTCGAGGCGGGCGCGGGGAGCGTGACTCCGGCGGCGTCGATCATCGCCGCCGGCGTCGACGTCCACGACGTCGAAACCCGCCTCGACCCGGGCGGCGGCACGACGCCGCTCCGTGCCCGGCGCTGCGCCCGACGTCACCGGCGGGGTGGACCCAGGCGAGATCGTGGCCGTCAGGAGCGCTGCTCATGGAGGGCCCGGGACCTCTCGAAACGGGTTGCGGATCCGGAGGTTGACGCGTAAATCGAACCTCGCGCCTGTCGCGCTGCGTCAAGCGCGAGCCGGACCGAGAAACCCTAGGGGAGTCGTGCCGTGAAGATCCTGGTGACCGCGAAGCGGGTGGAAGACCCCGAGTCGAAGATCAAGGTGAAGGCCGATGGCTCGGGCATCGTG
>DATJVY010000015.1:0-6196 GCA_035501615.1 Myxococcaceae bacterium
TCCACGCTCATCGCCTCGTCTCCGTTCCGCCGGTCCCGAAGTACGCCGCGTGCATCTGCGGATCGGCGCGCAGCTCGGCGGCGGTGCCGGACGTCACCACCCGGCCGTTGGCGAGCACGTAGCCGCGATGGGCGATGTCCAGCGTCTGGTGCACGTTCTGCTCCACCAGGAAGATGGTCACCCCTTCCTCGTGGATGCGCTTCAGCACGGCGAAGGTCTCCTGCACCAGGCGCGGAGATAGCCCGAGCGACGGCTCGTCGACCAGGAGCAGGCGGGGCGCGGACATCAGCCCGCGGCCGATGGACACCATGGCCTGCTCGCCCCCGGACAGCGTCCCCGCGAGCTGGGACCGGCGCTCGGCGAGCTGCGGGAAGGTGGCGAACACCCGGTCCAGCCGGCGGGCGATGGCCTCGGGGCGCCGCTCGTCGTGCGCCGCGACCACCAGGTTCTCCAGCACCGACAGCCGGGGGAACACCCGGCGACCCTCGGGGATGCAGCCGATGCCGTGGCGGACGATCCGGTGGGTGGGAAGCCGGGTGAGCTCGGTCTCGCCCAGGGCGATGCGGCCGCGGCGCGGGGGGGTCAGCCCCAGGATGGAGCGGATGAGGGTGGTCTTTCCCGAGCCGTTGGACCCGAGGAGGCAGGTGATGGAGCCGGGCTCGATGCGGAGCGACACGTCCTGCAGCACGTCCGCCCGGTCGTAGCCGGTGAAGACGTGCTCGATGACCAGCGTCTCGCCCGCTGCAGTCATGCCAGCCCCAGATAGGCCCGCCGGACCTCGGCGTTCGACGACACCTCGGCGAAGGTGCCCTCGCAGAGCTTCTTCCCGTAGTTCAGCACGATGCAGCGGTCGGTCACGCGCTGGATGACCGACATCTCGTGCTCGATGAGGATGATGGTCAGGTCGCCGAAGCGCCGCCGGACCTCCAGGATGTCGTCCATCAGGCGGGTGGTCTCCTCGGCCGTCATCCCGGCGGAGGGCTCGTCGAGAAGAAGGAGCCGCGGCCGGCTCATGAGGGCCCGGCAGATCTCGACCCGGCGCCGGTCGATCATCGCCGCCGCGGTCATGGGCTCGAAGAGGCGTCGAGCGAGCGGTGGGTCGAAGATCTCCAGCAGCTCCGTCGCTGCGGCTGCGGTCGCGTCGGCCTCCCGCGCCAGGGCACGGCGGCGAAGCACGTTGACCCAGATCCGGTGATCGAGCCGCTGGTGGGCGCCGATCGCCAGGTTGTCGAAGATCGACAGCTCGAGGCACAGCCGCGAGCGCTGGAAGGTCCGGGTGATGCCCGCGCGGTGGATCCGCTGCGGAGTGGCGCGGGCCAGGGGGGCTCCGGCGAAGAGGATCTCCCCGCGGCTGGGCGGGAAGAGGCCGGTGACGACGTTGAAGAAGGTGGTCTTCCCCGAGCCGTTGGGCCCGATGAGCCCGAGCAGCTCCCCGCGCCGCACCTCGAGGTTCAGCCCCGAGAGTGCGACCACCCCACCGAACTGGCGCGTCAGCTCTCGACAGACCAGGAGCTCCTCGGGCGCGTTCACGCCGCGACGCTCCCGAACGGCCGGCGCAGGGTCCGGCGGACGAGCCCGGTCGGCCGGAGCACCAGGACCAGCACCACCAGGACCGAGAAGAGGAGGTAGCGGTACTCCTGGATGGGCTGCAGCTTCTCGGGCAGCCAGACGACGATCAGGGCTGCCACCGCCAGTCCGGCGAGGTTTCCCAGGCCTCCGAGCAGGAGGACCGAGACCAGGACCAGCGATTCCTGGAAGGTGAAGTTGTTGGGGGCGATGAACCCCACCATCATCGCCGACAGCCCGCCGGCCACCCCGATGATCGCGTTCCCCAGGGTGAAGGCGGCGATCTTCCACCGGCCGATGGAGATGCCGAAGCAGGCCGCGGCCGTCTCGTCGAGCCGGACCGCATCGAGCGCGATGCCGATCCACGAGCGCTCGACCCTCCGCACCAGCCAGACCGCGGCCAGCGCCAGCCCCACCGCGGCCAGGCAGTAGAAGGCGTAGCCAGAGACGTCCACGCCCAGGAGCTGCCGGTCGTCGTTGAAGCTCCAGCCGAGGATGCGCAGCCCACCCAGCTTCAGACCCTGGGGTCCGCCGAGCGCGTCGTTCACCTCGAGGAACGTCCGGAAGAGGAGCCCGAAGGCGATGGTGATCAACGCCGCGTAGTGTCCCCGTGTCCGGAGAAGCGGCAGCAGGAGCAGCGAGCCCACCGCGGCTGCCACCGCTCCGCTGGCCAGCAGGACCAGCGGATGGGGCAGCGCCCCGCGGCCGAGCACCGCCGCGGTGTAGCCGCCCACCCCGAAGAAGGCGGCGCCGGCGAAGTTCGGGACGCCGGCGTCGGCCAGCTGCACGTGCAGGCCGAGACAGGCCACCAGGACCAGCAGCGCACGCGCCATGAGCAGGAGCACGAACGGGTCGTCGTGGAACACGCCGACCAGCGCCAGCGCGGCCAGCCCGAGGCTTCCGAGCATCGTAGGCGTCCCCGCTGCGCGCAGGAGCCGGTCCAGCACCCCGGTTCGCAGCCCGACTGCCACGGCCACCACCGCGCCGAGGAGGATCAGGCCCACGGTCGTCTCCGACTCGGCAGCGAGGAACCCGTAGAGCAGGAGCGCCGCCAGCGCGGCGAGGACGGCCGCGGACAGCACCCGCCGTCCAGCGCCCGGCGACCTCATACCCGTTCGCCCAGCCGCTCCCCGATGAGCCCGGTGGGCTTCCAGGTCATGAGGAGGATGACGATGGTGAAGGCGAAGACGTCCTTGTACGCAGAGGCGAAGGGGAGCGCGACGGCGCCGAGGGTCTGCAGCCCGGCGAAGAGGAAGCCGCCCAGCACCGCGCCCTCGAAGCTGCCCAGCCCACCCAGCACCGCCGCGCTGAAGCCGATGACGCCCAGGAGCAGCCCGGAGCCGAAGTTGATCTCGTTGTAGTACAGGCCGTTCATCACCCCGGCGAAGGCGGCGAGCGCCGAGCCGATGGCGAAGGTGAGGAGCACCACGCGCCGGAAGTCGATCCCCATGGTGCGTGCGGTCTCCTCGTCCTGCGCCACGGCCCGGATCTCCAGGCCGAGCCGCGTCCGCCGCAGCACCAGCGAGAGCGCGAGGACGAGCACCACGCCGGCGAAGATCATCAGCACGTTGTCCAGCCGGAGGGTGAACCGCCCCATCGACCACGAGGCGCTGGGGAGGAGCGCGGGGAAGCGCTGCGGCTGCGACCCGCCCGGATAGAAGAGCCGGATGCACTCGCGCAGAGCGGTGCCGCCCATCAGGGTGGCCAGGAGCACGTTCAGCGAGGGTGCCCCCTTCAGCGGCAGGACCAGCACGCGTCCGAGGACCGCGCCCAGCACCGCCATCGACAGCGTCGCCGCGAGGACCACGACGAGCAGCTGGGGCACCGCGGCCTCGACCCCGGCGTGGACCAGCCCGGTGTAGGCGGCCAGACCGGCAAAGGCGCCTGCGGTGAGCACGTCACCGTGGGCGAACTGCACCACGTCCAGCACGCCGAAGAAGAGGGTGAAGCCGAGCGCAACCAGCGCGTACATCAGCCCGAGCATCACCCCGTTCATCACGTACTGCGCGAGGAGGTCCACGCGCGGCCGCCGGGCTCAGCGCCCCTTCAGCTTGCGCTTGCCGCTGGCGTACTCGCTGTCCTCCCAGACCACCCACTTCCCGTCCTGGACCACGTAGGCGGTGATGGCGGCGACCGTGTTCTGGCCGTGGTCGTCGAAGGTGATGGGTCCGACGATGGAGTCCACGTTCTTCACCTTGGCGAGCGCGTCGAGGACCTTCTTCCGGTCCGGCCCGACCCTGTCGATGGTGTCCATGAGCAGGGTCGCCGCGGCGTAGGCGAACGGGCCGTAGGCCTCGGGCGGGTTGGCGTACTTCTGCTCGGCGTACCTCTCGAGGAAGAACTTCCCGCCGGGGAGCTTCTCCGCCGGAGCGCCCTCCCGGAACGCGACCACGCCCTCGGCGAGCGGGCCCAGGGCCTTGATGAAGTCGTCGTTGACGATGCCCGAGGTTCCCTCGAACTGGGCGTGGATGCCCAGCTTGTCCATCTGGGCGCGGATGCGCACGCCGATGGGGGTCAGGCCACCGAAGAAGATGGCCTCGGGGTTCAGCGCCTTGGCCTGGGTGAGCTCGGCGGTGAAGTCCTGCTGGTCGGCGGTGACGCCGAAGCTCCCGAGGATCTTCCCCCCACCCGCGGTGGCGAACTGAGTGAAGTACTTCTCGTGGCCCTTCCCGTAGTCCGTGGTGTCGTGGAGGATCACCCAGCGGCGGAAGCCTTGCTTCAGCATGAGCTTTGCTGCGGTCTCGTTCTGGTTGATCATCGTCCCGTTCACCCGGTGGATCTCCTTGTAGGAGTGTCCGTAGGTGATGTCGGGCAGCACCGCGCCCCAGACGATGGTGGGGAGCCCCAGACGATGGAAGGTGTCCACCGTCGCGATCGCGACCACCGAGCAGTAGTGGGTGACGCCGGCGACGATCGACCGGTCCGCGCCGGCCTTCGTCGCGACCTGGACGCCGGTGTCGGGCTTGCACTCGTCGTCGAGCACCACCAGCTCGAACTGGTACTTCGCCTTCGGGTCGGCGTTCCGGACCTTCACCGCGAGGTCGGCCGAGTTCCGCCCGCCGAGCCCGATGGCTGAGTTCCCGCCGGTGAGTGGACCGATGAAGGCGAGCTTCACGGTCTCCTTCGCCGAGGCCGGAAAGGCGACGAGGAGGACGAGAAAGGCGACGCGGGAGACGACGACCTTCCAGCTCATGGTTCTCCTCCGGTCAGAGCGACGCGATCTAGCACGCCACCTCCCGCGGGAGGGCGTCACTCGACGGTCGGCGACCGGTGCGTCCCCCAGGTCTCCTCCGGCGGTCATCAGGTGGTGGCCCCCTGGAACGCCGAGGCCCCACGCCTCGAGGAGACGTGGGGCCGGGGGTGCTCTGCGTCGCCGCGGAGCTGCGGTCAGCGATGACCGGCGCCGCCGCGGTGGCCGCCGCCGAACCCGCCGGACAGACCGAAGCCTCCGGAGGGAGCGGGCCGCGCGAAGCCTCCGGACCGCCGCTGGACGGGAGCGGGGCGGGCGAAGCCCCCGGGGCGACCCTGGACGACGGGGCCCGGCCGCCCGAAGCCGCCGGGGCGCGGAGAGGCGTAGACGGGGTGGGCGACCCCGAACGGCCGTGCGGCGACGTGCGGAGCGACCCACGGGCCATGGCCCCACGCCGGATGCATCGCCCAAACCGGGCCGCCGCCATGGAAGCCGTACCAGGAGCCGTAGCCACGTCCGTACCAGCCGAAGCGCGCCCAGCCGAAGACTCCGAAGTACGGCCGGGGCCCGAGGCCCCAGACCCAGGGGGCGACGACCCAGCGCCAGCCGAAGGCGGGCGCGTAGAGGTACATCTCGGGGTAGTCACCCGCGGTCACGGCGGTGTAGCCGGACCCGTACGGCATCCACACCCATCCGTACTGCGAGGTGTAGACCCACTGGCCCGCATACGACGGAGCGACCTGGGCAACGGCCGGAGGCGGCATTGACTCGTCGCTCGACGGGGGTGGCACGTACTGGGGAGACGGTTCGCGGACAGCAGGGCCGGCGTACGGCTCGGGCGGCTGCGGCGCGAGCGCCGAGGTGTCCGGGGGCACCGGAGAGGCAGGAGGCGGCGGGGGAACCATCTGGGGCTGGGGGACGGGCGGCTGCTCCGCGGGCGGCGTCGTCGACACGACCTGCGCGCCGGCCACGAGGGGCCCGAGCAACAGCGCTGCGACAAGGTGTCTGTTCATCATTCACTCCTCGACTCGCTTCGACGCGAGGTCGGGCCGGCTATTCCAGGGGGCCCTCGCCGCCCGTGGGGAAAGGTCGGAGCGGGCGGCCGGCGCGCTGCTCGGCCGTGCTCCCCCCCGGTGCGCGGGGCTCGCCGATCGACCGGGCGGTTCGAGGCCTTCCACTGCAATCGGCGGCCGGCGGGGCCGTGCGAGCGCTAGGTTCCCCGCACCCATGCTGATCGCGCTCGCCACCCTCTCCCTCCTCGCCGCGCCCACGGCCGCGTCCCACGGCCCGGCGAAGCCCCCGCCCTCGGGCATCGTCTTCCTCGAGGACGACTACCGGGGAGCGCTGGCCAGGGCCCGGGCCGAGCAGAAGCCGCTGTTCCTCGACAGCTGGGCCACCTGGTGCCACTCCTGCCTCTCGATGCGCGCCTTCGTGTTCCCC
>DATJVY010000016.1:0-20821 GCA_035501615.1 Myxococcaceae bacterium
GACCACGGGACGGACTTCGCAAGCTATGTCGAGGGCATCCCGGTGAACCTTCCGAGCCACGCACACGGCCAGGGATACATGGATCTCAACTGGCTCATCCCGGAGCTGATCTCCCGCGCGGACTACTCGAAGGGGCCGTACTACGCCGAAAACGGAGACTTCTCCTCCGCGGGCGCGGAGAGGATCTACTACGCGAGCGAGCTCCCGCAGACGCTCTTCCTCGGAACGTATGGCTCGTACAACTACGCCCGGGCTCTGGCGGCGTTGTCACCCGAGGTTGGCGGCGGGAGGCTCCTCCTCGCCCTCGAGGGAGCGCATCAAGATGGTCCCTGGGAGGTCCCGGAAGCCTTCTGGAAGGTCAACGGCGTGCTGAGATGGACCCGCCCCCTTGGGAACGGCACCCTGACCCTTCTGGGCACGGGGTACTGGGGGCAATGGAACGCGACGAACCAAGTCCCCCAGCGCGCCATCGACTCGGGTGAGATTGGATACTTCGGCTCCCTGAGCCCGTCCGACGGCGGCTGGTCGCACCGCTTCAACCTCTCGGTAGGATGGGAAGGCGAGGCGGCGGGGGGGCGATTGAGCGCGCGGGTCTACGCGGTCAACTATGGGCTCGACCTCTTCTCCAACTTCACCTTTTCCCTCTCGGATCCCGTGAACGGCGACCAGATGGAGCAGATGGAACGCCGCTGGTTCGAGGGAACCTCGGGCCACTGGAGTTGGAGCTCATCGATCGCAGGCATGGACGTGTCCTGGGATGCTGGCTGGGATGCCCGGCTCGATCACGTCGATCCGCTCGGTCTGTTTCCCACCCTCGACCGGAGCCGCCTGGGCACTTTCAGCCTCGACAACGTGCTCCAGGCCAGCGGGGCGCTCTGGGGTCAGGTCGGAGCCCGGATCACCCCCTGGTTCCGAGCGATTCTTGGGCTACGGGGAACCGTCTACTACTTCGACGTGAAATCGAACAACCCGCTGAACTCTGGAACGGCCAGCGCCGGGCTCCTGCTGCCGAAGGCGACGCTGACCTTCGGCCCATGGGCGCAGACCGAGTTCTTCCTCAACTTCGGCGAGGGGTATCACTCCAACGACGCCCGTGGAGTCACTGCCACCGTCGACGCCAAGACCGGGGAGCAGGTCGCCCGGGTGACCGCCCTGCCGAGATCGTTGGGGGGGGAAGTCGGGCTCAGGACGGAGATCCTTCCCCACCTCCAGAGCTCCCTCGACGCGTGGATCCTCGACTTCGACTCCGAGCTGGTCTGGGACGCCGACGAAGGCACCACCGCTCCCTCGGCTCCGACGCGCCGCTTCGGCGTGGAGTGGGCGAACAGCTACCAGCCGTTGCCGTGGCTGCTTCTCGACCTGAACATCGCGTGGTCACAAGCAGTCTTCACCGCGGACGACCCGACCACCGGTGAGCTCAAGGGTCAGCCCGTACCCGAGGCAATCGCCTGGACCCTGGCCGGCGGCGTCACCATCCACCAGCTCGGTCCGTGGTCCGCGAGCCTGTTCGTACGCTATTTCGGCCCGAGGGTACTTTGCACCGAGGGCACCTGCGGTGGAACCGGAGGGCCCGCCAACGGGACGGCCATCTACTCGACCTCGAGCACGCTCTTGAATGGCCAGGTGTCGTATCAGCTGACGAAGAACGTCGGGTTGACGCTCGAGGTTCTGAACCTGCTCAATCTCAAGGCGAACGACATCACCTACTACTATCAGTCGCGCCTGAAGAATGAATCGCCGGCTCAGTACCCCGACGGGATCTGGGACTTCATGGTCCACCCCTCGGAGCCGATCCAGTTCCGGGGAACGATCACCGTCCGGCTCTAGGGTTCGAGGGTGCTCAGGTGTCGTGTTCCGGGAGCTGGCCGCCGCCCACCAGTCCGAGGATCAGCACCAGGGCCCCGGTGACGCGCTCGTTCCACACCGTGCCCTCGCGCAGGTGGGGAAGCAGCGCGCTCTGGACGAGGATCCACGCACCCAGCCCCGCGATGCCCCAGTGCAGCCGGGGCTGGCGGAGCGCCATCACCGACAGGGCGATCACCAGGAGCCCCAGGATCCAGTCCAGGCTGCCGACCGCCACCGCGTGGTGCCAGATGAGCCCGGACATGAAGAACCAGGCCCCGAGGATCATCGTGGCGTAACGCGCGCCCACGCCTGGCTCGAACGCCCGGAAGCTGCCGTCCGTCGTGGCCATGGCCCGGTCCTCCGACCTCCGGAAGGTGGGATCTGGCCGGCGCGGCGTCAAGCGGTCCCCTGAGCTCCACGGGGGACCGGCCCCGGGTCAGGTGTCCTCGGGCGGCAGCTGCCCTCCGGCGACCAGCCCGAGGAGCACCAGGAGCACTCCCACCACCCGCTCGTTCCAGAGGGTGAGCTCGCTCGCGTGGGGCAGCACGACGCTGAGCACGATGAGCACTCCGCCGATGGCCGAGATCGCCCAGTGGCGCCGGGACTGCCGAAGCGCCATCACCGAGGCTCCGACCGCGAGGAGGCCTAGGATCCAGTTCAGGCTCCCCACCACCATCCCGTCGTGGAAGACCACCGAGGACATGAAGAACCAGGCCCCGACGAGCGCAGCCGCATAGTGCGCCCAGAGCCCGGGTTCGAACGCCTGCAGGCCACGCTTCGTCGTCGCCATCGCCCTGACCTCCGTCGGGAGATCCACGGATGGTGCGCCCGCACCGGAGGGGTTCCCACACACGGCCGGTGCGGGTCTCCCTCCTGCGGTCAACCCTTGCGGCCCTGGCCCTTGAGGTGGCGCTCCCTGGCGGCGATCGCCGCCAGCGTCTCGCTCTGCCCCTCGTCGCGGAGCTTCTTGAACTCGTCCTGGAAGTCCCGGAGCTCCTGGTCGGAAGCATCCTCTAGCGCGGCGAAGGTGTTCCGGGCCTCCCGTGTGCTCCGGATGAGCTCGTCCAGCTTGAGGTGCAGCGCGGTGGCGTCCCGGTTCTGGGTGGCCTGGATGAGGAACACCATCAGGAAGGTCACCACCGTCGTCCCGGTGTTGATGACCAGCTGCCACGAGTCGCTGTAGTGGAAGAGCGGGCCGGTCACCGCCCAGGCGACGACCACCACCACCGCCAGGGCGAAGGCCTGCGGCGTGCCCAGCGACCGGGACGCTGCGTTCGCGAACCGACGGAAGCCCTCCACCATCCACCGGACGGTATGCATCCGGGCAGGACGGGGGCAGCGGGTGGCGGGGCCGAGATCGTGCTTGACCCGGCGCCGGGCCACGAGAACGCTCACTCTGCCCGTGAAATCCTGCACCCCGGTCCTCCTGGTCGGCCTTCTCCTCGCCGGGGCGGCACCGGGCGCGGGGGCCGAGGAGCCCTCCGCGTCGCAGCCGCCGGCCGTGGTCCGGCTCCGGGATCGGCCGGTCCTCGAGCTCCGGGCGCCCCTCGGGGGCCGCTCGCCCAGGATCCGCGCCCAGGACGCGGGCGAGGCGCTCGTCCACGCGCTCGAGCAGCCCGGTCCCGACACAGTCCGGCTCGAGCCGCGCGAGGAGGCGGTGGCGCTCCGGGTGGGCACTCTCCTCCTCCTCGAGCTCGGACCGGAGGACGCCCGGGCGGCGGGGACCGCCGACCTCTCCCTCTACGCAGCCGCCACGGCCCAGAAGATCGAGACGGCGCTCAAGGCCGAGCGGCGCCGGGTCCAGATCCAGGACTCCGTCTTCTCGGTCTCGCTGGCGGTCTTCATCAGCCTGCTCGCGTTCCTGGCGCTGCAGCTCGTGGGAAGGCTCGGCACGCAGCTCCAGGAGACGCTGCTCTCCGACCGGGAGCGGGTCCCCGCGCTGCGCCTCGGCTCGGTGGAGGTGGCCAGCCGCAGGGCCGTCCGGGGAGCGCTCCACCTGGGCCTCCGGCTGGGAACCCGCGTGGTGCAGGTGGTGGTGGTCTACGTCTGGTTGCTCTTCCTGCTCTCGCTCTTCGCGGCGACCCGGGAGTACGGGTCCCGGCTCACCGGCTCGGTGCTCCGGCCCTCGGGGGCGCTCCTCGCGAGGCTCGGCGCGGCGCTCCCGATGCTGGTGGTGGCGGCGCTGCTGGCCCTGGTGGTGGCGCTGGTCGTCCGCACGCTCCGGCTGTTCTTCGACAGCATCGCCCGGGGCGAGACCCACGTCCGGTGGATCTCCGCGGACCTCGCCCGCCCCGTGGGGGTTCTGCTCCGCGGAGCGCTGGTGGTCCTGGCGATCCTCTTCGCGGCTCCGCTGGTCACCGGCGGGGACTCCGGGGCGCTGTCCTGGCTGGCGATGGCGGTGCTGGCCACGCTCGCCCTGGGGGCCGTCCCGCTCCTGGCCTCGTTCGCGGTGGGGCTGCCCACGGTGCTGGGGCGCACGCTCAAGAGCGGCGAGATGGTCGAGCTCGGGGGCCGGCAGGGCCAGGTCCGCGAGGTGACGATGCTCGAGGTGCGCCTCGAGGACGGGGAGGGCGCCGAGCTCCGCATCCCGCACCTCGTCGCCTTCCTCCATCCGACCCGGTCGCTGGGCGCGGTCGAGCGCCGGATGTTCGAGGTGGTGGTGGCGAGCAGCGAGGACCAGGCCCGGGTCGAATCGGTGCTGCTCGAGGCCGCGGGGTCGCATGCCTCGGGTGCGCGCGTCGAGCTCCTGACCCTGGACGCGCGGGGAGCCCGGTGGAGGGTCTCGGGGATTCACCCCGACTTGGGGCAGCGCGTGGCCACCGCGCTGCGGGACGCGCGCATCGCGCTCGGGCAGCCGGCGGGCGAGGACGCAGGATGAACGCGCTCTGGGCGCTGATGGGGCTCATCGCCGCGGCCTTCGCCGGCAGCGTCCTGGTGGGCCGGAAGGGCCAGCCGCGCCACGGGCTGGCCTCCGGGTCCGAGCCGGTCCTGATCGGCTTCGTCGTCGGTCCGACGGTCCTGGGGGTGGTCACCCCCGGCCTGCTCGAGATCTTCACCCCGCTGGCACAGGTGGGCCTCGGGTGGCTCGCCCTCATCATCGGGCTCGACTACGGCTGGGTCGGCCGGCGGCGGATCCCGGTCATCCGCCGGGTGGGCGGGACAATGGCCGGCGTCGTCACCCTGGCGATCGTCGCGGGTGCGGTCTTCCTCGCCCTTCGCCGCCTCCAGCCCGGCGGACCGCCCTGGTGGCAGGACACCTCGCGATGGATCGAGGCCGGAGGCATCGGTGCGGCCTGCGCCGAGACCACCCGCCATGCCGTTCGCTGGGTGGCGGACCGGCTGAAGGCCAGCGGGCCGGTCACCGAGCTCCTGCTCGACGTGGCCGACGCCGACGACCTCGGGCCGCTCCTGATCTGCGGCGGGCTCTTCGCCCTCCAGCCTCCGGCCGGGCTCCGCTGGGGGGCTCACCCGGCCGAGCTCTGGGCGGGCCAGATCGCCCTCGGGGCGGCCATCGGGCTCCTCACCGCGCTGCTCGTCTCGCGCGAGTTCCGCTCCCGTTCCCTCTGGGGACTGCTCTTCGGGACGTCGATGGTGGCCATCGGCCTCGCGGTCCGGGCGGAGCTCTCGGTCCTCACGGTGGGCTTCTGCATGGGCCTCGGCCTGAGCGCGGTGTCCCGGCACCGGCAGGCGATCCGCACCCTGGTGCTCCCGGCCGAGTTCCCCCTCCGGCTCCCGGCGCTCCTGCTCGCCGGAGCCCGGATCGACGTCACCCAGGTGCCGCTCCTGGCCTGGGTGGTTCCCACCGCGCTCGCGGCACGCCTCCTGGCCAAGGCCGTGGTCGCGGCCTTCGCCGCGCTGGTGTGTCCGCCGCTCCGCCGCGCAGGGCTGCCCGTCTTTCCCGGCCTCATGGCCTGCGGGCCGACCAGCATGAGCATCGGGCTCGCGTTCGCCCTGCGCTTCCCGGGCCAGCTGGGAGAGGCGGTGCTGGTCTCGGCGGCGGCGGCGACGGTCCTGGGCGAGCTCGTCGCCCCGGCGGGGCTGAAGGCGGCCCTGCGCCGCGCGGGTGAGGCCACGGTGCAGACCGGCTCGCTGCCCGTGGTGGAGGTCGCCACGTGAGCTCCACCGGCGAGCACCGGCGAGGCGCCAACCGGGGCGTCGAGATGCTGCTCCTCGTGGTGCTTGTCGGCCTGATGCTGCTCGCCACCCGGGCCACGCCCGAGGGGGGCGAGGGTCACGCCCTGGCCGCCCTGGGGTTCCTGCTCCTCGCGGGAACGGTGGTGGCCAACGTGCTCGAGCCGCTCGGCATCCCCCATCTCACGGCGTACCTGGTCACGGGGATGGCGGTCGGTCCCTACGCGCTCCACCTCGTGGACCACCAGGCGGTCACGGACCTCACCCCCATCAACGCGCTCGCGCTGTCGCTCATCTCGCTCGCCGGCGGTGCCGAGCTTCGGGTCTCGATTCTCCGCTCCGCTGCCCGGTCGCTCCTGTGGGCGACGCTGCTCCAGAACGTGCTGGTGCTGCTCCTGGTCGCCGTGGTGTTCTTCGCCCTCCGCCCCCTCCTGCCCTTCGTCGCCGCGCTCCCGCTCGGCGCGGCAGTGGGCGTCGCCGTGCTGTGGGGGATGGTGGCGATCACCCGCAGCCCGTCGGCGACCCTCGGCGTGCTCTCCCAGACCCGGGCCAAGGGGCCGCTCTCCAACTTCACCCTGGCCTTCGTGATGACCTCGGACGTGGTGGTGGTCGTGCTCCTGGCCATCGCCCTCACCGTGGCCCGGCCGCTGATCGAGCCCAGCTCCGCCCTCTCGTTCCGCTCGTTCCGCGAGCTGGGGCACGAGGTGCTGGGCAGCGTCGCGCTGGGCTGCACCCTGGGTCTGCTGCTCACGGCCTACCTGCGGTTCGTGGGGCGCCAGCTGGTCCTGGTCTTCGTCGCGCTCGGGCTGGTGATGACCCAGGTGCTGGACTACCTGCGCTTCGACTGGCTCCTGATCTTCATCACCGCGGGGTTCGTGGTGCAGAACCTGTCGGCGCAAGGGGAGAAGTTCCTCGCCGAGATCGAGCGGCTGGGCGAGATCGTCTACGTCATCTTCTTCGCCACCGCGGGCGCGCACCTCGACCTGCCGCTGCTCGCTCGCCTCTGGCCCATGGCCCTGGCCCTGACGCTGGCCCGTGCCGGATGCACCTGGGGCGCGGGGAAGCTCTCCAGCCGGCTGGCGGAGGATCCACCGGCGCTCCGGCGCTGGGCCTGGTCGGGCCTGGTCTCGCAGGCCGGGCTGGCCCTGGGCATCGCCGCGAAGATCCAGGGCGAGTTCCCGGCCTTCGGTGCGGCATTCGCCGGGATGGCGGTGGCCACGGTGGCCCTCAACGAGCTGGTGGGTCCGGTGGTCTTCAAGGCCGCGCTCGACCGGACCGGCGAGACCGCCCACCTGGCCGAGGCCGAGGAGATCGCCGAGGGGACCCCGGGCTGAGCGGGCAATAGGTCCGGCCTTCCCGGCCGATCTCTCCGAGCGGGGGGCGGCAGCCGCGATCGAGGGCGGCCAGCGTCGGACGGCCGAGATGGGCGAAGACCAGCCGGCCGACCCGCTCTCGCGCCGCGGCGACGCACACCTCGTCGATCGACGCATGGCCACCGACCCGACCCGCGAACCAGATGCGGCGGCTCCATCCCGAGCCCTCGGCGAACAGCAGGGGTGTGCCGCGGGCCCAGCGGGGGAAGACGAGGAACTCGGGCGCCCATACCGCGCGAGCCGTTCCGGCGCGGATGTCGTAGCCGAACGCCGGATGCGAGGTGTGGCGGACCGGACGGGGCAGGATCCGGAGTCCACCCTGGGCGAAGGCGTTCACCGCGGGCTCGCACCCGCGTGCGCGTGCGATTCGCCGGATGGCGGCGATGAGCTCGGCGTGGTCGTCGGTCACCAGCCACGCGTCGAGCCGGCCGGCGGGGACCGCTCCCGGTCCTCCATCGAGCATCACCCGGGTCCTTCCGAGCGCGACGAGCAGCCCCGCCGGCGCGAACCGAGGGGAGCGCATCGCCCCCACCCCGAGGAGAGTACAGCGGAGCCGTGGCATCACGCCGGGCCCTAGCGCGGGGAGAACACCTCCCGCGCCGCCTCGAGGAAGTCGGTGTCGGTGACGATTCCCATGAGGTGACCGTCGGTCCCGAGCACCGGCAGAGAGCCGAAGCGGTGCTGGAGGAGAAGCTCGATCGCCTCGTGCACCGGCGTGTCCACGCTCACCGTCACCGGGTTCCTGGTCATCGTCTCGCCCACCCGCACCGACTTCTTGCCCCGGGCGAGCGCCAGGAGCACGTCGCCCGCGGAGAGGATTCCCACCAGGTTCTGACGGGGGTCGACCACCGGGACGTGGCGGATCGACCCGAGCCTCATCTGGGCGTCGGCGACGCTGATGGTGTCCGTGTCGCGGACGACGATCAGCGCGGTGGACATGAGGTCTCCGACCTTCGCGATGCGAGCCATCGAGCACCTCCCCTCGTCGCGTCCAGCCTACTCCTGGCCACGGGTTCGAGGTACGCGCCCTCGGACGGCAGGCGCGACGCCGTTGGCTGCAGCCGCCACACCGCAAAGCTTGCGGGGCCCTAGTGTGGCCGGATGCTCGCTCCCCTGCTCGCGATGTCGGCCCTCGCCCTCGCCGCCGGACCGGATCCACTCACCGGTGCCCGCGCCGAGGCCGAGGCGCTGGTCCGGATCCAGCAGACGCTCCAGTGGTACACCGCCACCGTCGGCGAGCCGAGCATCCAGGCCGAGACCTACCTCGGGCACGACCGTCTCTTCTCCAAGGACTCCATCGCCCGCGTGCGCCAGGCCGCGAAGGCTGCGGGACTCCCGGCCGACGAGCGCCGGGCCCGCGAGTTCTTCCAGGCCTACCTCGCCGGCGAGTTCCTCTCCCAGGCCACCGCCCGCTTCGACGACCGGGCCCAGAACGCGGCGCTCCAGGCCAACGTCCGGCTTCCCTGGGCGAAGGACCCGGTCCCCTACAAGCAGCTCGACCTCCTGATCGCCGAGGAGAAGGACGCCGGGCGCCGGGTGGAGATCGACAGGGCCCGGGCCGAGGTCTGGCGCACGGTCATCAACCCCATCCTGGCCGACAAGGAGGCCACCGCGCAGCGCCTGGCGAAGGAGCTGGGCTACCGCTCGTACGTGGAGCTCTCCGAGGAGAGCCGGCGGGTCCAGCTCCGCCCGTTCATGGTGGAGGGGAAGCGCTTCCTCGACGCGACCGATGGGCTCTTCCACGCGCTTCTCCAGGAGGTGAGCCAGCGCGAGATGGGCATCCCGTCGTCGCAGCTGCGGAGGAGCGACTTCGGCCGGCTCTTCAAGGGGCCACGGCTGGAGCGCTTCTTCCCCGCCGACCTCGCGCTGCCGACCTTCCGCGCCTTCCTCGGCGGGATGGGAATCGACTTCCGCACCGTGGCCGGCACCGAGGTCCGCGTGGACGACGCGCCCAACCCGCTCAAGGAGCCGCGCGCCGCGTGCTGGGGCATCCACGTGCCGGACGACGTGCGGATCAACGTCAAGCCCATCCCCGGCCTGGACAGCCTGGGAGTCCTCTTCCACGAGGGCGGCCACGCGGTGATGTTCGCCAACACCACCACCAAGACCTGGGAGTTCCAGCAGCTGGGGCCGCTGGTCTTCACCGAGGGCCTGGGTGAGGTCTTCCGCTACTCCTGGGCGGACCCCATCTGGCTCGGGCGATACCGGAGCTTCGTGCAGGCGAACAACGCCCGCGCCAGGCGCAGCGACCCGGTGATGACCGATCAGGAGATTCGCGAGGTCGCGCGCCTGCAGCTGCTCTACCAGCTCTACTACCTGCGGCGGTATGCGTACGCGAAGCTGGTCTACGAGTCGGTGCTCCACGGAGGATCGCCCGCGCTCTGGAAGGGGCTCTACGACCGGCCCACCACCGACCCGATGGCGGTCTACCGGGACGTCTTCTCCACCGCCTACGCCGTCCCGATGGACGAGACCGACGCGCTGCGCTTCCGGACGGACGTGGACGACACCTTCTACTCGGTGGACTATGCGCGGGCCTTCGCTCTCGCCCACTTGATGCACGAGGGGATGAGGGCGCGGTTCGGCCCGGACTGGTACGGGAGCGCGGAGGCTGGACGTCTCATCAAGAGCCTGGTGGCGGACGGGAACAAGCCACAGCCGGAGGAGATCGCCAGGGTGTTCGCCATGCCCTTCGATCTTCGCGCCGCCGAGGCCCGCATCCGCCGGCTGGCCGCGGAGACGGAAGCGCGCTGAGCCCACGGTCCGGGGAGCGGCACCCGAAATCGACGGCCCGGGCCGGATTTCGACGGGCGCCGGGGCGGGCGCTGGCATAGTCCCCTGCTCGCTTGGCTTCCCACCCTCCGCACGCGCACCACGATCACCTGAGCCACGTGCCAGCCCGGCGCGTTGCGCTGGCGGCGGCGATCACCGTGCTCGCCGGAGGCGTGGAGCTGGCCTCCTCGCAGGCCAGCGGAAGCCTCTTCCTCCTCGCCGACGCGGTCCACCTGCTCGCCCACCTGGGCATCTTCCTGGTCCTGCTCATCCCCCCCGGCCGCCTCCACGGGGCGAGCGAGGACCTGGGGGCCGTGGCGGTGCTGGTGCTGGTGGTGGCCATCGCGGCCTGGGTGGTGGGGCTGAGCATGGACCACCTGCTCCACCCCCCGGAGGAGCTGCCCAACGCCGCGGCGATGCTCGTCTCGCTCCTCGGGCTCACCGCGAACACCTGCTCGGCACTGCTCTTTCGCAAGCCGGCTGCGACGCACTTCTCCTTCCGGGCGGCGCTGGCGCACGAGCTGTCCGACGGAGGGATGACGATCGCCGGCCTCGCCGGCGCCGCCTGCATTGCCCTCTTCGGCTGGCACTGGGTGGATCCGACCCTCTCCCTGGCCATCGGCGGCTGGCTGGGGTTCTGGGCGGTCCGCCTCCTGGTCCGCCGGGCGACGCGGGGACCCGAAGTCTTCTTCGATCACTGAACGGCCGTCGTTCGAGCCCCTCGGTGCGCTCCCGCTGCACGCTCGGGCCTGCTCGGGCGATTCCCCGGGTGCTCCGGGACCCCCGTCTCCTGCGGCGCCGAGACGCACCGGAAGGAGGCCGGACCGGGCCATTGTGTGCTCGTGCAACGGTTGGCGCGGCCGGTATCCTCCGTCGTGGGGAGCTCTTCCGGAGGACCTCGCATGGCCAATGGGACGATGACGCCGCTGCCCGAGCTGACGCGGCTGATCACCAAGGCGCGCCGGGCGCTCTACCTGGCCTCCGCCCGGGAGCTGGGGAGCCGGGGCGAGGACCTTGGGGCGTGGATCGTCGCAGGCCGGTTGCTGGAGCGTCGCGCCGCGAGCCAGAAGGACCTTTCGGAGATCACCGGTCAGCACCCGGCCGGCATCTCCCGGCTCCTCGACGAGATGGACCACCGGGGGCTCACGGCTCGTGCGCTCGACCCGCTCGACCAGCGCCGGCGGCTGGTGACCCTCACCCCGGCCGGACGCCGCTGGCACCGCAGGCTGGAGCCGGTGGTGCTGCGCGCGAGCGAGAGCGTCCTCGGGGTCCTGGACCTGACCGAGCAGCACCAGCTGCGGTCACTCCTCCGGCGCCTCGGGGAGCCCGGGCTCGTCCCCCTCCCCGGCGAGCAGCACGTGCACCCGGGCGCGCGGCGGCGTCGCGCTCACCGCTGAGGGGTCCCCTCCCGCCGGTGCCGGGCGACGAACCAGGAGAGGTACGCCCCGAGGAGCACCGCGATGGAGAGCCCGGTCACGCCCAGCGCCTGCCAGTCACCCTGGGAGGGCCCCTCGGGGCGCGTCAGCCCGAAGAGGCTCACCCCGAGGCACACCGCGAGTGCCGAGGTGATGACCACGCGGTGGACCGTGGATAGCCGGAGCATCGTTACGGCGGCCCCTTCGGATGGGGAGCGGAGCTCGCCAGGCGCGCCTTGAACGCCAGCGCCTGCTCGGTCCCACGCATCCGGATGAGCGAGCGGACGTAATAGGCGAGCGCCCACATGTCGCTGGTCTTCTCGGGGAGGATCTGGGGGTCCCAGGCGGGCATCGCCGCGCCGGTCACGCCCGCGACGAGGATGCGGTAGAGGTCGGTGAGCTCGGTTCCGGGCTGGATGGTGCGGACCGGGTTGATCAGGAAATCCGGTGGCAGGAGCTGGACCGTCTTCCCGTCCGGGGCGGTGTAGTCGCTGGGCTTCAGCTCGGAGAGGAACATGTCGGGCCGGAAGTCGGTCGTCGGACGGCCGTTCAGCAGCTGGGACGCGGCGCTGATCTCCTCGGGCGTGGCGTAGGCCGGGTGGCAATTCAGGCACTGCGCGAAGCCGTGGTACACGAGCCGGCCCCGGGTGATGGCCTGCTGCTCCTTCGCCGGCCCCCACGGGTCGGGCGCGGGCACCACCGGCTCACCCACGGCATCGTCCTCCTTCCAGGCATCGGAGAGCGTCTTGATGTACTGGAGGATGGCATCGAGCTCGTGGTCCGGCACCTGCCAGCCGACCATCGCCGTCCCGTGGAGGTTGCTCTTCACGATCCGAGCCAGGTCCTCGTCGCGGGGCAGCTTCTGGTCCAGCACCCCGCCGAACTTGAACTCGCCCTGGGTGAAGTTCCTGGGCGGAGGACGGAGCCCCGGTGAGGAGGGGCCGTCGCCTTTCCCCTCGTCGCCGTGGCAGGCCCGGCAGTACTGGAGGTACGAGGTGCGGCCGAGGTTCAGCGTCTCGGCGGAGACCGTCTTGCCGGCGAGCTTGAGCGGGGCCTTGAACGGCCGGGTGTCCCGGGAGCAGCTGGCCAGCAGGAGCAGCGACAACCAGAGGGTCCGTCGTCGCATCGATCAGCCTCCGCGCCCGCCGGCGAAGACCGCCGGGAAGAGGATGAGCCACACCACCCCGACGAAGTGCCAGTACTGGGTCCACAGCCGAAGGCGCAGGTGACGGCCTGGCTGGAGCGCACCGCGGCCCGCGGCCAGGAGCACCGCCGCGAGGCCGACGAGCCCCACCGCCGCGTGCAGCGCATGGAATCCGCAGAGGCCGAACACCGCGCCTCCGAACGCGCCGGCGTCCCAGCGCAGTCCCAGGTCCGCCATGCGGACGAAGAGCCCGACCTGGCTCGCGACGAAGGCCACGCCCACCGCCAGCGCCGCCCCGAGAGCGGCGGTCATCCGCCCGAGCCGGCCGGAGCGCACCGAGCGGAGCGCCATCTCGAGGAGGAGGCTCGAGCCGACGAGGAGGACGGTATTCAGGGCCGCCCAGCCCACCGGGAGTGGGCCCACCTCCTCGGGCGGCCACATCGGGCTTCGCCACCGCACCACGCCGAGGGCGAAGAACAGCCCGGCGAACATCATCGCCCAGCTGCCCAGGAAGAGGAGCATGCCCACCCGTGCCGTGGCCTCGTCGCGGGCGTGAGGCGGTCGGTAGAGGAGCACTCCGGGGGCGGTCATCGGAGGATCACCCGCGCGCCGGCGCCGTCTTCGGAACATCGTGGGCGTCGGGCAGGACCTCCGCCTGGCCGATCCAGTCCCTGCCCAGCCGCGCCCGGACCTCGGGGCTGCTCAGCTCGTGCGGGCCGCGCCGGACCACGGGCAGATGGTCGAAGTTGTGCATCGGCGGAGGCGAGGGGATGGACCACTCCAGGGTGCCCACCTGCCAGGGGTTGGCCTCCGCCTTGGGGCCGCGGACGAGGGAGTGGAAGAAGTTCCAGATGAAGGCCAGCTGGCCGAGGAAGAGGATGAACGCGGCGTAGCTGGTGTAGCGGTTCAACGCCCGCAGCGGCTGGAGGTACTGGTAGACGAACGGGTCGTAGAGCCGCCGGTGCTGTCCCGAGTAGCCGGCGAGCAGCTGGCCGCCGAAGACCAGGGTGATGCCCACCACGGTGACCCAGAAGTGGGTCTTGCCCAGGGGCTCGCTCATCGACCGGCCGAACATCTTGGGGAACCAGAAGTAGAGCCCGGCGAAGCTCGCCAGGAACGAGGCCGCGGCCATGGTGAAGTGGAAGTGGCCAACCACGAACATGGTGTCGTGGAGGTAGAAGTCCGGGGCCACCGCGCCGAGGTACAGGCCGGTCAGCCCGCCGAGCCCGAAGACGAAGACCATCCCCAGCGCGAAGAGCATGGGGGTGGTGAGCCGCATCGAGCCCTTCCAGATGGTGCGCAGCCAGTTGAGGAAGAGGAGCTCGGCCGGGATGCTGATGATCAGGGTCAGCACCATGAAGCCCTGACCGAGCAGCGGATTGATGCCGGTCATGAACATGTGGTGCCCGTAGACCACGGCGCTGAGCACCGTCACCGCCACCATGGAGAGCACCGAGCCCCGGTACCAGTTGGCCGGCTTGCGGCTGAAGTAGGCCAGCAGGTCGCCCACGATTCCCCAGGCGGGGAGGATGAGGATGTAGACCTCGGGGTGGCCGAAGATCCAGAAGAGGTGCTGGAAGAGGATCGGATCGCCGCCTCCCTGGGTGGCGGCTCCGGCCAGGTAGAACTGGGTCCCCAGCGTCCGGTCCAGAAGGAGCAGCAGCGCCGCCGACCCCAGCACCGGCACGAAGAGCACGTTCAGCACCGCGGTGAGGAACAGCCCCCAGACGGTGAGCGGCATCCGGAGGTAGGTCATCCCCGGCGCTCGCAGGCGGATCACCGTGGTGACGTAGTTGATGCCTCCCATGATCGTCGAGACGCCGGTGACGAAGACCGCCGCGACCATCAGGGTCTGGCCGCTGCCCGGCGTGCCCACGTTGGTCGACAGCGGCGGGTAGGTGGTCCACCCTGCCCCGGCCGCTCCGAGGTCGCCGAGGAACGAGCCGATGACCAGGCAGAGCGAGAGGGCAAACACCCAGTAGCTGAGTGCGTTCAGCCAGGGGAAGGCCATGTCGCGCGCGCCGATCAGGAGGGGAATGCAGTAGTTGCCGAAGGCGCCGATCAGGATCGGGGTGATGGCGAAGAAGATCATGATCAGCCCATGCATGGTGAAGACCTGCATGTACTGAGCGGGGCCGACCGCTCCGCCGGAATCCCGGAAGAAGACCGGCCCCAGCACCGGCACCGCGCGGCCGGGGAAGGCCCACTGCCAGCGGATGACCATGGCCAGGGTTCCGCCCACCAGGAGGAAGATCAGTCCGGACCACAGGTACTGCTTGGCGATCACCTTGTGGTCCAGCGACCAGAGGTACTTGCGGAAGAAGCTGTGCGGCGGGTGGTGGATCGGCTGGAGCGCCTCGGCGAGCTCCAGCGCCTCTCGATCGAGGTGTTCCTCGGCGATCATCGGGCCCTCGTGTGTTCCGCCCAGTCCCAGCCCCAGTGGGCCGCGCCGTCCTGGGGGTCGAATCCCTGGCGCGAGTTGGCCGACGCGGCGGCGAGCCACTGCCGGAACTCGGCTGGCTCGACCACGTGGACCATCCCCTGCATCTTGTAATGGTTGGCCCCGCAGTGCTGGGCGCAGCCGATCTCGTAGTCACCCACCAGCGCCGGGGTGAACCACATGCGGTTGATGGTGCCCGGCACCGCGTCGACCTTCATTCGCATGTTGGGGACGTTGAAGCTGTGGAGCACGTCGGTGGAGGCCACCTGGAAGAGCGCCGGGGCGTCCTTCGGGAGGACCACCTCGTTCAGGGTGACCACGTCGTCCGCGGTGTTGAACACCCCGTCCGGACCGGCGTAGCGCACCGCCCAGGCCCACTGGTGGGCGTTGATCTCCACCCGCACCGCGTTGGGCTGCTGCTCGGCCCAGTCGAAGTTCCAGTAGATGCGGTTGACCGCGACCAGGGTGCGGACCAGGAGGTCCCCGTCCACCACCACGAAGATCAGCCCGGCCACGGCGACGGTCCAGAGCCACGAGCTCCGCCGCTCGCCATGATCGTGGACCGCCTCGTGCTTCGGGCCATGGCCGAAGATCGACCAGGCCATCCAGACGATCATGATCGCGAAGATCAGCAGCACGAAGAGCGAGGTGACGTTGATCATCTCGTCGATGCGCCACCCCTCCTTCGACGCATCGAGCGGGAGGCCGACGCCGAGCGGACCGGCGGCGAGGAGGAACGCGTTCATGGCGACCCTCCTCCGGAGACCTTCCGGATGCCGAGGACGACCGCACCGGCCACGAGGAAGGGCGTTCCCAGGAGCGCCGGCAGGAGCACCGTCACCCCGGGAGAGGCGGCGTTGCGCGCGCAGGCGGGACAGGCGAGCAGGACGAGCTGGAGGACGGTCACCGGAGATGCCTCCATGCGGACTCGGACACGAGGACCAGGGCGTAGAGCGCGGCGATGACGCCCGGGAGGACGGCCATCCGCCGGAGCGCCACCGTCTCGCGCGCGAGGTGCATGGTGTAGAGCGCGAAGTACACCGCCTGCGCCAGGGCCAGCACGAGCAGGAGGGCCACCGTCCAGCTGGCATGGCCGGGGAGCACCGCCACCGCCACCTCGAGGATGGTGAGCACGATCATGACCACCAGCATCACCAGGTAGTCGCGGGTGCGGGTCTGGATCGTCGCCGGGGCGCCGGTGCTCATCCGCCACCTCCGGTGGGCACCAGGTAGACGAGGACGAAGACCAGGTTCCAGACCAGGTCCACGAAGTGCCAGAAGAGAGCGACCAGCTCCACCTCGCCGGCGCGGGCCACGCCCCTGGCGGCGCGCGCCATGATCGCCAAGAGGTAGATCACCCCTGCCGTGACGTGGAGCCCGTGAAAGCCGGTGATGACGTAGAAGGTGCTGGCGTAGGCGGAGCGCCCGAAGACCAGCCCCTCCTTCATGAGCCCGGGGTGGAGGATGCCGATCCATTCAGCGTACTGCCCGGTGAGGAACAGCACACCACCGAGCGCGGTGATCCCCAGCCAGAGCACCGTGCGCCGGCGATCGGCCGCGAGCGACGCGTCGTGGGCCACGATGACGCTGATGCTCGAGGCGATCAGCACCAGGGTGAGCAGGCAGGTGAAGGGGATGTTCAGCCCCGGCTCTCCCGGGTGCCGCCACACCGCGCTCCCCGCCCTCAGGATGCCGTAGGCGAGCAGGAGGCCGACGAACGACAGGAAGTCCGAGAGGAGGAAGATCCACATCGCCAGCTTGGCGGCGCTGGCCCTCCCGAACTGGGCGTCGGGCGGCCAGCTGGCGGTGACTTCCGGATGGGCGTGGGCGGCCGCTGTGGTCATCAGTGGCGTGCGCTCAGTCCGGTCGCCGCAGCGTGTGGAGGTAGTGGACCAGGTCCCAGGCCTCGGCCGGCTTGAGGCTGTCGGCGAACGAGGGCATCGGCGTGCCGTTCACCCCGGTCATGAAGGTCCGGTACAGGTCGGTGTCGGTGTTCCCGCACTTCCGTGTGTCGCTGCTGGTGAAGTCGAACGGGGTGATGTGGTGCCCCCAGTCGTCCATCAGGGTGGGAACCGAGAGCCCGTCGCCCTTGCCCTTGGGACCGTGGCACTTGGCACACTGCATGTTGGCCCAGACCACCGAGCCCCTCTTGCGAGAGGCCTCGTCGTCGGGAGGAGCCGGGGGAATGGCGATCGGCTCGCCCGGCGCCTCCTCCTTCCACTTCGGGGAGAAGGTCTTGATGTACTCGATCACTCCGCGGAGGTCGTAGTCGCCGAGCACCTCCCAGGGCGGCATGTACGTGTGGTAGATGCCCACCCGAACGGTGCGCATCAGATCGCCGTCGGTGGGCAGCGTCCCGCTCGGCGTCGAGCGGCACTTGAAGATGCCCGAGGTGAAGTCACGGGGCATCGGGTCCAGCCACTGAGCGGCGTAGCCGTGGCCGTCTCCATCGGGGCCGTGGCAGCTGATGCAGAAGCGCTCGTAGAACGGCTTGCCGCGGGCGACCAGGCCCTGGTCGATGGGGACGGGGGCGCGCTCGCCCTGATCCGCGGCGCCGAGCAGCAGCACCGCGGCGAGACCGGACGTTGCGAGAAGGACGGGTCGGAGCTTGGCCATGGGGGCGTGTCCTCCGGGGCTTTCAGAAGGCGAAGTCGAAGCCAGCGAGCACGGCCGTGCCCTTGGGCGTCATGCCCGAGACGGTGGTCGTGGTCTGGCTACCTTCGAGATGCAGGGTGACCGCGGCGCGGTTGGAGAACTCGATGGTGTAGCGGACGGCCACCGTGAGCGCGGTGAGGTCACCCTCGTCCTGGGGAGTGCTGTCGGTCCCGGCCTGGGTGGTGGCAATGTGCTCCCACCTGCCGATGATCGCCCAGTTGAAGGTCGGGACCCAGTTCACCTCGACGAATCCGCCGATCCACTGGGCGCTGCGGACTCCGTTGGTGATCAGCGCCTGATCCTCGTTGCCGAACATGACCACCCCGGTGATGTCGAGGGGGTTCACGTTGCTGAAGAAGAGCAGGTGCAGGTCGGCCCCGTACTTCTGGTAGCCCTGGTTGGAGTAAGCGGTCCCGGGCACCGGGGTCACCGTGTTGGTGGTGGGATCGGTCGTGGTGAGTGCCTGGACCGGGTGCCAGCCGGCCGACCCGAAGATTCCGCCCTTCACCTCCGGGAGGATGCTGTTGTTGAGGTGCACCAGTCCGGAGATGCGTCCCCAGACCACCGGGGAGCTGATCCAGTTCTTGGAGAAGATGGCGTCGTTCTCGGTCGCCATCGTGACCGAGTAGCGGAGGGCGTCGAGCTCGGAGTGTCCGTAGATCTCGACCCCGGCCTGGTTCTCCCCCGGCTCGAACGTCACCGCGCTCCCCTGGGGGTGGAAATGGTAGATGTTGTAGCCGGTGGTCAGGGTGAGAATTCGGTGCTCGTCCACCGGTAGATCCGGAGCGGCCTTCCCCACCCGAACGTTGAGGAACGGCGTCCCGAAGATGCGGTGGAATCCGATGAAGGCCGATTCGAGGTCTCCATCGGCGGGGGCGGTTCCAAAGCCCGCCGAGCCGAGCGCGGGTGTGTAGACCAGCAGCCAGCTGATCTGCTCGCCCAGGGCGCCCGCGGTGAGGATGTCCAGGCCGGCGAACCCGAAGGTCCCGGTCTTGGTGGTGGTGGTCCCGGGCGGCTGATCGACCGGAACTCCCTCCTGCTCGGCGTACTGGTAGCCCACGGTGGTGCGGAAGGCGATCGGCCAGTAGGCACCGGGTTGCTCGGTGGGGTTGTCCTTCCCCCGGTTCATCCGGTAGCCGTTGTCGCGGAAGAGCTGGCCGAAGTCGTTCAGCTTCGGCCAGGCCTCGTGACAGGTGCTGCAGGCCACGTTGTACTTCCGAGCGAAGGCAGGAATTGCCCCCGCGGTTCCGGGTACCAGCACCGCCAGCGCGGCAGCGGCGACGACGACGCGCGCCTTCATGCCACCCTCCTCCCGCGCCACCCTGGCCGGGGTGGCATCGCTTGCGCGCGCAACTAAGAAGTCCGTTCGTTCTGAATTCCAAGCGAACTATTCTCACGGCACATCGCGTCGTCTGAAGAAAATGAGATGGCGGCGCGACAACAGAGGCGCGACAACAGAGTTGTCGTTGCCCGATCAACCGCTCGAAAGGACCCCTTGCGCGCATTTCTTGCGCGAGTCCCCCTGAAACTGCAGTCCAAGCGCAGTCGACGTGCATTCAGCGCCTCCGGCCCAGCGGTCCAGACAATGACGAAGTTCAGTTCCCGACGGTGACGACGCCCCGTCTCATTGCGCGTTCAATGAACGAATCGTTGACAGGACATGGGGTCCGGACCATCTGTTGCCGCCGGTCTCGCCCCCAACCCCTCAACGGAGTCGGCCCATGCGAACTGCAGTCCTCACCGGAGCGCTCATCCTCGCCACCGCCGCTCGTGCCCAGTACACCGAGGCCGCGGTCACCAACGGTGGGACGATCACCGGACGCATCACCTACGACGGGACGGCGCCGGCGCCGGAGAAGGTCACCAACGCGCAGGACCCGGGGACCTGCGGCACGTCCCGCGAGATCGACGAGTGGATCGTCTCGTCCTCGGGCGGGGTGAAGAACGTCGTCGTCTACCTGGTGGACATCAAGAGCGGGAAGAAGATGGACCTGCCGTCCCAGCCGGTGCTGGACCAGAAGGGCTGCCGCTACGACCCCCACACCCAGGTGATCGCCAAGAACTCGAGCCTTCAGGTGAAGAACAGCGACCCCATCCTCCACAACATCCACTCCTACCAGGAGGGCCGGACCATCCTGAACATCGCCGAGCCGAAGCAGGGGATGGTGGTGGAGAAGAAGATGACCAAGGTCGGGGGCGAGTCGCTGAAGTGCGACGTGCACAACTTCATGCGCGGGGGGCTCTTCGTCGCCGAGAACCCCTACGCGGCGGTCACCGACGCCGATGGGAAGTACGAGCTCAAGGACGTGCCCGCCGGCACCTACCAGATCGCCACCTTCCACGAGGTCGCCGGCACCCGGATGGCCTCGGTCACCGTTCCCGCCGGCGGGAAGGCGACCTACGACGCGAAGGTCAAGAAGTGACCCTCGCCGCTCCAGGTCGCCTGGAGCGGTGGGTGGGACGCCCCGCCTTCTGGTGGACGGCGATGGCGCTGCTCCTCGGCGGGCCGCTGGTCTCCGGCCTGCTCCGCCGTCCCCCTCCCCCGCTTCCGGTGCTCGACCAGGTGCCGGCCACCGGGAAGGGGCGGCTGGTGGTGTTCGGGGATCCGGACTGCGCGGGATGCGTGGCCTCGAGCGTGGAGGCCCTGAGGGGGCTGTCCAGGCACCTCCGGTCGGTCCGCCAGGGGTTCGACCTGGAATGGGTCGACCTCGGAGGACCGGGGCACACGGCCACGGCGCCGCTCGCGACAGTGTCGGTCGACGATGGAGCGCGCTCGGCGCCGCTTCTCGAGCTGCTCGCCCGGCGTCCCGAGGAAGGGGAGCTGCGCCGCGGTGAGCGCGGCGTGCTGATCGATCCCCGCGGCCGCGTGCGCGCCCTGCCGGTGCTCTCCGAGGCGCCGGCCCGAGCCCTGCTGCCCGCCGTCACCCAGGTGGTGAACGGGCGGTGACGGTCGGGGTGTGCTCGGGGCCCGACTCGAACGGGCACGACCCTCGTGGGGTCAGCGGATTTTAAGTCCGCTGCGTCTACCGGTTCCGCCACCCGAGCG
>DATJVY010000017.1:0-28621 GCA_035501615.1 Myxococcaceae bacterium
TGAGCCTGCACGGGAAGTCCGGGCCCTGAAGGTGCGCGCGAGCGAGGATACGGACGGCGCGTGACTTCGGCCCATGCGTTGCACCTCTCGGGGCGAGCGGAGGCTGCTCGGGCCTTAAGTCGTCGGGAGAGCGGACTTCTCCGTGTCGAACCGTCACGACGGGGGTGCGCCGATGCGCCGAGAAAGACAGTCTGCTTCCCGAGTACGAGGAATGACGCTGATCGAGATCATGGTTGTCCTAGCGATCCTCGGAATGATCGCCGCGGCAATCTCGATCGGCGTCCTGCGTCAATTTGGCAATGCCCAGCGAAAGACGGTCGAGCTCGACTTCAAGACCCTCGAGACCGAGCTCGATCTCTACATCGTGCACAAGGGCGGCCTTCCCTCCCAGAGCGATGGTCTGAAGGCGCTCGTGACGGCCGGAATCTCAAGGGAATTGCCCAGAGATCCGTGGGGCAACCCCTACCACTACGCGGTCAATGGTGAAGAGGTCACGCTCAGCTCGCTCGGGTCCGACGGGGAGCCTGGTGGGAGCGGCACTGCAGCCGACATCACGAGGACGGTCCGGATGCGGTAGCGGATGAGCCCGGGAGACGTCGGCCTGACGGCGTCACCGACCCTGAGCGGTGCAGAAGTGACAGTCTGTTCAGGAGAGAAAGGCCGGAGCTCGATTGAGTCCCCGAACGTGCTGGCCCCTTGAGCGTCCATGAGCAGGTCACGCGCGATGAGACGTGGCATCGGGCTTGCTCGGAGCCTCCCTCCGTGCAGAGGACGTGGACGACCAAGTCCGTCTGGGCGGCCGAGCTCGCGCTGGTGGCGTGGGCCGCCTTCGTCGCAGCGAAGAGCGTCGGCTGGTTGGGCTTGATCCGCCTCGGTGGACACTTTCCGAAAGGCGGATACGGTGTCCAGCATGGCCGAGGAGCGGAAGCCACGGAGGCCGAGGCGTAGCTTCACCGACGAGTTCAAGGCGAGCGCCGTCCAGCGCGTCCTCGAGGGAGGGAAGACCATCCCCCAGGTCGCTCGAGATCTCGATCTGACCGAGTCGGCGCTTCGGGGTTGGGTGGAGCAAGCCCGGGCCGATGCCGGCAAGGGGAAGCCTGGGGCGCTCACGAGCTCCGAGCGCGAGGAGCTCACCCGGCTCCGCAAGGAGAACCGAGAGCTGCGGATGGACCGGGAGATTCTAAAAAAAGCCGCGGCCTTCTTCGCGAAAGAGAAGCCCTGAGGTTTGGCTTCATCGACGTGGAGAAGGCCTTCTTCCCGGTGTCGCGGCTCTGCGCAGTGCTCCGGGTGTCTCGGGCCGGGTTCTACGCTTGGCGATCAAGATCTCCCTCCGCTCGGCACGTCGAGGACGAGAAGCTGCGGGTCTTGATTCGCGAGGCTCACCTCCGCGCGCGTCGGACCTACGGCAGTCCTCGGATCCACCGGGCGCTCCAGCGCCAGGAGGTCCGGGTGAGCAGGAAGAGGGTTATTCGGCTCATGCAGTCTGAGGGGCTCGAGGCCCGGGCACGCCGCCGCTACCGGTGCACGACGATGAGCGACCACGAGCAGCCGGTCGCCGCCAACCTGCTCGGTCGCGAGTTCAACGCAGCAGCGCCCAACGAGCGCTGGATCGGCGACACCACGGAGCTCCTGATTCCCGGTGGCCGTCTGTTCCTGGCGGCCATCGTCGACCTGTACTCGCGCTTCGTCGTCGGCTGGGCTCTCAGCGCGGTCAACGACCGGCACCTCACCATCCGGGCCCTGGATATGGCGCTCCGCCGTCGCTGCCCGGACGCAGGGCTGCTCCACCACTCGGATCAGGGCAGCACCTACGCCAGCGAGGACTACCAGGCCATTCTCGCGGCCCACGGCATCACCTGCAGCATGAGTCGGCGCGGCAACTGCTACGACAACGCCGCGATGGAGAGCTGGTTCAGCACGCTGAAGTCCGAGCTAGGTGAGCGCTTCGAGACGGCGGGCCAGGCCAAGGAGCAGCTCTTCGACTACATCGAGGTCTTCTACAACCAGCAGCGGATGCACTCGGCCATCGGGTACGCTTCCCCGGCCGAGTTCGAAAGGGCAGCGGCGTAGTCCAACTGTCTACCGAATCGGATCAAGCCCAGCCCCTCTGCGTCCCCTTCAGAGCAGCCTTTCGGCCGTCGATCGTGCCGGGTCGCGGCATCTGGCGCTCTGGCGGACGGGCGAGGGCGACGGAACGCGCGTGGTGGAGGCTGCAGGGAGGGGAAGCCCTTGCGGGGTTCGGGAACCTGGGGTGAGAGTGGGCGCCAGATGTGGTCAGCGCGGTCGGCAGCGGGCGGGTCCCTGCCGTCCTTGCGACCATCCACTGCCGATCCGATCCCGCTCTGCGTCCCCTTCAGAGCAGCCTTCAAGGGCCGCGAGAAGCAGATACCGCGTCGCAGACGCACGCCAGGAAGTGCGACGACACGCCGTGACCGGCCGCGACCGTCGTCATCGGCTCGGCCCAGACCTCCGCGAAAAGCACTTGCCGCGAGACGGCCATGGCGTACCTCCTCCTCCTCCTCCAGCGGATCAGGCTCGGTCGGGTCCGTGGTCCTGGACTCCTCCACGCGCCGGTGCGGAGCGGCACGGAAGCGTGCCAGCGGCACGTCCTATGCTGCCCGCTCTTCGGGGGCCACCATGCCGAACACCGACATCACCTGGAGCACCTACGAGCGCAGCTGGTCCACGCGGAAGACGGGCCGAAAGCGCACGGCCTGGGTCCTGGAGCTCCACTGGACGCGGCCGGATGGCTCCAAGGAGTTCGGGCCGCACACGCTCCGCCACACCTACGCGAGCCACCTCGTCATGCGCGGGACGCCGCTTCTCGTCGTCCGCGATTTGCTCGGCCACTCCGACGTCCGGATGACGGAGCGCTACAGCCACCTCGCCCCGGCCATCCCGGAGGCGCACGTGGCGAAGCTCGACGAGCCGGCTCCGGTCGCCCACTCGCATCGCGCATCCATCGCGCATGCGGGCCCAGTTTCTGGAATTTCCGGAGTTCGTACCGCGTAACAGACTGAAATGACTGATGCGCTAAGCTGGGGAACTAGGATTCGAACCTAGATAGACAGATCCAGAGTCTGCCGTCCTGCCGTTAGACGATTCCCCAAGAACCTACGACTTCCTCGGCGTCTGCTTCTTCTTCGGCGCCTTCGCCGGGACGCCCTCCGGCGGGACGACGTACACCCTCACTTCCTCGTTGGCCTCGTAGACGTTGAGGCCCGCCCATCCCTTGCCGGACGGGTTGGCGATGTGGATCGCCTTCACGCCCGGCTGGTTGACGATCGTCCGGCGGGGATACGTCGCCGTCGGGTAGACCGTCTTGAAGTACTTCAGCGTGGCCTCCCAGTCCTGAGGAGCCCGGTACCGCCGCTCGCCCACCTTCGTGGACTTGTCCGGCAACTGCACGCCGTCCAGGAGGTCCGCCCGCGCCGCCCCGGCCATGAGCACCGCTGCCACGGCCAGACCCCACGCCGAGCGCGGCTTATAGAAACCGACCCCTGGGGTGTCAAGGCGACGCACGGGGACCCCCGACTCTAGCCCAGCACCGCATCGATGCGGCCCAGCGACTCGTCCTTGCCGAGCAGCTCCAGCGTCTCGCCGATCGGCGGGCTGACGGTCGAGCCCGTCACCGCCACCCGGACCGGCTGCGCCACCTTCCCGAGCCCCACCCCCGCCGACTCGGCCAGCCCCTTGAGCACCGGGTCGATGCCCGCCGCGACCCACGGCGTCACCCCGCCCAGCGCCTCCCGCGCCCTCCGGAGGAGCCCCTTCCCGGCGTCGTCGAGGTGCTTCGCCGCGGCCTTGGGGTCCATCTGCGGGCGAACGAAGAAGGGGCGCGCCAGCTCCGCCATCTCCACCAGCGTCTTGCTCCGCTCGCGCAGCGCGACCACCACCCGCGGCAGCCGCGGGTCCCCGGCCGCCTTCGCACCGCGCTCGGCCAGGAACGGCAGCAGGCGCTGCGCGACGTCCGCCTCGGGCAGCGTCTTCAGGTAGTGCTGGTTCAGCCAGAGCAGCTTCTCGGGGTTCCACACGCCCGAGGTGCTCCCCACGTGGTCGAAGCCGAACCACTGCACCATCTGGTCGCGGGAGATGATCTCGTCGTTGCCGTGGCTCCACCCCAGCCGCACGATGAAGTTCAGCAGTGCCTCGGGAAGGATGCCGTTCCGCTTGTGCAGCATCACGTCTGCCTCGGGGTGACGCCGCTTGCTCAGCTTCTCGCGGTCCGGCCCGAGGATGAGCGGCAGGTGCGCGAACGCCGGTGCCTCCCAGCCCAGCGCTCGGTAGACCAGCAGCTGCGGGAACGTCGAGTTGATGTGCTCCTGGCCGCGGATGACCAGGGTGATCTCCATCCCCTTGTCGTCGACCACCGCACCGAAGTTGTAGAGCGGGATGCCGTCCGCACGGAGCATCACGAAGTCGTCCAGGTCGCTGGTCTGCTTCGAGATCTTCCCGATGACCCGGTCCTCGAAGGTCAGCGTCTCGTCGGCGTCCGGCATCCGGAAGCGCACCACCGCCGTCCGCGCCGGCACCGGCCCGGTCCGGTTCCGGCACGTCCCCTCGTACTTGTAGGGCCGCTTCTGCCGCTCGAAGACCTGCCGCCGCTCCTCGAGCTCCTCCTTCGTGCAGTAGCAGAGGTAGGCCTTCTTCTCGGCGATCAGCCGGTCCGCGGCCCCGCGGTAGGTGGCCAGCCGCTCGGTCTGGAAGTAGGGCGCGTACGGGCCACCGACCCCGGGACCCTCGTCCCATTCGAGCCCCAGCCAGCGCAGCCCGTCGAGGATGGCCTGCACCGACTCGGTGGTGGAGCGCTCCCGATCCGTGTCCTCGATCCGCAGGACAAAGCGGCCGTGGTGGCGCCGGGCCTCCAGCCAGTTGAAGAGCGCGGTGCGCGCGCCGCCGATGTGCAGGTAGCCGGTGGGCGAGGGGGCGAACCGGACTCGGGGGGGTGTGGCCATGTCGGAAGCCGCGCCATTAACAGCGCCCCCCCGGGGGGTCAACGCGGCCGCGCCCCACCCGTGGTACGCGTGGTGCGACGTGAGACCGATGGCAGTCCTGGCCGCCGCCGCGGCGCTCGTCCTCGGCGCGACCGTCCCCTACGTGCGCAGCCGGACCGAGGCGAACGCCGGCCACTGCCTCGGCTGGCCCGCGGGGACGCTGACCTTCCACGAGAACGTCGCCGGAGCGCCCGGCACCGGGGACGCGGGATTCACCGCGATGGAGACGGCCCTCGGCACCTGGGCGCAACAGATGGGCGCCTGCGGCAATCTCACCCTGGTCATGGGCTCGAGGACGCAGAGCCGGACCGTCGGCTTCGACGACGCGAAGACCGCGACCAACGAGAACATCCTGCTCTTCCGCACCCGGCTCTGCAGCGAGGTCGTGCCCGCGACGGACCCCTGCGTCGTCGACTCCTCGTGCTCCAACGTCTATGACTGCTGGGATTCCGCGCCCGGGACCCTGGCCATCACCACCACCACCTTCAACTCCAGGACCGGGAAGATGTACGACGCGGATCTGGAGATGAACGCCACCGTCCACACGTTCACCACCGTCGACTCGCCGCCCTGCACGGAGCTCGGCGAGAGCGACTGCGTGTCGACCGACATCCAGAACACCGTCACCCACGAGTTCGGCCACGCCCTGGGGCTCGCCCACTCGCCGGACCCGCGGTCGACGATGTACGCGGGGTCGGTGCTGGGAGAGACCTCGAAGCGGGTCCTGGACGACGGAAGCCAGGAGTTCGTCTGCACTGCCTATCCGGCCGGGCAGCCCACCCGCGACTGCGACGGCTCGCCGCTGGACCTCAGTGACCAGGGCCCGAGCTCCTGCGGCGCGGCTCCGCTGGGTCCCCTCGGGCTGCTCGTGGCGCTCCTCGGCCTCCGCCGCCGGCGAGGGAACGGGTGATGCCGGCGATCGCCTTCTTCGACTTCGACGAGACGCTGATCGTCGGCAACTCCGGCCGGCTGTGGATCCGCCGTGAGCTCCGGGCCGGCCACATCTCCCGCACCCAGTTCGCGCGCGCCGCGGTGTGGATGCTCCGCTACAAGCTGGGCTGGGCGTCGATGGACGACGCGCTTCGCACCGCCATCGGCTCGCTGCGGGGGCAGTCCGAGCAGGAGCTCCGCGCGCGGACCCGCGCCTTCTACGACACCGAGGTCCGCATGCTCTACCGGACCGGCGCGCGCCCGGCGCTGGAGCGGCACCGGGCCCGGGGCGATGCCATCGTCCTCCTCACCGCCTCGTCGCTCTATCTCTCCGAGCTGGTAGCGGCCGAGCTGGGCTTCGACGACGTGCTCTGCAACCGCTTCGAGGTGGACGACTCGGGGGCCCACACCGGACGCCCGGTGGGCAACCTGTGCTTCGGGGCCGGGAAGCTCGGCTACGCCGAGGCCTATGCGCGTGACCGCGACGTGTCGCTGGGCGACTGCTGGTTCTACACGGACAGCTACTCGGACCTACCGGTGCTGGAGCGGATCGGCCACCCGGTGGTGGTGAATCCCGACCCGCGCCTCCGCCGGGAGGCGGAGCGGCGGGCCTGGCCGGTCGAGTGGTGGGGCGAGGCGCTGTCCGGAAGCGAACCGGGGGATCGGGTGTTCGAGGGCTCGCAGCAGGAAGGCTGACCGTTCCCGGCCGGGACGGGCGGCCGACCCGCACCGCCTGCTAGGCTCGAACGCCTCTTCCATGTCGCTCCTCCTCGCTTCCGTCCTGGTGTCCGCCCTCGGTGCGGCGCCGCCCCCCGCAGCTTCCGATCCGCGCCTGTCCATCCTCGACGCCATGGGCGAGGAGCTGGAGCGCAACCGCACCCGCCTCAAGCTCGGCGAGAACCCGCCGCCGTACTTCATCAGCTACGCGGTGAAGGACCTCACCCAGGCCTACGTCGCCGCGCGCTACGGCGCACTCTTCGACGACTCGACCAACCGCGACCGCCGGGTCTTCGCCGACGTGCGGGTAGGGAGCCACGAGATCGACAACTCGATCAACGAGGAGTTCGACTTCAACTTCTCGCTCAAGGGCACCAGCTACACGACGCGGAAGGAGGCGCCGCTCGACGACGACCTCACCGCGCTCCGCACCGCGCTCTGGCTGATCACCGACGAGAAGTACAAGACCGGTCTCTTCAACTTGCTGAAGAAGAAGGGCGAGGCGGTCTACGTGGTGGACGACCCGAAGAAACCTCCCTCCTTCAGCCGCGAGCAGCCCAGCACCTACGTCGGGCCACAGGTCGGCTACCCATTCGACCGGGCACGGTGGATGGCGCTGGTGCGCAAGGTCTCCGCGCGGTTCAACGAGGCCCCGAAGATCTTCGACACCGACCTTCGGGTCACCGCGGACAAGGAGATCCGCTACTTCGTCAACTCCGAGGGCTCGCGCATCGTCACCGAGCGGACCTTCTACGGCGTCCACGTCTACGCCGTCACCCGCGCCGACGACGGGCAGCTGCTCGACGACTCGCGCGACTACTACGGCTTCCGCGAGTCGGAGCTGCCCAGCGACGAGAAGGTGATGAAGGACGCCGAGACGCTCATCCAGGAGCTTCTCGCGCTCCGGGCCGCTCCGGCCATCGACCCCTACACCGGCCCGGCCATCCTCGAGGCCGAGGCGGCGGGGGTGCTCTTCCACGAGGCGGTGGGCCACCGGCTCGAGGGCGACCGGATGGACAACGACGCCGAGGGCAAGACCTTCAAGGGGCAGATCGGCCGCGAGGTGCTGCCCTCCTTCATCACCATCGTGGACGACCCCACGGTGGCCTCGCTCGGCGGCAAGTCGCTCAACGGGTTCTACCGCTACGACGACGAGGGCATCCCCGCGCAGAAGGTGACGCTGGTGGACAAGGGCGTGCTGAAGAACTTCCTCCTCTCCCGCCATCCGGTCGATGGGTTCCTCCACAGCAACGGCCACGGGCGCGGACAGAGCAACCGGCGGCCGGTCGCGCGGATGGCCAACCTCATCGCCTCGTCGACGAAGCAGCTGAGCGACGTCGAGCTGAAGCAGATGCTCATCGCCGAGGCCAAGCGGCAGGGCAAGCCGTACGGGCTCATCATCCGCGACATCCAGGGCGGAAACACCAACACCTCGAGCTTCGGCTACCAGGCCTTCAAGGGCATTCCCCGGCTGGTGTACCGGGTGGACGCGCGCGACGGGAAGGAGACGCTGGTCCGCGGGGTGGAGGTGGTGGGAACGCCGCTCTCCGCGGTGAGCAAGATCGTCGCCACCGGCAAGACGCAGGGCGTGTTCAACGGCTTCTGCGGAGCGGAGAGCGGGAACGTGCCGGTGTCGACCGTGGCTCCCCCGACGCTGCTCCGGGAGATCGAGCTGCAGCGGGTGGTGGAGGGGAAGGACCGCCCACCCATCCTGCCGAGCCCGGCGAGCGAGCCACCCCAGCGGGCCGAGGCGCGCTGAGGAACGTCGTGCCGGCGCGAGCGCTGGTCCTCGCGCCGTGCCCCTCGCTCGGCGCCGCGGACCTCGCGCCGGAGCCTGGCCGGGTGGCGGCGGCCCGGGAGTGTGCTGGCCCCCCCGCGTCGCCCGCTCGGATCGCGCCCGAACTCCGCGGCGAACGCGTCCACGCTGACGCCCAGCGCATCGTGGAACGCGTCCGGAAAGCTCTCCTCGGCGCGCATCCGGTCCAGCACCTCGAGCACCTTGCCGTCGCCGTGGCCCCGGAGCAGGAGGTCGAATCCCCAGTACGCGGCGCCGTAGGCGATCTGCGGCTCGGTCCGGGCGAGCTTCGCGCCGTCCCGCAGCAGATCCACCCCCGGGTGCGCCACCAGCCACCGGGACAGCGTCTCCGGCGGCGGCCAGTCCGCGGCCTCGTTCGCGGTCACCGTCGCCATCCCCTCCCGGAACCAGAAGGGGATCCGGTCGCGCGGATCCGAAGGCGAGCGGCCCGCGCGCTGGAACATCAGGCAGTGGGTGAGCTCGTGCTCCAGGAGATCGGTCAGCTGCGTTCGCCGCAGGCGCGCCGCCAGCACCGGGTCGGTCCGGGCCGCCGGGGGCACCGGCCACCAGCGCGGGTCCCAGAGGATCACCTGGTTCCTCCGCGCCCAGGCCGAGATGCCCGGGACCTCCCGGCCCACCGCCTCGTCGAGCTCCCACCGGGCGTTCACCACCGTGATCCGCACCGGCTCGGTCAGCCCACCCCAGCGCCCCAGCGCCCGGGCCGCCACCGATATCTGCCGTCGCAGCAGCTCCGCCGTCGACCCGTTCCACTCCACGAACTCGAGGCGGACGGTCCCGGTCTCGGTCGCGAGCAGATCGGGGTCGGCGCCCCGCGGCGTCGCGCAGCCAGGCACCGCGAGAGCCAGCGCGGCGGCGACCAGCGCGAGCCGCCCGCCCCGGCTCACCCGTCCGCCCCCACGATGAGACCTGCGACCCCGGCCACGTCGGCAGGCGCCGGCAAGTCGAGCGGCGGGAAAGAGAGAAGCGCCACCGGGGACCGGGTGTGGTTGCGCATCCGGAGGTCCTCCACGTTCCCGTGGTCGCTGCACACCAGCACCCGCGTGTCCGCCGGCCGCCGCCGCACCACCGCCCGTGCGAACGTGTCGAACGTCGAGAGCGTCGACTCGGCCAGCGCCATGTCCCTGGCGTGCCCTGCCTCGTCCGCCAGGAAGTGCTCGAAGAGCGTGAAGTCCATTCCCTCGCCGGCGCGCCAGAAGACCTCCGCTGCCTCCTCCGGCGTCCGCAGCGGGATGTCGAAGCCGCGCCCCCGTCCTCGCTCGCCGGTCACGTCGTGCGAGATCGCCTCGCCCGCCCGGACCTGGTCGAGCGTCCGCAGCGGCACCTCGCCCGCGGCGAAGGCCAAGGTGGTCGAAGACGGGCGCAGACGACGGCGGGCCTTCGCCGGAATCACCACCTCCGGAACCCGCGCCGGCGCGTGAGGCAAACCGAGCGCCGTGAGGTATCCGCCAGGGTAGCCGTTGACGAACGTCGCTCGCCGCCCCGCCCCCACCAGCCGCTTCACCACCGAGGCCCGGAGCAGGATCTCCCGCAGCGCCAGGTCCGGGAATCCCAGCACGTGCCGCCCCACCAGCCGCGGCGCCGGCTCACCGGTCAGAAGCGCCGTCTGGTTGGTCGCGGACTGCGGACGCCCGGGCACCCCGAACGTCGTCTCGAGGAGGCTCAGCCCTCCGCCCGGCAGCGCCGTCCCGCTCCCATCCTCGAACTGCGAGAGGAGCCAGTCGCCGCGCGCGAGCGGGTTGAACTCCGGATCCCGGGTTCCGACCCCGACGCCGTCGATGAAGAGAAGGGCGACCCGCACCGGAGCACCGGCGGCGAGGTCGCTCTACGCGGCCTTCGTGACCTTGCCCGCCTTGATGCAGCGGGTGCAGGCCAGGATGCGCTGGGTGCGCCCATCCACGGTCGCCCGCAGCTTCTGCAGATTGGGCAGGGACCGCGTCTTGGACTTGTTGTTGGCGTGGCTCACCTTGTTCCCGACCAGCGGGCGCTTGCCACAGATGTCGCACTTCCATGCCATTGCCAGGGACTCCCGAGACGGACGAGGCGGGGGTCTCTAGCCGAAACCGGCCCGCCGCGCCACTCCGACCGCTGCCCCTCCCTCCGGAACCTACCGCTTCCTCAGGGGATCGCGCTTCCGCACGTGCTCGTGCACCAGCGCCGCGGCCCGCGCAGCCCCGAGCAGCTCCCCCTCGAGCCCGAGGCCCAGGATGGCCTCGCGTCCGGCGAACAGCACGTTCTTCGCCGGGGTGCGGACGCCGAGCCCCTCGAGCCCCGTCGGCGAGCCCTCCACCGCTCCGTAGACGATCTGCGGCCCCGCCCCCGCCAGAGGCCCCGGGCCGTCCACCAGGGGCACCGAGCGAGCCACCCGCTGCGCCACCGAGAACGGCATCAGGGCCTCCAGCGCCCGCTCCAGCCCCGCCGCCGGGAGACGCAGCCCCGACTCGCCGGCGTCGCGCACCCCCGCGCCCACCACCGCCGACGCGCTCACCGTCCGGAGCGACTCCTCCTCGCCACGCGTCCCGGCCCGGCGGGTCGCCTGCACCTGGATCCACACCGGTCCGGTCTGGCCTCCATCCATGAGCACGAGATCACCCATCCCCCGGGGCAGCACCTTCTCCGGAATCACCCAGTGCACGGTGAGCACCAGCCGCCGGGGCGTGAGCCTCCCGAGGTGCTCGCCGACCTTCTTCCCCGGACCGTCCTCGGGGAGCAGGGCGGCCAGCAGCGCCGGATCCATCGCCGCCACCAGCCACTGGGCCCGGTACACCGCCTCCGCGCCGCGGACCCGCAGCACCACCTGGGGGCCGTCGAACTCGACCCCCTCCACCGCCCGCCCGATGAGCCCCTCCTGGGGCAGGAGCGTTCCGCCCAGCTCGGTGAACCGCTTCCCCAGCGTCTCCCGTAGGCCCTCGCGTCCCCCGGGCAGCCGCAGCGGACCCCGGAGCAGCTGCCCCAGCACCCGTGTCACCGCCAGCGGTCCCGCCGGCTCCTGCTGGACGAGGAACGGCACCGCGCTGGAGAGGAGCGCCTCCAGCGGCTCGTCCGCCGACAGCGGCGAAGGCCGGATCAGCCCCTCCACCCGTCCCGCTCGCCGCTTGAGCCGCAGCCGCTCCAGCCAGCCGCCGGGCGAGAAGTCGTCCAGGAAGCGGAAGAACGGATCCGACCCCTCGGGCATCGCCGCGAGCGCGGTCAGCGTCTCGGCCACCCGGCTGCCCCCGGTTCCGAACTCGCGCTGCAGCTCCGCCAGCCGCCGCGGCGTGTCCGCGGGCAGATCCAGCCGGTGCCGGGGGAGGATGATCTGCCAGGGGCCGATGGGCTTCAGCGCCCGCTGGAATCCGGTGGTCAGCCCCAGCTCGGTGAAGCAGCTCTCCACCATCGGCCAGAGGCGGAAGGGGGGGACCAGGTAGGGCGGCGACCCGAAGAGGAAGCCCTCGTGCTCGTACCCCGGCGAGAGGTGCGCGTGCTCGGCCCACAGCACGCGGAGCCCGCGCTTGGCCAGGAGCGCCGCCGCGAGCGCGCCGCCCAGCTCGGACCCGAGCACCAGCACGTCGTAGACGTGGCGCGAGGGCCCGGGGGCGATCCGCGGTCGTGGAGGAAGCGTCGGCACGTCCTAGGAAGGTCCCGGGTTGACCAGCGCCAGCCCCAGGGCCTCGGGCATCCCGCCCTCGACGTGCACCCGCCGTCCCTCGACCCGCAGCCGTCCCGAGGCGAGCAGCCCCAGCGCGAGCGGGAAGAGGCGGTGCTCCTGCTCCTGGATGCGCTTCTGCAGCGACTCCTCGGTGTCGCTGTCCAGCACCGGTACCGCGGCCTGGACCACGATGGGCCCGGTGTCGGTCCCCTCGTCGACCAGGTGCACCGTGCAGCCGGTCACCTTCACCCCGTGCTCCAGCGCCTGACGGTGGGCGTGGAGGCCGGGAAAGCTGGGGAGCAGGGCAGGGTGGACGTTGAGCACCCCGCCGGGGAAGGCGCGGAGGAACGTCGGGCCGACGAGCCGCATGAACCCGGCGAGGCAGGCGATGGTGCACGAGAACGGCGCGATGGTCTCCACCAGCGCCCGGTCGTATCCGGCGCGGTCGGGGTAGCCCTGGTGGGGGAGCACCCGGGTGGGGACGCCGGCGAGCGTTGCGCGTTCCAGCGCGCGCACACCCGGAACGTTGGAGACCACCACCGCGATGCGCGCCGGGTAGCCGGGCGTGTCGGCCGCGTCGAGCAGGGACTGGAGGTTGGTGCCCGTGCCCGAGACGAGCACTGCCACCCGCGCCGCGCTCACCGGAGGACGACCGCCGTCGGCTCGCCCGAGGACGCCTCCACGCGGCCCACCTCCCACGCTGGCACGCCTCGCCCGCGGAGCAGCGCGATTGCCGGCTGCACCGCCGCGGGAGCCACCACCGCCACCATCCCGAGCCCCATGTTGAAGGTCGAATCCATCTCCGCGTCCGCCACCTTCCCGAGGCGCTGCAGCCAGTCGAAGACCGGCTGGCGCGGCCAGGATCTCGTCTCCAGCGCCGCGCAGGTCCCCTCGGGGAGGCAGCGAGGCACGTTGCCGGGGAGCCCGCTCCCGGTGACGTGGGCGAGGCCCTTGACCTCCACCGCCTCGAGGAGCGCGAGCACGTCCTTCACGTAGATGCGCGTCGGCTCGAGCAGCACCTCCGACACCGCCGCCCCGCCCAGCTCCGGCGGGCGCGCGTCGAGCGCCACCCGCGCGTCGGCGAGGATGCGCCGCACCAGGCTGAACCCGTTGGAGTGCAGGCCGCTGCTGGCGAGCCCCACCAGCGCGTCGCCGGGGCGGATGGAGCGGCCGGTGAGGAGGCGCGCCCGCTCCACGATGCCCACGCAGAATCCGGCCAGGTCGTACTCGGTGCCGTGAGCTCCGGGATGCTCGGCGGTCTCGCCCCCGAGCAGCGTGCAGCCGGCGCGAGCGCAGCCCTCGGCGATCCCCCGCACCACCTCGGTGGCCTGGGCCACGTCCAGCCGCCCGGTGGCGAGGTAGTCCAGAAAGAAGAGCGGCTCGGCGCCGGTGGTCAGCACGTCGTTGACGCTCATCGCCACGAGGTCGATGCCCACCGTGTCGTGCTTGCCCACCGCCAGGGCGATCTTCAGCTTCGTCCCCACGCCGTCGGTGCCGGAGACCAGCACCGGCTCGCGGTACTTCCCGGGGGGAATGGCGAACAGCCCGCCGAAGCCGCCCACGCCGGAGAGGACCTCGGGGCGGAGGGTGCGCGCGGCGAGCGGCTTGATGCGCTCCACCAGCGCATCGCCAGCCTCGATGTCGACGCCCGCATCCTTGTAGGTGAGTCCCATGGACCGGGCGCCCTTCTACGCGATCTGACCCACCCGGGACGAGCGCCCTGCACTTGCCCCTCGCCCCCCGCCCGGTCGTAGGCTTGCCGGCTCGTGGTGCCCGAGCGCCTCCGCTGGGTGATCCGTCGCCGGTACGAGCTGGTCGGGCTCGGCGTGGCCGCGGCCATGGCCCTGCTCCACTGGGCCAGCGACGGGCGCCAGGCGGGTGCGCGCGCCGGTCCCACCGCGGGGTTGCTCCGGGTCCTCTCCGCGCTCGAGGGTCGCGCCTCCGACCTCCAGGTCTGGGCCCGCGGAGTGCGAGCACCGCACCCCGACGTGGTGGTCACCGCCATCGACGAGCGCTCGGTGCAGCGCTACGGCCGCTGGCCCTGGAACCGGGAGCTGCTCGCCCGGGCGGTGACCCGGCTGCACGAGGCGGGCCCGGCGGCGATCGGCCTCGACATCACCTTCACCGACGAGGACCGCGGCTCGGACTCGGCGGTGATGAGCGAGGCGGCCGACGCCCTGTCCCAGGCGCTGGGCGGGCTGCCGGAGGCCTCGCGCCTTCCCTTCGCGCCAGTGCTGGCGACCCTCAAGGCGCGTGCCTCGGCAACCGGGGACGCGGCGCTCGCCCGGGCGCTCGCCGACGCGCCGGAGCTGGTGCAGGGCGTGTCCGCCTACGGGAGCGGCGAGGCGCAGGACTACCTGGCCCAGCGTGACGTCGCCGAGTCGCTCCTCCAGCCGCGAATGCTGACCCGCTTCCCCGCGCCCTCGGGCCGGTCGTTCTTCGAGGTGCCGCTGGACCGGAGCATCGCCGAGCGGTTCGTCTCCGCGCAGGTGCCGCTCCCGCGGCTCCTCCCTCCCGGCCAGTCGCTGGGCCACTTCAACGTGCTCCGGGACGACGACGGGGTGGTGCGGTTCACGCCGCCGTTCGTGCAGCTGGAGCATCCGCCCGGCCTGCTTCCCTCGCTCGAGCTGCAGACCGCCGCCACCGCGCTCGGCGCCACGGTGGAGCCGGTGTGGGATCCGGAGCTGGGACAGCTGGTCGCCGCCCGGCTCCGCCGCGACGGGCAGGCCGTCCGCATCGTGCCCCTGGCCCTGAAGCGGCCGCGGGCCCGCATCGACTACCCCGGTCCCGCGGAGGTGTTCCACACGGTGAGCCTCGCCGACGTGCTGGAGGGGCGGCTCTCGCCGGACGCGCTCCAGGGGAAGGTGCTCCTCCTCGGAGTCACGCTGGTGGGGCAGTACGACCAGGTGGTGACGCCGTTTCGCAACCTGGAGGCGGGCATCTACGCCCACGCGGCGATGCTCTCCAGCATCCTCACCGGCCGCTTCCTCCAGCGCGGAACCGGAGCCGTGCTGGCCGAGCTGGTCTTCCTCCTCGGGGCGGGGCTCCTGCTCGGGCTGGTGCTGCCCCGGGCCTCGCCCTGGCTGAAGGCCGCGGTGCCGCTCGGGCTCGCCGCGGGGTGGATGCTGGTGGTGCAGCTCGCGCTCCGCCGCGGGGTGGTGCTGGCCTCGGCGCTGCCCCTGGCCAACGTGTTCCTCGGGGCATTCGCGGTGGTGTTCGTGGGCTACCTCTCCACCGACCGGGAGAAGGTCCGGCTCCGGAGGACCTTTCGCTACTACGTGGCGGAAAGCGTGATGACCGAGATGCTCGAGCATCCCGAGCTGCTCCGCCTGGGCGGCGAGAAGCGGGATTGCACGGTGCTCTTCAGCGACATCCGCGGGTTCACCGCCATCTCCGAGAGCATGGCGCCCGAGGCGCTGGTGAAGTTCATCAACGGGTACCTCTCGCCGATGACCCGCATCGTCTTCGAGGAGGGAGGGACCCTGGACAAGTACATCGGCGATGCGCTGATGGCCTTCTGGGGAGCGCCCATCCCCCAGGAGGACCACGCGCTGCGGGCCTGCCGGACGGCGCTGCGCTTCCTCGAGGAGCTGCAGCAGCTTCGCCAGCGCTGGCGCGCGGAGGGGCTCCCGGAGATCGAGATCGGCGTGGGCATCAACACCGGCCCGATGGTCGTGGGGAACATGGGCTCGGACCTGCGCTTCGACTACACCGTGATGGGCGACGCGGTGAACATGGCCTCCCGGCTGGAGGGGGCGAACAAGCTCTTCCAGACCAGCATCATGGTCTCCGAGGACACCTGGAAGCGCGTCGCCGCCGAGGCCACCGGGCGGCGGCTGGGGTCGCTCCGGCTGCGCGGGCGCTCCGAGCCGGTGCGGGTCTGGGAGCTGATGGCGCTCCGGCCGCCCACGGCGGAGGAGAAGGCGACGATCGCCCAGTTCGAGGGGGCGGTGGACGCCCTCGCCGCCCGCAGGGTGCAGGACGCCGAGGCCGGCTTCCAGGCGGTGCTGGCCGCGCGTCCCGACGACCGGGTCGCCCGCCGCTACCTGTCCGAGGCGCGGACCTCGGCGGTGTAGGTCACGCTCTTCCAGACCTGTCGCACCCCGTGTCGCTCGCTCCAGGAAGTTGCAGCGTCCGGTGCCAGTTGGTTGACTTGGCGTGCTCGCCGCCGGCCGCCGACATGCCCACTGCCGAGGACACGCTGTTCCAGCGGTTCGGGAAGGAATTTCCCAAGGGAACCGTCCTCTTCCGCGAGGGTGAGACCGGCAAGGAGATGTTCGTCCTCCAGTCGGGCCGGGTGGTCATCACCAAGACCGTCCGCGACACGGTGAAGACGCTGGCCAACCTCGGGCCGGGCGAGTTCTTCGGAGAGATGGCGCTCATCTCCAACAAGCCCCGCAGCGCGACCGCGGTAGTGGAGGAGGCGGCGCGGCTCCTGGTCATCGACCCCAAGACCTTCGAGGGGATGATCCGCGGCAACGCCGAGATCGCGGTGCGGATGATCAAGAAGCTCGCCGAGCGGCTGGACGATTCCGATGCGCAGATCGAGAACCTCCTCCTCGCCGATCCGGCCAGCCGCGTGGTCCACCAGATCCTCCACGCCTGCCAGAGCAAGGGCCGCCCGATGGAGGAGGGCGTGGAGATCGACTTCAACCTCCGCGAGCTGCCGCGGCTGACCGGCGTGGGCGAGCCAGGCATCCGTGCGGAGCTGGCGCGGATGGAGCGGAGCGGGCTGGTGGAACGCACCGGCGACCGCCTCCTGGTGCGGGACACGGCCCGGCTCCAGGACTACCTCCACTACCTCGCCCTCCGCTGGAAGTTCGGGGAGCCATGAACCTCCACGTTCTCGGCTGCCACGGCGGCGAGCTCCCCGGGTGCCGGAGCACCTGCTTCCTCGTGGATGGAGCGCTGGCGCTCGACGCGGGCGCCCTGACGGCCTCGCTCGATTTGCCGGCTCTGGCGAGCGTGGACAACATCGTCCTCACCCACAGCCACTTCGACCACGTGAAGGACTTGCCGCTCCTCTCCGACCTGGTCGTCGGCTGGCGGAAGACCCCGATCACCATCTGGGCCAGCCACGCCTGCATCCGGACGCTGCAGGAGAACATGTTCAACGGCTCGCTGTGGCCGGACTTCACCCGCATCCCCTCCGCCGAAGCCCCGGTGTTCCAGCTGCGGAGCTTCGCCCCTGGGGAGACGTTCCAGGCCGGCCCCTACAGCGTGCGCTCGGTGCTGGTGAGCCACCCGGTGGAGTCCTGCGGCTTCGTGGTGCAGCGCAACGGCATCGCCCTGGCGATCAGCGGTGACACCGGCCCCACCGACGAGCTCTGGGAGGTCCTCAACCGTACGCCGAACCTCAAGGTGCTGCTGCTCGAGACCAGCTTCCCCGACGAGCTCCAGGACCTGGCGGACCTCTCCGGCCACCTCACGCCGCGGACGCTCCGGGGCGAGCTGGCCAAGTTCCGCCGGAACGGGACCGACGTGCTGCTCTACCACCTCAAGCCGGCCTTCGTGGCCGAGCTGAAGCGGCAGGTGCAGGGGATCCCGGTCCGCGTCCTGGAGCTGGGGCAGACGTTCCAGTTCTGAGCGCCCGCGCCCTTGCCCCAGGTCCTCGGCGCGCGGGGGCGCCCGGCAGGGTAACGGTTGACGGCTGGCGGCCCGGTCCGTTAGCCCTTCACCTCTTCGATGGCTGCCTGGTTCAGCAAGAAGCCGCGCATCGCTCCGGTCAAGCCCGAGGAGGTGGACAACCTCCGGCAGCAGCCCTCCCGGATGCAGGGGCTGTGGGCGAAGTGCGAGGAGTGCGACGAGATCATCTACCGGGCGGAGATCGAGAAGAACCTCAACGTCTGCCCTCTCTGCGGCCACCACATGCTCTGGCCGGCGCGGGCCCGGCTCCAGGCGCTGCTCGACGAGGGAACCTTCGAGGAGACCGATCGTGACCTCGAGCCCACCGATCCACTGGGCTTCACCGACTCGAAGCGGTACCGCGACCGGCTCCGGGTCACGCGCCGGTCGCTCGGCGAGAACGACGCCTTCGTCGGGGGGCTCGGGCGCATCGAGGGACACCCGGTGTCGGTGGGGGCGTTCGTCTTCGAGTTCATGGGCGGCTCGATGGGCTCGGTGGTGGGCGAGAAGGTCACCCGTCTCTTCGAGCGGGCCACGGAGCGGCGCTGCGCGGCGGTGGTGTTCAGCGCCTCGGGTGGCGCACGGATGCAGGAGGGCATCTTCTCCCTCATGCAGATGGCGAAGACCTCCGCAGCCATCGCCCGCTTCCGCGAGATCCGGAAGCCCTTCATCTCGGTGATGCTGCATCCGACCACCGGCGGCGTGGCGGCGAGCTTCGCCTGGCTGGGGGACGTCATCCTCGCCGAGCCGAAGGCGCTCATCGGTTTCGCCGGCCCGCGGGTCATCGAGCAGACGATCCGCCAGAAGCTCCCCGACGGGTTCCAGCGCTCGGAGTTCCTCCTCGAGCACGGGATGGTGGACGCCATCGTCCCGCGCAAGGACCTCCGGGCACGCCTCGGCTCCCTCCTGGGCCTGATGGGCTGAATGGACGCGCCGCGGACGCCGGACGAGGGGCTCCAGTTCCTCGCCTCGCGCTCCCCATCCACGGTGGTGCTCGGCCTCGAGCGGATGCACGAGGCGCTGGAGGAGCTGGGGCACCCGGAGCTCCGGCTCCGGATCGTGCAGGTGGGCGGGACCAACGGGAAGGGGAGCACCTGCGCGTTCCTGGACGCCATCCTCCGCGCGGCCGGGTACCGGGTGGGGCTCTACACCTCGCCGCACCTCGTAAGGTTGAACGAGCGGATCCAGGTTGGCGGCAGGCCCATCGACGACCGGGCGCTGGGGGAGGGCGTCGTCGAGGTGCTCGGGCGCTCCGCGGCCGCGGCCGGCGCGACGTACTTCGAGCTCGGGACCCTGGCGGCGCTCGAGCACTTCGCCCGTGAGCAGGTGGACGTGGCGGTGCTGGAGGTCGGCCTCGGCGGACGCCTCGATGCGACCACCGCCGCGCGCCCCCGCCTCACCGCGTTGACCCGGGTGGGGATGGATCACATGGAGCTGCTCGGCGAGACGCTGGAGGCCATCGCGCGGGAGAAGGCGGCCATCTTCCGGCGCGGCGTCCCGGCGGTCGTGGCCGAGCAGCGGCCCGAGGTGCTGGCGGTGGCGGAGGCGGCGGCGTCCGCGGTGGGAGCGCCCCTGTGGGTCGAGGGCCGGGACTTCTCGCTCGACGGGCTCGGCCGTTACCAGGGGCTGGGGCTCGGGGTGGACGGTCTCGCGCTCGGCCTCCACGGCGAGCACCAGCACCACAACGCCGCGGTGGCCATCACCTGCGCGCAGCTCCTCGAGCAGCAGGGTCTCTCTGTGGGGCCGGAGGCGGTCCGCGCGGGCCTGCAGCGGACCCGCTGGCCCGGGAGGCTGGAGCAGGTCTCGGGCAATCCGCCGCTCCTGCTGGACGGGGCGCACAACGAGGACGGGGTGTTGGCGCTCCGGTCTGCGCTCGACGCCCCCCCCTACGCCGGCCGGCCGATGCACCTCGTCTTCGGGGTGGTGAGAGACAAGCGGGTGGAGTCGCTGCTCCGAGGGCTCCTTCCCCGCTGCGCGTCGGTGGCGCTGACCCCGGTGCCCACCCCGCGGAGCCTGGACCCGGCGAGCGTGCTCGACCTGGCGCGGTCGCTGTGCCCGGTGGCGGAGGTGGTCGCCTCGCCCGGGGAAGGGCTCGAGCGCGCGCGCCGCAGGGCGGGGTCCGACGGATGGGTCCTCGTTGCAGGGTCGCTGTACCTGGTGGGGGCGGTGAAGGCGCTCCTGGAGCACACGGCACCCGGGTGAGCCCTCCGGGCCACTGATGGTGCTTGGCGCGGCGCAGCACCGACCCTAGAGTCAACCCTGGATGCGTCTCCCGCGAACGCACGTGCCCGTCGTGCCGCCCACGGTCGACGAGGTGGCGTTCCGGGACCTGTACCGGAAGTCCCACTACTCCGTGGAAACGTCCGACGGGTGGACCCTGGTGGTCACCCGGTACGAGCCGACGCCCCAGTCCTTTCCGCAGCCGCTCCTGGGCGAGCCGCTGCTCCTGGTGCACGGCTTCTCGCAGAACCGGCACGCCTGGACGAGCGGTGAGTTCGTCAAGAACCTCCTCTACTTCGGCCTGGACATCCACATCGTGGAGCTCCGCGGGCACGGCAAGAGCAGCCAGCGGCTCCAGCACGAGCGCTCGGAGCTCACCGGACGCCCGGTGCCGCCGGACGTCGACTACGGCTGGGACCTGGACAGCTACTTCCTCCACGACCTGCCGGCGGCGGTGGCTGGGGTCAAGGAGCGGACCGGGCGTCCCCGCATCTTCTACTGCGGGCACTCCATGGGCGGAATGCTCGGCTACGGCTACGCCGGGCTGCACGACGACCTGGAGGGGCTGATCACCATCGGGGCTCCGGCGGACCTGGGTCGGGGGTTCCTTCTGCTCCGGCTGGCGGCGCTCACCACTCCGGTCACCAGCGCGCTGATCGACGCGGGGGTGAAGGCGATCAACGTCCAGCGGCGCTTCGCCGCGCTCGCCCGGCTTCTCCGGATGCGCGCGGCGCGGTTCGCGCGGCTTCCGGCGGGGGACGGGAGCGAGCCTCCCGAGGTCGAGGACGCGCTGACCTTCAACTACGTGCCGGTGGACGAGTGGCTCAAGGCGCTGGAGAAGCTCATCGCCCGCGCCGAGGTGCACCCGCTCTACGACGCGCTCGCCCGCCGGGTGAACTGGCTCTCCAATCCGAGCCGGGTCAGCGGAGCGGACATCCGCTGGCTCCTCCGGGAGGGAGGCGAGCGGGAGCCGCGCCGGGCGCTGGAGCAGTTCGCCCGCTGGGTTCGCCGCGGCGAGCTGGTCTGCTACCGTACGGGCTACGACTACAAGCAGGGCTTCACCAACATCTCGGTGCCGATGGCGATCATCTTCGGCGACCTGGATCCACTGGCGTCGGTCGAGTCGACCCGGAGCGTGTACCGCGCGGCGCGGAGCGAGTACCTGCTCTGGCGGCCGGTGAAGGGCAACAGCCACATCGAGCTGACGATGGGGCACGACATCCGGCAGATCTGCTACGACATCAAGAATCTCGTCGAGTACGCGCGGACGCACCGCACGCGTGGCCCGTCGCTGCCACGCCTCCGCAAGTCGCAGTAGGGGCGGGTGTGCGCTGCCGGTGCTTTTTGGCCGGGACGGCGCCAGCTTGTAGCATCGGACTCCTGTGAGGAATCTGGCGCTGGCAGTGCTGGCCTGGGTCTTCCTCGTCGGAGCCACGGCGCGCGCGGCCGACGACAAGACCAAGGTCAACACCATCAAGAAGGTGTCGGTGAAGGGCGGCACGGTGGAGATCGTCGGCACGCAGAAGCCGAGCTTCACCACCTTCCCGATGAGCGACCCGCCGCGGTTCGTCATCGACATCAGCGAGGCGGTGTTCTCCGGCGTGCCGGAGGACGTTCCGGTCACCGGGACCGGGCGGATCACCGCGGTGAAGACCGCGAGCTACGGTGACAACGCCAGCGCGATCGCCCGGGTGGTGATCGGCTTCGACCGCGACGTCGAGCCGGACGTGCAGGCCAGCGGCAACAGCCTCGTGGTGAAGGTGGGCGCGGGGTCGGCGTCCGCGGTGGCGACGCGTTCCGAGCCGGCCCCGGCGAAGCCTGCCGTGCCGGAGACCAGGCCCACGGCGCCGGACACGACGATGCAGCAGGGGCGGGCGCTGGTGGCGGCAGCCACCGCCGGTCCGGCGACTGCCGACGATCAGGCCTCGCGTGACGCGCTCGCCCGAGCCAACGCGGCCAAGCAGGAGTCGGACCGGAAGGCGGCGGAGGCCCAGGCCGCCGCTGTGGCCGAGCAGCAGCGACAGGCCGAGGTGGCGCGGCAGCGCCAGGCGATCGCCGACGCCGAGGCCCAGCGCAAGGCGAAGGAGCAGGCCGAGCACGAGGCCCGGGCCCGTGCCGAGGCGGAGCGGAAGGCGCAGGACCGGGCACGGGCCGACGCCCAGGCGCGGGCGGAGGCGGAGCGGAAGGCCCAGGAGAAGGCGGCGGCCGACGCGGCAGCGCGGGCCGAGACGCAGCGCAAGGCGGAGGAGGCGGCGGCTGCGGCGGCGGCGGCGAAGGTCGCGGCGGAGCAGAAGGCCCGGGAGGACGCTGCGCGCGCCGAGGCGGAGCGGAAGGCGCGGGAGCAGGCCGCGGCCGAGCAGAGGGCGCAGGAGCAGGCCGCGCGCGAGGCGGCGGCGCGCGCCGAGGCCGACCGGAAGGCGCAGGAGGAGGCCGCGCGGGTGGCGGCGGCGAATGCCGCGGCGGAGCAGAAGGCGCGGGAGAACGCGGCCCGTGCCGAGACCCAGCGCAAGGCACGGGAGGAGGCGGCCGCCGTGGCGGCGGCGAAGGCGGCGGCGGATCAGAAGGCGCGGGAGGACGCAGCCCGGGCCGAGGCTCAGCGGCGCGCGCAGGAGGAGGCGCCGCGGGCGGCTGCTGCCCGCGAGACGGAGCGGAAGCCCCAGCAGCTCGCCCAGGCCGAGGCTCCGAGGCCCGCTGCCCGCGAGGCGACCGATGCCCGGGGGGCAGCCGCCTCGACTCCGTCGACCGGGGGCGGGGAGGTCAGCGCGCGGCGGAAGCTGGTGACGATGGTCGGCTTCGCGCCGGACAAGTCGCGGGTCTACGTGCGGACCAACGAGCCGGTGCGCTACAGCGTCTCGCAGGCCGACGACAAGACGGTGATTCTCGAGCTGGAGAACACCACCTTCCAGCGGAACAACGACCGCCGGCCGCTCGACACCCGGTTCTTCGGAGGGCCGGTGATGCAGATCACCCCCGGACCAGTCGGTGGCAAGACCGTGCGTCTGGCGGTCACCTTGCGGGACAAAGTGGAGTATCAAGCGCGGCAGGACGGCAACGAGGTCTCGTTGCAGTTCGCGCCCTGAGCCGGTCGGGGCGGCAGCAGCCCCGCGATGACCCCGCTCGTCCTCGTCCTGCTGGCCCAGGCTCCCGCGACGCCGCTCCCCGCGGAAGGTGAGCCGGTGCGCTATCAGGCGGAGCAGGGCACCTCCGACGGGCACGGCGACGTGCTCCACCTCCAGGGCAAGGCCGAGCTGCGGACCGAGACGTCGCGCGTCCAGGCCGACCGAATCGACTACGACCAGCGGACCCGGATCGTCACCGCCTCGGGCCACTGCTACGCGGTGCAGGGGCTCTCCGGCGCCGTGGCGGAGGGCCTCACCCTCGACCTGGACGGGAACTGGCTCAAGCTCGAGCACGGGCGCTTCTTCCAGAAGGCGGACACGACGCCCGAGCTGCTCCTCAAGACCTCCACCCCCGAGCAGCTCATCGGCACCGGGCGCACCACGCTCGCCGCGGGCGTGGAGCGGGTGGAGCGGATGGAGCGGGGTCACCTGAAGGTCAACGGGCTGGACTTCACGCCCTGCGACTGCAACCCGCTCGATCCCCACTGGAGCATCAAGGCCACCGCCGCGGACATCCACCCCGACGACCAGGCCTGGCTCTGGCTGCCGGTCATCTACGTCTACGGCGTCCCCATCCTCCCGCTGCCGCTCCTCGACGTGCCGCTGAAGCCACAGAAGACCGGCCTCCTCGTGACGACGCCGTCGCACAGCCAGCAGAACGGCTGGCAGGTGACGCAGCCGGTGTACTTCGCGGTGGCCCCGAACTGGGACGTCACGGCGACCCCCGGCTACACCTGGGGCTCGTCGGTCACGCCGGGAGCGGGGAACGCGCTGCTCGGTGTCAAGGGGCCCAGCCTCGACACCGAGGTGCGCTGGGCGCACAGCCGGGAGACGAAGGGGGACGTCGAGCTGTTCCTCCTCGACGATCGCCACTTCATCCGCGACCCGCGGAGCCTCACCTTCTATCCGCAGGCGCTGACCACGCCCGCGGGCTCGCCCGACGTCATCACCGAGTCCAGGGGCTTCCGGGGCAGCGTGAGCGGCGCGGTGCTCCAGAACTTCGGCGGGGGGTGGTACGGGCGGGTGGACCTCAACCTCGTCTCCGACGCAGCCCTGGTGAAGGACACCACGACCGACGTGGCGCAGCAGGCGAACCAGTATCTCCGGAGCTCGGCGGTGGTGAGCCGGCGCACCTCGGACAGCATCCTCTCCTTCGAGGCCACCGCCCGGCAGGACATCGCCTGGGGCGGCTTCTCGGCGCTCGACGGGGACACCTGGCCGCAGCAGCTCTACGCCCCGGGGATCCAGCCGCTCGATCCCCACCAGGACAACTCGAACGGGGCGGCGCGTGGCCAGTGGCTCCGCGGGCCGGCGACCCTCCAGCAGCTGCCCACGGTGCACTGGGACCTTCCCTCGCGGCCGCTGGGCGAGCACCTCGACTGGACGTTCAGCGCCGACTTCACCCGGCTCGCGCCGTTCAACGGGCACTCGGGCGACGAAGGGGTGGATGGCATCTACCAGCTCAACAGCCCGCCGCTGGTCGATCCCACGAACACCGCCTTCAAGAACGCGGTCTGTCCGACCGAGACGCAGACCGACCTCCTGAGCCAGGGCGACCGGACCTGGCAGTGCGGCGAGCGCGAGGCGCGGCTGAGGCTCGACGTCGTCCCCCGAATCTCCGGGAACTTCACCATCGGGAACTGGCTGCGGATCCGTCCCAGCATCTGGATCCGCCAGGACCTCTACTTCGGCGAGGTCACCCGGAGCACCGACCAGCGTGGCTACGCGGTGGGAGACCTCCTGGTCACGAGCGAGATCTCCCGAACCTTCTCCAATGGGCTCCGCCACGTCATCCAGCCCAGCCTGGAGTACCGGGAGGTCCCGGGCCAGTGGGGCGCGGTGCCCGGCAATCGCCCCACCGGTCCCAACCAGCCGGTGGAGAACCGGTTCTACGACGAGATCGACGCCGCGCTCTTCCAGGCCCCGCTCCGTCAAGGCGTGGCCCGCCTCTCGCAGACGCTCAGCCGGCGCCTCGGCTCGGTGATGCAGGAGCTTCTCCGGCTGGACGTGGCGCAGGAGTTCGACTTCCACACCGACAACGGCCTCGCCGACACCGTGGTGAGCCTCCGCGGCGGAATCCCTCCCTTCACCAGCGGGATCACCTTCCGCTACGACACCCAGCGGAGCGCCCCCGCGCTCTGGGCCGCCTACGCCGCGCTCCAGTGGCCGCGCTTCGGAACGTCGGTGCGCTTCGACCAGCTCTTCGTCCCGGTCCAGTACTTCGACCGCGACGTGTACGGACCCGGGCCGCGCAACCTCCCCGCCGCGGCGATCACCGCCGACGACCTCGCACGCTGGGGCGGCGGCGGCAACTTCCGGCAGGGGCTCGACGCCCTGGTCGGTTCACCGGTGCCGGAGGGATTCCGGGACGGCCAGCGGCAGAGCGCCATCACCCTCGAGGCGCACGTCACCCTGGCGTGGGGCCTGGGGCTCACGTATTCCGGCACCCTCTACCCGGGAGCGACCTGGACGCTCCGTGATGCCAACGGGAACCTGATCGACAGCCCCCCGGCGTCCGTCCCGGTGGTCGCTCGCACGGTCGGGGTCGCACAGACGGTGGAGCCGAGACCGGTCAGCGGCCGCTTCAGCCTGCTCGGCCAGCAGAACTTCGGCATCTCCTTCGCCCCGGCCTGCAACTGCTGGAGACTGGACATCATCGGGAGGCTCCCGCCCCCGATCGGCCAGTACGTGCCGGACCCAGTGAACGGGGGCTCGAGCATCCGGAGCACGTTCAACTGGCGTTTTCCCGACCTGATCTTCCTCCTGACCATCCAGAACTTCGGGACGTTCGGCGCCAGCTAGCCCCCGGAGTGCGGCTCTGGACAACGGGCGGCCTCTGGAGCACCTTTGCTCCGAGTCCAAGTCCAGAATCATCGAAATTTCCAGCTTTCCGAGGGCTCACCGTGTCAGACATCGGCAAGCGCATCGGTCGAAGGATTCGCGACCTCCGCACCCAGAGGCAGGACCGCTGGACGCAGGAGGACCTCGCCGAGCGAGCGAAGATCAGCGTGTCGTTCCTCTCGATGATCGAGCGAGGGGAGCGCGTCGCCCACGTCGAGACGCTGGCCTCGCTGGCAGAGGCACTGGGGGTGAGCCTCGCCGAGCTGTTCGTCGAGCCCGCTCCCCAGGGGACGAACGGCGAGGAGCTGCTCCGCCCCATCTCGGAGTTCGTTCGCTCGCGACATCTGGACAGCAGGGACGTGGAGAAGCTCCTCGGAGTGGCCCGGGCGATGTTCGCCACCCAGGCCTCGCCGATGTGACGGGCCACGCCGGCTCTACGCGCTTGACCGCCCGGTCTCCGGGCCCGTAGCGTCGGGACTGACTTTCGAGTCAACGCGAGGGGAGCCAGGTGCCCGGAACGAAGGCCAGCACCGCAGCGGAGGCGCGAGACCAGGACCGGCGGAAGACCATCCTCAGGGCCGCGGTCGAGGTGTTCGCCCGGAAGGGCTACCACGGCTGCCGCATCGCGGACGTGGCCCGCGAGGCAGGAGTGGCCTACGGCCTCGTGTACCACTACTTCCGGAACAAGGAAGAGCTGCTGCAGCTGGTGTTCGAGGCGGGGTGGGGCGGCTTCATGAGCCGGATCCGCGATGCCGCCGAGACCAACGCCCCGCTGGAGCAGAAGATCCGCCGCATCGCCCAGGTGGCGTTCGAGGCGTACCGCATCGATCCCCGCGGGGTGCGGGTGCTGGTGCTCGAGTTCGCGCGGAGCCCGAGCACCGGCGAGGCCAACCGCCGGACGGCATTCGCCGAGGTGCTGGGGGTCATCACCCGGATGTTCGAGCGCGCGCGGGCCCGCGGCGAGCTCCGGGCGGGCCTGGAGCCGGCGCTCTGCGCGGCGATGCTCTTCGGCTCGGTGGAGATGAGCCTCACCGGCTTCGTGATGGGCCTGCTCGATGCCCGCGAGTCCGGCCTCCTCGCCCATGCCCAGGAACAGCTCACCTCGCTGTTCCTCGACGGCGCACGTTCCCCCGAGGACACGCGATGGAAGAAGGAACGGTCCGCTCCCAGGTTGAAGACGGTCAAGCGCTCCTGACCATCGACCGCCCGGCGGCCCGCAACGCGCTCTCTCCGGACGTGGTGCGGGGGCTGCGGACGGCGCTGGCCCGCGCCGAGGCCGATCCCGCGGTGCGGGTGGTGGTGCTCACCGGTGCCGGGGACCGCGTGTTCTCCGCCGGGGGCGACCTGGGCACCCTCCCCGAGGGCGGGTACCTCACCGGCCATGCCCTCCGGCGTGCCTACGGGGAATTGCTGGAGTCGCTCGCTGCATCCCCCCTGCCCACCGTCGCCCGGGTGAACGGACACGCGCTCGGCGGAGGGTTCGGTCTCGTCCTGGCCTGCGACCTCGCGGTGGCGGTGGACGCCATCGAGTTCGGCACGCCGGAGACCGACGTCGGTCTCTTCCCGATGATGGTGCTGGCCTGGCTACAGCGGCACGTCGGACGAAAGCGCGCCCTCGAGCTGCTGCTCACCGGCGACCGGATGAAGGCCGAGGAGGCGCTCCGCTGGGGGCTCGTGAACCGCGTGGTGCCCCGGGCCGAGCTCGACGCGGCGACGCGGGCGCTCGCCGGGCGCCTGGCCGGGAAGAGCCGGGCAGTCCTCGCGCTCGGCAAGTCCGCCTTCCGGACCGCCGAGGACCTGTCGATGCCTCAGGCGATGGACTTCCTCGCGGGGCAGCTCTCCCTGAACCTCGCGACCGAGGACGCCGCGGAGGGCATCTCCGCGTTCCTCGAGCGCCGCCCTCCCTCCTGGAAGGACCGCTAGTCATGCCCCTCGTGCAGGACCGGGTCGTCGTCACCGCCGCCCTCACCGGCGTGCTCGCCACCCGGGAGCAATGCCCGTACCTCCCCTACACGCCGGCGGAGATCGGAGAGGAGGCCCGGCGGGCGCACGAGGCGGGCGCCGCGGTGGTGCACATCCACGGCCGGGCACCCGACGGGGGACCTACCTGGTCGGCGGAGACCTACGCGGAGATCAAGCGCGAGGTGCAGGCCCGCTCGCCGATCATCGTCAACTTCTCCACTGGCGGCTTCAACATGGGGACCGAGAGCGAGGCCGAGAAGACCGAGCGGCTGGGCTACGTGCGGAAGACGCGGCCGGAGATGGCGGCGCTCAACATGGGCTCGATGAACTACGCCAAGTACTCGGCGGGCCGGAAGGCGTTCGTCTTCGACCTGGTGTTCCCCAACCCCTTCGGGGACATCCTGCTCGCGGCGCAGGCGATGCGCGAGGGCGGGGTGAAGCCGGAGCTGGAGTGCTTCGACCTCGGGCACGTGGCCAACGCCGAGCCGCTCTTGCAGATGGGAGCGCTGCAGCGGCCGCTCCAGTACAGCTTCGTCCTCGGGGTGCTGGGCGGGGCGCCGCCCTCGGCGGAGACGCTCGCCGCGATGGCCCGGGCCATCGGGCGCGAGGACACCTGGGAGATCATCGGCATCGGCCGGGCCCAGTGGCGGCTGGTCGGCGCGGCGCTGGCCCTGGGCGGCAACGTCCGGGTCGGGCTGGAGGACAACTTCTACCTGGACGCCGCCGGGACCGAGATGGCGAAGGGAAACGGCCCGCTGGTGGAGAAGGCGGT
>DATJVY010000018.1:0-42510 GCA_035501615.1 Myxococcaceae bacterium
GCGATGCCGGCGGGGTTGAAGTAGATGCCCGAGGCGTCGTCCACCGCGCCGACGAGCGAGCCGGCCATGCCGACGCCGCGCGCGGACTGGAGGTCCACCGCGATCCCGGCAGCGCGTGCCGAGCTCCCGGCCACCGCGGCCAGGCCCACCACTGCGAACATGAGCTTCTTCATGTGCATGTGCCTTTCCTGGGTGTCCGTGGGAATCAGAACGGCGCGAGGCCGGCGATGAAGTTGGCGATCTCGCCCTGCGCGGCGGCCGCCGTCGGGGCGCCTGCGCTACCGAGCAGGAACCCGTGGTTGTTCGCCGGAGTGCCGCTGGACGGGAACTGATTGGCCCAGAAGTTCGCGACCCCGTTCGAATCGGTCGGACGGAGGAGGAGGCCCGTGGCCGTCGGGTCGGCGGTCACCGCCCGGACCAGCTCCACGGTCGTTGGGTTGGGCACCACCTGGTCGTCGGCGATCCACTGGATGTAGCCACGGCGGGTGTCGCCCTGGTTGGCCAGGCCACCGCCGAGGCCGGTGTTGCGGACGAGGTAGGGCCCGGAGTTGACGGGATCCGCGGGGTCGAGGATCCACTTCACCACTCCGAGGAAGGAGTCGTAGGAGGGCGAGTCGGTGGGGACGCCCTCTGCGGCGAGTCCCGCCTTGAACGCCGCCCCGTAGGGGAGCGAGGGCGAGGTGAGGATGATCTCCGGCAGGTCTCCGCCGGGCACGTTCAGCGCCGCGTTCCGGATCTCCGGCGCCACGGCGGAGTAGTTGGTCCCGAGGATGCCGCCCAGGCTCTCGCCGGCGTAGCTGAGCTTCGCGGGGTTGATCGTGATGCCCGTCTGCTGCCCCAGGTTCCCGGTCGCGCTGCTGGTGATGACCCGTGCCAGCTGGCCATGGCTGACGACCTGTTGCCGGACGTTGTCCCGCGAGGCGAAGAAGTTCTGGAGGTTGACGAGGTTCCAGCCGTTGACCGGGATGTTCACTCCCGGAGCCGGCGTGAACACCGCGGCGAAGGAGCCGTTCTCGCACTTGCCCTCTGGCTCGACGCAGTGCCCCTGGCCGGCGAGCATGCAGGGCTTGTCCTGGTCGGCCATGCCCGGACCGGAGGGAGCGCAGGCGAGCGCGGTGGTGCGATCGTTGGCCTGGCAGCGCCCGGCCGCGTTGCAGCTCTGGGCCGCGGGGTTCGAGCAGGCGAAGACGTCCTGACCTCCGGGGACTCCCGCGGCGGTGACGAAGGCCCCGAACCCCTTGCAGGTGTTCCGGTCACCGTGCCACGGCTCGTCGATGGCGATCATCACGTTCCCTGCGGCAGCCAGGGAGCTGGACAGCGCGAAGCCGTCGTTCCGGGTGCGGCCGAGGCCGTGCCCGAAGATGGTGACCGGGTAGCCGCCCGCCGGTGCGGCCGCGGACGGCACGCTCATCACGAAGGGGATGAAGGGCGTCGCCGGGTTGTTGGGATCGAACACACCCCGAGGGTCGGTGAGCAGGAAGATGTCGACGATCTCGCCGATGAACCAGGTGCCAACGCCGGTGGTGGGCACGCCGGCCGGCGCGGGGATGGACTGGACCCAGAGCGGGACCGAGGGGACCGCGGCCGAGGCGGAAGAGAAGGGAATGCCGTGCAGCTGTGAGAGCTGGCTCACCGTGCTCTGGGTGGTGAAGGCCCAGGCCAGGGCGAGCTTGTTCCGCGGGAGGCCGTTGGCGTTGAGGTTGTCGAACAGCGGCTTGAACGCCAGCCGGAGCTGCTCCAGCTGCTGCGCCTGGGAGTCGGTGAGGAGGCTCACCGTGCTGTGGCTCCCGTCGAACAGAGGCGCCGACGAGCGGGCCAGCGCGAACACCGGGCTGGGGATGACGTTCTTGCTCAGCGTGTCCTTCAGATCGGTGGTGATGTAGACGGCGTACTGCGTCCGCTCGGTGAGCGCGACGTCGGGGACGATGGCCAGCGTGTCCGGCTTCGGTCCTCCATCCGGAAGCAGGATGGGTCCGCCGTCGGGCAGGAGCATGTTGATGCCCGGGCAGTTGAGGCAGGCGTGGGCCTTGACCGTCCCGTCGGGAGTGGTGGGGAGTGCCCCGGTTCCCGCGCCGGCGGGGATGATGTTGATCGGTCCGGTCAGGCCGAGCGCGATGGAGCTCACGTCCACCTTCCCCTGGATGAGGGGGCCGGTCCCGTCGCCGTTCTCGCTGACGATCGGCGCGGTGGTGGAGAACCCGTCGAGCGTATTGAGCCCGGCCACGAGATCGGCGGGCAGCCCCGAGCCGGCCGGGATGCTGACCTGGTGCCCGGTGGGATTCAGGATGTCGTTGGGGAAGGGGATGATGTTGTTCGAGGGATCGAACGTCATCTCCGCCTGGCTGGTGATGGTGAAGGTGAAGATGATGGCGATGTCGGTGGACTTCACGCCCGGGACCAGCGTCGTGATGCCGGTGATGATCGGAGCGTAGTTCTCGCGGAGCGCCTCGAGCTGCAGGGCCAGCGCCACCTGCTGCTGGTAGGCGGCGGTGGGATCCTTCTGCGTGGTGGGGATGGCGCTCGTGTGGAGGACGCAGGTCTGGTAGTTCGTCGGGTTGTTCGGGTCGCAGGTGACGATGGGTTGCGTGCTCGCCACGAGGGCCCAGGTGGGCGACCCGGTCACGGTCTCGCCGGCCGCGCCCTTGAGCCCGTTGGTGCCCCCGAGCACGACCACGCTGTAGTGGTGGCCGCGCGTCCAGTACCCCGTCTTGGGGGCGAAGTTCAGGAACTGGGTGCCGTTGGGACCGCCGGACTGGCTGAAGTTGACCGCGGTCACCGGGAGCGGAGAGCTCAGGTCGGTGATGTCGAAGATCGCGAAGTTGCCCCCCGCGGCCAGGCCGGTGACGAGCGACAGCGAGCCGAGGTCGATGGGCTTGCTGAACTGCACCGACGCGGTCGACTCCATCGGGAAGCCGTCGAGCAGGTTCAGGTAATCGCGGTTGAACTCGTTCTGGGCGTCCGAGCCACCGGTCACCGGAGCATGGAGCCGGACGTCGGGCTTGCCGGTGGCCGGGTCGAGGAACGCCAGGTCGTTGGGGAGCGGGATGACGTTGTTGGCGGGATCGAACTCGGCGACGACGTACTTGCTCGAGGTGTCCGCCGAGACGGGAATGTCCGGGCTGCACGCGGCGAACCCCACCGCGAGCGCGAGAAGCAGCAACCTCTTCATCTGGGAACCCCCTCCGCAAGGGTCGCCCGAGTCTCGGCCACTGACTCGGAAATCAGGGCAACTCTTGTAGATTGTTTCGGCGCATGCGCCAATAAGGATTTGGACCTATTCGAGGCCCTTACGCAGTGAGTCAAATTCGGGTTGCGCCTCGACCAGGCGGCCATTCGCTGCAAGTGCGTGGCCCGCGGGTTACTTGCGCACCCCCATGAGCACTGCGCGCACCATCACGGCCGACAACTTCCGGGAGACCGTCGAGGCCGGAGGCATCGTCGTCCTCGACTTCTGGGCTCCCTGGTGTGGCCCCTGCCGCGGCTTCGCGCCGACCTTCGAGAAGGCCGCCGGTGACAACCCCGACGTCGTCTTCGGGAAGATCAACACCGAGGAGGAGCAACAGCTCGCCGCGGCCTTCGAGATCCAGAGCATCCCGACCCTGATGATCTTCCGGGACAAGGTCCTGCTCTTCCGGCAGGCGGGAGCCCTCCCCCCGGCGGCCTTGGCCGACGTCGTGGCCCAGGCCAAGGCCCTGGACATGGAGAGGGTCCGCGCGGAGATCGCCGCCCACGAAGAGAAGGAGCGGGCCGCCAAGGCGCCGCAGGCGTGAGCCGCGCGCCGCTCGCGGGCCTCAATCCACGCCTCCGCGCGATCGGCGCGACCGTGGCGTGCGTGACCTGCTGGTAATCGCGTGGCGCGAGGAACAGCTGCGTCCGCCACGACGCTGCTAGGGTCCCCCGCCCCATGTCCGGCCCTGGTGAACTCGCGCCCACGCGCTGGTCCGGCACGCATCTGGCCATCGCCGCCGTGGGCATCGTGTTCGGCGACATCGGGACCAGCCCGCTCTACGCGATGCGAGAGTGCTTCGGGGAGCACGGCGTCGCCCCCACCGCGGAGAACGTGCTCGGGGTGCTCTCGCTGATGCTGTGGAGCCTCACCCTGGTCGTGGCGGTGAAGTACCTCGGTTTCATCATGCGCGCGGACAACCAGGGAGAGGGTGGCATCTTCGCCCTGCTGGCGCTCATCCCCCGGGCCGAGGACCGGTCCGAGATGCGCCAGCGCACGGCGGTGGTCCTGCTGGCGCTGTTCGGCGCCGCGCTCCTCTACGGGGACGGGGTCATCACCCCCGCCATCTCGGTCCTCTCGGCGGTGGAGGGCCTCAGCGTCGCCACCAGCGCCGCCGAGCCGCTGGTGGTCCCCATCACCTGCGTCATCCTCGGGCTGCTCTTCCTGGTCCAGCGCCGGGGCACCGCCCGCATCGGGGGCATCTTCGGGCCGGTGATGCTGCTCTGGTTCCTGTTCATCGCCGCGACCGGCGTGGCGCACATCGTCCAGGTCCCGGGCGTGCTGGCGGCGGTGAACCCCTGGTACGCGGTGCGCTTCTTTCGCGAGAACGGCTTCCGGGGCTTCGAGGTGCTCGGTGCCGCGGTGCTGGCCATCACCGGCGGCGAGGCGCTCTACGCCGACATGGGCCACTTCGGCCGCCCGCCGATCCGGCGGAGCTGGTTCACGGTGGTGTTTCCCGCGCTGCTCCTGAATTACTGCGGCCAGGGAGCGCTCCTCCTGACCGACACCGCGGCGCGGGGCCATCCCTTCTACGCGCTGGTGCCCCGGCCGCTCCTGGTTCCCGGGGTGGTGCTGGCGACGCTGGCCACCATCATCGCCAGCCAGGCGCTGATCTCCGGGGCCTTCTCGCTCACCCGGCAGGCGGTGCAGCTGGGGTACGTCCCGCGGCTGAACGTCGTCCACACCAGCCGGGAGAACGAGGGGCAGATCTACCTCCCAGCGGTGAACCAGTTCCTGGCGGTGGTCTGCATCGCCCTGGTGCTCGGGTTCCAGCGGTCGAGCCGCCTGGCCGCGGCCTACGGCATCGCGGTGACGGGGACGATGCTGATCACGGATCTGGTCTTCTTCTTCATCGTCGTCCACGCTTGGCGCTGGCCGCTGTGGAAGGCGCTCTCGGTCACGCTCTTCTTCCTCGCCATCGACGTCCCGTACTTCACCTCGAACCTGCTCAAGTTCATCCAGGGCGGCTGGGTCCCGGTGGCCGTGGCGGTGGTGGTGTTCGCCTGCTTCACCACCTGGAAGCGCGGCCGGGCCGAGCTGGCGGAACGAATCGCCGCCAGTGCGCTCGGCGTGGACGAGCTCCTCCAGGACCTGAGCCGGAACCCGGTCCCCCGCGTGCGCGGGACGGCGGTGTTCCTCAGCTCCTCCACCTCCCTCGTCTCGCCGGTGCTGCTGCACCACCTGAAGCACAACCAGGTGCTCCACGAACAGGTGGTGCTCCTCTCGGTGCTCCCCCTGAACGTGCCCGAGGTCCCCCTCGAGCAGCGGGTCGAGGTGGAGCCGCTATCGCTCGGCTTCTACCGGGTGACCGCAAAGTACGGGTACCGCCAGAGTCCGCGGGTCCCGGAGATCCTCCGCCGGGCGCGGTCGCTGGGCCTGCTCAGCAAGCCGGAGACCACCAGCTTCTATGTCGGGCGGGAGACGGTCCTGCCCCGGGGGCGCAGCCACATGGCGTACTGGAGAAAAGTCCTGTTCCGCTTCATCTCCCGGAACGCCCGGGCCACCACCGACTACTTCTCCATCCCCCCGGGGCGGGTGGTGGAGCTGGGAATGCAGATCGACCTCTGAGCTGTGGCATCCTCGGGGCCACGGATGCGGATGCTCCTTCTCTGGGCGTGCTGGACGGTGCCGGCGCTGGCGCTGGCGGCCAACGTGCCTTCCCGTTCGCCGGCCGAGGAGCTCGACGCCGAGCTGGCCAAGCAGGTGAACATCCCCGATCCCGAGCTGGTGATCATCACCGACGGACCGGACCCGGCGAGGTTCGAGCTGGTCGAGGGGGCGGTGGAGCTCGACGGGCGCCCCCTGCCCGGACCGGTGGAGCCGGGGTGGGGGAAGGCGTTCTTCCGGGGCACGGTGGTCCCCGGGAACCACGTCCTGACCGCGCAGTTCGGCTACCGGGGCTCGCGCACCGGGGCCTACCCCTGGAGCGGCTCGTACGCCTACCGGGTCCCGGGGAAGGTCGAGTTCCAGGCCCAGCGGGGGCTGCGGCTGGTGGTCCACCTCCGCGTCGAGGTGCACGAGGACCAGGACGACCCGCGCTCCCGGCTGGCCTTCCGGGCGGCGCTCGAGCCGGAGATGACCGCGAAGGTGGACGACGCGCCGATGCCGCCCCCGCCTCCGCGCCGGGTGACGCCGGAGGAGCTCTTCCCGCCCCAGCTCGCGCCGGCGGTGGCCTCGGTCCCGGAGACGCCACCAGCTGCGCCACCGAAGAGCAAGAAGAAGCCGAAGAAGAAGGCCACCGTCGCGGCCACCGGAGCGTCGCTCGACCTGGCCACCGCCCGGCTGCAGAAGGCCATCGCCACCCCGGGGCAGTCCCCGACGGCGGCCTCGAAGGGCAAGACCAGCCCGAGCGGCAAATCCTCGAAGTCGAAGGGAATGCCCGACGGCGGAGCTCCGAAGGATTGACGCAAAGGCCGAGGGCGCCGCCGGATCCACTCCGGGGCGCCCTCGTGATGCGTCGGTGATGTCTCGAGACGGCGGCTAGCGGCGCTCGGCGGCCTGCTTCTCGCGGTAGGCCTTCATCATCTCTTCCTGCTCGTTTCGCGGCACCGGGGCGTACTTGGCGAACTCCATGGTGAACTCGCCCTTGCCCTGCGTCGCCGAGCGGAGGTCGGTGCTGTAGCCGAACATCGAGTTCAGTGGGACCTCGGCCACCGCCGTCAGGTACCCCTCGCTGTTCTCGGTGCTGAGGATGGTCCCGCGGCGCTGGTTCAGCTGGCCGACGACCGAGCCCTGGAACTCCTCGGGCGCCTGGACCTCGACCTTCATGATCGGCTCGAGGATGGTGGGCCTGGCGGCCTCGTAGCCCTCGCGGAAGGCCATGATCGCCGCGGTCTTGAACGCCTGCTCGGAGCTGTCCACGTCGTGGCTATCGCCGTCGTTGATGACCGCGCGCACCCCCACCACCGGGAAGCCGATCAGGGAGCCCTTCTTGAGCGCCTCGCGGAAGCCCTTGTCCACCGCGGGGATGAACTCGCGGGGAATGGCGCCGCCCACGATGTCGTCCACGAACTCGTAGGTCTCCACCGAGTCCGCCGGCAGCGGCTCGAGGTACCCGCAGACACGGCCGAACTGACCCGAACCGCCGGTCTGCTTCTTGTGGGTGTAGGCGAAGTCGCCGCGCTGGGTGATGGTCTCGCGGTAGGCCACCTGCGGCTTCCCGGCCACCACCTCGCAGTTGTACTCACGCTTCATCCGCTCGATGTAGATCTCGAGGTGCAGCTCGCCCATGCCGCTGATGATGGTCTGGGCAGACTCCTCGTCGCGGTGGACCCGGAACGTCGGGTCCTCCTTGGTGAACCGGTTCAGGGCCTTGGAGAAGTTGGCCTGCCCGGTGCGCTCCTTCGGCGCCACGGCGAGGTCGATCACCGCGTCCGGAACGTGCATCGAGGTCATGGTGACCGACAGCCGGCCGTCGGTGAAGGTGTCGCCCGAGGCGCACTCCACGCCGAACAGCGCGACGATGTCTCCGGCGCTGGCCTCGCCAACGTCGATCATCTCGTTGCTGTGCATCCGGACGATGCGGGGGATCTTCACCTTCCTCTGGTTCGACTGGTTGAAGATGAAATCGCCCTTGGCGATCCTCCCCTGGTAGATCCGAACGTACGTCAGCTGGCCGTAGCGCCCGTCCTCGAGCTTGAAGGCCAGGCCGACGAAGGGCTTGTCCGGATTGGACTCGAGGACCATCTTCGCCTCGTCGTTCTTCTGGTCGAGTGCCTCGTTCACCACCTCCGCCGGGTTGGGGAGGTAATCCCGCACCGCATCCAGGAGCAGCTGCACGCCCTTGTTCTTGTAGGCAGAGCCGCACATCACCGGGGTCATCTTCAGCGCGAGCGTGGCGCGGCGGATCGCGGCCTTCAGCTCCTCGTCGGAGACTGGCTTGTCAGCGATGAACAGCTCGGCCAGGTGGTCGTCCACGTTGGCCACGCCCTCGATGATGTCGTGGCGCGCCTGCTTGGCCTGCTGCACCATCTCGGCGGGGATCTCCTCCTCGCGGACGTGCTCGCCGTTCTCACCGTCGAAGTAGTAGGCCTTGCCCACGATCGGGTCGACGATGCCCTGGAACCGGTCCTCGGCCCCGATGGGGATCTGCAGCATCACCGGGTGGTGGTTCAGCTTCTCCTTGAGCTGAGCCGCCACGCGGGCGTAGTTCGCCCCGGCCCGGTCCATCTTGTTGACGAAGGCGATGCGGGGGACCTTGTAGCGGCGCATCTGCCGGTCGACGGTGATCGACTGGGACTGCACGCCGGACACCGAGCAGAGGACGAGGATGGCGCCGTCGAGCACCCGCAGCGCGCGCTCCACCTCGATGGTGAAGTCCACATGGCCCGGGGTGTCGATGATGTTGATGTTGATGTCCTTCCACAGGCAGAACGTCGCCGCGGACTGGATGGTGATCCCCTTCTCGCGCTCCAGGTCCATCGAGTCCATCTTGGCGCCGACGCCGTCCTTGCCACGGACCTCGTGAATCTCGTGGATCCGGCCGGTGTAGAAGAGGATCCGCTCGGTCAGCGTGGTCTTCCCACTGTCGATGTGGGCCGAGATGCCGATGTTGCGAACGCGTTCGATGGGGATGTTGGACGCCATGATGAGTGTGTGCTTCCTGAGGACTTCCTGGATGGGGAGCCCGCCGGCGGTGCAGACGGGCGGCGGCCCTGTACTGCCGAACGGGCCAGATTGCCAGTGCGCGAACAACCTAACGCGGTCAGGCCATCACGCAAACTGATGGCCGTGCCGTGCTCGCGACAAAAGAATTCACGACGCGCCACGACGTCGTGAAAACATCTGTCGGAACAGTGGCTTAACCTACCTTGCCACGCTGTCCAGCCAGCGGGTGACCGTCCGGACGGCATCCTGGAAGGAGGGCGCCACGAACAGGACCTCCTGGTAGACGGTCGGGTCGTAGGGGCGCGCCGTCATCTGCTCGATGTTGAGCGGGACGAGCCGGGCGTGGGTCTGGAAGCGCTCCAGCTCGCCGAACGAGGAGAGCAGCCCGGCACCGTAGGCCTTCAGCGCCCCGCCCTCCTTCGCCACCCCGAACTCGAGCGTGTACCAGTAGACCCGCTCGATCTGCTTCAGCACGTCCTCGCTCACCCGCTCCGCCGCGCGGCCGAAGGCCCGGTTGAGCTCGGCGAAGCCCGGATCGGCGAGCGTGGCAGCGTGGCCCACCAGCTCGTGCACGATGTCGGGCTCGGGCGTGTAGAGCGGTACCGTGTGGTGGCGGATGTACTGGGTGGAGAGGAACTGGTCGAAGCGCAGGTTGCCGAGGAAGGCCCGGGAGGTGACCAGCCCCGCGACCGGGACCATCGAGTAGCCGGTCGTCCCCTCCAGCTTCCTGTTCACCTCGCGCAGCTGCGGGATGCGCTGCCGGGAGAAGCTCACCCGCTCCGAGCACACTCGGTACTCGGCCGAGGCGTGCTTGCCGTGCAACGGCGCGAGGTGCTGCCAGACGGTGCGCCACACGCCCTGCTCGGTGTCGGTGTACTCGACGTCGGGCACCGGGTCCCCGGGCTTCCACTGCAGCGCCTGCTGCGCGATGTGGTTCCGTCGGGCCCGGTACTCGGGATCGCGAAAGCCCGGATGGTTCTGGTCGAGCTGGACGATGTCCTCGGCGCCCGCGGTGGGAGCGGAGTCGGCGTTGCCAGCGAAGGGGAGACCCGGATTCATCGTCCGGTCAATCTATCCCCTTCGTCTGCCGGATGCCGGCGCTCCGGCGTGGGTGCCGCCGTGCGTCGCGTTTCTCAGTAGCGCACGCCTTGCGCGCCGAGGAGCAGCTGGTTGGCCTGCATGAGGTAGTACTGCGCCTGCTGTGCGTTCTTCTGGACGAGCGCCGCCTGCGCGGCTTCGACCAGTTGCGCCGCCTGGGACGCACGGCTGGCCTCGGCGGGAGAGCCGGCGGCCGACGCCGCGGCGGCAGTCTGCTGCAGCGAGCGGCGGGTGTACTCCAGCGAGGAGGAATCCCAGTTTCCGCTGCTCTGCAGGGACTGGACGGTGCCGTCGATCGCACCGCGCGCGTCGTCGATCTGCGCTGCGCGCTGGGTCCGCGCCTGCTGCTCTGCGATGCGAGCCTGCTCCGACGCCTGCTGCTGGGCGGCGATCTGCTGGAGCGCCTCGGTCTGCGCGCGCGACTGCTCGAGGAGGGCATCCATCTGGGGATCGCTCTGACCGTCCGTTCGGTCGGCTCGGGCCTTCTTCTTCCGCGACGTCCCGGCATCCGGTCTCGCCGGCTCCTGCACCGAGACGCGGGTCGGCGGCTCCGGCGCGACGTCCGCGCTCCGGGCGGGCTGCACCGGCTGACCACCATCGGAGGTGCGGCTCGGGTCGCCACGGAGGACTCCCGCGTCCTGGGGAGTGGAGCGAACGCCGGCATCGGCGGGACGGGTCGTGGCCTGGGGCGCCGCGGGAGCGCGGGCGGGTGTGCCGGCGTCGGGAGCGGCCAGGACCGCGGAGAGAAGCAGGAGGGGAGTCATCGGAGCGGAATCTAACCCGGGAGCGAGGGCCGAGCCCGCCTCCCGGGGGTGCGGCGGAGTGGGTGCCCGGTCGTCCGCGCGGGCCTTCGATGAGGACGGCGCTCCCTCGTGCCGAGGTCCTCCTCGACTCCGGGGTGGCGATCTCCGCCGCGCGGCCCGATCGCGCGTGGAGGACGCGTTCCGGTGGGCCGAGCAGCGGGTGTGGCTCGAGGAGAGCGTGGCCGACCCTGAGGGCGACAGAGCGCTCAGGCTCTGACGCGCACCGCCCGGGCGCCGCGACCGGGGCCGTCCGGTGATGATCCGCGTATTCATCGTGGGGATCATCTCGAGACGCTTCGGAGGGACCGGTGCCCCCCCTCGCCCGGGACCGTCCGGTGATGATCCGCATGTTCATCGTAGGGATCATCTCGAGACGTTCCGGAGGGAACGGCCCCCGCCCGGGGCTCAGCGGGCCGCTCGTCCGCGGTCGAGCAGCGCGCCGAGGCAGGCGGCGGCCGCCCGCTCCCCCGTCTCCATCGCTCCGTGCACCGTTCCTGCCTGGCCGCCGGTGTGGGTGTGCTCGCCAGCGAAGAACAGCGTGCCGGCGATGGGCCGCGCGAGCACGTCCGCGGCGGCGAGCCCTCCCACGAGCGTGAATGCGTAGCCTCCCCGCGCGAACGGGTCCGCCTCCCAGTCGTGAAAGGCCTCGTCGTCGAGCAGCTCCTCCAGGCGCGACCGGGGAAGGCCGAAGAGTCGCTCCAGGCTCGCCAGCGCCCGCTCGCGCCGGGCGTCCGGAGCCAGCGCCGACAGCTCCTGGGCCAGGGGTCCGCCGGCCCACCCGGTGAGCACCCCCGAGTCGACCGGCGCGGTCGTCCACCACGTCGGCACCGGCCCCCCGGCCAGGTGTGCGAAGGCGAAGCCCCGGAGGCGCGCGTGGTGTCCGGTGGGCGTCCCCCGCGCCCAGAAGTCCTCGCGGAAGCGGAGGAGGAGCTTGAACAGCGGCCCCTGCACCATCATCGCCGCCGCCCGCTCGACGTCGTGGACGCGCGGCGCGAAGCGAATGGCCCCGGTCGCGCCGGGCGGCGCCCGCAGCACCCCCAGCGGCACGGTGACGATGGCTGCCCGGGCCTGCACCGGGACGAGAACCTGGCCGGTGAGCTTCCGCGCCTCGACCAGGACGTGGCCCGCCGACCAGCGCACGTCGGTCACCACGGTGGAGAGCCGCAGCGCATCGGGGGCGCGCTTCTCCAGCGCCCGACGCATCGCCTCGAGGACCCGGAGGTAGCCGCCCTCGATCCGCGCGGCCTCGTCGCCGTGGAGGGCCCGCGAGGCACGCTCGAGGATGCCGATGGCCTCGGCGCTCGCCCGGGAAGCGTCGGCGGCGTAGTAGCCCTCGACGTAGCGGCGGGCGAGGTCCCGCACTAAGGCGTCGAGCGCTCCGGACGCCATCCGCTCGGCCAGCACCTCGTCGACCGGGACGTCCCCGTGCAGCCCGGCGACGGTCGCCAGCGCCTTCGCCAGCGTGCCGTCGGCGTCGACCAGCCGTCCCTTCTCCAGGGCCAGGTGCCGCTGCCCGGTGGGCTGAACGGGCAGGCGCGCCCGGCGCGCCCGGTCGAGGAGGGTCCGTGCCTTTCCCTGGACGAACTCGGCGCCCAGCTCGACCGCGACCGGCCAGCCCGGAAGCGCGCGGGTGTCGACCCGGCCGCCGATGCGCGGTCGCGCCTCGAGGACCCGGACCCGCCGCCTCGCCCGGGCGAGGGCCTCGGCCGCGGCGAGCCCGGCGGCGCCGGCGCCCACCACCACCACGTCCACGGTGTCCTCTGCCACGGTGGAAACTGCCTCCAGCACCACGGTGCTCCCGTGCTAGCAGGCATCGTGGTGGAGAAGCCCACCCTCGTACGAGCGAATGTTCTTTCCAGGGCGGCGGCCGGAGTGCTGGTGCGCCTCCTCCAGGCGCTCCCCCCGAGCGTCGTGGACGCGCTGGCGCGTGGGGTGGCGGCGCTCGCCCATGGCCTGGGGATCCGCCGACGGGTGACCCTCGACAATCTCGCCGAGGCGCTGCCCGAGCGCTCCGCCGAGGAACGGCGCCGCATCGGACGCGCCGCGTACGGCAACATGGCGCGGGTGGTGGTGGACGCCCTGCGAACGCTCGGCGCCTCGCGCGCGCAGCTGCTCGCCGAGGTGGAGGTGGACGACTTCTCGCCGGTGGAGCGGGCGCTGGCCCGGGGCCGGGGGCTGCTGGTCGCCACGGCGCACCTCGGGAGCTGGGAGCTGTTCGGCGCGGCGATGGCCCAGCGCGTGCCGCTCCACGCGGTGGTGCGATCGCTCCGCGGTGGGCTCAACGCCCGGCTGGTGGAGGCCCGCGAGCGGTCCGGCCTGCGGCTCATCCCGGAACGCGGCGCGCTGGCGGCCACGGTGGCGGCGCTCCGCCGGAACGAGGTGGTGGCCATGCTCCTCGACCAGGCCATCGGCGGGAAGCATGCGCTCTTCGTGCCCTTCTTCGGCCGCCCGGCGGCCACCACTCCCGCGCTCTCGATGGCCGCGCTCCGGACCGGCGCACCCACCCTGGTGGTCATCGCGCTCCGCGAAGGCGGACGGCTCCGGTTCCGTGTCGAGGGTCCCTTCGAGATGGAGGAGACCGGCGAGCGGGCGACGGACCTCTTCCGGCACACCGCGCGGGTGACCGCTGCCATCGAGCGCGTCATCCGCGAGGCCCCCGAGCAGTGGCTCTGGCTGCACCGCCGCTGGAAGCTCTCCCCGCCACCCGGCGAGGCGCTCCGGCTCGAGCTCCTCGCGATGGACGCCGAGGACCAGGCGGTCCGCGCTCGCCTCGTGGAGGAAGGTCGGCTCTTCCAGGGCTACGACCCGGCGATGGAGGCCGTGCACCGCCACCTCGCCGGGCGTCTCGCGCGGCTGGTGGAGACCCACGGCTGGCCCGGGCGCTCCCTGGTGGGTCCGACCGCCGCCTTCGCGGCGTGGCGCATCGCCCAGCACGCCATCGCCACCCCCGACCTGCAGCGCCGCTTCCTCTCCCTGGTGCAGGAGGCCGCGACGCGGGGAGAGGCCACGCCGGTGCAGGCCGCGATGCTGGAGGACCGGGTCCGGCACCTCGAGGGCCGTCCGTCGCTCTACGGGACGCTGCTCGACTGGGACGAGGAGGGCCGGCTCTCGCCCGGGGCGCTCGAGGCGCCGGCCGAGGTGGATTTGCGGCGGGCCGCGCTGGGACTCCCGCCGCTCGCCGCCGCGGTCGAGAAGGCCAATGCTGGTCCGCGAGAGCCGGGGGATGCCCCGCCGCGGGATCTTGCGGCGCGGCGGCGCGAGTTCGAGGCCTGGGCCCGGCGGGTGGGCTGGCGCTCCGGCTAGAGCAGCCGCTGTCCGGCCAGCACCACGCACCCGGTGACCACGAGCGTCACGACCATGGCCAGCGTCGCGCGCATCAACCGGGGCACGCGGGCGACCCTGCCCACGATGACCGCGTTGACCGAGATGCTCGCCAGGCTGGCGACGAGCGCCGCGCTTCCGGCGAGCTGCGGCGAGGCGAGCCCGTGCGCGCCGAGCGAGGCGGCCGAGGCGACCGCCGAGGCGCTGGAGACGAGGCCGCCGATCAGGCTCACGGCGTAGAGACCCCAGGCGCCGAGGAGGCGGCGGCCGGTCTCTCCGAGCACCTCGAGGGCGACGAAGAGGATGCCGTAGTACACCGCCGACCTCAGCGAGAACGGCGAGCGCAGCGGAAGCTCGGGGACGGGGGCGCCCTCGTCGGTCCGGCCCTGGGCGGCGGCGAAGGCCGCGGCGGCGAGCAAGAGGGCGAGGAACGCAGGCAGCGCCGAGCGGAGCGCCGCCGGCGCGAGCAGACCGAGGAGCACCGAGTTCCGGAGCAACATCGCCATGGTGGCCAGCGCGATGGCCCGCGACGCCGGGCCGATCCACGCCGGTCCGCCCTCGCGCGTGCGCTCGGCCATCTCGGTCACCGTCACCGTGCTGTTGACCAGGCCGCCGAGGAATCCGGTGAGCGCGATCCCCCGCGGTCCCGCGGCCTTCAAGAGCACGTAGTTCACGAAGCCGAGCGCGGCGATGAGCAGGACGGTGGTGAACGCCGCCCGGGGGTAGACGAGGCCCCAGGAGTCCACCGGGGCAGTGGGGAGCACCGGGAAGATGGCGAAGGCCAGGAGCCCGAGCAGGATCGCCGAGCGGATCTCCTCGGCGGTGAGCCGGTGGCTGAAGCTCGCCAGGCGCTCCTTCCAGGCGAGCAGCCCGGCGGTGATGACGGCGACGGCAGCGGGAGTGAAGCGGTGCCCGAGGCCGCAGGTGATTCCGGTGACCGCCATCACGAGGAGGGCAGCCGAGGTGGTCAGCTCGATGCCTTGCCCGTCGTGGATCGAGGCCCAGTTGACCACCAGGATGAGGATGGCGGTGCCGGCGATGGCCGCGAGCGCGAAGGGCGTGCCGAGCAACGCTCCGAGGGCTCCCAGCAGGGAGACGAAGGCGAAGGTGCGGAGCCCCGCCTCCTTGCCTCGCCACTCCCGTTCGAGGCCGACGAAGAGACCGACGCCCAGCGCGAGCAGCACGCGCGCCAACGTCTCCACTGCTGGCCAGCGAGCGACGACGTCCATCGTGAGCAGGGCGCGCGCGCCGCGAGGGACGAAGGCTCCCTCGCCGCGGACGTCCAGGCCCCACTCTTATCATCCCGCGGTCAGGCAAGGACCCTGGGGGCCCGGCGTTCGTGTCAGCTGGCTCAGGCGGGCGCGGTGAACGGCAGATCGGCGCCCCGGGTGGGAAGCCGCGACGCCGCACCGGTCAGCGCCGCGTCGACGTCGCGTGCCGCCTCCCGGCCGTCGGAGATGGCCCAGACCACGAGGCTCGCGCCGCGGCGAGCGTCGCCCACCGCCCAGATGCCGGGCCGCGAGGTACGGAACCGGCCATCCACCCGGACGTTCCCCCGGGCGTCGAGCGCGAGCCCGAGCTGAGACTCGAGCGGCGCCGTCTCCGGGCCGAGGAAGCCCATCGCCAGGACCAGGAGGTCCACCGGCCGCGTCGTCTCCGAGCCGGGCACGGGAACGACGCGGCTGTGCCCTGCCTCGTCGCGCTCGATGCGGATGTGGACGAGCTCCATCTCCGCGAGCCAGCCGTTCCGGCCGATGAGCCGGGTGGTGGACAGGGCGAACTCGCGCTCCCCGCCCTCCTCCTGGCTGGACGAGGTGCGGAAGATCACCGGCCAGTCCGGCCACCAGTTTCCGGTCGCGCGGCTTGGAGGCGGCGCGGGGAGCAGCTCGATCTGCTCCAGGTGGGCCGCGCCCTGGCGCAGCGCGGTACCGAGGCAGTCCGATCCGGTGTCGCCTCCGCCGAGGATGACCACCCGCTTCCCGGCAGCGGACAGCTCGGGCGGGAGCGGCGCGCCCGACACGACGCGGTTCTGCGCCTCGAGGTAGTCCATGGCCCAGACCACGCCCGGCAACTCGCGGCCGGGCACGGTCAGGTCGCGTGGGCGGCGGGCGCCGAGGGCGAGAACCAACGCGTCGTGCTCGGCGGCGAGCTGGTCGAACCCCGGCGCGACGCCGACGTCCACGCCGCAGCGGAACGTCACCCCCTCGGCCTCGAGAAGCCGGACGCGCCGCTCGACCAGGGACTTCTCGAGCTTGAAGTCGGGGATGCCGAAGCGGAGGAGGCCGCCCGCTGCCGGAGCCCGCTCGTAGACGGTGACGGAGTGCCCGGCGCGGTTGAGGCTGGACGCGGCGGCGAGCCCGGCCGGGCCGCTCCCCACGATGGCCACCGTCTTCCCAGTGCGGGACGCCGGAGGGCGCGGGCGCACCCAGCCCTCCTTGAACGCGCGGTCGGCGAGCTCCTTCTCGATCTGCTCGATGGCCACCGGCGCCTGGTCGATGGCCAGGACGCACGCCGCCTCGCAGGGGGCGGGGCAGAGCCGGCCGGTGAACTCGGGGAACTCGTTGGTGAGGGAGAGCGTCGCCCAGGCCTCTTCCCAGCGGTCCCTCCAGACCAGGTCGTTGAAGTCGGGGATGAGGTTCCCCAGCGGACAGCCCTGGTGACAGAAGGGGATGCCACAGTCCATGCAGCGGCCGGCCTGCCGGCGGCTCTGCTCCGCCGTCTGGGGAAGGATGAACTCCCGGCTGTCGCGCACCCGCTCCGCCTTCGGGCGCTTGGGCGGTGCCTCACGCTGCCACTCCAGGAATCCGGTGACCTTGCCCATGGATGCTTAACCCTCCACCGCGCGGAGCCTCGGGCGTGCCGGGGGAGTGGGTGGGCGCTGGGCGGCGCGGCGCGTCTGGAGGACGCGCTTGTAGTCGGTGGGCATCACCTTCACGAACTGCGGGACGAGGTGGGTCCAGTGGTCGAGCACCCGCCGAGCGACGGGGCTGCCGGTGTGCCGCAGGTGGTTCTCCACCAGGCCGTAGACGAGCCAGATGTCGGACTCGTCCACCAGCGACTCCAGCTCGACCATGTCGCCGTTGCACCGATCGCGGAACCGCCGCTCCCGGTCGAGGACGAAGGCCATCCCACCGCTCATCCCGGCGGCGAAGTTGCGGCCGGTGGGGCCGAGCACCACCACCACGCCCCCGGTCATGTACTCGCAGCCGTGGTCGCCGACGCCCTCGACGACCGCCGAGGCGCCACTGTTCCGGACCGCGAAGCGCTCACCAGCGAGGCCCGAGGCGAACAGCTCGCCGCCGGTCGCTCCATAGAGCACGGTGTTCCCGATGATGACGTTCTCCTCGGGCGGGAAGCGCGCCCCAGCAGGCGGACGGACGATGATCCGGCCTCCCGAGAGGCCCTTCCCCACGTAGTCGTTGGCGTCGCCCTCGAGCTCGAGCGTCACCCCGGCGGCGAGAAAGGCGCCGAAGCTCTGTCCCGCGGAGCCCTGCAGCCGCACGCGGATGCTGTCGTCGGGAAGCCCGGCCGCCCCGCGGAGCTTGGCGACCTCGCCGGAGAGCATCGCCCCCACCGCCCGGTGGGCATTGCGCACCGGGAGGATGATCAGGCTCGGCGCCCCGCCCTCCAGCGTGGGCCGGGCGCGCTGGAGCAGCACCCGGTCGAGGTGGTCCGAGACGTCCTTCCCCTGCACCTGCACGCAGTGGCGGGGCGCATCGGCCGGCGCGCGGGGGATGACCAGCAGTGGCGCGAGGTCGAGGCTGCGGGCCTTCCAGTGGTCCACGTCGCGGCGGGCGCGCAGCAGCTCCCTCCGGCCGATGACCTCGTCCAGGCTCCGGGCGCCGAGGCGGGAGAGCAGCTCGCGCACCTCGCGGGCAACGAAGAGGAAGAAGTGGACCACGCCCTCCGGGGTGCCGGTGAAGCGCTCGCGGAGCACCGGGTCCTGGGTGGCGATGCCCACCGAGCAGGTGTTGAGGTGGCACTTGCGCAGCATCACGCAGCCCATGGCGATGAGCGATGCGGTGGCCATCCCGTACTCCTCGGCCCCCAGCAGCGCGGCGACGACGACGTCGCGGCCGGTCCGCATCCCGCCGTCGGTCTGCACGCGGACGCGGCCCCGCATCCCGTTCTCCATAAGGGTTTGGTGCGTCTCCGCGACGCCCAGCTCCCAGGGAAGCCCGGCGTGCTGGATGCTGGAGATGGGAGACGCCCCGGTTCCGCCCTCGTAGCCGGCGATCACCACGCAGCCCGCGCCCGCCTTGGTGACGCCGGCGGCGACCGTCCCCACCCCCACCTCGCTCACCAGCTTCACGCTGATCCGGGCCTCGGGGTTGACCGACTGTAGATCATAGATGAGCTGGGAGAGGTCCTCGATGCTGTAGATGTCGTGGTGGGGCGGGGGAGAGATGAGGGTCACCCCCGGGGTGGAGCAGCGAACGCGGGCGATGCGCTCGTCCACCTTGTGTCCGGGCAGCTGACCACCCTCGCCCGGCTTGGCGCCCTGGGCGATCTTGATCTGCAGCTCGTCGGCGTTGACCAGGTACTCGGCGCTGACCCCGAAGCGGGCGCTGGCCACCTGCTTGATGGCGCTGCGCCGGAGGTCGCCGTTCGCGTCGGGGAGGTAGCGGCGCGACTCTTCGCCGCCCTCGCCGGAGTTGCTCTTGCCACCGAGGCGGTTCATGGCGATGGCCAGCGTCTCGTGCGCCTCGGCGCTGATGCTCCCGAAGCTCATCGCTCCGGTGACGAAGCGCTGGACGATGGACTCCACCGGCTCGACCTCCTCGAGCGGGACGGGCTCCTTCGCCGTCACGAGATCCAGCTGTCCGCGCAGCGTGCCGCCGGCGCGGGTCTCGTCGTTCGCCGCGGTGGTGAACTTCCGGAAGGCCTCCCAGTCCGCGCCCTGGATGGCGGCCTGGAGGAGCGCCACGGTGGAGGGGTTCCAGCGGTGCTGCTCACCCTGGCGCCGCCACTGGTACAGCCCGCCGATGGGGAGCATGGCCTTCGCCTGGGGGCCGTAGCCCCGGGCGTGGCGCTCCTGCGCCTCGCGCTGCAGCTCGGCGAACCCGACCCCGCCGAGGCGCGACGGCGTTCCGGTGAAGTGCCGGTCGATCAGCGCGCGGTCGAGGCCCACCGCCTCGAAGATCTGCGCCCCGCGGTAGGACTGAAGCGTGGAGATGCCCATCTTGGACATCACCTTGAGCAGCCCCTCCTCGATGGCCTTGAGGTAGCGGCTCTGGGCCTCGGTCTCGTCGAGGGGGATCTCCCCCGAGTCGGCCAGCGCGCGCACCGTGTCCAGAGCGAGCCAGGGGTTGACCGCCGCAGCGCCGAACCCGAAGAGCGCGGCGAAGTCGTGGACCTCGCGTGCCTCGGCGGTCTCCACCAGGAGGCCGGTCTGCATCCGGATGCCGTCACGGGTGAGGCGCTGGTGGACCGCCGAGAGCGCGAGCAGGGCGGGGATGGGGGCCCGGCGCGCGTCGACGCCCCGGTCGCTGACGATGAGCAGGCCGCAGCCCTCGTCGACCGCCTGCACCGCCTGCTGGCAGAGGCGCTCCACCGCAGTCTCCAGCGCGCGCTCGCCGCCCTCCAGGTCGAACAGGGCCGAGAGCCGGCGGGGGAGGAACATGCCCTCGTGGTGGCTCTCCGAGAGGCGGGCCAGCTGTCCGCTGGTGAGGATGGGGCCGGGGAGGGTGAGCCGGTGGCACTGGTCCGGCGTCTCCTCGAGGGTGTTGCCGTCCGGACCGGTGGCGGTGGCGAGGCTCATCACCAGCGCCTCGCGGTGCGGGTCGATGGGTGGGTTGGTGACCTGGGCGAAGAGCTGGTGGAAGTAGCGGAAGAGGCTCGGGGCCTGATCGCTGAGGACGGCCAGAGGGCTGTCCTTGCCCATCGAGCCGGTGGGCTCGTGGCCGCTCTCGGCCATGGGGAGGACCAGCAGCTTGAGGTCCTCGTCGGTCCAGCCGAAGGCGCGCTGGGCGACGCGGAGCTCGTGCTCCTCGAGCCGGGGCGGCGCCGGCACCCGGGGTAGCTCGTCGAAGGTGAAGACGTTGCGCTTGAGCCACTGGCGATAGGGCCAGCGTCCGGTGATGTCCCGCTTCACCTCCTCGTCCTCGAGGATGCGGCCCTCGGCGGTATCGACCAGGAACATGCGGCCGGGCTGGAGGCGCCCCTTCTTGCGGATCCGGTCGGCGGGCACGTCGATCACGCCGGTCTCGGAGGCGAGAATCACCCGGTCGTCCTCGGTGATCAGCCACCGCGCCGGGCGGAGGCCGTTCCGGTCCAGGGTGGCGCCGATGAGCGAGCCGTCGGTGAAGGCGATGGCGGCGGGGCCGTCCCAGGGCTCGAGAAGGGCGCTGGAGTACTCGTAGAAGGCGCGCCGGTTCTCGTCCATCGCGGCGTGCTTTTCCCAGGCCTCGGGGATCATCAGCATCATCGCGTGGGGAAGGCTGCGGCCGCCGAGGTAGAGCAGCTCGAGCATGTTGTCGAACTGCGCCGAGTCGCTCTGCTCGGGCTGGACGATGGGGAAGAGCCGGTCGAGGCTGCCGCCGAACTTGGCTGAGGAGAGCTGGCTGCGCCGGGCGTTCAGGTGGTTCCGGTTGCCGCGGAGGGTGTTGATCTCCCCGTTGTGCCCGATGAACCGGAAGGGCTGCGCCAGCTCCCAGGTGGGGAAGGTGTTGGTGCTGAAGCGGGAGTGGACCAGCGCCAGACCGCTCTGGACGTCCTCGTCCCGGAGGTCCTGGTAGAAGTGCGCCAGCTGCGCCGGCAGCATGAGACCCTTGTAAACGATGGTCTCGGAGCTGAGGCTGGGGACGTGGAAGCGCCGCTCGGGGTCCAGCTGCTCGGCGCGGACGTGGTTCTCCACCAGCTTCCGGATGACGAAGAGCTTCCGCTCGAAGGCCGAGGGGACGACGCGCCGGCGCGCGATGTAGACCTGACGGAGGACCGGCATCGAGCGGCGCGCGAGCCAGCCCAGCCGCGAGGCGTCGACCGGGACGTCACGCCAGCCGAGGACGCGCTGTCCCTCGCGCTCGGTGACCTCGGTGAAGACCCGCTCGCAGGCGGCGCGCGCCTGCGGATCGGCGGGGAGGAAGACCTGGCCCACCGCGTAGCAGCGCGGCTCGGGCATCTCGAAGCCGAGGCGGCCGCCCTCCTTGCGGAAGAAGGCGTCCGGGAGCTGGAGGAGGATGCCGGCCCCGTCGCCGGTCTGGGGGTCGGCGCCGCAGGCCGCGCGGTGGGAGAGGCGCACCAGGATGTCGAGGCCCTGCTCGACGATGGAGCGGGACTTCTCGCCGCGCAGGTGCGCGACGAAGCCCAGCCCGCAGGAGTCGTGCTCCATCGCGGGCTCGTACAGTCCGTGCCTCGAGGGCAGCGGCATCCTTGGCCTCCCGACCGTCCGGTCTGCCGCAAAGCGGCAAACTCACAGCGTACGGGACCTGGCTGACCCGGCTCAAATGTGGGCGCATCGGCGAGCCCACTGTACCCGATGAGACCCGCTACCGAAGGTGTCTGGCACCTGAGAGAGCCTGAGAAAGCCTCATCATTTCAACTTGTTGTACTGGCCGGTCGCCGCGCGTGGCCGTGGGCTTGGCCGGCGAGCGGGCCGAGCCGGCCGCCGCCCGTCCGGCGTGCGACAGGGCCGAGGTGCACGGGGAGGAGACCCGCCGGGTGCGGATCAGCGTCTGCGCTGATGGCGGGACGCGTCAGGCGGAAGGCGAGCGTGCGAGCCCGGAGGGCACGGAGATCGGCTGTCGCCGCTTGCGACCTCACATGCTCAGCCGCAGGCCCACGCCGAAGTCGAGGATGGTCGCGTTCAGGGGACCGAAGTCGCTCCCCGCCGGAATCCCCGAGACGCCGGGGACGGACGCGAGGTCCTGGCGCGGGAAGCCGAGCCTCATCTCCCCGCCGGTGCGCCCGAAGTGACCCGCGACGTAGCTCTCCACGGACAGGTAGCTGAGCACCGTCACCACGAAGTCCAGCCGCGCGAGGTAGGTCCCGTCGCTCAGGTTGCCGATGCCGGTGAGGCTCCAGGTCGTCTTGGCCGTGGTGTCGACCAGCGTTCCGTTCAGCGCGAGGTAGTGCTTGCCGACGTAGAAGGGCTGGAACCCGCCGACGATCAGGAGGGGCAGGTACTCGTCGCGGGTGTAGCTGGCGGAGTTGAAGAAGTACTCCGCGCCGAAGGTGATGCTCTTGTTCCCCTCGAAGTTGATGGAGTAGCTCGCTCCGCCCGCGGCCTGGTAGACGGGCCTCGCTCGCTGGGCGAGAGCCACCTGGGCCTGGCTCGTCACCGGGATGGTGGTGCCCGGCGGGAAGGTCCCCGGCGGGACGCCTGGAATCGTCGACGGGTCCAGCTGCGTGGTGATGTCGAAGGAGCGGCTGTAGGGAGCGTCGGAGTACTGCTTCCACGCGGCCTCGGCGTAGACGTCGAAGTCGCCGATGGCCATCGTCACGTCGGCGCCGGCGCGGGCCGCGCGGTTTCGCTGCACCAGCCCGTCGAGGCCGAAGGCGCCGTTCTTGAACGAGAACTCGGCGCGGGCCGCTCCGCCGACGTCCCGGAGCAGCGTGCCGGTGTCGGCGGGATTCACCCCCGAGCCGCCGGGGTTCTGCACCGTGCCCGTCCCCGAGTAGCTGCCGCCCACGTTCTGCGTCGGCTCGAACAGCGCCACCGCGGTGAAGTTCCAGCCCGCGCTCTCCCAGGGGATCTGCACCCGGGCCATCGTCACCCCCAGCCGGGCGTCGAACAGCGCCAGGGGATCGCGGGGCTGGGACGCCAGGAAGTCGGTGGGCGAGAAGAAGCGCGCCACGCCCCACTTCACGTGCTGGCGCCCGACGGTCACGAACGCCGTGCGGGCGATGTCGAACGACAGCCACGCCTGGTCGAGCAGCACGGCCGGGTTGCTCGCGGTGGTCGTGGCCGGGATGCCTGGGAGCGGTGTGGCCCCCACCGTCGCGGAGAAGAAGGGGTCGTAGGTCATCCGCCCCAGCACGAAGGCCCGCAGCTGATCGGTGGGACGGGCGTCGAGGTAGACGTCGACCAGGGTGGGCAGCGAGACCCGCGACTGGTCGAACGGCTGGTCCTGGGCCACGGTGACCAAGGCCCGGGTGTAGAAGAGCCCGCCGATCCTCAGCGGATCCTCCTTCACCCGTCCGCTCGCGAACGCGTCGCTCGTCGGCGTCGTGTCGAGGCCGAGCGACTCCTGACCCGCGGCGCCCGGCCTCGCCCCGGCGTCCGGCGCGCCGCCGAAGATCGACTCCTCGACCGGCCGCGCGCCGGCGGTCCCGCCGTCGGCCGGTCCTCCGAACAGAGCCTCCTCCTCCGGGCGCTGGGCCCGGGCGCCGAGCGACAGCGCCAGCGCGGCCAGGACGGCCCAGCGGCTCATCGGCTCTTCGACTCGAGCCAGGCCTTGGTGAAGATGTTGGCCTGGAGGGGACGGAGGTCCACTTCCTTCAGCACCACGATGGTGCTGTTCGCCTTCTCCACCTCGTCGTAGATGCGGATCTCCCCCGGGTACCAGACGTCGGCGCCCTTCGACTCGCTGAAGAGCTTGTTCCACCTCGGGTAGTACAGCGTCCGCATCAGCCGGCCGGAGAGCGCGAACTCCTGCCGCTTGAGCACGTTGCCGGTGGCCTGGTCCACCCAGAGCTTCAGCACCGGGAACGCCACGTCCACGCCCGGCTTCACCTTCGACTCGATGAGCCAGGTGTCGAAGACGCCCAGCTTGGATTCGCCCCCGAAGGTGGAGTCGTACTCCTCGGCCAGCCGCGACTCGTCGAAGTCCGCCCGCCGGCTGTCGGTGCCCGCGATCCGCTCGCGCTCGGTGCGCCGGTCCCACTTTCCGGTGGTGGGGTCGTAGCTCCAGAGGTTCTTGTCCAGCCGGAGGTAGCCCTTCCCCGCCTCGCCCTTGGGCTTGGTGAAGAGGATCATCAGCTTCTGGTCCACGCTGCGGCGGTAGACGATGGCCTCGCGCGCAGTGTCGGTCTTGTCTCGCTCCTTCTGCTCCAGGTACGCGAGCGAGCGGTAGTCGCCCGAGTTCCGCTGCCGGTCGTCGATGGTCTTCACCACCTCCATCACACCGGTGGCGTCGAGCGTCTTCGCCCGGATCGGTCCGGGAAGGCAGGCCAGCAGGAGCAGGGCCAGTCGGAGCGTCGTGTCTCTCATGTCGTCGAGTCTCATCCCACCCGGTGCATGGCCGTCACCGGCTGGAGGCGCGCGGCGAGGAAGGAGGGAAAGAGGGCGATGCCGGTGGTGCAGCCGGCGATGAGGGCGATGGCCCCCGCCAGGGCCGAGGGCTTCACCAGGAGCTGAACCTCCTCGCGCATGAGGAAGAGCTGCAGCGCCAGCGGGGCATGCAGGTGAGCGAGGTTGAGCAGTGCGCAGAGCCCCACCCCCAGGACGGTTCCGGCCAGGGTCGCGGTGAGCGCGAGGGTGAAGGCCTCGATCATGAACATCGCCATCACCCGCGCTCGCTGCATGCCGATCGCCCTGAGCGTTCCGATCTCCCGGGTTCGCTCGCGGATGGTGATCCACATGGTGTTCATGAGCCCTACGACGATGATCACCAGGAGGATCCCGATCAGCGTGTAGGAGAGCCAGGTGATGGCGGTGATGGTCCACTCGATGAAGGAGATCTCGTCCTCCCAGGTGGTCACGTCCAGCTTCTGCCCGGTCCACCCCTCCCGGTTCACGGTATCGAACTTGAAGAAGAACGCGCGCGGGTCGGGCTCCATCATCTGGTAGCCCGCCTGGGCGAGCGCCGTCCGGAGCCGCTCCTGGACCTGCGGCACCTGCTTCACGTCCTTGAGGTAGAGGAAGAGCGCCCCGGTGGCCTGGTCGTTCAGCTGGTACAGGCTCCGGAGAGTGGAATCCGGGACGAAGGTGTTCCAGGTGCTGAGGAGGCCGACGTTCCGGGCGATGGCGGCGATGCGGACGTCGACGGTGTTCGCCACCCCGCGCAGCGTGTAGGCGCTGAGGGTCAGCTGGTCGCCGACCCGGACGCCGAGCTTCTCGGCCTGCTGGTCGAAGATCAGGATGGTGCCCGGCTGGGCGAGCCCGTCGAGCGAGCCCTGCTTCACCTGGATCACCTTCCGGAACCTCGGCTCGTGGAGAATGTCGATCCCTCCGACGCCGGACTGGATCGAGCCAGTATCGCTCACGACCTTGGCCCAGCCCCGCCCCCGCTGGGTGACGTAGTCGAGCTCGGGGACTGCCTTGCGGATGACTGCCTCGATCTCCGGGTAGTGGGTCACCACCGGGGCGGCGGCGCCCGCCGTCACCTTGAAGAATCCGCCGACGTTCACGTGGCCGGTCATCAGCGTCGTGGCCGACTCGAGGATCGTGGAGCGGATCCCGTTGAGGATCCCGAGCAGCAGCACCAGCAGGGTGGTGACGCCCATGATGGCCCCCCCGAGAAGCAGGGTACGCCGGCCGTGATGCACGAGGTTGCGGAACGCGATCAGGAAGAGCTGACCCATGGTCTCACTCGTCGCTCTGCATCGCCCGGACCGGGGGGACGCGGGTGGCCAGGAAGGCGGGATAGAGCGTGGAGAGCACGGTCACCAGGACCACGACGACCAGCGCAATCACGATGTTCCAGGGGCTCAGGGTGGGGAACAGCCTCGGCCCGGAGAAGAAGAAGTAGAGGGTCTCGTTCCCCGCCGGAATCCCCCACCAGTGCAGCAGCGCGATCGCCCCAGCGCCGAGGGCAGCGCCGGCGCTGCCGAAGATCAGCCCCAGGGTCACCGTCTCCACCAGCACCATCCAGAGGATGAGACCGCGCTGGGCGCCGATGGCCCGCATCGTCCCCACCTCGGCAGTGCGCTGCAGCGTCGCCATCATCACCGAGTTGTTGATGATGACCATGGCCACGATGAAGATGATCGCCACCGCGAGCAGGAGCACCACCGTGGCCAGGAGAATGAACTGGCCCAGGAAGCCCGCTGCCTCTCGCCAGGATACGGCGCGGAGCCCGAGGTGCTCGCGATCGGAGAGCGCCCGGATGTCGGCCAGGGTTCTCTGGAGGTGGCGCGGGTCCTTGAGGATGATCGCCGCATCGAGGACGACGCCGTGGCCGATCTCCGACGGGTCGTAGACCCGGCGGACGAGATCCTCTCGCCGGAGCGCCGCGCCGGTCCCCTTGAACCGTTCCTTCTCGTCGATGATCCCCGGAGTGGCCTCGGCGACGACGTGGCGGCCCGGCTGGCCGAACAGCTCGTCCTCTGCCTTGCCACGGTCGATCTCCTGGACGCCGCCCTCCTTCTTGATCGCCTCGATCTCCGCCTTCCGGTCCGCGCTGAGGTAGCCGTAGAGCTCACGGAAGCTCACGATGTCCATGAGGTTGATGTTCCCGGACAGCGCCGACTTCTCCAGCCCGCGGAACTGGAAGGTGCCCCACACCTTGAGGTTCAGGCTCTGGACGTAGCCGCTGCGGGTGAAGGCGGTGATGGTCAGGACGTCGCCGACCTTGAGCCGGTAGAGCTGCAGGAGCGGAGCGAGGTCCCGGTAGAACACCTGGTACCGGTCGTGGAAGTTGCGGTCGTCGGTGTCGAAGAACGCGTTGAGGAGCTTGTCCAGGTCCTTCTCCGACGAGCCCAGGGTCCGCTGGAGCAGGGCCACCGCCTTCTCGGTCTTCAGCCGGTCCAGCTGGAGGAGGATCTCGCGGGTCTGGGTCCGGTTCTCGCGGACGTACCGCTGGAGCGTCTCGTCGCGGGCGATCGAGCCCTTCAGGTCGAGGGCGTCCTTGATCTTGTCCAGGCGTCGCGCGGTCCTGAGCTTCAGCCGGTCCTCGTAGACGAACTTGGACATCAGGAAGCCGCGGTGGCCCGGGGGCACCGGCTGGCCGTCCACGATCTCCATCCGATCGAAGTTCTTCTGGAAGGCGTCGAGGTCGGTCCCCACGTACCGGAGCGGCACCAGGTCCGCGTCGGAGAGCAGGGGGGCGATCCGGTTCTCGAGGAACTCCAGTGCCTCGTAGGGGTCCCGGTCGAAGCCCTTCCAGAAATCGTCCGACGACGCTCGCTGGATCGCGTTGCGATCCTCGGGGTCGACCGCGTTGGGGGTGTTGATGTCCTCCACCCGCACCAGGTCCGACTGGAGCACGCGGACGATCTGCCGGACGTGCTCCTTGAGCGAGGCGCGTCTGGCCTCGAGCTCGGGGGTGACCCCGTGCTCCTTCTCCTCGCGCACCACCGAGCGCAGCTCCTCCAGCGTGAGATCGACGGTGTTGCCGCTGGTGATCAGCGCGGCGTTGATCCCCATGGGGATGACCGCCTTGACGTTGGGCACCGACGCCAGGAGGCGCTGCTTCCGTTCCCAGTCCACCATGGGGCTCAGGTCGGGATCGTTGCCGCCCATGGGCCAGATGGCGAACTCCTCCTTGCTCGCCGCGCTGTAGACCTGGATGTGGCCGGCGACGCTGCCGATGATGCTCCTGCTCATCGAGCTGATGACGCTGTTGAGGAGCGCGCCTCCGACGACGACCAGGACCGTCCCGCCGAGGATCACCGCCCCGATGAGCAGGTTGATGCGCGACCGGAAGAGGTTCCGGAAGGCGATGCGGAAGAGCATGCCCGCGCGCTCCAGCATCGCTCAGTGCCCTCCGGAGGCGGCCAGCGTCGTTCCCGCGGTCTCGCGGCCGACGATCTTCCCATCGGCCAGCTTCACCACCGCGTCGGCGTGGGACATCACCTTCGCGTCGTGGGTGGAGAAGATGAACGTCGTCCCGTCCCGCTGGTTCAGCTCCTTCATGAGATCCACGATCCGCTCGCCGGTCACCGAGTCGAGGTTCGCGGTGGGCTCGTCGGCGAGGACGATCTGCGGGCTTCCCACCAGCGCGCGGGCCACCGCGACGCGCTGGCGCTGCCCGCCCGACAGCTCATTGGGCCGGTGCCGCGCGTGATCGGCCAGGCCCACCTGCTCGAGCAGGCTCATGACCCGCGCCCGGCGCTCCGGACCGCGCAGCCTCCCCTGCAGGAGCAGCGGGAACTCGACGTTCTGGAAGACGCTGAGCACCCCGACGAGGTTGAAGCTCTGGAAGATGAAGCCGATGGTCTCCAGCCGCAGTCGGGTGAGCTCGCGCTCGCTGAGCGCGGCAGTGTCCCGGCCGACGACGCGCACCGTGCCGCGGGTGGCCACGTCGACGCAGCCGATGAGGTTGAGGAGCGTGGTCTTTCCGCTGCCCGACGGGCCGGCGATGGAGATGAACTCGCCACGGTGGACGTCCAGGGACACTCCGCGGAGCGCCGGGACGACGGTCGCCCCCAGCTGGTACTCCTTCACGACGTCCACGATGCTGACGATCGGCTCGCTCACGGTGCCCCTCGGTCCTGGTCCGGGCTCGGCAGGAACGGTTGCTACCGGGCGCCACCTCGCGCGTCAACGAGTCCGGTGCATGTGACGCGAAGGTGGCGAAGCAGCGCTGGGCAGTCGTGAAGTTGCGTGAAGGGCTGGTCGCCGAGCGGCCGAATCAGGGGGGCGGCTTCAGCGCGGGGTCGGGGACGGCGGCTGCGTGCGCGGGGGAACCTCGGGTGCTGGCGGCCGTGGGGGGGTGCCCGGCGACGGAGCGCGGGACGGCGCCGGTGTCTCGCTGCCGGTTCCGAGCGGGTTCGACGTCTGCGTCCGCGGTGCAGGGAGCTCCGGCCCTCCGGCAGGAGGACCCATCCGATCCGGCACGGTGGTGCCCCTGGTCCCGGCGTCCGGGGTCGACCGTCGTGGACCCCCGTCCGGCTGCGCGGTCGCGACGAGGGAGGCGCACAGCACGGGTAGCAGCAGACGCATGGCCATCGAGCTCCTCCGGCCAGGGCATGTGCCCTGCACTCGCCCGAAGGTAGGAATCGGGGCCGCGGCTGGCCGCCTCCCCGGGTCAGGAGGTGAACGGTGGAGACGTCCTGGACCTCTGCCCGACCCCGGGCGCGGATCCTCCCGGCGCCCGTCCTCGCCGCCCGCGACGAGGCGGCGGGGCTCGTGGCCGCGGCGGAGGCCCGAGCCGCGGAGCGGGTCGCCGAGGCCGAGCACGAGGCGGAGGCGATCCGGAGCGCCGCGCGCGAGGCCGGACGGGACGAGGGGCTCGCCTACGCCCAGCGCCTCCTGGTGGAGATCCAGCAGGCCCGGCTCCGGACGCTCGAGGGAGAGGCGCTCCGCCGCAGCGTGTCCGAGCTCGCGCTGGCGATGACCCGGAGGGTGCTCGGCGAGCGCTGGACGACGGAGCCGGCGACCTGGGCGCGCGCGCTGCTCGAGGCCGCCGCGCCGCTTCGCCGCGCGAGCGGGATCTCCCTCCGGATCGCGCCGCCAGCCGCGGGCGCCGTCCGGGATGCGCTCGCGGAGGAGCTGGCCTCGGGCCGGGTGGAGGTGGTGGAGGACACGACCGTCCACGAGGCGGGGTGCGTCGCCGTCTCCGAGTGCGGCCGGGTCGACGGCAGGCTCTCGACGATGCTCGCGGCGTTCCGGGGGCCGCTCGGGCTCGAGGACCCGGGGTGACGCCCGCAGGTCCCCTGGAGGCGCTGCGCTCGGTCAGGCCCTTCCGGGTGACCGGACGGGTGGAGCTGGTGCGCGGCCTTCTCCTCGAGGCGACCCTGCCCGGTGCTCGGGTGGGCGAGGTGGTCACCGTCACGGCGGCGCGGGCCCAGGTTCTCGCCGAGGTGGTCGGCTTCGCCGGGCCGCGCGTTCAGCTCCTTCCGCTCGGCGGCGCGGCCGGAATCTCCGAGGGCGCGGAGGTGGACTGCCGCGGCGAGGCGCTCACCGTCGGAGTGGGGGAGGCGCTGGTCGGGCGCGTCCTCGATGGGCTTGGGCGGCCGCTCGACGGCCGGCCGTTGCCCGGCCGGCTGGTGCCCTGGCCGGTCGACCGTCCTTGCCCCGAGCCGTTTCGCCGGGCGCGGGTCGACCAGCCGTTGCCGCTCGGTCTCCGCGCCATCGATGGCCTGTGCACGGTGGGACGCGGGCAGCGGCTGGGGCTCCTCGCCGGGGCAGGGGTGGGCAAGTCCACGCTGCTCGGCCAGATGGCGCGCCAGACCCGCGCCGACGTGACGGTGGTGGCGCTGGTGGGGGAGCGCGGGAGGGAGCTGCGCGAGTTCGTCGAGGACGCGCTCGGAGCCGAGGGGCTCCGCCGCAGCGTCGTGGTGTGCGCGACCTCGGACGAGCCTGCGCTGGTCCGGCTCCGGGCCGGCTTCGTGGCGACCGCCATCGCCGAGTGGTTCCGGGAGCAGGGCGGCAATGTGCTCTTCCTCCTCGACTCCGTGACGCGGGTCGCCCGGGCGCAGCGCGAGGTCGGGCTCGCCGCGGGAGAGCCCCCCGCACGTCAGGGCTATCCACCGTCGGTGTTCTCGATGCTCCCGCGGCTCCTGGAGCGGACCGGCAACTCGGAGCGCGGCCACTGCACGGCGCTCTACACCTGTCTCGTCGCCGGAGACGACCTCGAGGACCCGATCGCCGACGAGGTGCGGGGCATCCTCGACGGCCACGTGGTGCTCGACCGGCCCATCGCCGAGCGCGGACGCTGGCCGGCGGTGGACGTGCTGGGCTCGCTCTCGCGCGTCATGCCGCAGGTCACCACCGACGAGCACCGCCACCTGGCCAGCCGCTTCCGTGCGCTCCTCTCCGCGTACGAGCAGCGGCGCGACCTCATCCTCCTCGGAGCGTACGTCCCGGGGACCGACGCCCTGACCGACGAGGCGATCGCCCGCCAGCCGGCGCTCGAGGCGTTCCTCCGTCAGGGCCGGGACGAGCCGGCCGGGACGCTCCTCGACCGGCTGCGGGAGGCGATCGGCGGATGAGCAGCCTCGAGACGCTGCGTCGCCTGAGGGCCCAGGCCCGCGACGGCGCGGAGCAGGCGTTCGCGCGGCGTCTTGCGGAGCTGCGGCTGGCCGAGGAGCTCCTTCGCCGGGCGAGCGCCCGCCTGGAGTCGCAGCGACGACGGGTTGCGGGGCGAGCCGAATCGCGGCTCGGGGCGTCGAGCTCCATTGGACGCGCGCTGCTCCACGCGCGGCACGAGGCCCGGCTCCGCGGCGAGCTCGAGATCCTCGTCTTCGGCCGCGACGTCGCGCGGCGCGAGCTGGCGGCCCAGGCCGGCCGGCAGGACGTGGCGCGAACTGCCCTCGAGCGCGCGGAGGCGAGCCTGGCCGTCCTCGAGCGGCTGCTCGAGCATCGGGTCACGGAGACGCAGCGGCGCCGAGCGCGCCGGGAGGAGGAGACGCTCTTGCCCCGGGGATGGTAGCAGTCTTCGTCGGACCTCTCCGATGGCAGACCCGGCAGCTTGCCGAAGAGCGCCAGGGCCCAGGGCCCCCGGATCAACCTGACCTTCCGGTACATGGCCGCGTCGAACGTGTGAGCGCGCGCCGCGCTCAGGCCGAGCGGAGCACGCCCGCCCGCAGCGGGGCGAGGTAGTTCAGCGCGCTGGTCGCGAGCGCCGCGCCGATCGCCACGTTCACCAGGCCTCTCCACAACGGCGGCACCCCGCCCAGCGTCAGCCCCAGGCTGAGCGCGGTCATGAACGCGATGACCGTCCAGCTCCGGGCTCCGTAGACGTGGATCGGCCGGCGGTCCTCGGTCAGGGCAGCGAGGCGGTCGATGTTCCGCCGCGCCGTCTTCCGGAGGATGAAGCGCCCCTTGGCGATGCCGATGGCCAGGCCGATGGCCGCGATCGCGGCGACCAGCACCGCCGGCTCGCTCCCTGCCGCCTGGAGCAGTCGTGCCGTCCCGAGCGAGAGCAGCACCACGCCACCGAGGAGCCAGAGCCCAAAGGCCAGCCACCCCAGCGATCGCGGCGCCAGCCTCACCGGCAAGGCGAGGAGGAGCACCGCGATGAACGGCATGATGGGCAACGCCGGCATCAGTCCTCCGGAGACGCGTGACTACAGCTCGTCGAGGAACTCCTCGTTGTAGGTGTAGCGCGACAGCCGCTTCACCAGCGCCTCCATCGCCTCCACCGGCTTCACGCTGAAGAGCATCTGGCGGAGCTTCTTCACCTTCTCGTACTCCTTCTGGGTGAAGAGCTTCTCCTCCTTCCGCGTGCCGGACTGGGGGATGTTGATCGCCGGGAAGATGCGCTTCTCCGCCAGGAGCCGGTCGAGGGTGATCTCGCTGTTGCCGGTCCCCTTGAACTCCTCGAAGATCACCTCGTCCATCCGGCTTCCGGTGTCGATGAGCGCCGTGCCGACGATGGTCAGCGAGCCCGCCTCCTCGGTGGCGCGGGCGGCACCGAAGATGCGCTTCGGCCGCTCGAGCGCCCGGCTGTCGACGCCGCCGGTCAGCGTCCGGCCCGAGCTGTCGACCTCCTTGTTGAAGGCGCGGGCGAGCCGGGTGATCGAGTCGAGGAGGATCATCACGTCCTTCCCGCTCTCCACCATGCGCCGCGCCCGCTCCAGCGCCAGCTCGGCCACCTTGAGATGGTCACCGGTGGGCCGGTCGCTGCTCGAGGCCAGCACCTCGGCCTTGATGCTCCGGCGCATGTCGGTGACCTCTTCTGGACGCTCGTCGACGAGGAGCACCATCACGTGCATCTCGGGATGGTTGGCGAGCACTGCCTGGGCGATCCGCTGGAGCATGATCGTCTTGCCCGCCTTCGGAGGGGAGACGATGAGCGCACGCTGGCCCTTGCCCAGCGGGGCGATGAGGTCCAGAACCCGGGTCACCATCTCGCGGTGCCCGTGCTCGAGCTTGATGCGCTCCACCGGGTCGATGCTGGTCAGATCGTTGAAGTGCGGTAGCCGCGGCGCGCCCTCGACCGGCCTGCCGTCCACCGTCTCGACGCGCTGGATGAGCCCCTTCTGGCCCCGCATCTGCGCCATCGCGGTGACGTACTGTCCCTGACGGAGCCGGAGCTTCTGCACCAGGTTCTTGGGGAGCTCGGCATCCTCCGGCCCGGGGAGGAGGTTCCGGCGGATCTGCCGGAGGAAGGCGTTCGGCCCCTTGGCCTCGGTGTCCAGCACCCCTTCCACCGGGACCAGGTTCGGCTGGGCCTGGGGCTGCGGCGGCCGCGGCGCACCCGCCGGGGCCTGCTGCCCGGGCTGCTGCTGCTGACGCGCCTGCCACTGCTGTAGCTCCTGAGGGGTGAGGAAGACCTGGTTCTGCTGGCCGTCCGGTCCGGTCAACATCCGGTAGGCCTGACCCTCGGGCGTGAAGAGCACCGGAGCGCCACGACCCCGGCGGCGTCGCCGGCGTCGCCGGCGCCCGGGTCCGGGGCCCTGACCGGGCGCCGGGGCGGGGGCTCCGCCGGGAGCGGGGGGCGCGCCGGCGCTGGCCTCGGTCTCGTCGGGGCCTTCGTCGTCCGCTCCGTCGTCTCCCTCGGACTCGGGCGGCTCGGGTGCTGCCGCCGGGGGGAGGGTGTCGGTGTCGTTCTCGTTGCTCATCCAGTGCTCACCTGGGGTGGGAGGCGTGGCGGAGGACGGGAGGCGGAGCGCTCCTGCGCTCGAGAGCCTCCGACCGGTCCGGCACCGCCCCGGGGTTCGCCCCGCCAGCCAGCCCGGGAAGTGGGCCCGACCCGGACGGGGACGCCCCTCCTTATAGCAGAGCGGAGCCCGGGACGCCCCGGAATCACTGAACCCGGTACTCGAACGGCAGCGCCGCCTTCAGCCCCGGCTCGAGGAGGAACAGGGACGGAGCTCCCACCTCGTGCGCCAGGCGCTGGAGGGCCTCGGGCTCGGGGGCCTCGCGCTCGCCCGTGGCGCCGAGCTGGGTGAGCACGCCATCCTCGCCGGCCAGCGCGGCGAACAGCCCGACGGGGCCGCCGTAGGTGACGAGCGCGAGCTCCTCCTGCTCGGGCACGCCGGCCCGGCGCCGGGCCTCGGCGATCGCCTCGGGCAGGCCGCCCAGCGCGTCGACCAGTCCGCGGGCCTTCGCGTCCTCGCCGGACCAGATGCGCCCCCGGGCCACCGCGTCCACCCGGGCCGAGTCCAGCTTCCGGCTCCGCGCCACCTCCTTCACGAAGTCGTCGTAGAAGGCGTCCACCCAGCGCTGGGCCGCGGCCTGCTCCGCCGGGGTCCACGGCTTGTAGAAGCCGAGGATCTCCGAGAGCGGCGCCCGCTTCAGCGTCTCCACGTTGACCCCCAGCTTCTTACCCAGTCCCTCGAGGCCCGGCTTGAGGACGAAGACGCCGATGCTCCCGGTGAGCGTCGTCGGCTCGGCGAGCACCCAGTCGGCGCCCATCGCCGCGTAGTAGCCGCCCGAGGCGGCGACGCCTCCCATGGAGGCCACCACCGGCTTCCGGGTCCGCGCCCGGAGCACCGCCCGGTAGATGATGTCCGAGGCCAGCCCGTCCCCGCCGCCGCTGTCGACCCGGACGACGATGGCCGCCACCCGCGGGTCGGACTCGGCGTCGCGAAGCGCCTTCTCGATGGTGTCCGAGCCGGCCGAGCGCGAGAAGCCCAGCGGATCGCTCCGGCTCCGCCCGGCGGTGATGCTTCCGATGACCGGAACCACCGCGATCCGCCGGGGCTCGCCCCAGCGCCGCTCGGGCTGCGGTGGCCAGTACGGCCCCACCCACCGCCCGTCGGGGACGAGCGCCGCGCCGACCCGGTCGAGCTGCGCCGGGTCGACCACGTCGTCGGCGAGCTTCTCCCGGACCGCGAGGCGCGGTGGGAGCAGCCCCTCCTCGAGCACCTTGCGGAAGCGGTCGGGGGCGAGCGCGCGCGAGTCGGCGACCAGGCCCTCGTAGCGGCGCACCTCGGTGTCGAGGAAGGCGTCGAGCGACTCGCGCTGCTCAGGGCTCATGCTCGCCCGGGTCAGCTGGTCGGGGAGATTCTTGTAGGCGCCCACCCGCGCCACGTCCCACCGGATTCCCAGCTTCTCCATCGTCTCGCCGAGGAAGATGACGCTGGCCGAGAGCCCGTTGATGGCCAGGAAGGACTGCGGCGCGACCCAGATCCGATCGGCGCCGGTGGCCACCAGGTACTCCTTATCCCCACCGGAGAGCAGCACCGCCGCGACGCGCTTGCCGGCCTTGCGCAGCCGCAGCAGCTCGGCGCGCAGCTCCTCGGCCTCGCCCATCCCGATGGGAAGCCGCTCGATCTTCACCACCAGGCCGGCGAGCGTCCGGTCCTCGGCGGCGCGCTGGAGGCGCCGGAGCAGCCGCAGGTAGGGGTCCTCGCCGCGGATTCCGAAGAGGCCGAGCGCCGAGCCGCTCTCGGTCAGCGCGGCGGAGAGGTCGACCAGTCCCACGCGTCCGCCGAAGACGTCGATGCCCCGGTAGCGGGAGGCCGACAGCCGCGCCTGGATGACGTGGTCCGTCCCGTCTGGGCCGCCGCCCAGCGCGTAGCTCAGCCCGGCGTGGTCGGTGTTCAGCGTGAGCGAGACCTGCCAGAACCACGGCTCGCCGGGCTCGCGCCAGCTCTTGGTCACCGACGACCCGAGGACCACCCCGCGGACGACCTCCGCCTGGACCACCGCGCCGATCCGGCTCTGGCCGAAGGTGTCGAAGCCGGGGAACTGCCAGTTCGCGCCCAGGGTCAGCCAGTCCCCCCACGGCCGCACCCCGAACGCCAGCTCCCAGGTCCGGGTCTGGGCCTCGTTGCCGACGTCCTTCAGCGCCAGACCGAGCGCGAGCCACCGGCTCGGCCGGCTGGCCAGGCCGAGGTCCCAGGTGTTCGGGCCGGGAGCGGTCCCCAGGTTGGGGGTGAGGACGTTGAAGGTCGTCCCGGCGCTCAGCCACTGGCCGCCGAGAGAGAAGGTGTACGACGATTTCCGGTAGCCGCTGCGCTCGCTGCCCAGCGGCGGTCCGCGCACCCAGTCGAGGCCGACGCCGAACCCGACCCAGTCGAAGAAGGTGCTGCCGAAGTAGACGCCGTCGACGATCGAGTCGGCCTCCAGATTTCGCTCGTGCTGGTAGACGAACATCGGGCCACCGATGAACTGGAGGCCCGCCGGGTTGACCTCCGGCGCCGTGATCTCGTCGGCCAGCGCGGCGTTGGTGGGTGGGAGCGTCGGACGGAGCTCACCGATGGACGAGGCCTGAGCGTGGGCGAGGAACGGGACGAGCAGGAGAAGGGACGCGGCGAGGCGGCTCACCCCCCCTGCTTCGCCCAGGTCGGGGCCGCGTGGCACGACAAAGCGGCAGCCGGAGACGGGGTCGGACAGTTCTTCGCCGGCCCTGTGTTTCTTGCCACGTGGGCGCCCGCCGTTAGGATGCCCTCGCTGCTGCAGGGTGCTACAGCGGAGAACCGCGCGGATTTCCTCGCCTTCTTCCCTGGCAGGCGGGCGCCCGGAGCGAGGCGATGGCACGACAGAGCACGGCACCGAAGGTGCGAGGCGGGAAGGCCCCGCCGGGAAAGAACGGTGAGCTGGACCTCGGCGGAGGGGGCGGCAGCGACACGCCCGCGGCCCTCCACGAGGAGGCGCGCCGCCGCTACCTGAACTACGCGCTGAGCGTCATCACCTCGCGCGCGCTGCCCGACGTGCGCGACGGGCTCAAGCCGGTGCAGCGGCGAATCGTCTACGGGATGTACGCCGACTTCCGGCTCACTCCGGACGCGAAGTACCAGAAGTGCGCCGAGGTCTGCGGCCAGATCATGGGCCGCTACCATCCGCATGGCGACCAGGCGATCTACGACGCGCTGGTGCGGATGGCGCAGGACTTCTCGCTCCGGTACCCGCTCGTCGACGGTCACGGGAACTTCGGCTCGCTCGACGGGGATGCAGCCGCGGCCTACCGGTACACCGAGTGCCGGATGACGGCGATCGCGACGGATCTCGTCCGGGAGATCTCGAGCGAGACCGTGCCGTTCAGGCCGAACTACACCGGAACCAGATCCGAACCGGTGGTGCTGCCCGCGATCGTGCCGCAGCTCCTGATGAACGGCACGACTGGGATTGCGGTGGGCATGGCCACCAACATCCCTCCGCACAACCTCGGCGAGCTGTGCGAGGCGCTGACCGCGCTGGTCAAGGATTCGAAGCTCGAGACGAAGGATGTGCTGAAATACATCAAGGGGCCCGATTTCCCGACCGGCGCCCAGGTCCTGAACTCCAAGAAGGAGATCCGGGAGATCTACGAGAGCGGCCAGGGATCGATCCGCGTCCGGGGCGAGTGGAAGCTCGAGCAGATGCCGCGCGGCGGACAGCAGATCGTCATCACCTCCATTCCCTACGCGGTGAACAAGGCCAACCTGGTCGCGAAGATCGGTGACCTGGTGCGAGAGCGGAAGCTGGCCCCGCTCACCGACGTTCGTGACGAGAGCACCGCCGAGGTGCGCATCGTGCTGGAGATCAAGCGGGACGCAGGCGCCGAGATGATCATGGCGTACCTGTACAAGCACACCCCGCTGCAGGCGAACTTCAACGTCAACATGACCGCCCTGGTCCCCGGCGAGGACCCGGAGGTCGGCACCCCGCAGCGGCTGGACCTCAAGGCGATGCTCCAGCACTTCCTGGACTTCCGCTTCGAGGTGGTGACCAGGCGGCACGAGTTCGAGCTGGCGCAGGTCAAGAAGCGGCTCCACGTCCTCGAGGGCTTCGAGACCGTCTACGACGCGCTCGACGAGATGATCCGCATCATCCGCAAGTCCGAGGGCAAGCAGGACGCCGCAGCCAAGCTGATGAAGCGCTTCGAGCTGGACGCCGAGCAGGTGGAGGCGATCCTCGAGCTGAAGCTCTACAAGTTGGCCCGGCTGGAGATCCTGGTCATCCAGAAGGAGGCCAAGGAGAAGCGTGCCGAGGCTACGCGCCTCGCCGGAATCCTCAAGGACGCGCGCAAGCGCTGGGCGGTGGTCACCGACGAGCTGGCCCAGGTGAAGGAGAAGTACGCCGACGCCCGCCGGACGAAGATCGGTGGTGGTGGCGACGACGTGGAGTACTCGGAGGAGGCATTCATCGCCGACGAGGACGCCCACGTGGTCCTCACCCGCGACGGCTGGGTGAAGCGCGTCCGGGAGATCAAGGACCCCAGCACGACCCGGCTTCGCGAGGGGGACGAGGTGATGGCGGTCCTCGCCGGATCACTGAAGAGCAACCTGGTGTTCTTCTCCAACTTCGGCTCGGCGTACGTCACGCGGTTCAACGACGTCCCGGCCTCCACTGGCTACGGCGACCCGGTGCAGAAGCTGTTCAAGTTCGACGACGGCGAGCGGGTGGTGGACGCACTCTCGCTCGACCCGCGGCTGCCGCGGCCCGAGCTGATGATCGGAGTCTCCCGTCGCGGCTACGGGCTGCGGTTCCCGCTCGCACCCCACACCGAGGCATCCACGCGCTCCGGACGCCGCTACGCCCGCCCCGGCGAAGGCGACGAGCTGGTGGGTGTCGTCGGGGTCGGCCCGCGCGATCTCCTGGCGGTGGTGACCGAGCACACCCGTGCGCTGGTGACCAGGGCGAGCGAGGTGAACGAGCTCGCCGGTCCGGGACGGGGCGTCACCGTCATCAAGGTCGAGAAGGACGACCGGGTGCTCGCCTTCCTCTGCACCTCCGACAAGGAGGCCCGCCTGGAGCTGGAGACCTCGAAGGGACGGAAGCTGGTGCTGTCGCCGTCGAAGTACGAGGTCAGCGCCCGCGGTGGCCGCGGCCGCGAGATGGCCCGGAGGGAGACGGTGAGGCTGTTGCCCATGCCGCTGCAGTGGACTCCGCTGCCCGAAGAGAAGAAGGAGGAGCGGTGACCATGGCGACGGCGAAGAAGGCCGCGGCGCGTGGGGGCAGCTACAGCGCGAGCGACATCCAGGTCCTCGAGGGGCTGGAGCCGGTCCGCAAGCGCCCGGCGATGTACATCGGCGGCACCGACGTCTCCGGCTACCACCACCTTCTCTGGGAGATCGTCGACAACAGCGTCGACGAGGTGATCAACGGCTATGCCGAGCGGGTGGAGGTCACGCTCCACAAGGACGGGAAGACGGTCACCGTCACCGACGATGGCCGCGGCATCCCGGTGGACGTCCACCCCCGTTACCGGAAGCCGGCGCTGGAGATCATCCTCACCACGCTCCACTCCGGTGGGAAGTTCGAGCAGGGGAACTACCTGCACTCGGGCGGCCTGCACGGCGTCGGCAGCTCGGTGGTGAACGCGCTGTCCAGCAAGCTCGTCGCCGAGGTCAAGCGCGAGTCCAAGAAGTGGGTCCAGACCTTCTCCCGCGGCAAGCCCACCTCGAAGCTCCACTCCACCGGGCCAGGGCGGGGGACGGGGACGACCATCACCTTCACGCCCGACGCCGAGATCTTCGGTGAGAAGCTCCGCTTCGACCCGGAGCTCATCCGGGAGCGGCTGGAGGCGAAGAGCTACCTCCACAAGGGGATGGAGGTCGTCCTTCGCGACCAGACCGCCTCCCCCGCCACCGAGGTCTCCTACCGGCACGACGGCGGCATCGCCGAGTACCTGGGCAAGGTCATCACCGAGCGCGGCAAGGCCCTGGTGCCGGCCGGCGCCGAGCCCTTCTACGTCTCGCGCGAGGACCCGCGGCTCGAGCTCGCGGTCGCCTGGACCGAGGCCACCGACGAGCACGTACGGAGCTACGTCAACGGCATCCCGACCGGGAATGGCGGTACCCACGAGGCCGGGCTTCGGTCGGGCCTGGTGAAGGCGGTCCGGAACTACATCGAGACCCACGAGCTGACGCCCAAGGGGGTGACCCTCACCGCGGAAGACATCCGCGAGGGCATGGTGGCCATCCTGTCCACCTACGTCATCGAGCCGCAGTTCCAGGGCCAGACCAAGGGGCGGCTCAACAACCCGGAGATGGCCGGGCTGGTCGACAACGCCGTGCGGCCGGCGCTGGAGAAGTGGCTCAACGACAACCAGTCGGTCGCCGAGTCCATCGTCGCCCGCATCACCCTCGCCGCCCGGGCCCGCGAGGCCAGCCGTGCCGCGTCGCAGGCGGTGAGCCGCAAGGGCGCGGTCAGCCACAAGCTGAACCTGCCGGGGAAGCTCGCCGACTGCGCGTCGACCGACCCGAACGAGAGCGAGCTGTTCATCGTCGAGGGCGACTCGGCCGGTGGCTCGGCGAAGCAGGGACGCGACCGGCGGACCCAGGCCATCCTCCCGCTCCGGGGCAAGGTGCTGAACGCCGAGCAGGCCTCCATCGACAAGGTGGCGAGCAACAAGGAGCTCCAGGACATCGTCAGCGCACTGGGTTGCGGCATCGGCCCGGAGCTGAACCTGGAGAAGCTTCGCTACGGGCGGGTGTTCCTGCTGATGGATGCCGACAGCGACGGCCACCACATCGCGACGCTGTTGCTCACGTTCTTCTACCGGCACCTCCGCCCGCTCATCCAGAACGGCATCGTCCACATCGCCCAGCCGCCCCTGTACCGCATCGACATCGGCAAGGACACCTACTGGGCGATCGACGAGGCCGACCGCGACCGGATCCTCAAGGAGAAAGCCAAGGGCAACGCCAGGCCGAACATCACCCGGTTCAAGGGGCTGGGGGAGATGCCGGCGTCGGACCTCAAGGCCACGACGCTCGATCCGCGGCGGCGTCAATCGCTGCGCGTCAGCATCGTCAACGAGCTGGAGACCGATCGGGTGATCAACGATCTGCTCGGCAAGGACGTCTCGGCGCGCTTCAAGTTCATCATGGAGCGCGCCCGCGAGGTCGAAGGCGAGGAGCTGGACATCTGAGCCGCGAGGAGCTCCGCCTCATCGACCACGAGGCGCCCGAGTACGCCCAGGAGCTGGACCTGCGCTGGCGGGTGCTGCGGAAGCCGATGGGGCTGGGGCGCGCCGCGGTGCTGTTCCCCTTCGATCGGGAGAGCCTCCACCTGGTCGCGCTCGACGGGGAACGGGTCGTCGGCTGCGTCCTGTTCCACCCGGAGGGACCGGAGACCGGCCGGCTCTTCCAGATGGCGGTCGAGCCGGAACGGCAGGGGACGGGGCTCGGGACGCGGCTGGTCCGGGCGCTCGAGGACGAGGTCGCCCGGCGAGGCTTCCGGGAGGTCGTCCTCCACGCCCGGGACACCGCGGTGGGCTTCTATTCCCGGCTCGGCTACACCCCGATCGGGGCGCCCTACGTCGAGGTGGGCATCCCCCACCAGAACATGCGCCGCTCGCTGGTTCCCGGCTGACGCGGCGCCGCAGTCAGGGCGGTAGCACCACCGGTGGAGGCGGCGGCGCGACGTCGACCGGCTGCATGAGCTGCTGCGGAAGCACCTGCTGCTGCGCTCACTGGGCCTCCTGCTCCGCGTCTCGCCGTGCCGCCACCAGGTCCACCGTCCGGAGGACGCGGTTCGCGGACTGCGGGCCTCCCTCCTTGGTGCACACCCAGCCCTTGGTAGGCCACGCAGATGAACGTCTGCGCTGGGCCGCAGCCCCGAGCCCGTGACGGCCCGGGTCGGCCCGCGCGGGGGGCGCCCGCCTCGACCGGCCCGCCCGCCGGGGACGGACGTGCGCCGAGATCGGCCGGGGCTCGCCGCGCCACCCGCTCGAATGCCTGCTGCGGGGCGGACCCCTCAGCACGCCGGGGTGCGCACGCCCCACGTCGGACGGCGCGATCAATCCAGCGCAGAAAAGTGCAGACCACCTCCGAGTGCCATTCCTCCCGCCCGTGCGCGGGAACGCCGCTTGCTTTGCGGCGCCTCGGCGCGAAGGGTCGAGGAAGGAACTGGCCATGCGCGCTCGTCCCTGGCTGTCCCTGGTCGTCGGTCTCGCGTTCGCGTGGGCCGTGCCGGCGCTGGCCCAGAACAGCGACAACCCCGAATGTCTCGGCACCCAGTGCGGCGCTCCCGAGGAGCAGGGAGGCGGCTGCGGGTGCGGCTGCGGCTGTGGCTGCGGCTGCTCGGTGTGGGTGAGCTACACCGACGACGGCAAGACGCTGTCGTACACCGACGACGCCGACGGCGACGGCAAGTCCGACGGCTTCGACAACTGCCCCTTCGTCCCCAACCGCGACCAGGCCGACACCGACGGTGATGGCGTCGGCGATGCCTGCGACAACTGCCCCACCGTCGCCAACCCCGACCAGCGCGACACCGATGGTGACGGCAAGGGCGATGCCTGTGACGACGACCTCGACGGCGACGGCATCCCCAACGCCCAGGACAACTGCCCCAACATCCCCAACGCCGACCAGCTCGACACCGACCATGACGGCCTGGGCGATGCCTGCGACCCCGACGACGACAACGACGGCATCCCCGACGCCGAGGACCACTGCCCCCGCTACTACGACCCGAGCAACCCGCTCACCGTCCCGGGCGTGCAGTGCGTGGTGGACACCGATGGTGACGGCGTCGACGACTCGCGCGACAACTGCCCCACCGTCGCCAACCCGGACCAGAAGGACACCGACAACGACGGCATCGGTGACGCCTGCGACAAGGACATCGACAACGATGGCGTCCTCAATGCCCAGGACAACTGCCCCACCGTCTCCAACCGCGACCAGCACGACGACGACGGTGACGGCATCGGCGACGCCTGCGACCCGCGCTACTGCGTGGTGGTGGACCCCTCGCACCCCGACCAGTGCCTGGACCCGAACGCGGCCTTCCAGGTGAGCGCCGGTGGAAGCATCACCCTCAAGCGGGGTGAGGCGCTGCGGCTGCCCCTCTTCGCCAACCGCAAC
>DATJVY010000019.1:0-75605 GCA_035501615.1 Myxococcaceae bacterium
ACGACTTCTCGGCCGAGGAGCAGGAGGCGCTCCCGCCGTTGCTCGACCGGGCGGTGGAGATGGCCCGGGCCTGGGTGTCGCTGGGGCTGGCCGAGGCGATGAACCGCCACAACCGGCGGTGACGCTCGACGGGTCCGGGGAACTGGACGGTGCCCGCCCCCGTGCGAACGACTCGGTGCGGCAGCAATGAATAAGGAGCGCCGCGGCTCCGTCGAGCGCGCGAGACTGGACCGGGGAGGTGTCGCATGCGGCCGTCCCACGCCGTGGCCCTCATGCTGCTCCTCCTCTCCTGTGCCCACACCCCGCCGGAGCCGACCCTGTCCGGTTCGCTGGACGGCTATCACTTCGACCGCACCTCGCTCAGCGGAGGCCCGGGCACGGGCGTGGTCGAGCTGTCTCCGGACGGCGCCTGGTCCGGCACCTGGGTCGTGCGGTCACTGGCCATCGGCGAGTCCGACCTCGTCGTAGGGGTCGAGGCTCGGCTGACGGGCGGGCTCCTCCAGTCGACCTGGGGAGACGTGCCGGTCACGTTCGGCCCACGCTACGTCTCGCTGCACGAGACGTCCGTGGACTTCGTGCTGCGGCGTTCCGACGGTGGGCCTGTGCCCGATGCGCTGGTCGTACCGCTGTGGCTGATCATGCGCACCTGGTCGCTCATGCCGTCCGAGCCCATCGGCCGGTGCGTGGACGTCGAGGGCATCGGGACGGTGCAGCTGTTCATGCTGCCCCGTCGGTCGGCTCCGTACCACCTGACGGTCGAGAACCGCTGCACCTTCGACTTCGTGGATCCGGTGGTTGCGGGGAAGGACATGCTCGAGCTGCCCCCTGGCGCCCCCGGAGCGGCTTCGAGGCCGCCGGAGCCCCGGCCGGCCGCCACCGACGACCCTTCTTCGAGAGGAATCGCCGGAGGGCCGCTTTCGAGGTGACCCGGGCGAGCATCGTCGCCGGACGCCGGGCACCGGATGGATGCGGCAAGCACGGAGTCCATGCCCGGCCGCCCGCCGACTTGACGGCGGGGGGGCCTGCCCGATAGTGAGGCCGGCTCGTTCTTTGGAAGCAGCGCGTGGGCGACGGGCGCGCGGTGTCCCCGTCCCCGGTGGGCGTGCCGGCAACCGGCAGCTGACCGCATCCCCGCTCCGGGCACACGGCCCGGGGCACAACCCGAGGGGAAGGAACACATGGCAGAGCCGAGTGCGCATCACCTGCGCGAGTACGAGACGATCTTCCTGGTGAAGCCCGACCTCACCGACGAGGGCGTGGACAAGGTCAAGGACCGTGTTCGCGGCATCGTCAACCGCGAGGGCGGAAAGCTGATCCGCTTCACGGTGTGGGGGAAGAAGAAGACCCTGTACCCGGTGGCCAAGCAGCCCCGGGCCATCTACGTCCACGCCTCCTACCTGGGCGGCCACGGCCTGGTCGCCGAGGTGGAGCGCAACCTCCGCAACCTCGACGAGGTCACCCGCTGGCTCAGCGTCAAGGTGGCCGACGACGTCGACCCCGAGACGCGGCCGGTGCAGGAGGACGTGAAGCTGGCGGGCGACATCGACGAGGCTCGCGGGCCGGCCCCGGAGCGCGCCGGCGCCACGCGCGAGAGCATCGAGGGCGAGGGCCTGGACGAGGAGGCGCCGGAAGAGGCCTAGCCTCCACGGTGTGAGCACGACATGACCGGAATGGGAAATGGAAACGGACCCCGCGGCGACGGCACCCGGGGTGGTGGCGGCGGGCGCTTCGGCGGTGGCGGCGGAGCGGGCGGCCCCGGCGGCGCGGGTGGTGACGACGAGAAGCGCGGCGGGCGGGGCGGCTTCGGCCGCAAGAAGGTCTGCCGCTTCTGCGCGGAGAAGAACAGCCATCCCGACTTCAAGGACCAGGCGACGCTCAAGTACTTCGTGACCGAGCGAGGGAAGATCATCCCCCGCCGCATCTCGGGGAACTGCGCCAAGCACCAGCGGCAGGTGGCGGTGGCGATCAAGCGCGCCCGCGGACTGGCGCTGATCCCCTACAACGCGCTGGTGGGCTGAGGAGACGGCCATGGCGATGAAGGTCATCCTGCGCGAGGACGTCCCCAACGTCGGCCGCTCGGGCGAGCTGGTGAACGTCAAGCCCGGCTTCGGGCGCAACTACCTCCTCCCCCGGAAGCTGGCGGTGCTGGCCAACGAGTCCAACGTCGCCCAGCTCGAGCACGACCGCGCCGTCATCTCGGCACGGCAGGCCAAGCTGAAGGGCAACGCCGAGGAGCAGGCCAAGCGCATCGGAGCGGTCTCGGTCACCATCGCCCGCAAGGTGGGCGAGCAGGACAAGCTCTTCGGCTCGGTCACCGCCCTGGACATCGCCGAGGCGCTGGCGGCCAAGGGCCAGAAGGTGGACCGGCGGCACATCCACCTGCCCGAGCCCATCAAGAACGTCGGGATGCACGAGGTGGAGATTCGCCTCCACCGCGACGTCTCGGCCAAGATCAAGGTCGAGGTCGTCCCCGGCCCCTGAGCCGGGGCCCCGCCGCACTCCTGTCGACCCGGAAGCTCGATCCGGGGTCGGTTTCCCTGTTGCTTGCTGTCAGGGAGCGGAGGGATCCTGCGCCGCTCCCGTCAGGAGTGGTGAATCGATGGCCGTCGTCCAGCCGCTGCGTCAACAGACCGAGGACCTCTCTGCGGAGCGCGCGGTGCTCGGAGCGGTCCTGGCGGACAACACCGTGGTCGCCTCGGTGGCGGAGGTCGTCCTTGCGGACGATTTCTCCAGCCCGGCCCACTCTCAGATCTTCGCCGCGATGCTGGCCCTGGACGGGACCCAGCGTCCCGTCGACCATCTCACCCTCTCGGAGGAGCTGAAGACCCGCGGCCAGCTCGCCGGGGTGGGCGGGCCGGCCTACCTCATGACGCTGGACCAGGTCGTCCCCCTGGCCTCGAGCGCCGTGGAGTACGCGCGCATCGTCAAGGACCAGTCGGTCCGCCGGCGGCTGGCCGGCGTGGGGCGGGAGATCCTCGAGCTCGCCAGCCAGGACACCGGCGAGCTGGAGGCGATCCTCGACGAGGCCGAGCGGCGGGTCTTCCAGCTGGCGGAGCGGAAGCGCGAGGGAGAGCTCCGTCCGGTCCGCGAGCTGATGGAGCGCACGCTCGACCTGCTCGACCGGATGAAGATGTCCTCCAGCGGGGTCACTGGGCTCTCCACCGGGTTCGTCGACCTCGACCTCCAGCTCACCGGGCTCCATCCGGGCGAGCTGCTGATCCTCGCCGCGCGCCCCGGGGTGGGGAAGACCTCGCTCGCCATGAACGTGGCGATGCACGTGGCGCTCAGGGAGGAGAGGCCGGTGGGCATCTTCTCGCTCGAGATGCCGGCCGATCAGCTCCTCATGCGCCTCCTGGCCAGCGCGGCCCGGGTGGACATGAAGAAGCTCCGTGGAGGGAGGCTCACGCCGAACGACGAGGAGAAGTTCCAGGAGGTCGCCGGGAGCTTGTTCAATGCGCCGCTGTTCATCGACGACACCGGAGCGCTTTCCCCCTTCGATCTCCGGGCCAAGGCGCGGCGGCTGAAGAAGAAGCATCAGGGGCTGGGGCTGCTGGTGGTGGACTACCTCCAGCTCATGCACCAGCGGGGCAAGGTCGAGAGCCGGCAGCTGGAGGTGAGCGAGATCAGCCGCTCCCTGAAGAGCCTGGCCAAGGAGCTGGAGGTGCCGATCCTCGCCCTGAGCCAGCTGAACCGGAAGGTCGAGGAGCGCAAGGGCGGGCGGCCGATGCTCTCCGACCTCCGCGAGTCCGGCGCCATCGAGCAGGACGCCGACGTGGTGATGTTCATCCACCGCGACGACGAAGGCGAGGAGGACGAGGGCGGTCGCGGGGGCTACGGCACGGGCCGCGGCGCGACCCCGGTGGAGCTCATCGTCGCCAAGCAGCGGAACGGCCCCACCGGCACCATCGATCTGGTCTTCCTCTCCGAGTACACCCGGTTCGAGAGCCGGGCCCGCGTCGACTGACGCGCTCGCTAGTCTCCCTGGAGGGGCGCCTCCGTGCTCGCCGGAAGCCGCTTCGGGAGCGGGACCAGGCCCCGCACCTGCTCGCGGTAGGCGAGGTAGCGGGCGCCGAACGCGCGAACCAGGTCTCGCTCCTCGAGCTGGATGGCGACCACGACGTAGCCCAGCATGCCGAGCGCGAAAGCCAGGCGTCCGACGGTCATCGTCGGCGCGGCCCAGAAGGCGACGATGAAGCCGAGGTAGAGGGGGTGGCGCACGACCTTGTAGAGCACGGGGGTGCGAAACCGCGCGTCGGGAGCTTCCTTCCTCCGGGCGGCGAGGTAGACCTGCCGGAGCCCGAAGAGCTCGAAGTGGTTGAGGAGGAACGTGCTGAAGAGGGCGATCCCCCACCCCAGCCCCGAGAGCGCGAAGAGGAGCATCCGCGGCACGGTGCCCTCCACGCTCCAGACGACGGCCGGGATCGGGCGCCAGAGGTAGAACAGGAGCAGGAGCACCCCGCTCGTCGCGACGACGTAGGTGCTCCGCTCGATCGGCTCGGGGACGATGCGGGTCCAGAATCGCTTGAAGCCCCGCCGCGCCATCCCGCTGTGCTGGACCGCGAAGAGCACGAGCAGCGCCACGTCGACGAGGAGCGCGAGGCCAGCTGGGGAGGGCACGCCGCCTGCGTCGACACTCCGGGGGACGAGCAGCCCCTCGACGAACCCCAGCGCGTACAGGGTCGCCGCGAGGAACAGCAGATAGGCGCTGGCGCCGTAGAGCAGGAAAGCCAAACGTCTCATCGCAAGCCTCCTTCGAGCCTGACGGAGGACGTGCTCCGGTCCCGGCCGCGAGGCCCGGCCCGGGCCACGCCGGTCACGGAAGACCGCTCGGCGACGAAGGCCGCGATCTGCGCCCAGGCACGGCGGCTCTCCTCGAGCCAGGGCACGGTGAGGGGCCAGTCGTGCTGCATCCCCCGGCCGACGAGGAGGCGGGCGTCGGTCCCTTCCTCCTGCGCCCGCCGGACCACTCCCCGCCCCTGCTCGGCGAGCAGCTCGTTCTCGCCCACGAGCACGAGAAACGGGGGCAGTCCGCAGAGCGCCCCGCGGGCTGGCGAGATCGACGGGTCGCCGAGGTCTGCCGCTCCGGCGTAGAGCCGTGCCCACCGCCGGAGGTGGTCCGGGGTGAGCCAGAGATCCCGGGCTCCCTCGCCACCCGGGGCGGTGAGGTCGACCCACGGCGACAGCAGCACCGCGCCGACCGGCGCCGGCTCACCCAGGTCCCGGAGCCGGAGCATGAGGCTCAGCGCCAGCCCACCTCCCGCCGAGTCCCCGGCGAGCAGGACCGGCCCGTGTCGAAGCGCGCGGACGTGACGCCAGGCAGCCAGCCCATCGTCGAGCGCCGCGGGGTACGCGTGCTCGGGAACGAGCCGGTAGTCCGGGACGAAGACCTCCGCCCTGCAGCGGTAGCTCACCCGGACGGCGCGGCTTCGGTAGGTGGCCGGGGAACCCATCGCGAAGGCACCGCCGTGCAGGTAGAGGATGGACCTCTCGGCGGCCGCCACCGCGCACACGCTCTCCATCGCGAGCCCGCCCGCCGCGTGGTCGCCGAAGACGAGCCCCGGATGCCGGCGGAGCAGGCGGTCGCGCGAGGTCGCCCCGAACCGCTCGAACCGGCGCCGCATCGCGAGGGGCGGCGTCCCGGGACGAAAGAGCGTGCTGGTGACCGCCCCGTACGCTCGCAGCGACAGCCAGGTCCTGAACGCCTCGGTCCGCATCGAGGCGGAACGTTACGGAGTGGGTGGCGGGAGAGCTTTGAGGAAGCCTGAGCCCTAGCTGAGGGATTCCTGAGCGAGGAACTGCTCGACCTCGGCCACCAGCCGATACCAGGCCGGCTCGCCCGGGATGAGGACGTGGTTCCCGCTCTCCAGGGTGACGAAGCGGGCCCCGGCGATGCCGCTCGCGAGCTCCACCCCGTCCTTCATCGGGACCACCGCGTCCTCGCGGGCATGGAGCACCAGGGTCGGCGCCTTGACCCGCGGGAGCTCGGCGCGCACGTCGAGGTCCCCCAGCGCGGACAGCAGGGCGGCGGCGTTCTCCGGGGTGGTGGTCTGCCGCTGCAGCTCGTTCCACCACTCGGCCAGCTCGGGCCTGGCGCGGGGGAAGAAGCGCGAGGTGAACATCTGGCGGAAGGCGGCGTTCCGCCCTCCCCAGCCGATGCGCATCAGCACCATCATCGCCTCCACCTGCTCGGTGAGCCGGGGGTGCTGCTTGACGCGCCAGCCGCGCGCGCAGCCTCCGATGAGGACGAGCCCCGAGACCCGCTCCGGATGCCGGGCGGCGAAGGCCGCCGCCACCGCCGCCCCCTGGGAGAGGCCCACCACCGGCGCCCGCTCCACCCCGGCGGCGTCGAAGACCGTCTCCAGATCCGAGACGAAGGCCTCGAAGGACAGCCCGGGTGGGTTCCAGTCCGAGAGCCCGTTCCCGCGGGCGTCGTAGCGAACCAGCCGGTGTCCCCGGCCGAGCAGCTCGAGCCAGCGCCGGCTCAGCTCCCCCTTCCAGTCGAGCTCGAGGTGGCTGAGCCAGTTGGCCGCCTTCACGATGGGGGGACCTTCCCCGAAGAGCGCGTAGGCGAGACGGGCACCGTCGGGGGCCCTGCAGAAATGGGTGCGCTGCGACGCGCCCGGTGGAGCGGCGACCGGACCACCGGGGTCCAAGCGGACGACGTCGGCCACGAGCCGGTAGCCCTGTCCCCGGACGGTCTGCAGCTCCACGCCGGCTGCGCCCTCCAGCACCCGCCGGACGAGCGAGATCGCGACCTGGAGGTTGTTCGGCTCGACGATGGTGTCCGGCCAGAGCCGATCCATCAGCTCCTGCTGGCGCTGCAGCGCGCCGGCGCCCTCCGCCAGGAGGACGAGGGTGTCGAACGCCTTGCCGGCGAGCGGAACGACGGAGCCGTCGCGGAGCAGCCTGCGTTCCTGCTCCTCGAGACGGAATGGACCGAAGCTGTAGACGTTACCGGCCACGCGACCGGCCCGACGGTAACACGCGGCGGTGAGCCCGCGCCTCCTCCTCGCCCTCCGCTACCGACGTGCGTTGCCTCCTGCCGATGCGTGAGAGACGCAGGCGGCGTGCCCGAGGACCCCTTCGCCGTCCACCGTGCCGGAGGGAGTTGGCGTCCAGCCCCGTGCGAGCCGGCAGCCACGATTGCTCGAGCAGCATCGCGGGCTGGATGCCCCGCCCCGCGTCAGGACTTCGCGGTCGCCGCGCCGTCGCCTTCCTTGTAGAGCCAGGCGCCGATCACGATCGCGATCACCATCACCACCAGCCCGTCGACGGACCACCACAGCGCGAGGCGCCGCCCGAAGAAGGCAGCGGGAAGTATCCCCAGGACGGAGATGGGGATGACCAGCGCCCAGGTCGCGACCGCAGCGATGACCGCGGTCCGCGGCCCGGCGCCGAACCGGGGCCGGATGGCGGCGTAGAGCCAGACGCCGACCAGTGCCTTCGCCAGATCGTATGCCAGGTAGTACACCATGTGGACCGGTGGCGGCTCCGCCGCGGCCTTCCGACCGAGGTTGAGCATCGCCTCCGCCCAGAGCTGCTTGAGGAGGGTTCCATGGACGATGCCGTCGCCGATGAAGCACAGGATTCCTGCGACGACCCCCCCGAGGACGATCCTCGGAACGTTCATCTTCCCCATCGTGGCCGCTCCTTGGTCGGGCAGAGAGAATGACACCCACGCCGCCCCCCGACCGGATCCGCGCGGCAGCCTAGCGTTCCTGCGCTCCGGGAGAGAACGCCGCGCGCCGCTCGCGCCACTCGACGGCAGGGAGCCGTTCCTCAGCTCTGCAGCGAACGGCGGACGAGCCCGCGCGCTCGCGACACCGCCCGCTCCGGAGCGACGCCCGCCGCGAGCTCCGTGGCCAGGGCCGATGCGAGCCGACAGCCCGTCCCTCGATGCGCGGGGCCACGGCGGAGGCGCCTCGAGCGAAAGGCGCGCACCCTCCCCTCGCGCACCAGCACGTCGACGACCTCCGGCCCGGCGAGGTGGCCGCCCTTCACCAGCACGGCCTCGAATCCGAGTCCCTCGAGCAGCTCCGCCGCCCGGCGCACCTCGCCCATCGTGTCGAGATGCCCCACTCCCAGCAGCCATCCCGCCTCGACGGCGTTCGGGGTGAGCCATACCCCCGGCCCGGCCAGGTCCAGGTAGTCGCGCCGTCCGAGCGCGGAGAGGCGGCCGCCCGAGGAGGCACGGACGACCGGGTCCACCACCCAGGGGATGCGCAGGCCGCGGAGCGCCCGCCGGACGGCGCGGAGCTGCCCCGCTCCGGGGAGCATGCCGAGCTTCACCGAAGCGACGGGCCCGAGCTCGCGGAGCGCGCGGATCTGCGCCTCGACCAGCGCGGGCGCGATCGCGGCCCAGCGGAAGGTCGAGCGTCCCTGGGCCGTCACCGCCGCCGCGACCACCAGCGGCACCCCACCCCGCGCGCGGACCGCCGAGGCATCGGCGAGCAGCCCCGCGCGCCCCGAGGGCTCGAGGCCACCCACCAGGAGCACCCGCGGCCCGGAACCCACGTCAGCGGCGGGTGTCCCGCGCACGCGTCACCAGCCCGCGGTAGACGCCGAGCTGCAGCGGCATCGACTGGAGCAGCAGCTCCGGGTGCCACTGGACGCCCACCGCGAAGACGCCGTTGCTGGACTCGATCCCCTCCACCACTCCGTCGGGTGCGACCGCGCTGGCCACCAGCCCCTCGCCGAGCCTCGACACCGCCTGGTGGTGGGTGGAGTTCACCATCAGCTGCCCGCGCCCCACCAGCTCGGCCAGGAGCGTCCCGTCCCGCACCTCCACCGGATGGGAGGGCTGGCCGCGGTCGTGCGCCTGCTCGTGGTTCCGCGCCTCCGGGAGGTCGCGCTGGATGTCCTGGAAGAGCGTCCCCCCGAGCACGACGTTCAGGAGCTGCATCCCGCCGCACACCCCGAGGACCGGGAGATTCCGGTGGAGGGCCGCCTGGAGCAGCGCCGTCTCGAACCGGGTGCGGGCGGGCTTGAGCGTGCCGAGGCCCTCGCGCGGCGACTCGCCGTACGCCTCGGGGGGCACGTCGAAGGCGCCCCCGGTCACCACCAGCCCCGAGACGCGCTCGAGGAAGGCGTCGATCATCCCCGGGTCCGAGGCCAAGGGCAGCACCATCGGGAGGCCGCCCGCCCGGAACACCGCCTCGGCATAGGGCGACTTCAGGACGTAGCGCGAGGGGTTTTCGCCCCCGGTGTCCTCGACGTCGGGGGTCAGGCCGATGGTCGGCCGGCGCAGAGCGTGTCCATGCGGCTTCACGGACCCCCAGTCTCCCCCAGATGGAACCCCCGTTGCAGCGCCTGGATCCGTGCCGCCAGGTCCTCCCCCTTCCACAGGTCCGAGACCACCGCGACCCCGTGTACGCCGGCACGCGCCACCCCGGTCACGCCGTCCAGCCCGATGCCCCCGATGGCGACGACCGGGAGCGGGCTCGCCGCTACCTCGTTCCCGAGGCGCTCCAGGCCCAGCACCGCGGCCGGCACCTCCTTGGTCCGGGTGGCGAACACCGGGCCGAGCCCGACGTAGCTGGCCCCGTCGGCCGCCGCCTGCCGCGCGCCGGCGGCGCTCCGGACGGTCACCCCCACGAGCCGATCGGGACCGAGCAGCCGGCGCGCTTCGGCCGCGGGGAGGTCGTCGTCGCCCACGTGCACCCCGTCGGCGCCGGCGAGTAGAGCCCAGTCGACGCGATCGTTGACCAGCGCCACCACGCCGGCCTCGCGGAGCAGCTGCACCGCGTCCCGGACCGCCTCCCAGCCGGCGCGCCCGACGGAGCGCTTGCAGCGCACCTGGGCCACCCGCACGCCGGCGCGTGCCAGCAGCCGCGCCTGCTCGGCCAGAGACAGGTCCGGGCGGACGCCGTCGTCCACCACCGCGTACAGCCCTCTGGGAAGGACGACGCCGCTCACGGTCCGGAGAGGGTTGTTGACGACCGGAGGGGGGCCCGTCAAATTCGGCCGCCATGGCAGAGCTGCTCGACCCGAAGAACATCGACAAGCGCACCGCCCCCCGCTCCCTGGCACAGGGAGAGGTGGACGAGAAGGCCTGGGAGCGCTACCTGAAATCGCTTCCCGACGTGTCGGAGAAGGCCGCCCAGGTCGAGACGATGATGGCGGACACCGACGACTTCGACGACGACGACGACGAGGAGTGACCGGTGGTTGCAGCCGACGAGCGCGCACACGGAGAGACGTTCGTGCTCGAGCGCGCCGGCAAGGCCATCGACTTCACGACCGTCCTGCTCGGCTTCGCCTCCTCGGCGCTCATCCACATGGGGGCACAGCCCCACCCCGACTCGGGGTCGGTGGCGCGTGATGCCGCCCTCGCCCGGGAGGTGCTGGACTTGCTGGCGCTCCTCCGGGAGAAGACCCGGGGGAACCTGACGCCCGAGGAGGAGCGGTTCTTCGACTCGCTCCTCACCGACCTCCGGTTGAAGTTCGTCGAGGCGTTTCCCCGTTGACTGCACCGCGGTCCGCGGTCGGCTCGCAGGCGCGGGCGGTGGCCATCCTCTGCATGCTGGTGTCCGGCGCATCGGGGGCTTCCTCGGTGAGCGAGGCCTTCGCCCTGTCCGACCGCTGGAGCCGGGCGACGGAGAGCCTCCCCAAGGACGGCCCCGCGGCGGAGGCCTTCGCCCGGCTGTCGGAGGCGAACCTCCGCGCGATGCAGCCGGACCGGCAGGCACGCGCGGCGCTCCTCGTGGTCCTGGCCATCTCGCTCTGGTTCACCTTCGTCTCGGCCGGCCGGGTGCTGCGCCCGGCGGGGCTGCCCCGGGAGGGAATCCGGCGCCTCCTGTGCGGGGCGGCGCTGGTCTCGGCCGTGCTCCGGACGGTGGACGGCGCGGCCGACGCCGCCTTCGCCCTCCGCCTCGCCCGCATCGCCCGGGAGCTCATCCCGGCGAGCGCGTCGTTTCCCCCGCCGTGGCTGCTCCGCCCACCGTTCACCGTGGGGATGTCGGTGCTCCGGACCGTGCTGGTCGCCGGGGCGCTGGCCATCGTCGCCCAGTACTTCCGGTCTGCCCGGGTGAAGGCCTGGGCGGCCCTGCGGGACGAGGCCCCGCGCTAGCGAGGCGCTCGGCCGAAAGGACGACGGACCGATGCGGGCCCAGGTGGACGAGGCGGCGCTCCGTGCCGTCATCACCTACAAGTGGGTCAAGGGGACGGTGCAGCTCCTGCTCGGAGCCGCGCTGCTGATCACCCTGGCGCTCGGGCTCCACGACGAGCTCGCGCGGTGGGCGCACGAGTTCCGGAGCCACTCCACCCGTGCCTACGCCGTCCTGCTGGGGCGGCTGCTGGAGCGGGCCACCTCGCCCCGGGGCCTCCACATCACCCTGCTCGCGCTCTTCGTCGACGGCACCGTCACCTGCCTCGAGGGCTGGGCGCTCCACCGCCGCCGGCGGTGGGGAGCGTGGCTCGTGGTGGGGGTCAGCGGGTCCCTGCTCCCCTTCGAGGTGTACGAGCTCCTGCAGCACTTCCACTGGATCCGCCTGGTGGTGCTCGTGGTGAACGCCGCGGTGGTGGCGTTCCTGGTCGCGCACGCCCGGGCGCAGGTGCGGGGCTTCGACGCCGAGCCCGCTCCGCCGGCGTGACGGTCAGCCCCGGGGGTCGGCCGGGGAATCCTGGAAGAGCGGATCGAGCTCCGCCCGCGGGGCGTCGTCGTCGAGCGGGAGGAGCACGCCCCGGGCCCAGGGTAGCCGCAGCAGCTCGGGACGGGTCAGGCCGAGGAGACGGCCCAGGTGGCCCAGCGGCCAGCGCGCGGCCAGCTTCTCGAACGCCTCCTCCGACAGCGCCGCGTCCTCGTCGAGCTCGGCGTCCTCGTACCGGACGGTGTCCCCACCCACCGGGTGCCCTGCACCGTAGGTCACCACCTGCTCCAGCTCGTCGGGGTCGAAGACGTAGGCGTGAACCGTGACGCCGAACGCGGTGGACAGCCGGGCCGCGAGGGCGTGGTGCGTGCAGTACCACTGCGCGCCCTGCCGCCCGTAGGTGTGCGGGCCGTCGTAGGCGAACCGGACCACCTTCTTCACCACCGAGATGAGCAGCCCCGCGCCATCGGTGGGCTGTCCGTCGGCCTCGAGGGACTCCCGCGCCAGGCGGGCCAGCTGCTCGCCCTCGAGTGTCTCCAGGCGACATAGGTAGCCGCCGTGCGCCTCGGACCGCGACATTCCAGGGGCTTGTACCTGTACCCTGCCTGCTTGCCAACTTCGTGCCGGGACTTACGGTGAGGGCATGCGTATCGAACAGTTCACCCTGAAGGCCCAGGAGGCCATTCAGGCAGGGCAGACCCTTGCCCGCCGCATGGGCTCGCCCGAGTACGAGCCGGAGCACCTGGCCAAGGCGCTCCTGACTCAGGAGAAGGGCGTGGCCGAGGCCCTCCTCCGCCGGATCGGCTCGGACCCGGCGCTGGTCCAGGGGCGGGTCGACGAGGCACTGGAGCGCCTTCCCCGCATCCAGGGCGGTGACGGGAGCCGCCTCAGCCAGCGGCTCCTCCGCGACCTGGACAAGGCCGAGGACGAGGCCAAGAAGCTCAAGGACGAGTACGTGTCCAGCGAGCACCTCCTCATCGCGCTCGCCCAGGACCGGGGCGCCATCGGCGAGGCGCTGAAGTCGTCCGGCGTGACCCGCGACCGGGTCCTGACGGTCCTCAAGGACCTCCGCGGCGGGAAGCGAGTGACCACCCAGGAGGCGGAGGACACCTACCAGGCGCTGGAGAAGTACGGGCGGGATCTCACCGCCGCCGCGCGTGCCGGAAAGCTCGACCCGGTCATCGGGCGGGACGAGGAGATCCGCCGCGTCATCCAGGTTCTGAGCCGGCGCACCAAGAACAACCCGGTGCTGATCGGCGACCCCGGCGTGGGCAAGACCGCGATCGTCGAGGGCCTGGCCCGGCGCATCGTCGATGGCGACGTCCCCGAGGGCCTCAAGGACAAGCGCCTGGTCGCCCTCGACCTCGGGGCGATGGTGGCCGGGGCGAAGTACCGCGGCGAGTTCGAGGAGCGCCTGAAGGCCGTCCTCCAGGAGATCGCCTCCGCCGAGGGCCAGGTCGTCCTCTTCATCGACGAGCTCCACACCCTGGTGGGCGCGGGCAAGGCCGAGGGGGCGATGGACGCGGGGAACATGCTCAAGCCGGCGCTGGCCCGGGGCGAGCTGCACTGCATCGGCGCCACCACCCTCGACGAGTACCGCAAGCACATCGAGAAGGACGCCGCGCTGGAGCGCCGGTTCCAGCCGGTGATGGTGGGTGAGCCCAGCGTCGAGGACACCATCAGCATCCTCCGCGGGTTGAGGGAGCGGTACGAGCTGCACCATGGCGTCCGGATCCAGGACGCGGCGCTGGTGGCCGCGGCCACGCTCAGCCACCGGTACATCGCCGACCGGTTCCTGCCCGACAAGGCCATCGACCTGGTCGACGAGGCGGCGAGCCGGCTGCGCATCGAGATCGACTCGATGCCCCAGGCGATCGACGACGTGCGCCGGCGCATCACCCAGCTGGAGATCGAGCGCGAGGGCCTGAAGAAGGAGACCGACGTCAACTCGCGCGAGCGGCTCCAGGAGATCGAGAAGTCGCTGGGTGACCTGAACGAGCAGTTCTCCCAGATGAAGGCCCACTGGGACGCGGAGAAGGCCGCCATTCAGAAGATTCGCTCGGTCAAGGAGCGGATGGAGAAGGCGAAGGCCGACGAGGCCACCGCCGAGCGCCAGGGCGACCTGAACAAGGCCGCGGAGATCAGGTTCGGCGTCGTCCCCAGCCTCCAGAAGGAGCTGGAGCAGCAGCAGTCGGCGCTGGCCGAGCTGCAGAAGAAGCAGCGGTTCCTCAAGGAGGAGGTGGACTCGGAGGACATCGCCGAGGTGGTCGCCAAGTGGACCCACATCCCGGTCTCTCGCCTGATGGAGGGCGAGGTCCAGAAGCTGATCCACATGGAGAAGCGGCTGGAGCAGCGGGTGGTCGGGCAGCGGATGGCCATCGAGGCGGTGAGCAATGCCATTCGCCGGGCCCGCAGCGGGCTACAGGACCCCAACCGACCGATCGGGTCGTTCATCTTCCTCGGGCCCACCGGGGTGGGAAAGACCGAGACCGCGAAGGCGCTGGCCGAGTTCCTCTTCGACGACGAGAACGCCCTCATCCGCATCGACATGTCCGAGTACATGGAGAAGCACGCGGTGGCGCGTCTCATCGGCGCCCCGCCGGGCTACGTGGGGTACGAGGAGGGTGGCCAGCTGTCCGAGGCGGTCCGCCGGCGGCCGTACTCGGTGGTGCTCTTCGACGAGATCGAGAAGGCGCACGCCGACGTCTTCAACGTCCTGCTCCAGATCCTGGACGACGGACGGCTGACCGACAGCCAGGGACGCACCGTGGACTTCAAGAACACGGTGCTGATCATGACCTCCAACATCGGCAGCCAGCTCCTCCAGCTGGGCATCGAGACGAAGGACACCCTCGACGACGTGACCCGGGCGCGGGTGATGGACGCGCTCCGGCAGCACTTCCGGCCCGAGTTCCTGAACCGGATCGACGAGATCGTGGTCTTCGAGCCACTGCGGCGCGAGCAGATCGGCCGCATCGTCGAGATCCAGCTGGCCCGCCTTCGCAAGCTGCTGGAGGACCGGCGCCTCGCCCTGGAGCTCACCCCGGCGGCGGTCGCCTTCCTCGGCGAGCACGGGTACGACCCGGTCTACGGCGCCCGGCCTCTCAAGCGCGCCATCCAGAAGTACCTCCAGGATCCGCTGGCGATGAAGGTCCTCTCCGGCGAGTACGTGGCCGGCGACACCGTGCTGGTGGACGCCGGCAAGGGCGCCCTCCGGTTCAGCAAGCCGGGAGCGGCCTGACCTTCGTCAGAAGCCCAGGCACTGCGCGAGCGGGGGGCTCCAGGGCCCGGTGGGCACGCGGATCTGCGTCCCACCGTCGAGCGTGATCAGGTAGTTGCCGGACTCGTTCCCGCCGCTGAGCGTGATCTCCCGGTAGTCCACCTGACCGTCGATGGGAGGCAGCCCCTCGCGCGCGATCTGGAAGGAGAGGACGCCCGAGAGCGTCCCGTCGCCACTGCCGTTGGTGCTCGACACCTGGACGCCGTCCAGCACCACGCCCTCGAAGTCTGCGTAGCCGATGAAGGTGGTGGTCACCACCGGGCTGAACAGCCCGACCAGACCCACCGTCACCTGCCCGGAGAGGATGCCGTCGAAGGGCTCCACCCGGTTCAGGTACTGGGTCAGCCCCGCGCTGTTGAACCCCGGGATGCGCGCCTCGGAGGACTCGACCGCGAGCTGCGCCACGTGAAAGGCGCAGGCGCTGGCGGTGGCATCGGTGCCGGTGATCTGCGCCGTGCGGCCGAGGAGCGTCCGGTAGTGGGCCGCCACCGCCGGCGCTCCGGTGAGGTCGAGCACGTCGCCGGAGATGGCCGCCGTCGCCTGGGCGACCTGGGGCGGCACGAGCTCGCGGCGCGTCGCGCCCTTGCGGGAGCTGACCGGAAGCGTGTGCTCGTCGGGCAGGTTGAAGACGATGGTGCTGGAGAAGGTGACCGCGTCCTCCCCTGCCCCCGCCCAGGTGCCCTGCAGCGTCTCCACCGCGCGGGGCTGGGTGTCGTCGATGCGGGTGTAGGGTGCCGGGCCGCCGTCGAGCGGCGCGAGGATGAGGATCCGGGTCCAGCCGCCGTCCACCGAGACGTACGAGGTGCCGACCACCTTGGATCCGACGTCCAGCCGCTCGCCGATGTCGGGGTAGGGCCCGAGGCAAGCGGCGAGGCCCGCGACGATCAGCAGCGCGAGAAGAGCCGTCGCCCGGCTCATGGAAGGTCCACTCCGATGACGGCCCCGATGCGGAGCGCCACGCCGATACGCAGGTCGTTGCTCCGCAGCGGATCGACGACGTCGAACGCGAGCGCCCCGACCGCTCCCAGGGTCCATCCGACCTTGGCCGGCCGCCAGCCGGGGCGCCAGCGGAGGATGGTCATCCCGCCGGGACCGATCTGGATGGCGTTGAAGTTGCTGAGCCCCGGCTGTCCCCCGAGGTTCAGCGCGTTCATGTGGAACCCGGGGCCTCCCTCGAACTCGAGGGTCTGGGTGACCGTCTTGCGCCACTGCCAGCCCACCAGCAGGTCGATGCCACCGGCGTTCTGGTAGATGGAGGACACCGAGTGCACCTTCCCATCCTGCCGCGCCTGCAGGGGGATGACCCAGCTCACGTGGACGTAGGGGCCCGAGCTCTTCACCGACATGAGGTAGCCGAGCGCGATCGAGTGGAACGTGTAGTGGCTACCCTCGTTGCTCCAGAAGGTCGCCATGTGCCAGGCGGGCGAGAACTCGTGCCTCCACCCGCCGCTCGGGTCGGCCTCCGTCGTCACCGCCTCGGGCGGCTCGGGCGCCCCGGCGGGCGGCGGCTCCTTCACCTGGGGCGGAAGAGGCTCGGTCGCCGGGGGCGGGAGGGACTCGGGCGTCTGGGCCGAGGCCACCACCGGCTGCAGGAGAACGGCGAGAACACCGGCTCCGGACACGACGGCAGCCCACCGCTGCAGACGGCGCATTCCCTGCCTCCCCTCCTGAAGAGCTCCCCGGAGGACATCAGAACGCCTCTCCGCACCCGAAGTAGAGCCCAAACGTCTTCTCGGCCACGGTGAGGTCCAGGGTGATGTTAGTCCGGGATTGCCGGTTCATCATGAATCTCAGCCCGATGCCCCCCGCCGGCCGGAGGTTCTGGAAGAGGTTCTCCCCCTGGTTGAAGAACCCGAGGTAGCTGACCGGGGCGCTGGAGAAGGTCTCCACGTTCGCGAAGACCACGCCCCCGAGCAGCCCGTTCCGGGTGATGCGGAACCGGTACTCGACCTCGCCGTAGACCTCGGCCGTCCCCCGGAAGCGCCCCTGCACGTACCCGCGGCCGGTGCGGTTGCGTGCGTCCCAGCCGATCGCCGGGAGACCGAGGTAGGGGAGCTGCCCGGTCACCGTCGTCTGCATCAGGAACCAGAAGGCGAGCACGTTGCGGGGGATCGCCGGGTCGAGGCCGAGATACCCGCGGTACTCGAGCATGAGCACCGAGCTGTCCTTCGCGCTCCCGAGCCAGGTGGGGTTCACCTGGTACGAGATCGCGGCGTACATCCCCCGGTAGGGGTTGATGGTCGAGTCGCGGTTGTCCCAGAGGAGATTCAGGCTCACCCCCGAGATGTTGTAGTGCGAGGGGTTGAAGCCGAGCGCCTTGCTGTAGGCGTAGTGGCTGGTGATGACCGGCGGGTTGGCGTTCAGGTCGAGGAGCTTGTCCTCGATGGCGTAGTAGCGGTCGAAGGAGAATCCCGGGCCGATGTAGAACGCGTCGGTCCAGGCCTTCTTCAGGAAGTTCTCGCGGATCCGGATGAGGTTCATGTCCATCGGCTGGGCGCCCTGGACCGCCGTCGTCGTGCCGTAGCCGCTGAGCGTGAAGCCAGTGCTGATCGGCGTCTGCCCGGTCCCGAGACCGAAGGTGTCCTGGTTGAAGACCAGGAAGCGCCAGTCCCCCTGGAGCTGCCACTCGTTGTGCTCGAGCATCAGCACGCTGTTGATGCCGGAGAGCAGCTGGTTCTTGGTGGTGTAGAGGATGTTGGCCGAGACGTTGGAGATGGTCGTCGTCTTCGGATCGCCCAGATAGATGCCGAGGATGGCCGCCGCCCCGACCAGCACTCCCTGGGTCGGGTTCGAGGCGATGACCGGGAGGATGGAGAGGAACGGCTTGTACGCCACCGGGGCGGCCTCGCCGGGCTCGGCGAGCCCGATCGCCGTGAAGAGGTCGGTCCCGTCCTGGTACGGCTCGCAGAGCCCCTGGTCACAGACCGAGCCGTAGCCGTGGCGCTCGGCGCAGGCGTGCGCGTCGGTGCAGGCGACAGGCTCCGGGGTCCCGCCGTCGACCGCGGTCTCGTCGGCGCGCGTCGCGGAAGGCAGTCCGAGGGAGAGGAGCAGGACGAGGGTCGGCAGGCGCATCACGGCACCCCGGAGCCCGGGACGCCGACGTTAGCTGACCCGGCGGGGCCACCCGGGCTTTCTTCTCGTTGGGCCGAAGGCCTATGGCCAGAGGCGCACCTGGCGCGACCGGAAGGTCTACGGTTGCGCACCCAGGGAGGGCCCGCATGAAGAGGACCCTTGAGGTGCACGATCACGACTTCTCGCTCGTGCTCGGTGGACCGCTGTACCAGCTCTTCCAGCGCGCGCACCTGAGCGGGCCTGCGCTGGAGCAGCTCGCTCGCCGCATCTGGGTCATCACCCTCGTCGCCTGGCTGCCGCTGCTCGTGCTCTGCATCGCGACCGGCCGGGCGGTGGGCCCGCCGAGCGCACTGCCCTTCCTCCGTGACATCGAGACCCAGGTCCGCCTGCTGGTCGCGCTCCCGCTCCTCATCGCCGCCGAGCTGGTCGTTCACGGCCGGACGCGGAGCGTGGTGGCCGAGTTCCTCGCGCGGGGGATCGTGCGCCCTGCGGACCTCCCCCGGTTCGACGCGAACATCGCCTCTGCGATGCGGCTCCGCAACTCGATCCCCCTCGAGGTCCTGCTGCTGGTCCTCGTCGCCACGGTGGGTCACTGGGTGTGGAGGAGCACCATCGCCTTCGGAGCCAGCAGCTGGTACGCCACTCCGGTCGACGGGCACATGGAGCTGACCTCGGCCGGCATCTGGTACGCGGTGTTCGCCCTGCCGGTCACCCAGTTCATGCTGCTCCGCTGGTACTTCCGTCTGCTCATCTGGTTCCGCTTCCTCTGGAAGACCTCGCGGATGGAACTGCACCTGGTTCCCACCCATCCCGATCGCGCCGCCGGCCTGTCCTTCCTCGGGAAGAGCACCTACGCCTTCGGACCGCTGCTCTTCGCCCAGGGAGCGCTCCTCGCCGGGATCATCGCCACCCGGGTGCTCTACGGCGGCCAGAGCCTGCTGTCGTTCAAGATGGACGTCGTCGGTCTCATCGGCTTCTTCGTCCTCTTCCTCCTCGGGCCGCTCATGGTCTTCACTCCCCTCCTGTCGCAGGCGAAGCGCACCGGGCTCGCCGCGTACGGGAAGCTGGCCAGCGAGTACGTCACCGCGTTCGAGCAAAAGTGGCTCCAGTCAGCGCGCGGCGAGGAGCAGCTCCTCGGCACCGCGGACATCCAGTCGCTGTCCGACCTCGGGCAGAGCTACTCGATCATCCGCGAGATGAACCTGGTCCCGTTCGGGCTGCAGGACATCTCCCGGCTCGCGCTGGCGACCGCCGTGCCGCTGCTGCCGCTCACCCTGACCATCTTCTCGCTCGAGGAGCTGGTGACCCGGCTGCTGAAGATCGTCTTCTAGTCAGGCGACGATGTTCGCCCCGCCATCGACGTACACCGTCCCTCCGGTGATGCGCCGGGCGAAGGGCGTGGCGAGGTAGGCGCAGGCGAAGCCGACGTCCATCGGGTCCACGAGCTCGCCGAGCGGGGCCCTCCGCTCCGCCTCGTTGAGGAGCAGCTCGAAGTCCTTCAAGCCCGAGGCCGCGCGGGTCTTCAGCGGCCCCGGGGAGATGGCGTGCACCCGGATGCCGCGCGGACCGAGCTCGTGGGCCAGATACCGGCAGGCTGCCTCGAGCGCGGCCTTGACCGGACCCATGACGTTGTAGCTCGGCACCACCCGGTTCGCGCCCAGGTAGCTCATGGCGAACATCGTCCCGCCGTTCTTCATCAACGGCACGGCCAGCTTCGCCATCCGGATGAACGAGTGGCAGGAGACGTCCATCGCCTTGGCGAAGCCCGCGGCGGAGCAATCGAGGAGTCCGCCCTGCAGATCCTCCTTGGGGGCGAAGGCGATCGAGTGCACCAGGCTGTCCAGACGTCCCCAGCGCTCCCGGATCAGCCCGAACACCGCCTCGAGCTGGCCGGGCGCCGCGACGTCCAGCGGCGCCGTGATGGTGGCCCCCACCTCGCGGGCCAGCGGCTCGACGTGGGGCCGCGCCTTCTCGTTGAGCCAGGTGACCGCCAGCTCCGCTCCCGCCTGGCGGAACGCCTTCGCGCAGCCGTAGGCGATGGACTGGTCGTTGGCGATTCCCACGACGAGGACCTTCTGGCCCTCGAGGATCGGACGGATGTTCTGGTCCATGGGCTCTCCTCCTCGATGGCTCAGGCGTTCGCCGCGTGCGTGGTGTCCGGGCGCTCGGGCGGACGGGCGTCGAAGAGCTGCTGGATCCGCGCCAGACGGCGGCTCCCCTCGGCGGAGAGCTTCCCGCGGGCGGCGATCATCCGGTGCAGCAGGTCCAGCGCGGCGCGCCGCTTCTCGGTGCTCCTCGGAAGGAGCGCCGGAAGGGTGGACAGGGCCTTCTCCTCGTCGAGCCGCACCAGCAGGAACTGCTCCTTGAGGATCCCCTTCAGCTCGGCGAGCGACCGGCGCACCTCCACCGGGCGAGCGGTCCGGAGCGCCAGGAACATCGAGTAGCCGCGCTCGTCCGCGGTGCCCTCCGCGAGTCGCACGTAGACCAGCGCCCGAACCGCGGCCTCCAGCATGCCGCCAGCCTCGAATCGCTTCTCCAGCGCGGCGCGCTGCCGATCCTCGAGCATCTCGCGAAGGAGGTCCCGCTCGGGCTGGTGCTCCCGGACCGCCTCCGGTCCGAACCCGGCCAGCGCCTGGAGGACGGGATTCCCGTAGACCGCGAGGAACACCGACTCGGTGAGCGCGTCCCGGGTCGCGCCGATGGCATCCAGGCTGGAGCCGATCCAGGAGGAGACGGCCCTCTCCACGCCGAGCAGCGGATTGTTCGGTGAGGCGGCCTGTCGCCGGGCGCGCACCTGGGGAGCCAGGACCTTCACCGGCCAGAGGAACGGGTTGCGGTCGGACAGCATCGAGAACCGCAGCCGGCTCGGGTGCAGCTGGCGCAGCAGCCGGGCCACCGGCTCCTGGAACAGGGTGCGCACCACCGGCGAGGCCAGCTCCTGGTACAGGCTGCGGTTCGCCTCGGACACGCGCGCCACGGTGGCGAAGCGCCGCTCGTCCTCGGGAGGGTTGTGACCGAGCGCACGGATGTCGTCGAGCGTGCGGGCCTCGAGCCGGAAGAGGTATTTCCCATCGACGAGCTCGGGGTTCTCGGTGTCCTCGTCCACCTCGGTGATGACCGCCTCGTAGAGCCCGGGGGGCAGCATGTCGATCAGCCCCATGCAGCTCGCGAACTCGCGGTGCTCCTTCGTCGCCACCTTGCCGGAGACGAAGATGCCGAGGTGACCGACGCTGTCGTGGAGCGTGTAGACGATGGTCTGGCCCGCGGCCTCGATCTCCTTCTCGGTCCGGTAGAGGTCGGTGACCCAGCCCAGCGCCTGCTGGGGCGGCGTGATGTCGTCACCCCAGGAGCAGAAGACGACGATCGGCGACTTCACGTTGCGCAGGTCGATTCGCGTGCCGTCCGACGCCTGGAGCCCACCGGTGGAGAGCTTGTTGCCGACGAAGAGGTTGTCGGCGATCCACTGCATCTCCCCGGCATCGAGGAGCACCGGGCTCCCCCACCAGGTCTCGAAGTCCAGGTAGCGGGGCGCCTCGGTGTCGATCTTCGAGTACAGGTTGTAGGCCTTCTTCCAGTAGGTGTTCGCCAGGTTCAGTGACTCGAAGTTGGCGATGAGGTGCGCGCCGTCGAAGATCCCGTGCCCCATGTCGCCGGCGAGCTTGGTGAGCCAGGTTCCACCGAGGAGGCCTCCGAGGTAGCGGAGCGGGTTCTTCCCCCGCACTCCGGCCCAGTACGAGAGCGGCGATCCGGCGAGCAGGATGGGCCCGGTGAGCTCCGGCCGGAGCGCGGCCATCATCATGATCTGCCAGCCCGCCTGGCAGTTGGCGATCACCACCGGCCGCCCCTCCGCCTCCGGATGGCGGGCGTTCACCGTCTCCAGGAACGCGGCTTCGGTCCGGCACACGTCCTCGACGGTCTGACCGGGGACCGGCTCGGGGAGGAAGCCGATGAAGTAGCAGGCGTGGCCGGCGGCGAACGCCGCGCCGATCTCGCTGTCGTGCTTCATGCCGCCGATGCCGGGGCCGTGCCCCGCGCGCGGATCCACCACCACGAAGGGGGGCTTGGTGGGATCGATCTGCGTCCCCTCCGGAGGGACGATCCGCACGAGCAGGTAATTGGTGGGGCGTGGAAGTGTCCGACCATCGACGACGAGCTCGGACTCGAACTCGAGGACGTGGGGGACATCCTTCCTGCTTTGCTCGAGATAGCGGTTTCCGCGCTGGCGCAGGGTGTCCAGGAGCAGCACCGACCGCTGCCAGGCGTCGAGCCAGTACTCCGGGACGGGACCGAGAGAGAAGGTCTTCATGGCTGCTTGCTCCGTCGTCATGCGTGAAAACGCATGCAAATCCGGCACCGTACGGGCTCCGGCCGAGTGCGCGGGGATCGTGGGGAGCCCATGCGTGGTCGGGCGCAACCCGGGGACGCTGCCTGCCATTCCGGCGCAAGACGTGCGCGCGGGCAGCGTCGCTCCCGCCGGGCTAGGGTCGGGGCTCCGGGAGGGTTCGCATGAGAGAGCTGGCCTGGATGGGAGTGGGTGTGACGGCGCTCCTGCTCGGATGCGCGTCCGCGCCGCCGGCCCCGGCCGCGGGAGAGAAGACGGTGCCCGGTGCGCAGTACCTGCTCGGCTCGGAGTGGGAGCTGCGAGATCTCGGCGGCACGCCGGTTCTCGAGGACCACAAGCCCACGCTCGTCTTCCCTGCGGCAGGCGAGGTCGCGGGCAACGCCTCCTGCAACCGCTTCACCGGGCCGGCGGACGTCGGCGACGGGACGCTCCGGGTCGGCGCGCTGGCCAGCACGAGGATGGCCTGCACGCCGGAGGTGGACGTGCAGGAGAAGGCGTTCCTCGTGGCGCTCCAGAACTCCCGGCGCATGGAGCTGGTGGGCGGCGAGCTGGTGGTGCACACCGAGAGCCTGGAGCAGCCGCTGCGCTTCCGCCGGACGCGGTGAACGGTCCAGGCACCGAGGCAGGCCCGTGGCGGAGGTGACCATCGTCGGGGCCGGCGTGGTGGGTCTCACCACCGCGCTGGCGCTCCGGGAGACCGGGCACCGGGTCCGCATGCTCTCCGCCGAGCGGCCGGAGCAGACGACCTCGGCCGCGGCTGGCGCGCTCTGGTACCCGTTCGAGGTCGGGCCACCGGACAGGGTGAACCGGTGGGCGCGGACCACGCGAGAGTGGTTGCTCGGGCTCTCCCGCTCCACGCCCGAGGCGGGGGTCGACGTGGTGACCGCCCGCGAGTGCACGTCCGACGCGCGCCGCCCGTGGTGGGCCGGCGCGATCGAGGGGCTCCGGCTGGTGAGGGGCCCGCAGCCGGGTGGAGCGGTCCTGGCCTGGGAGTTCGAGGCGCCGAGGGTCGAGCCGGCGCTGCACCTCCCGTGGCTCGAGTCGCGGCTGGAGCGGCGGATCGAGATCGCCCGCGTCGAGCGGCTGGACGACGTGCCCGGGGACGTGGTGGTGAACTGCACGGGCATCGGCGCGCGCCGCCTCACCGGTGATCGCTCGCTCCGGGCGCTCCTGGGGCAGACGGTCGTGGTCGCTCCGGGCGAGGTGGACCCGCGGCGGATGCACGGGGACGAGCGCGATCTCGGGGCGATGCTCTACGTCATCCCGCGGCGTACCGAGGTCGTCATCGGCGGATGCGCCCTCCCCTTCGACGGCGACGTTCCGCCGGCGCCGGACCCGGCCCTGCGTGCGGCGTTCCTCGAGCGGGCGCGGACGGCGGGATTCCGCCATGGACCGGTGCTGCGCGACGCGGTGGGCTTGCGGCCGGTGCGTCCGGAGGTCCGGCTGGAGCGGGTGGGCCGCATCGTGCACCACTACGGGCACGGCGGCGCCGGGTACACGCTCGCCCGCGGATCGGCGGCGGACATCCTCCCGCTGGTCGGGTCCTGAGGGCGCGCCGGGAGGCCCGGGTGCAACTGGCGCCTTCCATCGCCGAGGAACGCCGGCCCGGTGCCGGCCCCCTCGTTCATGCCGACGGCCGCGGCCCCGTGCCGTAGGTCACCTCGACCAGCGTGAGCCCGTGCGCCGGCGCGGTCGGTCCGGCCAGCGTCCGGTCCTTCGCCGCGAGCACCTCGGCGACCCACTCCGGCGCGCGCCTCCCCCGCCCCACCTCGACCAGCGAGCCCACGACGTTCCGCACCATGTGCTTGAGGAAGGCCGTCCCCTCCACCTCGATGCGGAGGATGTCTCCCACCGGGAGCAGCTCGAGCTCCCGCAGCGTCCGCCGCGGGTGTGGCGCCTCGCAGTCGGCGGCCCGGAAGCTCGAGAAGTCATGGGTCCCCACGAGGGCCCTGGCCGCGAGCTGCATCGCCTCCACCTCGAGCGGAGGGAAGACCTCCCAGTGCGTCCGCCGGAGCAGGGGCGCCCGGCTCGGGCGGCGCGAGATCAGGTAGCGGTACCGCTTCCCGGTGGCCCAGCGGCGCGGATCGAAGTCGGCGGGGACCTCGTCGGCCGCGACCACCGCCAGATCCACCGGGAGGAGATCCGACAGCCCCCGCACGTAGGCCTTCGCCGGCAGCACGCGCGGCGCGTCGAAGGCCACCACCTGCCCCAGCGCGTGCACCCCCGCGTCGGTCCGCCCAGCCGCAGCGGTGGTCAGCTTGCTGCCGAGGAGCTCGGCCAGCGCGGTCTCGAGCACCTCCTGCACGCTCCGCCCGTTGGGCTGGCGCTGCCAGCCCACGAACTCGGTCCCGTCGTACTCCAGCGTGAGCCGAACCCGGGGCATCAGCGGTACTTCAGCCAGTCCCGCAGCACGTCGCGGGCCAGCTCCTCCAGGGTCAGCCCGTTGCGCTCGGCCACCGCCTCGAGGGCCCTCCGGTCCGCGTCGTCCAGGTGCAGCCGCAGCGCCCGGGCGCCGCGGCTGGCCGGCCCGTCCGGAGCGAGCGTCTCCGAGGCTCGGGTGAGCCGCGCCCGCTCCGCCTCCAGCTCGTCGGAGAAGAGCTGCTTCAGGAAGTTCGCCAGGTGCATGCTCGAGGGCCGGAACTCGCTCTCCCCGAGCAGGTGGTCCAGATCGCGCTGCATCTCCCAGGCGCTGGGGTAGCGCCGGTCGCGGTCCTTCTCCAGCGCGCGCATCACCACCCCCTCCACCTCGGGGGGGATGTCGGGCTTGAAGTAGCTGGGGCCGTAGATCTTCGCCTCGCTGATGCTGCGGAGCACGGCCACCTCCGAGTCACCGGTGAAGAGCCGGAATCCGGTCAGCCACTCGTAGAGCACGACCCCGAGGGAGAAGATGTCGCTGCGGCAGTCCAGCGGGTTGCCCAGGGCCTGCTCCGGGCTCATGTAGCTGATCTTCCCCTTGATCTCCCCGGCGGTGGTCTCGCCGGTCTGGCCACGTGCCTTGGCGATCCCGAAGTCGAGGATCTTCACCGTCCCGTCGAAGGAGACGAAGACGTTCTCGGGGGTGACGTCGCGGTGCACGATGTGCAGCGGGTTTCCCCAGGCGTCGGTCCGCTGGTGCGCGTAGTGCAGCCCCTCGCAGACGCTGGAGGCGATCTTCAGCGCGTACACCACCGGGAAGGCGATCCCCATCCGCTCGGCCTTGGGGATGATGCGCGCCATGTCGCGCCCGAAGACGTACTCCATGGCGATGAAGTAGCTGTCGTCCACCTGCCCCAGCTCGTGGATCTGCACGATGTTGGGATGGTTGAGCTGCGCGGCCAGCCGGGCCTCGTCGAGGAACATCTGCACGAAGCTGTTCTGCTTCGACAGGTGCGGGCGGATCCGCTTGATGACCACGGTCTTCTCGAAGCCCTCCAGCCCCTCCTGCCGGGCGAGGAAGATCTCCGCCATCCCGCCCACCGCCAGCCGGTCGAGCAGCACGTACTTCCCGAACCGCAGTCCGCCGGTGCGCTGCGCAGGAGGATTCCGGGTCAACGGACGCGAGGTTAGCACCTACAGCCGGAGGACCCGGACCTTGAGCGGCGCCTCCTCCCCCGGGGCCTCGGGGAAATCGAGCGTCGAGGGCCCGGGACGGGCCACCTCCGCCGCCGTCCGCCCCGAGCGGCGCACACCCTCCGCCAGCGCCGCCTCGAAGCGCCGCCCGGGCAACGCGGCCACGTTGCAGGCCGCGAGCAGCCAGCCCCCCGTCGCGACGAGGGGTGCGGCCTGCGCGACGAGCCGCGGCCAGTCGCGCGCCGCGGAGAACGTCCCCGTGCGCCCCCGGGCGAAGCCGGGCGGGTCGAGCACCACGGCCTCGAAGCGCTCGCCCCGCTTCCCGAGGCGCCGGAGCCAGTCGAACACGTCTCCGGCGAGCCGGTCGGTCGCCGGGGGAGACTGGCCATTCAGCTGCGCGTTCTCCTCGGCCCAGGAGAGCGAGCGCCGGCTCAGGTCCACGTCCACTGCCCGCACTGCCCCACCGGCGCGCGCCGCGATCCCGAAGGCGCCGGTGTAGGCGAAGCAGTTGAGGAGGGTCGCTCCGCGGGCGTGGGCACGGACCCAGGCCCGTGCCTCGCGCATGTCGAGGTACAGCCCCACCGCGAGCCCCTGCCCCGGGCGGATCCGGAAGGCCAGGCCCTGCTCGAGCACGTCCACCGACTCGACCGGCGCCCCGCGGAGCGGCCGAGCCGGAGCCCGGGCCGACCGCTCCTCGCTCCCCAGCGCGCCGGCCTCCTTCGGCCGCTCCTTCACGTACAGCGCCCGGAGCGGAACGAGCCCCATCGCGGCGTCCGCCACCTCCGCGGAATCCTGCGCTCCATAGAGGCTCAGCACGCCCACGTCCCCGAAGAGGTCGAGGGTCAGCCCCGGGGCGCCGTCGCCCGCCCCGTTGACCCAGCGGAAGGCGGTGGTGCGCCCGTCGGCCCGGAGCGGTGCCCGGCGTCGCAACGCTCGCTCGAGGAGGCCCCGTGCCGCTCCGCTCATGCGAGCGTGCGGCGCACCTGGGCGGCCTCGGCGAGCAAGGTCAGCAGCTCGGCCCCGAGCAGCTGACCCTCGCGGACCACCACCCGCCCGTTCACCACGGTCCAGGCCACCGGCGAGCGCATCGAGGCGGCGAGGACCTCGATGGGGTCCCGCGACTGCGGGAGCAGGTCCACCAGGACCAGGTCCGCGAGCGCGCCGGGGATGATCCGCCCCGCCGGACGGCGAAAGACACGCTCCAGGAACATCGCCGGGCCGTCGCCCAGCACCTCGGGAACGCGCTCCCGCGCCCACAGCCGCCCGATGCGCGCCGCGCGGTGGGCGAGGATGCGGCCCGCCGTCCACTGCTCATGGAGGTCCCCCACTCCTGCGCTGGCCAGCGCCACGTGGTGACCGGGCTGCCAGACCGACTCGAACCCGTGCAGCTCGCCCAAGAGATCCGCCAGGGGGCTCCAGGCCACCAGCACCGAACGCTCGGCCAGCCGCTCCGCCTCGGCGCCGTCGATCGCGCGGGCATGGGCGGCGACCGTGCTCGGCCCGAGCAGCCCGTGGCGGTCCAGCCGCTCGACCATCCGGGTGCGGTGCTGCTCGAAGTGCTCCGCCAGCTCGGCGTCGGTCTCGGCCAGCCGGAAGTGGACCGGCGCCCGGAGCCCCTCGGCGTCCCGTCCAACCGCGCGGAGCAGCTCGTCGGAGGCACCCAGGCAGCCGGCGAAGCCGAGGCCCGCGCGCGCCAGGGGGTCCTCGACGCTCTCCCGCGCCGCCTCGACGTTCAGCTCGTGGGTGGCGATACCGTGGCGACCCTGGGCGCCGAGCGAGGCCACCATGCGCACTCCCAGCGCCCGTGCCACCCGGAGGCGTCCGGCGAGCGTCGCTGCCCCGTCGTCCGCCGCCTCCACCTGGTCCAGGACGGTGGTGACCCCGCCCCGGAGCGCCTGCGCGAGCGACGCCGCGGCGAGCGCCGAGGACTCGGAGGCGGTGAGGGGACGGCCGACCGCGGGAACGGACGCGAGCTGCGTGTGCGCGTCGACGCGGCCCGGCACCAGGAGCCTTCCCTGCGCCTCGATGGCCCAGTCGCCCGGCCGCACCGGCTCGTTCCCGTCGGGGGAGATGCGGGCGACCATCCCGCCCTCCACCACCACCGCGCGGTGTGAATGCACGGCCTCTCGGTCCAGCAGCGTGCAATCCTTGACGAGCAGGCGGCCTTCCATCGGGGTCTGCACTGTATCCGGTGCCGCCACCGCGAGCATGCGGAGGGAGCCGGGGCTACACTCCTGTCTCATGGGTGATCCGGCGTGGAGCCTCCCGCTCCACATCCGCTGGGACGACCGACTGTCGCTGGTGCACGGCGAGGGCGCGCTCCCCGGCTGCCCGCCCGCCGTTCCCGGAATGTCGCTGGCCGAGGCACTCGGCGTGGACGAGGCCGCGGCCCGGGCGATCGACCGGCGCGCCCGGTCGGGGGGCGGGGTGGAGTTCGTCCGCACCGAGGCCTCCGGAGGCCCCCGCTGGCTCCGGGTCTCGCTCCAGCGTGGCGGCGCGGGGGCCGAGGCGCGGGTGCACGACCTGGGGCTCCTGCTCGAGGGTGCTCCCCCGCTGCAGATCTCCCGCCTCTCCAGCTCGCTCAGCCACGAGCTCCGCAACCCCCTCTCCAGCGTGAAGATGGCGGTGCAGACGCTGGCCCGGAACGAGGGACTCTCGGCGCGGGATCAGCGCCGGCTCACCATCGCGCTCCGGGAGATCCGCACGCTGGAGCGGATGCTGTGGATGCTGAGCGAGTACGGGCGCGAGGTCCCGCTCGCGCTGGACACCTGGGCGCTTCCGGACCTGATCCAAGAGTCCGTCGCGCTCATCGAACAGGACCTGAGCGAGCGGAGGGTCCGCATCGAGGTCGCCGGTGCCGAGGGGCTCCCCCGGGTGCGCTCGGACGGGGTGCGGCTGCGGCCGGTGCTGGCGCAGCTGCTCCTCAACGTCGCCTCGAGCCTCGAGGACGGCCAGCCGCTCGCGGTCACCCTCCGCCCGTCGGGGCGGGGCGCCGAGGCCCAGCTGCTCGACGAGAACGCCGCCCTCGGTCCCGGCGACGAGGAGAAGGTCTTCGAGCCCTTCGGCTCCCGCCTGGCACGCGGAGCGGGACTGTCGCTCGCCGCGCTCCGCCGGGTGCTCCAGCAGCAGGGGGGTGAGGTGACCGCCGCGTCCGCACGGCCTCCGGCACGGGGCGTCCTCTTCAGTCTCGACTTCGCGAGGGCCGGCTGACCATGGACACCCTCCTCCTCGTCGACGACGACGTCTCCCTCCTCGAGTCGCTCACCCTCCACTTCGAGGAGGCAGAGATGGACGGCCAGCCCCGCTTCCAAGTGGTGACCGCCACCAGCGCCGCCGGCGGGCTGGCCAAGGCCCGGGAGTGCGCGCCATCGCTCGTGGTGCTGGACATGATGCTCCCCGACCGGAGCGGGCTCGACCTCATCGAGGAGATGAAGGCGGTCTGCGGCGACGCTCCGATCGTCCTGATCACCGCGTTCCACGACATGGAGAGCACCATCCGGGCGATGAAGCTCGGGGCCTTCGACTACATCCACAAGCCGTTCGCCGACCCGGCGGCGCTGGACCTCGTCATTCACCGGGCCCTGAGCATGCGCCAGCTCAGCCGGCGGGCGGCGAGCGCCGAGCTGGAGACCGCACCGGCACGCCTGGGCGACCTGGTCGGACAGACGCCGGTGATGCAGGAGCTGGTGAAGGAGATCGGCAAGGTCGCCGCCGCGCCGCGCGCCACGGTGCTGGTCACCGGCGAGTCCGGGACCGGCAAGGAGCTGGTGGCGCGGGTCATCCACAACTACTCCTTCGACGAGCCACGGCCGTTCGTGGGCATCAACTGCTCGGCCATCGTCGAGACGCTGCTCGAGTCCGAGCTCTTCGGGCACGAGCGAGGAGCGTTCACCGGCGCCACCAGCAGCAAGCCGGGCAAGTTCGAGGTGGCCGAGGACGGGACGGTCTTCCTCGACGAGATCGGCGATCTCTCGCCCCAGCTGCAGGGGAAGCTCCTCCGCGTCCTCCAGGAGCGCGAGTTCGAGCGGGTGGGAGGCACCAAGCGCATCTCGCTCCGGGCGCGCGTCATCGCCGCCACCCACCGCGACCTGGCCGAGGAGGTGAAGGCCGGGCGGTTCCGCGAGGACCTCCACCAGCGCCTGCGGGTCATCGCGCTCGAGGTCCCTCCGCTCCGCGAGCGGCGGGAGGACATCCCGCTCCTGGTGAAGAACCTCCTCGAGCGCATCAACGGGCGGGTCCACAAGCGGGTGAAACGGGTGCCTCCCGAGGTGATGGACGCCCTCGTCCGGCTGCCCTGGGCGGGCAACGTCCGGGAGCTGGAGAACGTCCTCACCCGGGCCGTGGTCCTGTCCCCCGGCGAGGTGCTCCTCTCCGAGAGCCTGCCCCGCGACGAGCCGGCGGTGGAGCACGCGGCGGCGGGCTGGTTCCCACCGGACGCGCCCCTGCCGACCCTCGAGGAGGCCGAGCGACAGCTGATCGAGCGGGCCCTCGTGCTCACCCGGGGCCACAAGGGCCGGGCCTGCCAGATGCTCGGCATCAGCCGGCCCACGCTGGAGCGGAAGCTCGCGAAATACGGGGCTGCACGTTCCGTGAAGCGGCCCCTCAAGAGTGTCAGCTGAAAGAAACTGTCGGCCAGGCGACGTTCTTGGTGAGCGATTGAACGTTTCGTTCAGTCCGCTCCAGGACGTTCAAACGTTTCGTTCAATCCCGGAAGCGGGACACTGTCCGGCTGGCGGTGAAGCTCTCCGGATTCTGAACCTTTGCACCCCGTCCTACCGACCGCGGGGTACGGCACGCGTCTTGGAATGTGCCCTCCGTCACGACACCGCCGAAGAGGACCTCCACATGCATGGCTACAACCGCCCCCTGGGCCCGATCGGTTCCAACGTCGTTCCGCCGCTCCAGACGACCTCGTCCGGGATGCTGGTGACGTCCAGCAAGGTCGCGCCACCCCAGGAGTCCATCGACTTCAAGGGATATTTCAAGGTCGAGACCTTCCCGCACAACGCCGTCATCTACCGTCCGGGAGACGCGAGCGACCGGGTGTACCTCCTGAAGACCGGCCGCGTCCGGCTGATGCGCCTGGGGAGGAACAGCCAGCGCTCGGTGGTGTCCATCCTCCGGCCCGGTGACCTGTTCGGCGAGCTGTTCCGCCCCGAGGGCACGCCGGTGGAGGAGCTGGCGGTGTCGGCCGGCGAGGCCGAGGTGTGGAGCATCGAGGGGCGCGATTTCCGCGCGCAGCTGGAGGCGAGGCCGACGCTCGCGGTCGACGTCGTGCGCGCCTACGCCGAGCGAGTGCGGGCGCTCCGCAAGCGCGTGCTGGGGCTCACCTTCAAGGAGGTGCCGGCCCGGCTGGCGGACACCCTCCTCACCCTGACCGAGGCCCATGGCGAGCGCTGCCCCCACGGTGGCGAGACGGATCTCCGCGGCATCACCCAGCAGGACCTGGCGGACCTGGTCGGCGCGTCCCGCTCGTTCGTCTCCACGCTCATCAACGAGATGAAGCGGGATGGCATGCTGGGCAACGTCGGCCGCATCCTCTGCGTCCGGGACCAGAAGGCGCTCCGGAAGATCGCCTCCGCCGAGAAGTAGGGGCCGGCGGCCGGAGGCAAGGGGGCTCGCCGCGGGGCCTGCCGGGATGGCAGTCTCGCTCGCCCCGTGTCGACCCTTCCCGAGACCAGGGCCCAGGCGGCCCAGCGGCACCGTGAGGAGCGCGCCCGGGCCGAGGCGAAGGCCGAGGGGCTCGACCGGCGCATGGCCCGCGTGGCGAACGCGCGGGTGGTGGCCTTCCTGGCCGCTGCCGCGTTCCTGCTCCTGACCGTCTTCCATCGCCTCCCGCTCTGGGGATACCTCCCGGTGGGCGCGGCGGCGCTGGTCTACGCGGTGCTCGCCTTCCTCCACGGGCGCCTGCTCCTGGCCGAGGCCCGGGGGCGGGCCGAGGCGGCGTACCACCAGCGCGGGGAGGACCGGCTCTCCGGCGCCTGGCACGCCCATCCGGCCGGCGCGCCGCTCGAGCACCTCGAGGAGCATCCCTATGCCCTCGACCTGGACGTCTTCGGCCACGGCTCGCTCTTCCAGCTCCTGGACGAGGCGGCCACCGGACACGGCGAGCAGCGGCTCGCGGCCTGGCTCTCCGCCCCCGCCTCCATCGACGAGGTCCGCCGGCGCCAGGGTCAGGTGCGCGAGCTCGCCGGCCGCCCCGGCTTCCGACGCGACCTCGCGGTCGCCGGACGCCTGGGAGGGAACGCCCGCGTGTCTCCCCGCGCCTTCATCGCCTGGGCAGAGGCCCCGCCGTCGCTGGACCGGGTGCGGTGGATGCGCCCGCTCGCGCCGGTCGTCCCCCTCCTCTGGGCGGCGGTCGTCGCCGCCACCGCGGCCGACTGGCTGCCCGGGGAGGTCCCCTGGCTCGCGCTCCTCGTGCCCGCGGTGCTGCTGCTCGTGGCCCGGCCAGGAATCCAGCGGAGCTTCGACGGGCTGGAGCTGGGCCAGCGGGGCGCGGACCGGCTGGCCCGCGCGCTGCGGCGCCTGGAGCGGGAACCGTTCACCTCCCCGGAGCTGCGGGCGCTCGCGGGCGGTGGACCGGGAACGGGCGTGGCGCCCAGTGCGGCGATGCGTCAGCTCGCGCGGCTCGCGTCGCTGGCCGAGCAGCGCCGGAACCAGCTCCACGTGGTGGTGAACTTGCTGACGCTCTGGGACCTCCACGTCTTCTTCCGCCTCGACGACTGGAGAAGGAGACACGGACGCGACGTCGCCGGCTGGCTGGACCGGCTCGCGGACGTCGAGGCCCTCTCCTGCCTCGGGGGCTACCTGCACGACCGGCCAGACCTGACGATGCCGGAGCTGGCGGAGGCTGGCCCCTGCTTCACCGCCGAGCGGCTGGCCCACCCGCTGCTCGACGGGGCGGTTCCGAACGACGTCTCGCTCGAGGGTCCGGGGCGGCTCCTGCTCGTGACCGGCTCCAACATGTCCGGGAAGTCCACGCTGCTCCGGGCGATGGGCCTGAACGCGGTGCTGGCGTTCGCCGGCGGGCCGGTGTCCGCGCGCCGGCTCAGGCTCTCGGTGCTCCACACCTGGACCAGCATGCGGGTGCAGGACTCGCTGGAGCAGGGTGTCTCGTTCTTCTATGCCGAGGTGCGGCGGCTGAAGCAGGTGCTGGAGGGAGCCGCGGCGCACCCCCGCGCAGCGCTGGTGCTGGTGGACGAGATGCTGGTGGGGACCAACACCCGCGAGCGGCGCCTCGCCTCGGGAGAGGTTCTCCGGCTGCTGGTGGCCACCGGCTGCATCGGCGCGGTCACCACCCACGACCTCTCCCTCGCCGAGCTGGCCCGGGAGCCGGGGAGCACGCTCGTCCCGGTGCATTTCCAGGACGTCCTGGAGGACGGGCGGATGCGATTCGACTACACCCTGCGCGACGGGGTGGTGGAGAGCACCAACGCGCTCCGGGTGCTGGCGCTGGCCGGCATCCCGGTGCGCGGCGACGCCCGCGACTAGGAAAGCTCAGCGCACGATGGCCCGACCGGACCCGCACAGCCACACCGACCTCTCCCAGCCCCACCAGCGGCACCTCTCCTGGGAGGCCGAGGTCGACTTTCCCCGGCGCACCCTCCGGGCGGCCGCCACCCTACGCTTCGACCGCGGCGGCGGGCCGGTCGACCTGGACAGCCGGGGGCTGGAAGTCGAGCGGGTCACCTCGCCGGCGGGGGCGCCCCTGCCGTTCGCGCTCGGGGCGCCCGACCCCATCCTCGGACAGCGGTTGCGGATCGTCCTGTCCTCCGGAGTCGACGCCTGCGTCGTCCGGTACCGGACCGCGGCACAGGCCTCCGCGCTGCAGTGGCTCGATCCCGAGCAGACCGCCGGCGGCAAGGCCCCCTTCCTCTACAGCCAGTGCCAGGCCATCCACGCCCGCTCGGTGGTGCCGCTGCAGGACACTCCGCGGCTGCGCATCACCTACGACGCGGCGCTGACCGTCCCTGGCGAGCTCCGGGCGCTCATGGCCGCCGAAGCGGTGGGGCGAGAGACTTGGGGCGAGCGCGCGGTGGAGCGCTACCGGATGGACGAGCCCATCCCGCCCTACCTCCTCGCCTTCGCGGTGGGAGACCTCGCCTCGGCGGAGCTCGGGCCCCGGAGCCGCGTCTGGGCCGAGCCGTCGGTCGTGGAACGCGCTGCGCACGAATTCGCGGGCGTCGACGGGATGCTCGGCTCGGCGGAGGCGCTGTTCGGACCCTACCCCTGGGGGCGGTTCGACCTCCTGGTCCTGCCGCCGTCGTTCCCCTACGGCGGGATGGAAAATCCCCGTCTCACCTTCCTCACCCCCACGCTCCTCACCGGGGACCGGAGCCTGGTGAACGTCGTCGCCCACGAGCTGTCCCACAGCTGGACGGGGAACCTCGTCACCAACGCCTCCGCCGAGGACTTCTGGTTGAACGAGGGCTTCACCGTCTTCGCCGAGCGGAGGATCCTCGAGGTGCTCGAGGGGCCGGACATGGTCGCGCTGCATGCCGCGGTGGGGCGGCAGGCGCTCGACGAGGCGGTGGCCAACTTCAAGGACCGGCCCGAGCTGACCCGGCTGCGGACGAAGCTCGAGGGCGTGGACCCGGACGACGCCTTCAGCCAGGTGCCGTACGAGAAGGGCTACCTGTTCCTCCGGGCGCTGGAGGACGCCGCCGGCCGCCCGGCCTTCGACCGGTTCCTCCGCCGGTACATGGACGCCTTCCGCTTCCAGTCGATCACCACCGAGCAGGTGCTGGACCTCGTCCGCGCCGAGCTGCCCGGGGCCCTGGAGGCGGTGAACGCCCCGCGGTGGATCGACGGCGAGGGCGTGCCCCCGGGAGCGCCGGCGGCCCGCAGCAGCCGGCTCGAGGAGGTGGAGGCGCTCGGGACGCAGCTTCCGCCCGCCACCGCCAGGAGCTGGTCACCCTGGGAATGGCAGGTTTACCTGAACCACCTCCCCCGCCCCTCGCCGCCGGAGCTGGTCGGCGCGCTCGAGGAGCGGTTCCAGCTGACCGCGGCCCCCAACCCCGAGGTGCTCGTGGCCTGGCTCACGGTGGCCGTCCGCAGTGGCCACGCCCCGGCGGTGCGACGGGCCGAGGCGTTCCTCGGCGAGGTGGGCCGGATGAAGTACCTCAAGCCGCTCTATGCGGCGCTCATCGCCGGATCCGGGACGCGAGGCCTGGCCGAGGCCTGCGCGCGGCGGTACCGGAAGCGCTACCACGTCATCGCCGCTGCGGGCGTGGACTCGCTGCTGCGCAAGGCGGCCTGACCTTCTAGTCGAGCGCCGTGAGCTGCCTCGGCTCAGGGTCGTAGCGGAGCCGGAACGCCGTCCCCTCGGGGGGCCACGGCTCGTCGAAGGTGAATCCCTCGAGCATCTCCAGCCGGCCCTCGGCGATCCGGACGACGAAGCTCGCGCCGTGGGAGAGCCCGTCGAAGTCGGCGGCGACGTCGCCGAACCAGACGGCGTCCCTGCCCAGGGCGGCAGGGGGCACCTCCTCGGGAACCATCAGGTCCGAGAAGAAGCCCACCCCGCTGAAGGTCCGCTCGATGACCCGGACGCGTTCCACCTGGGCCCGGAGGGCAGGAAAGCTCGGATGATCGCCGCTGAAGAGCTTCTCCAGGACGGCGCGCTCGAGCGCGTTCAGCTCCACGGCCGCCCCCCCCGCTGCGTCCGCCGCGGACCGAACCGCTCGTCGGGCGGACGGGCGTGGCTCTCGGTCTCGGCCTCCAGCCGCGCGCGGGCGAGCCCGAGCCAGGTGGGGTCCTGCTCGATGCCCAGGAAGCGCCGACCGAGGCGGACCGCAGCGACGCCGGTGGTGCCGCTCCCGCAGAAGGGATCGAGCACCAGTCCGCCCTCGGGTGCCGTCGCCTCGACGATGCGCCGGAGCAGCGACACCGGCTTCTGGGTGGGGTGCTTGCCGTGCGCCTTCTCCTCGGAGCGTGGGCTGGTCAGGGTCCAGATCCGACCCTGCCCGTCCGGCTCGAGCTCCTCCTCGCCGGGCCTCGGGAGCGCCCACACGTCGCGCATCTGTTTCCCGCCGTTCTCCGCCTTCATCCGCGGGTAGTCGAAGACGTGCTGGAGGCGCCCCGGGCGCCGCGGCGCGGTCCAGATCAGCAGCTCCGAGCTGTGGGTGAAGTAGCGGCAGGACAGGTTGGGGCTGGCGTTGGGCTTGTACCAGGTGACGGTGTTCAGGAGCCGCCAGCCGAGGCTCTGGAGCGCGAAGCCGGCGGAGAAGATGACGTGCTGGGTACCGGAGATCCACAGCGAGCCGGTGGGCCTCAGCACCCGTCCGCAGGCCTCGATCCACGCACGGGTGAAGCGATGGTCCTCGTCGATGCCGCGCGAGGCGTCCCAGGCGCCCTTTGCCACCGGCGCCCGTCGGCCGGCGTGGCAGGTGAAGCCCCCGTTGCTGAGGAAGTAGGGAGGGTCCGCGAAGACGAGATCGACGCTCGCGGCGGGAAGCCCTGCGAGCCGCTCGAGACAGTCCCCCTGCTGGAGCGCCCAGCCGGGCCCGGAGGCCCAGGCACGGACGTCAGGGAACGGAGAGCTCGGTGAGGCGGGACGGCGAGCACGAGCGGCGGTGGCCATGCGAGCGACCACGCTAGCGGACCGATCGATCGCGGCCAGTCCTTGGCGAGTGCTACAGACCTGACGTGTGACCAGCGCGCGCAGGGGGAAGGACGGTCTTCGGTGGACACCGCGAGGGCACGGAAACCAGCCTCGGGCTTGCACCGGCCGGCGGGCTTCCGTCGCCAGGAGAACGTCCCCCGCGGTCAGGCGGCGGCTGCGCGCGAGAAGTCCGGGTAGACCTGCACGCCGTCGGAGGCCCGCGGGCGGCCCTCCTCGCGGGCCAGTGCCCGGTCGAGCGCAAGCAGCGCGATCTCCAGCTGGTCGTCGGTCGGCTCGACGGTCGTGATTCGCTGGAGCCACAGCCCCGGGCTCACCAGCGCCCTCAGCACCGGCGGGCAGTCCGCGCGCGCCGACCGCTTCTGCAACTCGTAGGCGATCCCGGCGACCGGGAAGGCCAGCAGGATCTTGAGGGCCAGCACGAACAGCGTCTGCACGCCGTCAACCGTCGAGACGGTCGGCACGAACGGAAGGACCACGATGTGGAGCAGCACCGCCACGGCCACGACGACGAACAGGAAGCTCGTACCGCAGCGCGGGTGCCGAGTGGTGAAGCGACGCGCGTTCTCCACGGTGAGCGGCTGCCGCGACTCGTAGGTCCAGATCGCCTTGTGCTCGGCCCCGTGGTACTGGAAGAGCCGCTGCGCATCCTTCGTCCGCGCCACCAGCGCCAGCCAGCCGACGAGGATCGCGATCCGGAACAGCCCGTCCACCAGGTGGAAGAGGAGCCCCTTCAGGCTGGGGTCATGGCCGAGGAGCTTGAAGAGCCCGAGGGTCAACAGATGCGGCGCGGCGATGAACAGCGCCACCATGAACAGGAACGAGAGGCCGAGGAGCAGCCCGCGGGTCAGGTTCCCGGACGGCCCGCCCTCCCGCGCGACCGCGGGCGCCGCCTGCTCCTCCGGGGAGCCCACGGGGGCGGATTCGGCCTGCTCCGCGCTGAACGCGAGCGCGGTGAAGCCGTTCCACACCGACTCGATGAGCACCACGGCCCCGCGGAAGAACGGCCTCCGGAGCAGCGTGGCCCTCGGCCAGAGCGTCTCCCAGACCTCCTCGCGCACCGCGATGCGCCCATCGGGCCGGCGGACGGCGACGACGAGGTTCCGGGGGGAGCGCATCATCACCCCCTCCAGGACCGCCTGGCCGCCGATGTAGGGACGCTCGCTCACGCGAGGGAGAGCCCGTTCAGGCCTTGGCCTTGGGGGCCTTCTTCGCCTTGGAGGCGGCCGCGGCCGCCGGCTTGGCCTCGTACTTCTTCCGGAACCGCTCCACCCGGCCCTCGGTGTCGACCAGCTTGTACTTGCCGGTGAAGAACGGGTGGCAGGCCGAGCAGATCTCCACGTGGAACGAGCCACGGGTGCTGCGGGTCTCGATCACGTTGCCGCAGGCGCAGGTGATGCGCGAGGGAGGATAGACCGGGTGAACGTCGGGCTTCATGGTGGAAACGGCTCCAGTCGAGTCGGACCGCCTTGCCCCGGAGGACCAGCTCCTCCGGAGGACCGGCGGGCGAAGCAGGCTCCTCTAACAGCGACCGCCGCCCGTCTCAAGCCCCCGACGGCTACTTCTTCCCCTTGGTCGAGGACGATTTCTTCAAGGAGGCCAGGCCCTTCTGGGCCATCTTGGCCTCGGAGGACTTGGGGTAGTCCTTCACCACCTGCTCGTAGGCGAGCTTGGCCGCCTCGGGGTTCTTGAGCCGTGCGAAGCAATCACCGCTGCGGACGTAGGCGAGCGGCACCGACTTGGACTTGCCGAAGTTCTTGATCAGCTGCCCGTACTCGGGAAGCGCATCGGGGCAGCTGTCCTGCGCGTAGTAGGACTCTGCGATGGCGAAGTGCGCATCGCCCGCCAAGTCGTCCTTGGGCCACTTCCGGGTGAACTCGAGGTACAGCGTCCGGGCGGTCTGGATGTCGCCCGACTTGGCCTTGCTCTGGGCCAGGGCGAAGAACTCCTTCTTGTCGGTGGGCCGAGGGACGTCGTCGGCGGTCTTCTTCTCCGCGGCGGCGGCGCGATCCTGCAGCTGGTCGAGGTTGTGGGTGTAGGCCTCCACCTGCCCGCGGAGCTGGGCCAGGTCCTCGATGACCTTCTGCAGCTGCACGCTGGTGTCTGCCCCGCTTCGACGCGACGCCTGGTCGAGCGAGTCCAGGGCCTTGGTCACCTCGGCGATCTTCTGGTCGATGCGGGGGAGCTGCTGGTCCAGCTTCTCGGCCTGCGCCTTCTGCTCGGCGTGGAGGTCCTTGTCCAGCTTGTCCACCCGCGTCTCGAGGTTCTTGCCCGCCTCGGACGAGTAGAAGCACCCGCCGAGCAGGAGGAACCCCGCCACCCCCGCCGCGCGGACGACCCGCATCTAGTGGCGGAACTCCACCCGGCGGTTGGCGGCCCAGGCCTCCTCATTGTGCCCCTCCACCGCCGGCCGGTTCTCGCCGTAGCCGACGGTGTCGAGCTTGGAGGGCGCCACCCCGAGGTCGACCAGGTACTTCCGCACGCTTGCTGCCCGCCGCTGCGAGAGGTGGAGGTTGTACTCCTCGGTGCCCCGCTCGTCGGCATGACCCTCCAGGGTGATCTTCTTGAGGTCGCCCTTCTTGATGCAGTCGGAGAGGTCGTTGAGCTGGCTGCGGACCGAGTCGGTCAGCGCGCTCTCGTTGAAGGCGAAGTGCACCGGCGTCCAGTTGCACTTGTCCGCCGTCCCCTTGGCGCAGACGCCCGACTGGCAGGTCTCACCGGTGCCGCAGTCGTCGTTGGTGGAGCAGGTGTTGGGAACGCACTGGTTGTTCTTGCAGCGGGCGCCCGCGCCGCAGTCGGCGTCCGCGGTGCAGGCCTTGGGGGTGCACTTCCCCGAGGCGCAGGTGGAGCCGGCCGGGCAGTTCTGATCGGTGGTGCACTCCGGCTTGGGCACGCACTTGTTGCCCGTACAGACGAAGCCCGCCTTGCAGTTCCCGTCGGTGGCGCACTCCTGGCATTGGCCGCCGACGCACACCTCGTTGTGCGACTTGCACTGCTCGTCCGAATCGCACTTCGGATACGTGGGAGGACATCCGGTGAGAACCGCAAGACCCAGGACTCCCAGCGCCAGCAATCCGACACCACGGGACATGCGCATTCCTCCGAAGTTGGCCACCCCTGAGCGGCCCGTTCCCTGTCGCCCGCTGTACCGTCATGCTGTGATGTCAGTCCAGCGAAATTCGGCGTGGACGCGGCCACGCGGACACGCCATGGCGGCTCGGGTGCCGCGACCCGGAGTGCGGTAATGGCCCACAGCGTCCTCCTCGTCGACGACGAGAAGAACATCCTCCTGACTCTCAGCCAGGCGCTGCATCTGGCCGGCTACCGCACCGAGCTGGCCGGGACCGGCAAGCTCGGGCTCGAGGTCGCGCTCGCCCGGCCCGTGGACGTGGTGCTGATGGACGTCCGGCTGCCGGACATGGACGGGCTCGTGGTCCTCGAGCAGCTGCTCCAGGCCCGGCCGGGGCTGCCCGTCCTCATGATGTCGGGTCACGGCACCATCGAGACCGCGGTCCGGGCCACCCGGCTCGGGGCCCGCGACTTCCTGGAGAAGCCCATCGGCCGGGACCGGCTCCTGGTGGCGCTGCGCAACGCGCTCGAGCACCGGGCGGCGGTGGAGGAGCTGGAGACGCTCCGCGCCGAGGCCGGCAGGTACGAGATGGTGGGACAGGGGCCGGCGATGCAGCGGCTCTACCACCTGGTCCAGCGGGCGGCGCCGAGCGAGGGCCGGGTCCTCATCACCGGCGAGAACGGGACCGGCAAGGAGCTGGTGGCCCGGGCCCTCCACCGGAACAGCCGGCGGGCCTCGGGCCCCTTCGTCCGGGTCAACTGCGCGGCGGTGCCGCACGAGCTCATCGAGAGCGAGCTCTTCGGGCACGAGAAGGGCGCGTTCACCGGGGCGCTGGCCCTCCGCCGGGGCAAGTTCGAGCTGGCCTCGGGCGGCACGCTCTTCCTCGACGAGGTGGGGGACATGCCTCCCACCATGCAGGCCAAGCTGCTCCGGGTGCTGCAGGAGTCCGAGTTCGAGCGGGTGGGCGGCACCGAGACGCTGCGGGTGGACGTCCGGGTCGTCGCCGCGACCAACCGCGACCTCGAGGCGGAAGTCGCCGAGGGCCGGTTCCGCGAGGACCTCTACTACCGGCTCGCGGTGGTGCAGATCCGCACCCCGCCGCTCCGCGAGCACCGGGAGGACCTCCCGGACCTCATCGGCGCCTTCCTCGAGGAGGCCTGCCGGCGCAACGGACGGAGGCCGCTCCGGCTCGTGCCCGACGCGGTCGCGGCGCTGTCCGCCCACGACTACCCGGGCAACGTCCGCGAGCTGAGGAACCTGGTCGAGCGCCTCGCCATCCTCTGCGAGGGGCCCGAGGTCTCGGGCGAGGAGGCGCGGGCGCTGCTGCCGCGGCCCCGGCCCGTGCGGCCTGCGGGCGCCACCCTCCCCGCCGCCGCGGAGCAGAAGACCGCGGCCGCGCTCCGTCCGGTGGGCGAGAAGCCGTTCCGCGACCTGGTCGACGACGCCGAGCGGGAGATCATCCTCCGCACCCTGGCCTTCACCCGGGACAACGCCACCGAGGCCGCCCGGCTCCTCGACCTGGAGCGGGGGCACTTCTACAAGAAGATGAAGGCACTCGGCATCCGGCGGCCGCGGGCCCAGACCCCCGAGGGCACCGAGACCGACGCCGCGCCGGACGAGGGCGCAGGCCCCCCCGAGCCCGGCTGAGCGACTACTTGCCCCCGCCGCCGCCCGCCGGGTGGGCGCGCGAGACCGGCGTCCTCGTGGCAGCCGTGGCCGAGGGCGCGGCGGCACCGACGGGGAGCATCGAGGGCCTTCCGTAGTAGCCCCGCGTCATCCCGAACGCCTGCGCCTGGTAGGCGAGGCGGTAGTACGGAGCGAGCGTCGCGTCCGGGGGTCCGCGGAACTCGGCCGAGTTGTCCGCCAGCCGGTCGGTCCCGATGGGCCTGCCGACGTTGAGGAGCAGGCCCAGGCTGCCGGCGACCTCGACGTCCGACCACTTGGCCATGGTCGCCGGGAGCGAGACCGAGACGGGCTCGATCTGCGTCCCGCAGCCCCGGCTGCCCGAGTAGACCTGCCCGGTCCAGCGGACGTCCCACCCGCAGGTCCCGACCCGCCCGTTGATCCGCTCGGTCGAGAGCTCGAAGTCGCTGAGCGCCCCGCCGATGAGGCCGATCACGTGCAGGCCCTCGGGCGTGCGCTCGACGTGCAGCTGGAACGGGGCGCCGCGGTAGACGCCGGCGGCCTCGTCGTCGTGGAAGCCCAGAATCACCGGGACACCCACCGCGCGGCCGCGGATCTCCCCGTCGGTGCGCGCGAGCGCGAAGTCGGGCTGGAGGCCGAGGATCTGGTCGTCGGTCACCCGGACGCCCCAGTGGTCGGCCTGACCGCCGATCTCGAAGAGGTCCTCGGTGCTGGCCCGGGCGATGCCCCAGTCGGGGGCGGGAAGCGTCTGGGGAGGACCATGTGCGCACCCGGCGAGGGCGAGCACGACGGCGACGGAGAGACGACGGGCGAGCATGGACACCGCTCCTTCGGGACTCCCTGGGAGTCTAGTCCCCGGCCCGAGGCGAGTTCGACGCACCCCGGTCACCCCCCATTCACTCCGAAGGCGTCCGCCGGCTGCTCGGGGTCCCCCGGTCGCCGGAACCGGGCCCAGACCGGGGCATGGTCGGACGGCTGGGGGCCCTTCCGGGCCTCCCGGTCGATGCCAGCCGCCTGCAACTGCGCGGCGAGGACCGGGGTGGCGTAGAGGTGGTCCAGCCGGAGCCCGCGGTTCTTCTGGAATCCGAGCATCCGGTAGTCCCACCAGCTGTAGCGGCCGGGCTCGGGGTGGAGCTTGCGGAACGTGTCCTCGAGGCCGAACTCCACCGCACGGCGAAGTGCCGCCCGCTCGGGCAGGGAGAAGAGTGTCTGGCCCTCCCAGAGCTTGGGGTCCCAGACGTCGCGCTCCTCGGGGGCGACGTTGAAGTCTCCGCCGACCACGAAGGGCTCCTCGCGGCTGTGGCGCAGGTCGAGCCAGCGGCGGAACCGGCCGAACCACTCCAGCTTCTGGTGATAGGCCGGCGAGTCCACCGCCTGACCGTTGGGCGCGTAGACCGACGTCACCCGAACGCCGGCGACGGTCGCGCTCACCACCCGGGCCTGGCTGTCGTCCTCGGCGTCGAGGAACCCGCGCTCGATGCGCTCCGGCTCGGGGCGGCTGAGGATGGCCACCCCGTTGTAGGTCTTCTGTCCGAACAGCACCGGGTGGTACCCGAGCGCGCGGACCTGCTCGGAGGGGAACTGCTCGTCGGTGCACTTCAGCTCCTGAAGACAGACCACGTCCGGGCGACGGGCCTCGAGCCAGCCCAGCAGCCGATCGGTCCGGGCGCGCACCGAGTTGATGTTCCAGCTCGCGACGAGCACGGGAGGCAGACCCTCGCAGGCTCGTGGCGGCACGGGCAAGGGGACACGGAGGCCGCGGCCGGACGACCACGGCCGGAGGGCTCGGCCCCGGGGAGCCCGAGGTGGCACGCCGGGCGCACTGGGGGAGCGGCACAGGGCCCCCGAAGAGGGTCCCGCACCAGGAGCTCCACCGATGTCGAATCGCCTGCTTGCCGTTCCGCTCGCCGCCGTCCTGGTGGTGGGCTGTCAGAAGACCCCCGCTGCGCCGCCGCCCGTGGTGGAGGCGCACGTGCCGCCGCCGGTTGTGCCCGCGCCCGCCCCCGCGGTCGTGCCGAAGCCCACCGGCGCCCCGGTCGACACGCTGGCCCTGCCCCGCTCGGGGCCGCCGGGGGTGGACCACCTCGCGCGGGCGGAGAAGCTGCGCGACGACGGCGACACCGCCGGGGCGCTCACCGAGGCGCGGCGCGCGCTCGCCGACGACGCAGAGGACCTCGATGCCCTCTCGCTCATCGCCCGGCTCGGGCGGGCGTCGGGGCAGGTGACCATCGCCGCCGAGGCCTACGAGCGGCTGGGCAGGCTCGACCCCGAGGACGCCGTTCCGATGGTGCAGGCCGCGCGGATGCGCCTCGCCGCCGGGTCGGTCGGTGCCGCCGAGGCGCTCGCCCGCTCGGCCGTCGGACGCGACGAGGGCAACGTCGAGGCCTGGCAGGCGCTCGGCCGGGCGCAGCTCGGCTCGGGCAACCTCGCCGGGGCCATCGAGAGCCTCGAGCAGGCGCGCACGCTCGAGCCCTCGCACGGATGGGTGCTGAACAACCTCGGCTTCGCCTACCTCCGGGCGAGCCGCAACCCGGAGGCGCTGGAGGTCCTCGAGCGCGCCGCCGAGCTGCTTCCCGAGGCGGCCGTGGTGCACAACAACCTCGGGGTGGCCCGCGAGCGCACCGGTGACCTCGACGGCGCGCGCGCCTCGTACGCCCGCTCGGCGCTGCTCGCCCCGAAGTACGTGAAGGCCCGGGTGAACGGCGAGCGCACCGCGATGGTCCGCGGCGGGACCGACGGCGGGGTGGATGCGGCCCACGTGCCCGAGGAGGGCGACGGCGAGGAGTGACGGGCATCGTGGCGCCCCGGCCGGGGCCGGTGTCCCGCACCTCGGGTCCGGGACGTCGGCCCCGGCACTTTCCGGTGTTACGCTCCGTCGTCCCCGCGCTCGACCGACGATGCCCCGCCGCGCCCCTCGACCGTCGTTGCTCCGCCGGCTGCTCCTCCTCCTCGGAGCGCTGGTGCTGGCCGCGGTGAGCGCCGCGGTCGGCGTCTTCCTCTGGTTCAGTCGCGGGCTGCCCTCGGTGGAGGCGCTCCGCGACTACCGCCCGCCACAGGTCACCAAGGTCATCTGCGCCGACGGGACGGTGTGCGCCGAATACTTCCTCGAGCGGCGGACCCTGGTCGACGCGGCGGCGCTGCCCGTGCACGTGCGCAACGCCTTCCTCGCCGCCGAGGACGCGGACTTCTACCGCCACGAGGGCCTGGACTACCTGGGCATGCTCCGCGCCGGCTTCAAGGCGCTCCTTCCCGGCGGGCACCTCACCGGCGCTTCCACCATCACCCAGCAGGCCTGCCGCAACCTCCTGCTCAGCCAGGAGCGAAAGCTGAGCCGGAAGATCCGCGAGTGGATCCTCACCCCGCGGATGGAGCGCGCCCTCACCAAGGACCAGATCCTCAACCTCTACCTGAACCAGATCTACTTCGGGCACAACCGCTACGGCATCGAGGAGGCGGCGCTCTACTACTTCGGCAAGCACGCCTCGGCGCTGAGCATCCCCGAGGCGGCGATGCTCGCCGGGGTGGTGCAGCAGCCCGAGCGCATCAACCCGGTGACCAGCATGACCCGGGCGAAGGCGCGCCAGGCCTACGTCCTGGGGCAGATGCTGAAGCACGGGCTCCTTCCCCAGAAGGAGCACGACGCCGCGCTGAAGGCCCCGGTGGTGCTCGGCCCGCGGCCGCCGTCCCCGGTCGGGCCGTACTACGTCGAGGAGATTCGCCGGATGCTCGTGGCACGCTACGGCGACGGGGTGGTGCTCACCAGCGGGATGCGGGTCGACATCGCCATGGACCCGAAGCTCCAGGCGCTCGCCGACGTGGCGCTGCGCGACGGGCTGGAGCTGCTCGACCGGCGGATGGGGTACCAGGGCCCGCTCGGGGAGCTGGACGGCAAGCGCTTCGGACAGCTGCGCCTCCTGCTCGAGAACCGGCTCGCCGACGCCGGCAGGCGCAGCCAGGAGGCGGGGCTGGTGGCCGACCTCTCGCGCCTCGCCCAGCCGAAGCAGGTCACGGGCGAGGAGGAGGAGGGCGCCGAGGAGCGGCCGGAGGCGAGCGCGGAGGGTGAGGCCGCCCCCACCACCGACGAGGTGCTGGTGCGCGCCGTTCCGCTCGTGCCGGTGAAGGAGGGACTGCGCCTCGGTGGCTACGTCACCCAGGTCGACGATGCGCGGAAGGTCGCGATGCTCGACTTCGTGGGGCGCTCCGGCACCCTGAGCTTCGGCAGCGTCTCCTGGGCACGTCCCCGCGGCGTGGGCAAGTGGACCCAGGCGCCGAACAAGCTCTCCGACGTGCTGAAGCCCGGGCAGCTGGTGCGGGCGCGCATCCTGTCCGCTCCGGCCGGCGGCAAGCCGCTCGAGGTCACCCTCGACCAGGTCCCCGAGGTGCAGGGGGCGATCACCGTCATCGACCCCGCGACGCGGCGGGTGCTCGCCCTGACCGGTGGCTACGACTTCGCCCGCTCGCCGTTCAACCGCGCCACCCAGGCCCGGAGGCAGCCCGGCTCGGCCTTCAAGCCCTTCCTCTACGCCGCGGCGCTGCAGAGCCAGAAGTTCACTCCGGTCTCGGTGCTGAACGACGCGCCGGAGGCGGTGCGGGACCCCTGGACCGGGAAGGTGTGGAAGCCGCACAACTACGAGCGGAGCGGCTTCGAGGGCCCGATGACGCTGCGTCAGGCGCTGACGAAGTCCAAGAACACCGTCTCCGTCCGCCTCATCGAGGCGATCACCCCCCAGGTGGCGATCGACTTCGCCCGCCGGGCGGGGATCCGCTCGGAGATGCCGGACAACCTCACCCTGGCGCTGGGGACGGGCGAGGTCACCGAGCTCGAGCTGGCCAACGCCTACACGACGTTCGACGCGCTGGGGAAGTACGCCGACCCCATCCTCCTCGTCCGGGTGACGGACGTGCACGGGACGGTGCTCGAGGAGCACCAGGCCGCCCCCGAGGAGACCATCCCGCCCGCGGTCGCCTACCTCGCCACCTCGCTGATGCGCAGCGTGGTCGAGGAAGGCACGGCGGCGGCGGTGCGCGAGCTGGCGCGACCGGCGGCGGGGAAGACCGGCACCGCCAACGAGTACCGGGACGCCTGGTTCAGCGGCTACACCCCCGACCTCGTCGCCACCGCCTGGGTGGGGTTCGACGATCACTCGAGCCTGGGCACCGGAGAGACCGGCGGGCGGGCCGCGCTCCCCATCTGGCTCGGCTTCATGCGGGCGGCGCTGGAGAGCAGGCCCGCGCGCGACTTCGACATTCCCCCGGGCGTGCTCAGCGTGCGGGTCGACCCCAGCACGGGCCTGCTCGCCGGGTCGCACGTTCCCGGTCGGGCCGAGAACTTCCTCGAGGGCACCGCGCCGACCGCCGAGGCACCCCCGCCCGGTCAGGCGAGCCCGGACCGGTTCCTGATGGAGGAGCCCGGCCGGGGTCGGCTGTGAGCGCGGGGCCGCTGCTCACCATCGCGTTGCTGGCCACCGCGTCCCCGGAGCCTGCACCTTCGCTGGAGGCGCTCGCCGGGCAGCTCGTCCCGGAGGTGGTGGCGGCGCGCCCCGAGGCTCCGGTGGCGGTCCTGGTCCAGGCCCCGTCGGCGGCGCTGGCCGATGCCTCCTCGGCACTGCTCGCCGCACGCCTCGGCGAGGCCGGCCTTCCGTCCCTCGTGCTCGCCGCGGGGGACGACGCGCCGGCGCGGGCCCGCGCGCTGGGCGCCCGGAGCCTGGTGAGCGTCCGGATCCAGGTCGGCGCCGAGCTGGGGGCGGCGGGCGAGGTGCGAAGCGTCTGGCGGAACTTCTGGGCGGGGCGAACGCCTCTCCAGTCCGGTCCGGCACGGGTCCTGACCGCTGCGGTGCCGGTGGACCGGACGACGCAGCAGCTCGCCGGTGCGTCCGGAGGGGGTGGGCTCACGCTCGATCCGGCGCCGCTCGCACGCTTCTCCGATCGGACCGCCGCGCTCGCCACCGGCGACCTCGACGGCGACGGCCGGCCCGAGCTCGCGGTGCTGGTCGGAGGCGAGGTGCGGGTGCTCGCCGCCTCGGGAGAGCTGCTCGCGCAGAGGACGCTCGTGGAGCTCCCTCCTGCCGCGGCCCCGGCGCGCGAGCCCTTCGGGACGCTGTGCATCGTCGAGGGGCGGCTCCTGGTCGCCTGGGCCCGTGCCGAGACGGGTCTCGTGCTCCAGCTCCAGGGCGGCCAGCTGGTCCGTGCCGGGGGAGGCACCGGCCCGAGCCTGGGCTGCGGCGAGTCGGCGGAGCCGGCCTCCTTCGTGCCCGGAGCCGCGCGGCTGGTCCTCACCCGGGGGCCGGAGCGCGACTCGCTCTGGGGAGGAGACGCGCGGGGCGGCCACCGCCTCCTGCTCTTCCCCGACGGCACCGCCCGCTGGATCTCGCCCGGCGCGCAGGTACGGCTGCTCCGCGACGTGGGCGCCGGCGCGGCGCTCTTGCCCTGGGGGGACGGGATGCGGGTCGCGGCCAGCAGCGCCGCCGCTGCGCCGGTGGAGGACCGCCTGCGGCTCGTCGGCGCCGGTGGGGACGAGCCCTCCGTCGCCGTTCCGGGGCGCATCCTCCAGGTCCGTCCGGCCCCGGCGGCGACGGCGAGCGCGCCCGCGCTGGTGCTCGGGGTGTGGACCTCCGACGGAGGCTCGGAGCTGCGGCTGGTGCGGGGGGCGCCTTGAGCCGGACGCCCCTGATGCTGGTGCTGCTCGTCGCCACCGGAACGCCGCGGCCGGCCGGAGCGGCGGCCCGCGCCCGCGACGGTGGGACGCTCCGGGTCGCCGCGCTGCCCGAGGTACGTGCGGACCGCACCGGCGAGACTCCGGAGGGAGCCGTCGCCGCGGCGCTCCTCGCCGCCCCGCTCTGCCGGCTGGATGCACTCGGGCATCCGGAGCCGCTGCTCGCCACCTTCCAGCGCAGCTCCGACGGGGTCAGCGTCCTGCCGCGGCCCGGGACCCGCTTCCCCTCCGGCGCGCCGCTCGGGCCCGCGGAGCTCGCCCGGGCCTGGAGCCGGGCGCTGGAGCGGAGCCCGGCCGCGCGGGCCGCGCTGGCACCGGTACACGACGCCGCCGCCACGCTGGAGCAGGCCGCGCGCACCCGGGGGACGGCGCTCGTCCTCCAACTGGCCCACCCCTGGCCGGACCTCGAGGCCACGCTCTGCCATCCCGCGCTCGCGCCGACCCTCGGAGACGGCGGGACCGAGGGCATCGGGCCCTACCTGCCCGACGGGTCCGACCGGGGGCGCGCCTCTCCGGGCTTCCCCGAGGGACGCCCGCACCCGGACGCCTTCGTCCTCTCCAGCCTCGCGCGGCGGGCGGCGCAGCGGGCGCTCGAGTCCCGCTCGGTCCAGGTCCTGCTCGGCGACGGCGGGGAGGCGGGGAGCCCGGCGCTCTTCGCCACCTACCTGGTCTCGCGGCCGGCGGCGCGCCCGGTGGTCGCCCTCCTCGCACCGCGGCTCGACCGGGCGGCTCTCGTCCGGAGCTTCGTCGGAGGGCAGGCGGCGCCGATGCCGGGGCTCCTCCCGCCCGCGCTCGGTGGGCCCGACCGACCCGGGGCGCGACCGCCGCCGGCGCGGGGCGCGGGGACCGGGCTGCTCCTCTACGTCGCCGACCGGCCCGCGCAGCGCGCGGTTGCCGAGCGGCTGCAGATTCTCCTCCGCGACGCGGGGGTGCAGCTCACGCTCGGCCCGCGCAGCGCCGACGCGCTGGACCGCGACTGGCGCGCCGGGCAAGGAGACCTGGCGCTCCGCTCGGTGCTCCTCCCTCCGCTTCCGGCGCCGGCGCTGGCGGTGGCGCTGGAGCTCGGCGTGGACGTGGCGACGGCGGACCGGGAGCGGGCGGCGCTGGGCGCGCTCTCCGACCCGGCAGAGCGAGCGGCACGGGCCAGGGAGCGCGCGCTCCAGCTCGCCTCCGCCCTGCCCGTGCTGCCGCTCTACGTGGAGGGGCTCCGGGCCCGTCTCGACCCCGGGCTGATCGACGCGCGGCGGGACGGATTCGGGCTCTGGGTGCTCGACGACGCGTGGTGGCCGTGAGAGGGGGCTGACGAGGCATGCGGCTCCGCACCCTCCTCTTCCTCGCCTTCGCCCTGCTTGCGCTCGTCCCGCTCGCGGTGAGCGTGCCGCTCGCGTCGCGGAGGATCGAGGAGACCTTCGCCCGCGAGCTGGGGGCACGCGCGGACTCGGCGGCCGCCCTGGCGAACTCCGAGCTGGAGCGGCTCCGGGCGGAGGTGGAGCAGGCGGTGGCTGCCTGCGCGACCGACCCCGCCACCGAGGCCGTCGCCCTCCAGCTCGAGACCGGCGTTCCTCCGGCAGCCGACGCGATGCGGGCGGTGGCCGAGGGCCGGCCGCTGAGCGTGCTGACGCTGCGGGATGCGGCCGGGGTGAGCCGCTCGAGCGCCTTCCTCCCCGCGCGGGTGGGCGACGTCGAGCCCGGGCTGGCCGCGGTGCGGGTGGGCGAGCCGCCGGTGGTGGTCCCGGTCGAGGTGCAGCGTCCGGACGGCGTCCAGCTCCGGCCGGCGCTCGCCGCTGCCCGCTCGGTGGAGGCCGCCCATGCCTCGGTCACCCTCGTCGGGGGACGGGTGCTCGACGACGCCTGGGTGGCCCGGCTGGCCGGGCTCACCGGCGCCCGGGTCGAGCTCGAGGGCCCCGGGCTCGCCCCGGCGGTGGCCGGCACGGCCGAGGGCCGGACGGTGCAGAGGCAGGTTCCCCTCGGGGCGGCGCTGCTCCGCCTCGCGGTGGGCAGCGCGGCGGTGGACGAGACGCGGGCCACCCTGCTCCGGGCGCTGCTCGCGGCCGGGGCGCTCGGCCTCGGGCTGGCGCTGCTCGGGGGGCTCCTCGTCGCCCGCGCCATCACCCGGCCGGTGGAGGCCCTCACCGCCGGCGTGCGCTCGGTGGCCGCGGGCGCTCTCGACACGCGCGTGCCCGCGGCGGGCGCCGGCGAGGTGCGGGTGCTGGTCGACGCCTTCAACCGGATGACCGAGGACCTCGGTCACGCCACCCGGGCGCTCCGGGCGGCGGAGCAGGCCGCGGCGTGGGAGGGCGTCGCCCGGAGCCTCGCCCACGAGCTTCGCAACCCGCTCACCCCGCTGCAGATGTCGCTGGAGACGCTGCTCGCGGCCCGCTCGGCGCGCGACCCCCGGTTCGAGGCGCTTTTCGTCGAGAGTGCCCCGGCGATGCTCGAGGAGGTGGAGCGGCTCCGGCGCACCATCGACGCCTTCGCCCGATTCGCCCGGCTGCCCGCGGCGCAGCTCGAGCCCCTGGACCTGACCTCCTGGACCGAGCAGGCCCTCGGCGTCGCCGGCGCCCGGCCCTCGGTCGCGCTCCGGTGGGAGCCCGGGCCGCCGCTACCGGTCAGGGCGGACCGTGACCAGCTCGCGCAGCTGCTCCACAACCTCCTCCGGAACGCCGAGGAGGCCATGCCCTCCGGAGGCCGGGTGACGGTGCGGACCCGCGCCGAGGGGAGCTGGGCCCTGCTCGAGGTGGAGGACACCGGGCCCGGCATCGCCTCCGAGGACCGCGCCCGGGTGCTCGAGCCCGGCATCACCACCAAGGCCAGCGGGACGGGCCTCGGCCTGGCGCTCGGAGCGCGCATCGCCCAGGGTCACGGAGGCACGCTGGAGGTGGACGGGGCGACGACGGGCGGAGCCCTGCTGCGGCTGCGCATCCCCCGGGCGGAGGCGGCTACTCCCGGACCGGGGTCGCCTTGAGAGCGGCGCGTCCGTCCTTCACGTAGACCTGGAAGCGCACCGTGCGGCAGCCGTACTTCTGCACCATCTGATCGCGGTTCTTCCGCAGCTTCCCGGCGAACTTCTCGAAGGTGAGGCCGTCGCCGCTTTCGCCGCACCGCTCGCGCACGGCGAGGAACTCGTGGAAGACGTCCTGGAAGTGCGCCTCGTCGGGAAGCACCGGCTTCGGCAGGGGCTGGGGACGCGGGCCGGAGACCCGGCTGGAGGCCAGCAGCTCCGGGGACACGTCGGCGACCCGCGTCGCCTCGGGGATGGCGTTGGCGGCCGGACCGAGCGCCGCGGCGGGCGGCAGGTTGAAGTCCGGCAGGTTCGGCACCGGGTAGGCGGTGGTGGGCTGGTGGTCGTAGTCGAGCGGCGCTGGAGGCGGTGGAGCCTTGGGCGCGGCCGGGCGGGGCGGCGTGGCCGGCGCCGGGGACAGCCGCTGCGAGGGAGGGCGGATCGGCACGGGCGTCGGCTCCGGAGGCGGAGGCATCGCGTCCAGGAGGGCGGCCAGGTCGTCCCTGGGCCCCTCGCGCGGCGTCCCGGGCCCGGGGAGCCCATCGGACTCGGGGAACGGCTCGAGGGCGGTGCCGCCTTCCTCGACCGGGGTTGGCTCCGGCGGCGGCAGCGGCGGCTCCGGGGCCTCGTCGAGCTCGACGGAGGTGCGCGCGCGCCCCACCGGCGCAGGAGCACGCGGCTCGGGAGGCCGCGTGTCGGTCTCGGGGGCGCGGAAGACCGGCGGCGGCGCGGTGCTCAGGCCGAACAGGCCCCGGCGGCGGCGGGGGCCCGGCTCGGTGTCCTCCTGGAGCTGGGTGCGGAGCGGGGTCTCCTGGCCGATCCACAGCCAGAGGGCGACCAGCCCGGCGAGGAGGAAGAGCATCGCCCCGAGGCTGAACCGCTGCGTGTCGGCGATGGCGGACATCGCGGGCTCGGTGCTGACCAGCGCCAGGGCCTCCAGCGGCTGTCCGGGCACCCCGCGGCGGAGCGCGACCCGGAGCGCTGGGTCCGGCCCGGAGGCGAAGAGGGGCAGCCGCAGGAACCCGAGCGAGCCAGCCGGGCCACGCACGACGACGGCGCTCTTGCCCACCGGAGTCTCGCGGAGGGCGTCCGGGAGCCGGGCCTTCTCCGGCCCGCCGCTGGAGACGAGCTTTCCGGCCTGAACAACCCCGAGCGCGGAGAGACCGGTCTCGAGCGCGACCTGGTCCGCGGTGCCCTCGGGGAGCAGCGGCCCGCCGACGACGAGCATCCCCTGGGCGCGGGCCTCCTTGTCCGAGCCGAGGAGCGGAAAAGAGAAGAAGAGGTAGGTCGTCCCGAACGCCTCGCGGGTCTGTCCGTCGCTCCCCGCGCCCGCGACCGAGTCGGGGTCGAGGCCGGCCAGCGCTTCCACGGGGGGCTGGGCGCCGCGGGCGAAGACCGTGCCGGTGTCGGTGCGCACGCCGAGCACCAGGCCGGGGCGGAGGGCGTTGGAGACCGCATCCGCGGCGTTCCGGCGTACGCTCGACATCCGCTCGATGGCGAGGTCGGCCTTGCCACCCCGGAGTGCCTCGGCGGTGACGAACGCGCCCGGCGAGCTCCCCAGACGGAGCGCGAGACCCTGCAGCTCGGCCCGGCGGCCCGCGAGGCGCACGGACACGGCGTCCACGCCACGCTGGGCGTACGCCGCGGCCTGCGTTTCCGCCTTCTCGCTGAAGGACGATGCAGTGAGCGAGAGGTCCGCCAGCCAGAGCGCGAGCGCCGGCAGCGCGAACAGAAGCAGCTTGAAGCGGGACATCCCCTTCCTTTGGGGCAGTCGAGTGGCCCTTGTTTATAGGCCGCCGGTGCGCGGACCAGCAAGGGAAGCAGCCCCTCGCCGAGCCCTCGCACGGACGCGTCAGCTCCCGTCGGTGGGGAGATCTGCGAGTGAGGGGCCGGAGTGGTCGTGCTTCCGATCGAGGTACTTCTTCGCCGCACGCTCGATGCGATCGGACGCGGCGGCGATGGCGCGGTGAATCTCGTCTGACCGCTCCGTGACCTGCAGCGCAGGGTGACCCGGCACGTGCACGGTGACGCGCGCCTCCAGGTCCATGCCTCCCTTGCTCTCGTTCGTGTCGACCAGGTGCACCTCGACCTGGACCGCGGGTTCCTGTCCCAGCACCCGGTCCAGCGCGCGCCGCATGTGGATCTCGCAGTACTCGCGGAGCGCGTCCGTGACCTGGATGTGAACGCCTCGTACCAGCAGCTGCATCGGAGAAGCCTCCTTGGAGCTGCTTCGCCTGTTAAGGTGATCGGCCATGGAAGGCAACCCCGAGTCGGAGCGATTCGTACAGGTGGCCCAGGCGGAGGATCCCTTCACGGCCGACGCCCTGGAGGCGGTGCTCCGGGGGGCGGGGATGTCGGTGTTGCGGACGGATCACCCGGGTGGCTCCGGGGTGGAGCAGCTCGGGACGGGGTGGGCGCTGCCCTGGTTCGAGCTCAGCGTGCTGGAGGAGAACGTGACCCGGGCCCGGCAGCTGGTGGAGGCCGAGCGGCGCCGGCTCGCCGAGGAAGCCCCGGAGGCGGAGCGGGCGGCCGAGGACGAGGAGCGCGAGACCGAGGGCAGCAAGCCCGCCTGACGCGCAATCAATGCGCGGTGCTGGAGACTGCCCGGGCCGCGAGCCTGGGGTCGCTCACCTCCCAGAGCGACACCCCCTCGATCTTCCAGCGGTAGCGGGCGTGGCGAGCGAGGAGGTGCGACAGCTCCTCGTCGACGACGCCGTCCTTCCACCCGCGGGTGGCGTGCCGGAGGTAGGTCCGTCCCTCGCGCTGGACGACGAAGCCGAGATGGCTCACCCGGGTGATGCGCCACGGCGCGTCCTCCCGCACCACGAGGAGCAGCGTGCCCGACGGCCAGCGAGGGGCACGGGCCAGGACCTCGTCCACCGGAACGATGGCGAGCGGAAAGTGCCCGGTGGGTCGCGCCTCGGGGGGGAGCGCCAGGGCCCGGGCGGTGGTGGAGCCCCAGGCCTCGGGTCCGATGACCTTCCCACCAGGGCGAACCGCATCCGGTGCGAGCCCGGCAGTCACGTCGCGCACCAGGCCCTTGGCGGCGTTGGAGGGCAGCCACTCCGCCTCCATGAGGTGGTTCCGTCCGGCGTAGTCGGGCCGGTTCCGGTAGCGGATGGAGTCGAGGACGTGCACGACGTCCTCCACCGAGGAGGAGAGCGCGAGCGCCATCACCGTCTCGACGAAGGTGAGGCAGTCCACGCGGTCGAGGCGGAGGCGCGGGTCTGGGTCCTGGCCCTCGCCCTCGCCGAGCGGGGAGTGGGCATAGGGAGTCCCGAGGAAGCGCTCGCTCAGGCCAAGGAGCCGGCCATCGAGCGGCCGCCCCCGGACCGAGTCGAGCAGCGCCTGCAGCGTGGCCTCGTCCGGCTGGGGCGGGGCGGCGCTGGCGGCGAGGGTGAGACCGAGGGCGGCGGCGAGGAGCACGGGCGGAGGGCCCGCATCGTCCCCGGGGCGCCGGCCCCTGTCCAATGCGCGCGCTCCGTCGCGCGGGCCCCCGTTCAGCGGCGAGCGGCGAGGGTGGCCGCGGTGTCGACCAGCTGCGTCCAGAGCGCCGCGACGTCGTCGGCGGTGGTGGCGGTCGCGCCCACCGAGACTCGGAGGAGCTGGACTCCCTTGATCACCGCCGGGGTGAGGTAGGCCCGCCCGGAGGCGTTCACGGCTCGGGCGAGCGCGAGGTTGTGGGCGTCGAGCGCGGCGCCCTCGACGCCGGGGGGCCGGTGGCGAAAGGCGACGGTCTGGAGCGGCACCGGGGCGAGCCGCTCCCAGCCCTGCGTGGCATCCACGCGGTCGGCGAGGGCGCGGGCGAGGGCCAGGTGGCGGCGAACCTCCGCCCGGATCCCCTCGACGCCGAGCGCGGAGAGGACGAACCACACCTTCAGGGCGCGAAAGCGGCGGCCGAGGGCGATGCCCCAGTCACGGTAGTTCCTCACCGCGCCGTCCTGGGCCGTCCGGAGGTAGCTCGGGTCGGTGGCCATGACCCGGACCAGGTGGTCGGGGTCGCGCACGTGGTAGGCGGTGCAGTCGAAGCCGATTCCGAGCCACTTGTGCGGATTCCAGACGACGGAGTCCGCCTGCTCGACGCCCTCCCACATCCAGCGGAGCTCGGGGCAGCTCATGGCGGTGCCGGCCATCGCGGCGTCCACGTGGACCCAGGCTCCGCGGGCGCGGGCGAGCTCGCCGATGCGGGCCACCGGGTCGATGGCGGTGGTGCCGGTGCTGCCCACCGTGGCGACGACGGCGCAAGGTCGCTTCCCGCGGGCGACGTCCTCCTCCAGCGCCTGCGCGAGGGCATCGGCGCGGAGCGCGTGCTCGGCGTCGGTGGGGAGGAGGCGGAGGTTCTCGCGCCCGAAGCCGGCGAGCAGCGCGGCCTTCTCGATGGAGCTGTTCGCCATCTCCGAGGTGTAGACGGTGAGCGGCGAGGCCTCGGCCTGGAGCCCGCCACGGACCTGCCCGTGGCCGGTGGTGCGCTCTCGGGCACAGAGGAGCGCGACCAGCGTCGCGGTGCTGGCCGTGTCCTGGATGACGCCGGTGAACGTCGGCGGAAGCCCGACGAGCTGGCGGAGCCACTCCATCGCCACCTCCTCGAGCTCGGTGGCCGCGGGGCTCGTCTGCCAGCTCATCCCCTGGGCGCCGATGCCGGCGCAGACCAGGTCGGCGAGCACGGAGGGCAGCAGGGTGTTCGAGGGGAAGTAGGCGAAGAAGCGCGGGTGGTTCCAGTGAGTGATGCCGGGGACGATGGCCTCGTCCAGCCGGGGTAGGAGGCGCTCGAGCGGGACGGGGTGCTCGGGCGGAGCGGCCTCGAAGCGGCTCCGCACCTCCCCGGGCTGGACCTGGCTCATGACCGGAAGCTCGGCCAGCCGCTCGCGGTAGGCGGCCACCCATTCGATGAGCTGGTGTCCAAGTGCGCGGAACTCGTCGGGTGTCATCGCGCCCCGGACGCTACACCTTGCAGCAGGAGCCCGAGAGGTCGAAGTTCCACGCGCCGGACATGGGAAGGCTCGAACAGGACGCGCTGGGGAGCTGCAGCTTCATCGACGTGCTCGAGGAGGCGGTGCTGGTGAAGCGGCCGGTCGCCATCGAGCTGAGGGACGGGACGACCTTCATCGACCAGGTGACGGACGTGACGACCGAGTCGGGGCAGGACTTCGCCGTCTTCCGGAGCCACGCGCGGGTGGCGGTCCGGGAGATCGCCGCGGCCACCCGGGCCGAGCCGCCCCGCCCTCCGGCCCCGCGCTAACCCCCGATGAGGGCTCGGCCCCCCAAGGCAGGGGGCCCGTCCGACCCGTCCGCCGTTGCAGCGCGTGGGCGCCCTCTGCTAGCCCCTCGGGCACCGATGGCGCGCTTCGAGGTCTTCATTCCCGCCGGCGAGCCCGGCAGCTTCGACGTCACGCTCCGCGTGGACGCAGCGAACTGGATGCAGGCCCTGAAGACGGGCTTCCACCGGCTCGGCGAGCAGGGGCTGGTCCCGCACAACGTGCTGGTCGACGTGCAGGACGACGGCTCGGTGCACGTGACGGACGCGAGCAGCTCCCGGGTGTTTCGCATCCGCGAGCTGAGCGATGCCGAGGCCGCGGCGGTCAAGGTGAAGCCGAGGCCCACCCCGGTCGGCACGCCGGTCCCGCCGGAGCCGGTGGTGCCGCCCCCGAGCGCGGCGATGGTGGACCCGGTCAAGCGGACGGAGCGGCCGGACCTGCCGCTGGTGGGCATCGCGCGCGAGGTGAAGGACCCTCACGTGACGTCGGGGCTGGACGTGCCGCCGCTGGACCCGACGGTGCTCCGGGCGCCGGACCGGCCGACCTCGCCGATGGCCTCGCGGCCGACGCCGATGAGCACGCCGCGGGTGGTGCTGCCGCCGACGACGGAGCTGGTTTCCAGCTCCAAGCCGCCGGTCGGTCCCATCGGTCGCCGCAAGCCGGCGCGCTCGCCGGCGGCGCAGATGGAGGACGTGCTGGCCGAGCTCTTCGAGCGGGTGCAGGGCGTCTACCAGCGGCGCGACGCGGCCGATGGGCTCGGCTTCCTGCTGGACCTGGCGATGGAGAAGATCCCGGTCGAGGCGGGAAGCGTGTTCTCGAGCGAGCTGGTCTCGGGCGACCTGCGCTTCGTGGTGGTGCGGGGGCCCAAGGCGCAGGAGATCCTCGACGCGAAGATCGTCATCCCAGCCGGAACGGGCATCGTGGGGTTCTGCGCGGTGGAGGGCGTTTCGCTGGCGCTGTCCGACGTGCAGAAGGACCCTCGCTACTACCGCGGGGTTTCGGACCGGGTGCACTACGAGACGCGGAGCATCCTCTGCTCCCCGATCATCGCCCACGGCCGGACCTTCGGCTGCATGGAGCTGGTGAACCGCCGCGAGACGCCGGTGTTCACCGAGTACGAGGTGGGGATGCTCTCCTACGTCGCGCACCAGGGAGCGCTGTTCCTCGACACCCTCGGGTGAGGCGCGGGCAGTCTCAGGGCGGCTTCATCACCTCGTCGAGCAGGACGGTCGCGTACGAGCCGGCGGGAAGCGTGAACGCGAGCTCCACGCTCGAGCCGTCGATCGACCACCGGACGTCGTTCACCGGAACGGCGTAGGCCCGTCGCGCGCCCTGGGCGATGCTGCCCAACCGTCGGAAGCCGTCGAGCCTCAGCGCCTCGGCGGCGAGCACCGCCTGCTCGGCCGCGTCGACGTCGCCCTCGGGCCGCTCCATCTTCCAGCCAAACACCGGACCCGTGGGGGCGATCTCCCCGCGCTCGACCCGGGGCTGGTCCACCGGCGGCTCCCGGCAGATGAAGAGGCCGCCGGAGTCGGTCTTCCTCATCAGATCCCCGGCGAGGGCGCGCCGGAGGGTTCCCGCGTGGAGCCGGTGCTCGAGGAGCCGGTTGAAGAGCAGCGCCTGGTACGCCGAGACGTAGAGCTTCCGCTCGAACGCGTTCGGCCGTCTCGGCAGCCGCTCGCCGAGGACCAGCGCGCGGCCGCGCAGCGCGGTGTCCCCCCGGCCGAACCGCTGCTCCCCGAAGGCATTGGGCAGCCCCTGGGCGGCGAGGCGTTCCAGCACCGGGCCCACCGCCTCCGGTCGCTCGGCATCGCGGATGCGGATCCGGAAGCGGTTCCCCCGGAGATGCCCCGCCCGCAGCTTGTTCTCGTGCCGGGCGTGCCGGAGGACCCGGAGGTCCGGCGCCGCCGCGAGCAGCTCGAGCGCGGGCTCGGCCCGGGCCGGGACCGAGAGCCACTGGCGGGTCCGCGCCATGCGGTCCTTGAGCCCGGCCCAGGAGACGTCGTCCGCGCGCAGCCCCAGCGTCGAGGCGATGCGCGCGGCGGCCTCGGGCGTGTCGAGTCCGACCTTCTCGATCCAGAGGAAGAGGTGCTCTCCCTGACCCGAGGGGAGGTAGGCCGGGATCTCCTCGACCTCGAAGTCGTCGGGCGTCGCGCGGAGGCGGCCGCCGGTGCCGGGCAAGGGCGCGGTCAGCCGGAGCGCACCGGGGCTCAATCGAGGGTGGCGAGGAGGTCCTTGACCCGTCGCGCGAGGTCCTCGTCCGCGCGCGACTCCAGCAGCTCGCCGGCCTGGAAGAGCAGGAAGAACATCACGTCGGAGAGCGCCTGGCGGAGCGAGGCGACCGGCTCGCTCCCCAGCGAGGGACGGGCCCGGGCGTACGCCTCGAGGAGCTTCTTGGCGTCGAAGCGACCGTCGGGCCCGAGGCGGAGGTTCTCCAGCACCGGCGAATCGGAGAGGGTCCTGCTCTCGAGGGCGGCGTTGGCGGCAGCGAGGAACTCGCTGGCCATTCCCTGGGAGGCGACCTCGCGGAGGACCTCGGCGAAGATCTCCTCGAAGGTGGCGACCACGCGGATTGCAGGCTCGGACTCGGCGCCCCTCTTCCGCGCGGGAGCGGGTGGCTCGCCGTGCTTGAGCTCGCTCACCGACGCATAGCCGCCCTCGAGGAGCCGGAAGAGGATCTTGGTGGCGTCGAACTCGCTGAGCTTGGCGGCCTGGGCCAGCTCGAGCACCGTGCGCTGCCCGTTGGCGAGGCCGAGGAGCCGGTCCTCGTCGGGGTGGAGCTTCCCGTCGCTGGGCCGCTTCTTGGTCACGTAGACGCGGCCGTGGGGGATGCGCTGCCGGAAGTGCTGGAGCTCGTCGATCCTCCGGATCGCGTCCATCAGGAGGCTCTGGGTGGAGAGCTGGACGGCCGGGCCGGCGCGCTCGTCCAGTTCCTGGTCGACGAGGGTGAAGGCGCCCTCGCGGGCGAGCACGATGGCGTGGAAGATCTCCGCCACCTGCTGGGTGACGCAGGCCCAGAGATCGTGCGGCTGGAGCAGCCCGCGGTCGACGAGCGCTCGGCCGACGCGGCTCGGAGGGTTGTCGTGGAGCGCCTCGTCGATGTCGCGGCGGGCGGCATGCCCCAGCCGGACGAGGATCTCGGTCAGCCGGTCGGCGGGGTCCTCGCTGCTCGCTCCCCTCACCTCTCCGTCCTTGAGGACCACCGACCGCTCGCCGCCGGGAGCGTGGAGCCGGAGCGTGCCCGTCCAGCGGGACTGGCTGAGGAAGGCGATGAGGTCCGAGAGCGGGAACCCCGAGGCATCGCCCATCAGGACGACCCGCGGGCCCTTGCTCCGGCCTCCCTCGGACGGCTGGCGGAGGGCGGCGAGGAGGTCCGGCGCGGTGGGCAGGAGGACGAAGCTCCCGGCTCTCGCCTCGAGCTCACCCGAGGCCTCGGCGTCCGGCACCACGCGCCCACCTGGCTCCACGCGGATGCGGGCGGTCATGGCGTCGGGGCGTGCCTCACCGTGCGGCCGTCCAGGTGCCGTGCGTCTTCTGCCAGTCCAGCTCGTCGTCGACGGTGATGCCCAGGATCTCGGCGGAGAGCAGCAGGTCGAGCTTGCGGCCGTTGACGAACACGGTCGGGGTGGCATTGACGCCCGCGGCGACGCCCGCGGCGCGCTGGCTCTCGGCCTGCTCCCGGTAGGTCTTGTCCGCCTGGGCCTTGCGCCAGTCGGCGGCGGAGACGCCGGCCTTGCCGAGGATGTCCTGGATGACGTCCGGCGACAGGCTGCCCTGGGCCTCGAAGATGGCGTCATGGACCTGCCAGAGCTTGCCCCTGTCGCGAGCGAGGAGCGCGGCCTGGGCTGCGGGCATGGCGTTCGGGTGCTGGGTGAGGGGAAAGCTCATCCAGCAGAGCTTGACGCGCGAGGCGTTGTCGGTCGCGAACTTCTCGAGGATGGGGCGCAGGATGGCGCAGTGGGGGCACTCGAAGTCCGAGAACTCCACCAGGGTGACGGCGCCCTTGCCGCGGCACTGCCGCTCGTCGGCCTTGAAGGACTGGCGCGGATCGCGAAAGCCCTGGTCGTACCGGGCGAGCTCGACGCCGATCTCGGCGGCGGTGACCCCGCGGGCGGCCTCGATCGCGGCGATCTGCCCCAGCCGGCGGCTGTGGTGGCAGTCGGCGTGAGTCTTGAGACACTGCCCGAGCGAATGGGGGGCGCCGCAGCCGCAGAACTCGTCCTCGAGCACGCGGTCGTACTCGGCGCGGGCCGCGGGGGAGAGCGCGGAGGTGTCGACGGAGGGAGCTTCCTGTCCCGCGGCGAGAGTCAGGGCCGGACCGGCCAGGACGGCTGCCGCGAGAAGCCAGCGGGAGACGGGGGAGTTGCCCACAGCCGCTTGCTACACGTCCGCCCGGAGGAGTTGCAAGGCGGCCGTCGGGGCTGCTGAAACTGGGGGACGAGGCCCGTGCCCGATCGTCCCCGAATCCTGATGCTGCACACCGGCGGCACCCTGGGGATGGCCGGGGGTCGCCCCTCGGCCCTCCGCCCGGCGCCGTTCGCCCGGACGCTGCGGGAGCGCGTGCCCGAGCTGGCCGAGCTGGCGGCGGTGCGGCTGGAGCTGTTCAGCAACCAGGACTCGAGCGAGATCCAGCCCGAGTCGTGGGTGGACCTGGCCCGGGTGCTGGCCCGGCGACTGCCGGAGTTCGACGGGGCGGTGGTGACGCACGGGACGGACACGCTGGCCTACACGGCGAGCGCCCTCTCCTTCCTGCTCCCGGGGCTGGACCGGCCGGTGGTGCTGACCGGGAGCCAGCGGCCGCTCAAGGAGGTGCGGACCGACGCGCGGCTGAACCTCATCGACGCGGTGACGTCGGCGCTGCGCGGGCCTCCGGAGGTGACGGTCTGCTTCGACAGCAAGCTCTACCGGGGGAACCGGACCCTGAAGGCCGCGGTGGCGGACTACGACGCGTTCGAGAGCCCGAACTTCCCCCTCCTGGGAACGCTGGGGGTGACCGCGCACTTCGCGAAGGGGCTCCGTCCGCGCCGGCTGCGGCTGGTGGACCGGCTCGACCCGCGGGTCTTCCTCCTCAAGGTCTACCCGGGCCTCGACCCGGCGCTGCCGCTCGCGCTGCTCGGCCGGATGCGGGGGCTGGTGGTGGAGGCCTACGGGGCGGGGAACGTGCCGGTGGACGAGGCGGGAGGCCGGTCGCTGAAGCCGGTGTTCGAGGAAGCACGGCGCCGGGGGGTGGCGGTGGTCGTGGTCAGCCAGGCGCCGCGCAACGCGGTGGACCTGTCGCTCTACGAGGGAGGCTCCGCGGCGCTCGCGGCGGGGGCGATCGGCGGCGGCGACATGACCTCGGTCGCGGCGGTGACGAAGCTCATGCACGTCCTCGGGGTGCACCGCGCGCTCCCGGCGATCCGTCGGGCGATGGAGCGGGTCATCGCCGGCGAGCGGAGCTGAGCAGCGACCCCGACGGGAGCGAGACCATCGGGTCGCGCCCCTTGCGTTCGGCGGCGGCATCGGCCATGGAGAGTCCCGCTGTCCAATCCTGACGGAGGGAGGTGACCCCGAGCATGCCTGGAATCCGAGTGAAGGAAGGCGAGTCGATCGAGAGCGCGCTGAAGCGCTTCAAGAAGGCGACGGAGAAGGCCGGCATTCTCTCCGAGATCCGCAAGCGGGAGCACTACGAGAAGCCCTCCGTGAAGCGGAAGAAGAAGGCGCTGGCGGCGAAGAAGCGCGCCGTGAAGAAGCAGCGCAAGTCGTTCTAGCGTGCGCAATGCGGCGCCCCCCGGAAGGCGAGGGGGCGTCGTGCCGAGGAGACCTGGGATGCCCACCCTGAAGGAACGCATCGACGCCGATCTGAAGGAAGCGATGCGCGGCAAGGACGAGCTCGGCACGAGCGTGCTGCGGATGCTCAAGAGCGCCGTGAAGTACAAGGAGGTCGAGCCCGGCGGGCACCCGCTCGAGGATGCGGGCGTGGTGGCGGTGATCCAGACGCTCATCAAGCAGCGTCGCGACTCGGTGGAGCAGTTCCGGGCCGGAGGCCGCAACGAGCTGGCGGAGAGGGAGGAGAAGGAGATCGGCCGGCTGCAGACGTACCTCCCGGCGCAGCTGTCGGCGGACGAGCTCCGCGCCGAGGTGCGGGCGGCGATCTCGCAGGTCGGGGCGAAGGGGCCGAAGGACATGGGCGCGGTGATGAAGGCGCTGATGCCGAAGGTGCAGGGCCGGGCCGAGGGCAAGGCGGTGTCCGAGGCGGTGAAGGCCGAGCTGACGCCGCGGTGAGCCAGCGGACGAGTCGCTCGCGACTTTCCGTCACCGCGGAGGGCTAGAGTCCGGAGGCGCCGTGCCCATCCCCGAGCACACCATCGACGAGATTCTCGAGCGCGTGGACCTGGTCGCGCTGGTGGGCCGGCACGTCGAGCTGAAGAGGTCGGGGAAGAGCTTCAAGGGCCGCTGTCCATTCCACCAGGAGAAGAGCGCCTCGTTCTACGTGACGCCCGAGCTGAAGCGCTTCAAGTGCTTCGGGTGCCAGGCCGGCGGCGACGCCATCGCCTTCGTGCAGCGCTACCTGGGGAAGACCTTCGTGGACGCGGTGCGGGACCTCGCCCGCGAGGTGGGGGTGGACCTGGCGGCCGCGGAGGACCCCTCGGCGCGCGAGCGGCAGCACCTGCGCGAGGTGACCGACCTCGCCCTCGAGCACTTCAAGGGACTGCTCTGGGACCCGGCGGAGGGAAAGGTGGCCCGCGAGGCGCTCGCTGCCCGGGGCGTCTCGGAGGAGACGGCTCGGACCTTCGGGCTCGGCTGGGCTCCCGAGGCGTGGAGCCGGCTCGCCGATGCGCTGCTCGCGCGGGGCCTGCTCGAGTTCGGGCTCCAGGCGGGCCTGGTCCAGCGGCGGACGCGCGGGGACGGGGCCTACGACGTGTTCCGGGGCCGGCTGATCATCCCCATCCGTGCGCCCGACGGGCGGACGGTGGCCTTCGGCGGGCGGCTGCTGGTGGGGGACCAGGGGCCGAAGTACCTGAACTCGAAGGAGTCGCGGCTCTACGCCAAGAGCGACACGCTCTACGGCCTGGACCGGGCGCGGGACGAGGTCCGCCGGCGGAGGAGCGCGGTCCTGGTGGAGGGCTACTTCGACGTCATCGGGCTCCACCAGGCCGGGGTGCAGCACGCGGTCGCACTCTGCTCGACGGCGCTCACCCCCGGGCACCTGGCCCAGCTCCAGCGGGTGGACGCGCGCGAGCTGATCCTCCTCCTGGACGGGGACGAGGCCGGCCGGAAGGCCGTGGAGCGGCTGGCCCCGGCGCTGCTCGCCGCCGGGTCCTCGGCGCGGGTGGCCCTCCTGCCCGAGGGTGAGGACCCCGACACCTTCGCCCGGAGCCGAGGTGGGGACGCGGTCCGGGCGCTCCTGGACGCGGCGGTGCCGCTCTCGGAGCACCTGTTCCGGACCCTGCTCCCGGAGGGGCGCTCGGCGACGTTCGAGCGGAAGATGGAGGCCCTGGGGCGGCTCCGACCCGTGGTGGCCGAGCTGCCGATGGGGCTCCTCCGGTCGGCGTTCTTCTCCGGACTGGCCGCTTACACGGGGCTTCCGGCGGCGGAGCTCGAGGCAGGGCTACGCGGCAAGGGGGCCCCGGTCCGCCCGGTTCCCAAGCCAGCGGGGGCCACACCCACAGTCCGGGTGGAGCGGCCGCTCGATCGGGCCGAGGCGGCGCTCGCGGCGCTGTTCCTCACCCGGCCGGAGCTGATCCGGGGCGAGGCGGCATCGGAGGTGCTGGACGAGGTCACCCACCCCGGGCTGCGGGCGATCCTGGCCCAGCTCCAGACGGGGGCGGCCCCGGCGGACGCGCTCGAGGGGGCGAGCCCCCGGCTCCGGGCGAGCGTCGAGGCGGCCCAGGGGCTCCTTCCGAGGGATGCCCAACAGTTGCCCGAGGCCTTCGAGACCCTCTCGAGGCGTCTGAAGCTGGCCCGGGTCAAGGAGCGGCTGGACCACATCGCGCGGAGCACCGCGCTTCTGGTGGGAGCGCACGAGCTGGACGAGGAGACGAAAAGGTTGCAGGAGGAGCGGGGGGAATTACTGAGGCTGAAGCGCCAGTTGGAGGCCGCGACCACGGCGCGAGGTCCGGAGTCCGAGAAGCCCCCGCCCTCCCGTTCGTTCTAGCGTTTGTGACCGTGCGCGCTCCGGTGATAACACCGCGCGTTCGCACATCAATTTCTGGAGCCGTCGCCCGATGCCCACCAAGAAGTCCAAGTCCACCACCGCCGCCCGGTCCTCCCGGCTGAAGGCGTCCTCGCGGTCGAAGGAGCCGAAGAAGAAGCCGGCGGCAGGCCGGGCCGCGGCCGACGCCCGGCGGGCGAAGAAGCCGGTGGCGGCGCACGACGAGGTGGACCCCGAGGAGCAGGCCGAGGAGCTCGCGGCGGCGGTCGAGGTCGATCCCGACGCGGTCGAGGAGGCCGAGGAAGAAGAGCCCATCGCGGACCGCAAGGAGGTGAAGGACCTCCTCGAGGCGGGCCGGGCCAAGGGCTACCTGACCTACGACGAGGTCAACGACGCGCTCCCCGCGGACATCGTCTCCTCGGACCAGATCGACGACGTGATGTCGATGTTCGGGGACAACGAGATCGAGATCGTCGACGCGCAGAAGGCCGCCCAGGGCTCGGAGACGAAGCCCACGGTGGCCGCCTCCGAGGAGCCGGCGGCGAAGGAGGTCGAGGAGGAGGAGGAGAAGGACGAGGACGACGAGCCCGGGGGGAAGTCGAACGACCCGGTGCGTCTGTACCTGCGCAAGATGGGCTCGGTCTCGCTCCTCACCCGCGAGGGCGAGGTGGAGATCGCCAAGCGCATCGAGGAGGGCGAGAAGGAGGTCCTCCGGGCGCTGCTGGCCTGCCGGCTGGCGGTGGCGGACATCCTCGACATGGGCAACCGGCTCCGGAGCGGCAAGCTGCGGATCCGCGAGGTGGTGAAGGACGCACCCGAGGAGAACCAGGGCGAGGCCGAGTCCGAGGTGGAGGGTGAGTCTGCCGAGGGCGAGTCCGCCGCGCAGCTCAACCAGAGCGAGCTGAACCGAATCGAGCAGATCTGCAAGCAGATCGAGCGGATCCGGAAGCACGCCGAGGTGGTGGACGCGCTGGAGGAGGAGCTGAGCGGGAAGAAGAAGCTCTCCGAGGCCAAGCGCAAGGAGGTCAAGCAGGAGATCCGCGACGCCCGCACCAAGATGATGGAAGTGCTGGAGGAGATGCGGCTCAACAAGAAGCAGATCGACCGCATCGTGCTCAACCTCCGCGGGCTCATCGAGAGGGTGGAGAAGGCCGAGGACGAGCTCCGCCAGATGGAGCGCGGCCTGGGCGTGGAGATGAAGGAGCTCCGGCCGCTGCTCCGCGAGTCGCGGGAGAACCCGGGGACGTCGAAGAAGCTGCAGAAGCGGCTCAACGTGACCCAGGAGCAGCTGGAGGCCATCGACCGCGACGTCCGCACCGCGGTGCGGAAGATCAAGCGGGTCGAGGAGGAGGCCAACCTCCCGGTGGAGCTGCTCCGCCGGAACTACGAGGCGATCCGCGTCGGCGAGCGCAAGGCGGAGCGGGCGAAGGCCGAGCTGGTGGAGGCCAACCTCCGCCTGGTGGTGTCGATCGCCAAGAAGTACACCAACCGCGGGCTCCAGTTCCTGGATCTGATCCAGGAAGGGAACATCGGCCTCATGAAGGCCGTGGACAAGTTCGAGTACAAGCGGGGCTACAAGTTCAGCACCTACGCCACGTGGTGGATCCGTCAGGCCATCACCCGAGCCATCGCCGATCAGGCGCGCACCATCCGCATCCCGGTGCACATGATCGAGACGATCAACAAGCTGATCCGGACCAGCCGCTACCTGGTGCAGGAGATCGGCCGCGAGCCCACCCCGGAGGAGATCGCCGAGAAGATGGAGCTCCCGCTGGACAAGGTCCGCAAGGTCCTCAAGATCGCCAAGGAGCCCATCAGCCTCGAGACGCCGATCGGCGAGGAGGAGGACTCCCACCTCGGGGACTTCATCGAGGACAAGAGCCTGGTCTCGCCCTCGGACGCGGTGATCAACATGAACCTCGCCGAGCAGACGCGGAAGGTGCTCGCCACCCTGACCCCGCGCGAGGAGAAGGTGCTCCGGATGCGGTTCGGTATCGGGGAGAAGTCGGACCACACGCTCGAGGAGGTCGGTCAGGACTTCGAGGTGACCCGCGAGCGCATCCGGCAGATCGAGGCCAAGGCCCTCCGGAAGCTGCGCCATCCATCGCGGAGCAAGCGGCTCCGCTCGTTCGTCGAGGGCAGCTGAAGCAACCGCCGCTCTCGCTCTTTCGTGACCCGAGGCCGTCCCGGGACCTCCCTGGACGGCCTTCGCGTTTCTCCCGGGGGCCGTGGGGCGCCTCGTGTATGAGGCCTCCGTGCTGCTGCCTCCCGAGGAGCTCCACCGGACCGTGGCCCGGGTGGTGCGGGCCATCCCCCGCGGCCGGGTGCTGAGCTACTCGCGGGTGGCGGTGCTGGCCGGGCTGCCGGGCCGGGCCCGGCTCATCGGCAAGGTGATGGGGCGCATCGGGTCGCGGCTTCCCTGGTGGCGCGTGCTGCGCGCGGACCGGACGATGGCCGAGGAGGTGCGGGCCGAGCAGGCCCGGCGTCTCCGGGCCGAGGGGGTGCGCGTCGTGGACGGCGGACGGGTGCCTCGCTCGGCGTTCCTTCCCATCGGGGACGAGGCGCTCCACCGCCGCATCCGCGCCGGGGCCGGCAGCCCGAAGAAGGCGCGACGGACGGCGAGCGCCCGGAGGCGTCGGCAGGACTGATCCTCCCGCAAAGGAAGACGGCGGCGCCCGCGACAGGAGCTCCGCCGTCCGTGCTGCGGTGACTGCCTGCTGCTACTTCGCGGCCGGAGCCTGCTCCGCGCTCCGCTTGGCCGCCTTGTGCCGGGGGGAGGCCTTCTTCGCCTTCTTGGTGGTGGCCTTCTTCTCGGTCTTCGAGGCGTCGGCCGGGGTGGCGGCCTTCGACTCGGTCTTGCTCTCCGACTTGGTCGCCGGAGCCGCCGTGGTGCTGGAGGCAGGAGCCTGCGCGAACGCGGCGAACGGCAGGACGGCAGCCAGAGCAACGGCAGAGAGGAGGGTACGCTTCATGGGTGCAACGTTCCTTTCGGGAAGGAGGGCGATGCATTCGCCCCCGTTGCACCTGAAACGAACCGACGCGCCCCGTCATTCAAACGGGCGCGTAGGCCCCTAGAACTGCAGGCGCAGCATCGCTCGCCCGCCGAGGTAGCGATCGCTCGCGCTACCGGCCGCACCCGGCTGGCCGTCGTCGAAGGTGAACGACGTCGTGCTGTACATGCCGTAGATGCGGATCGAGAACGGCCCGGCGATGCCGATGTGGAAGCCGAGCTCGGCCTCGAAGCCGCTCGAGCTGCCGGTGAAGCTGGTGGAGTTGTTCCCGCTGCTGTCCTGCACCGCCAGCGCCTTGGTCTTCCACAGGATGTAGTCGCCGCCGACGATGATCCAGAAGCCGCTGGAGATGGGGATGTCCACCCGGAGGCCGATCTTGTGTCCCCAGAGGCTCATCTGCGGCAGCCCGGCGAAGCCGACGCCCTGCGGATCGCCGTCGGTCAGGAAGTGCTGCTTGCCGTAGGCGTAGAACGGGACGAAGGCGAGGTCGGAGTCCTTCCAGAAGCGGAGCCGCCACTCCAGACCGGCCTGCCAGTTGTTGTAGGTGGTGCCCTTGTTGGTGTTGTCGCTGCCGTTGGAGAAGTTGCTCTTCAGCCCCACCGAGAGCGAGTAGTCGCCGAACAGCCCGATGCCGGCGAAGAGCCCGTCGCCGAAGAACGCCAGCGGGAAGAGCTCCAGGCGAAGGTGCGGGGCGATGAAGAGGCTGGCGCTGTAGGGCCGGAGGATCGAGCCCGCGGCCTGGTTGCCGTAGCTGAGGTTCTTGTTGAGGAAGTCCGCGCCCAGCTCCACCGCGAAGCGCCACTGGTGGCGCGGGGCCTCGTAGCCCTGGTTGGCGCCGGCATCCACCGCCACCGGCGTGTCGGCCAGCGACTTCTCGCCCGGGGGAGGCGGGGTGGGCGTGACGGGTAGCGGGAGCGGCTCGGCGGCGGCCCCGGCGGCCATCGCACCGGCACCGCCGGGCCCGGTGGTGGGCGGGGTGGTGGCCAGCGTGTCACCGGCGGCGGCGGTGGTGCCCGCGGCGAGGGCTCCGACGGCGCCGACGCCGGCCGCGCCACCTCCCGAGGTGAGGTTGCCCACGTCCGAGCCGAGGGTCTGCAGGCTCGAGCTGGTGAGCTTGCCGGCGCTGGTGAGCGGGAAGGACCAGCTCTGCGCGGCCTTCCCCGGCTTGTCGAGCCAGGAGAGCTGGACCTCCTTCCCTTTTCCGGACTTCGCCTTCGCGACTCCGCCGACCAGGAGGCCCGTCACCCCGGCGCTCTTCATCTTGTTCCAGTCGGGCTTCTTCTTGGTGAAGACGCGGCTCGACGCGACGCACGTATACGTGCGGCAGAGCGCGGCCGAGATCTGGCTGTGCACCTGCGACCGCTTGTCGCCGGTGATGGGGGCGATGGTGACCTTCGGCGCTGCCTCGGCCGTCAGCGCGCAGACCAGGAGGCCCAGCGCGGCGAGTCTCGGGTGAAATGACATCCCTTGTCCTCCGGAGGCCCGGGGTGCGCGAGGGCACGGCACGGCGACCGTCTCTCGGGCCAGAGCACTCCGATGCTCCCCTCTCCCTCGCCAACCGGCAAGGTTTCGTCCGCTGTGGACCGGATGGCGCCGGTGTACCAGGATGTGGTCACACCGACGGGCCCTTAGCTCAGCGGTCAGAGCTGTCGGCTCATAACCGATTGGTCCCAGGTTCGAATCCTGGAGGGCCCACTCGTCGACTGCCGTCCCGCTGGAGAGACGCTCGAAATCTTCAGTGCGCGCGGCCCGAAAGCATCAGCGCGCCGAAGAGCCCGGCCAGGTAGACCAGGCTGAAGAGGAAGGTCTGACGCGCCCAGCGCTTCCCTTCCCGGCGCAGGACGCCGCGGGCGACGAGCACGAGGAAGGCGGCGCCGAGCGCCACCGCCACCACCAGGTAGAACGGGCCAGCCACGCCGAACGGCAAGAGGAGCACGCTGATCGCGACCAGGAGCACGGTCCAGATCAGCATCCACACCCGCGTCGCGTCGTCGCCGCTCACCACCGGAAGCGCCCGGTAGCCGGCGTTCCGGTACTCCTCCTTGCGGAAGAGCGCGATCGCGAGGAAGTGCGGCATCTGCCAGGCGAAGAGGATGCCGAAGAGGAGGAGCCCTCCGGTGCCGACCCGGCCGGTGACGGCGGTCCACCCCATGAGCGGCGGGAGCGAGCCGGGGATCGCCCCGACCAGCATCGCCCCGGCGCTGCGGGGCTTGAGCGGCGTGTACGCGGCCACGTAGCTCACCAGCGCCAGGAATCCGAGCGAACCGGTGAGGCCGTTGCTCCCCAGGGCGAGCAGCGGGAGGGAGAACACCGCGAGGAGCAGCCCGAACCCCAGCGCGACGCCGGGCTCCATCCGCCCGGAGGGGAGCGGCCGGCCCCGGGTGCGGGCCATGTAGCGGTCGCGGTCTCGCTCCACCCAGCAGTTGAGGGCGTTGGCCGCGGCCACGGTGCCCGCGGTGCCGAGCAGGGTGACCACCCACCGCCCCACCGACAGCTCCCCGGGGGCGAGCCACATGCCGCCCGCCAGCGTGCAGAGCACCAGGCTGGAGAGGCGCGGCTTGGTGAGCGCGAGCAGGTCGGCAGCGGGTGACACCGGCCTGGGCAGGGCACGGACGTTCATGCGGAACCCCTGCCTCTACCCGTCCCCGGGGTTGCCTTCAAGGGCCTGGCCCCGGTTCCCGCTACCGGGCGAGGGCCTGGGCCTCGGCCAGGTGCTCCCCGCGGGGCTCCAGCTCCAGGTACTTGGCGGCGGTGAGGCGGGCCTTCTCCCGGGTGCGCCGGTCGGCTCCGAGGAAGCGGGCGTAGAAGAAGTAGGTGTCGGGGGCCCCGGGGTCGGTTTCGAGCGACCGGCGGAAGGCCTCGTCGGCCTTGGTGCGGTCGCCCTGTGCCTCGTAGGTGCGGCCGAGCTCGGTGAGCGACTCGGCGATGCGCGAGCCCTGGCCGATGAACTCCTGGCTCGCCCGGGTGAGCTGGTCGACGCTCTTCGGGTAGTCCTTCTTCTCCCGGTAGACGATGCCGAGCTGCAGCCGCGCATCGGGGTTCTTCGCCTTTCCGTCCCCCAGCGCCTTGTTGTACTGGGCCGCGGCCTCGTCCAGCCGGCCCTGCCGGGAGTAGACCTGCCCCAGCATCACCATCAGCCGCGGGCTCTCGCCCATGGTGCGGATGGCGGTGGTCAGCGCCTCCTCGGCGTCGCGCGCTCCGTCGGGCTTCTGCATGAGGGCGCGGGCGAGGTCGACGTAGGCCTGGGCACGGCTCGGGTCCGCCTTCACCGCCTCGCGCATCTCGCGGACCGCGGCGTCGGTCTGGCCCTCGACCAGGAGGCGCTTGCCGCGGAGGAGGTGCAGCTCGGGGTTGTTGCGGTCCAGGGCGAACCCCTCCTCGTCCTCCTTGGCGGCGAGGGCGGTCGCGGCGGCGCGGTCCGGAGGCACCCCGGTCGCATCGGCCAGCCTTCTCCCGACGTCGGCCTGCACGCCGGCGATGGCCGCCTGGACCCGGGAGACCAGAAGCGCGCGGGCCAGGTGGGCCACGGCGAGCTGCCGTGGGGACGGTGGCGGGTCGGCGTCGAGGAGCTTCTTGAGGTTGGTGGCGGCGCCCGGGAATCCGCCGGCGTTGTCCGAGTCGAGGGCGAGCAGGGCCCGGCCGAGGAGGGACTCGGGGTGGTCCCTCTCGTAGCGGAGCGCGAAGCCGTAGTTCTGGTCGGCGGCGCGCGCATCCCCGAGGCGGCGATGGAGCGTGCCCAGCGCGGCGTACACTCGCGGATCGCTGGGGGCGGCCTGCTGCGCCTTCTCCAGGCTGTCGCGGGCTCGCTCCAGGTCACCCACCGACATCTGGACGATGCCCTGGGTGAGCTCGAGGAAGGCGCTGGTCTGGCCTTTCTCGTCGAGCGCCTTGACCTTGGTCTCGAGCGTGGCCAGCGCCTGGGTGCCCTTGCCCGAGTAGTTCGCCAGCAGGGCCTCCGCGGCGTCCGCGAAGCGGCTGTCCTGGTCACCCAGGCGGCGGACCGAGGCGAGGTGCTCCTCGGCGAAGCGCCGCGCATCGTCACCATCGCCGTGCTCGCCCCAGCGGATGGCGTAGGCGTAGGCGAGGTAGCCGTGGGCCAGGGCGCTGTTGGGGTCGATGTCGAGGGCCGCGGAGGCCGCGTCGGTGGCCTTCTTGTACGAGGCGAAGCTGTCGTGGCGCAGCTGCTCGCTGGCCTCCTTCAGGTACTTCTTCAGCTTGATGTCGCGGGCGGCCTTCCACTGACCCCAGCCGTACCAGCCGCCGATGATCGCCACGGCCGCGAAGGCGGTGAGGATGAAGCGCGTCGCGTGCCCCTTCCTCGCCGGGGCGGAGACCGGCTCGTCGTCCTCGGTCTCCACGCGCGACGGGGCGGCCCGCTGCACCGGCATCCCGTTGACCGAGCGGGTGCGAGCGCCCGCTTGCGGTGTCCCCGTCTCGGAGAGGCGTGGTGGCGCCTGCCGGCCCATGCCTGCGGGCGCGGGCGGCGGCTCGGGAGGCGCCGGAGGCTTCGGCATCTCGATCTTCCACTGGGCGAAGGCGGCCGCGGTCTCGGGGTCCTTCGGATCGAGGTCCCACACCTTCTGCAGCGTCGCCTTGCCGCCGCTCGAGTCTCCCGAGCGCATCTGCACGGCGGCGAGCGCTCGCAAGACGGCGCGATCGGTCGGCGCCACGCCCACGGCGCCCTGAAGCTCGTCGAGGGCCTTCTTGTCCTTGCCCTGCTCGGAGTAGACGCGCGCCAGGAGCAGCCGCGGGTCGGGACGGTTGGGATGCGCCTTCACGCCCTTCTTGCAAACGACCATCGCCTCCATGAAGCGGCCGGCCGCCAGGTAGGCCTCGGCGAGCGGGCGGTAGGCGTCCGAGCCGGGATCCGAATTGAACGCGCTTTCCAGCTTCGCGAGCTCCTGGGGACTCAGCGTCTTCGCGGGAGGAGGGCTCATCGAATTCCGCGGAATCTAGAGGGAAACCACCCTCGTCGAAAGCCTGGGGTGCGTTGACAGGCCCCCCGGGGGGCGTATAGGAGCCGGCGGTCCCGTTGTCCGGGGGTGTAGCTCAGTTGGGAGAGCGTCGCGTTCGCAATGCGAAGGTCGTCGGTTCGATCCCGTCCACCTCCACTCGTCAGGACCTGAGGCCGTGACGGGGCCCGGGGACTCCCCGGGCCCCTCCCCCTCGCGCCCCACCTTGCTGTCCGGTCAGGTCGTCCGCTGGGACGGCGCGGCGGGCGAGCTCGATACCGGAGGTCGGACCTTTCCCTTCACGCTGCGCGAGGTGGTGGGCTTCCATCCGGTGCCCGGTCTCACCGCGATGGCCGAGCTCGGCGACGACGGCAGCGTCCTGCGGCTCACCCTCCCCGGCCATCCGGCGCGCGCCGAGCCGGCCCAGGCGCGCTCGTTCGGCTGGGCGGCGGTGCTCGTCGCCGAGGAGCTCGGGGCGAGCAGCGCCCGCTGGCAGCAGTCGCTCGGCCCGGGGCTTCCGGGCGGGGCTCGCCTCGTGGCGCGGGCGCTCCCCGAGGGTGGAACGCTGGTCGAGGCGCGCTGGCCCGGGGCGCACGTCCTCGTGCGCGAGCGGCGCGTGGCCGAGCCCGGCGAGCTCGAGCGCCGCCTCCTCCCGCCGGGCACGGCGCTGCCCGAGGTGCGGTGGGAGGTGCTGCCTTCGGGCGTGCTCCCCGCCGAGGAGCGGCGGCTCCTCGGCCCCGAGGCAGCGGACCCCTGGGCCCAGGGCGGGGCGACGCGGCTCCTGGTGCGGATCCTCCGCGCGGCGCTCGACGCCGGCGGGAGCGCGCTCCTGCTCGAGCACGCCGGACGGCTGGTGCTCGGCCGGGACGAGGCGCGGGCGCGGCTCGGGGACCCCGACGATCTCGAGGCTCGCCCCTTCGGCGCGTTCGTCGACTGGGCGCTCACCCCGGACCGCCGGAGCTACCGCACCCTGGGAATGGCGGTGGCCGGAGGCGAAGATCTGGAGCTCGACGTCGTCCACGCCGGGAGCGAGGTCGAGCTGGACAGCGCCGAGTCCGCGCTGCTGTTCGGCTGTCACCTCCAGGTCCGGGGCCCGCGGCTCTTGGAGGAAGGCGAGGTCTTCTACGTCCCCAAGGACGTGCGCATCGGCCCGCGCGGGGCGACCGCCGCGTCGCGGACCGGCTACAAGTACCTCGTCGCCCGACCGCGGGCGCAGCCCGGCAGCCCGGGACCTTCGCGCGTCCAGCTCATCCGCGGCTGAGCGTCAGGCGACCTTGACGGTGGCCCTCGCCGGCGCCTCGAAGAACTGCTCGTTCTCGGTCGAGTCGTTCAGCGCGAGCGTGGAGGCCGCCCCCCCGGCGATCACCTGCGCCACCTCGTCGAAATAGCCGGTCCCCACCTCGCGCTGGTGCTTGGTGGCCGTGTAGCCGGTCGACTCGGCGCCGAACTCCGCCTGCTGGAGCTTGCTGTACGCGGCCATGCCGTCCTTCGCGTACTCCCGCGCCAAGCTGAACATCGAGTAGTTCAGGGCGTGGAAGCCGGCGAGGGTGACGAACTGGAACTTGTAGCCCATCGCCCCGAGCTCGCGCTGGAAGCGGGCGATGGTCGCGTCGTCGAGGTGCTTCTTCCAGTTGAACGACGGCGAGCAGTTGTACGCCAGGAGCTTGTTGGGGAACTTCGCCCGGATGGCCTCGGCGAAGGCGCGCGCCTCGGCGATGTCCGGATGCGAGGTCTCGCACCAGAGGAGGTCCGCGTAGGGGGCGTAGGCCAGACCGCGGGCGATGGCGTACTCCAGCCCGCCGCGGAGGCGGAAGAAGCCCTCGGGGGTGCGCTCGCCGGGGACGATGAACTCGCGGTCCCGCGGGTCGACGTCGGAGAGGAGGAGCTTCGCGCTGTCGGCATCCGTCCGGGCGACCAGGAGGGTCGGCACGTCGCAGACGTCGGCGGCGAGACGCGCGGCGACGAGCGTGCGGATGAACTGCGAGGTCGGGACGAGCACCTTGCCGCCCATGTGGCCGCACTTCTTCTCCGAGGCGAGCTGATCCTCGAAGTGCACCCCGGCGGCGCCGGCCTCGATCATCGACTTCATCAGCTCGAAGGCATTCAGGGGACCGCCGAAGCCCGCCTCGGCGTCGGCGACGATGGGCGCCATCCAGTAGTGGCCGGACTTCCCCTCGGCGTGTTCGATCTGGTCGGCACGGCGGAGCGCCTGGTTCACCCGACGCACCACCTCGGGGACCGAGTCCACCGGGTAGAGACTCTGGTCGGGGTACATCTGGCCGGCGGTGTTGGCGTCGGCGGCGACCTGCCAGCCGGAGAGGTAGATGGCCTTGAGGCCGGCGCGGACCATCTGCACCGCCTGGTTGCCGGTGAGCGCGCCGAGCGCGTGGACGTAGTCCTCGGTGTGGAGCAGCTCCCAGAGGCGGCGCGCCCCCAGCTCGGCGAGCGTGTACGAGATGCGGATGGATCCGCGGAGCCGATCGACGTCCGACTGCGGATAGGGGCGCACGACACCCTCGAAGCGGCGGGCGTGCAGCGCCTCGTTGCTGCGCGCGGTCGGCGTCGACGCAGCGGCGCCGGACCCCTCCTTCATCAGCATCCCGATGCTCATCTTCTCGCCTCCTTGGGGCGGGCTTGACGGGTGCGCGTGAGCCTACAGCACAAAGCTGTCAATTTGTGTATCGAATGACGTATTGCGCTGTAAAGCTGGAATCCCCCTGAGGAGTCGGCAAGTGGCGCACTCGTTTCGCGAACGCGCCTGTGCAGCCATCGACGTTAGGAGCGGCGATGGAGCGACTGGTTGTAAATTAGTGAAATTGATGCAGCGTGCCGAGGCCGCCCCGGGTGCGGGGGCCTTCACCCTCCCCAGGGGTGCTCAGCGCTCGACGATGGGGAGGACCGCGCCCGGGGCGTCGGTCTCGGCGCGGGGATGCTCCGGCGGCCGCGCGGCCTCGACCAGGGGCGGTGCGGCTCCGGTCTCCGGGGCCCCGCGCTGCTTCTTCGGAGTCGCAGCGCCCCGGCAGGTCCGGCACCACGGCTGATTGCGGACGGCGCCGTCGGGCATCTTCCGCAGGCCGAACTGGGCCAGAGGGCGGACCTGGCGACACTTGAGGCACATCAGGGTGATGAGGACCTCGTGCCCGTCGGCGTCGTAGACCGCGCTCGCCCGCCGCTTCTTCGGGCGCGGCCCCTCCGCAGCGGAGGGCCTGCGCGCCGGCGGCGCGAGGGCGGGCGTCACCTTGTAGAGCATGGTCCTGGATCAACCAGGAGCCCCTGACACCCGGGGTGCCCGGCCAGTCGTTCAGGGGCGTTGGCGGCGCCGCGGTACGAGGAGGACCAGGCCCAGGAGCAGGACCGCGAGCGCGGGCCCCCCGGGC
>DATJVY010000020.1:0-7849 GCA_035501615.1 Myxococcaceae bacterium
GGAGGTCGTGACACAGCACGTGAAGGAGCTGGCCGAGAGGGACTACGAGACAGAGGTGGTCGCGGCAGAGCTTCCCGTGGTGCTCGACTTCTACGGCCTGGAGTCGAAGGCGTGCCAGGCCCTCGGTCCGCGGTTCGCGGCTGTTGCCGAGAGATTCGCCGGGAAGGTCCGCTTCCTGAAGGTTTCAAGCCAGGCCAACGCGAGCCTCGCGACGCGGCTCGGGGTCACCGCGATTCCCACCCTCGTCTTCCTCCAGCGCGGCAAGGAGACAGCGGAGCGGCTGAGCGGGGAGGACATCCAGCGCACCGTCCTCAAGGCACGCGTGGAAACGATGCTGGGACCGCCGGTGGCGAAGCCGGCGACCTGACCCTGCCTGCCTTTGGTCCGCCAACAGCCGCGGAGTTTCCGGATCGGAAGTCCCGCGCACTCGGGCGATGTCGGATCTGGCCCCCGCGAGCCCGAAAACCCGAAGCCCTGCCGCTAGCCGCTGCTCCTATCCCGAGCGCGAACCACTTCGGTGTCCATGGGCGCCAGGGGATGACGTCGTCGGAGCTCATCACTCCCTCCTCACGCTGCCGGAGGCAGGTTGCGAGGGCCTCCGGTCTTCTGCATCGCGAACGGTCGGCCACGAAGAGAGAGACTCCTGGCACGCGGAGTCCTCTCACCCACAACTCGATTGCGGAGTGCTTCGCCTTAGCTGGCAGTACGTGAACGCGGGTGCCGGCCGCATCGGGTACCGGTGCTGGCTAGGACGCCCGTGACGGATTCGCGGACGTGGCAAGCCCGGTTGAAGGGGGTGTCAGCCTCCCGAGAGCTTCGAGCTCCGGTGGGGGAGGGATGCCCGTCCAGCCTCCGTGGGCGATCTCTCGAGCTCGGGTGGCGGGTTGCTCGAAAAGGACACCCCATGACCCACCAATTGACGTCGATTCCCTGACGACGTCAGACTCTGAGCGCCGGAGGACAGGGTAAGTGGTACCGTGTGGACCTCCGGAATCGTGCGGCTTCGAATCGGCTGTCCCGAGGGGGCGAGCATGAGCCAGTCATCATCGAAAGAAGCGGAGTTCTTCCCCAGGGGAGCCATCGCGTTCTTTGTGCTGATGGTCGCCTTCTTCTCGATCGTGTGGATGTTCTTCTACGTTCTGATGATCCGCCGCCACTGAGGCCATGGCCACCAATTCCGCCATTCCCGACGTCGAGAGGAAGGTTCTAGCGGCCTCGCTGATCTTCGTCGCCGCGATGCTGGGGCTGATCGCTTACGCGGCGATCCGCCTCGGCATCTCCGTCCCCACCTGCGTCACCGGCATCAAGCCCTTCGAGGAGGGCGAGCTGATCCGGGTCGGTCCCGGTCGGTACGAGGCGCACGTGGTGGCGAAGACATGGTCCTTCAAGCCGAACCGGATCAAGGTGGAGAAGGGCTCCGTCGTCGACTTCTACGTGACCAGCAAGGACATCGTGCACGGTTTCATGATCGAGCAGACCAATGTCAATCTCATGGCCATTCCCGGCGCCGTGAACTATGCGCAGGCGCGGTTCGAAAAAGCAGGCACGCATCAAATTCTGTGCCACGAATTCTGTAGGGCCGGGCACGAAAACATGATGGCGTCGATCGAGGTGACGCCGTGATCCAGAAGAATCTGCGCGCGGTCATCGTCCTCGAGCTGCTCTTTCCGCTCACGTTGCTTCTCTTTGGTGCGTACCATGGCGTGCTTCAGGTGTTGTATCGGGCGGGATTGATCCAGGACACGTCGTTCCTCGGCATCGGCTACTACACGGGTTTGACCGCACATGGCGTGATCAATGCCATCGTGCTCACCACCTTCTTTGGAGTGGCCTTCGGTCACGCAGTGATCAGCCAGCAGCTGGAACAGAGCGTCTCTGCCCCGGCCGCGAAGGCCGGAGCGGCGTTGATGATCCTCGGGACGCTGGTTGCCGCCGGTCCGATCTTCGCTGGCAAGGCCGACGTGCTCTATACCTTCTACGCGCCGATGAAGGCGCATCCGCTCTTTTATATCGGAGTGGTCCTATTGGTCGTTGGCTCCTGGGTATCCTTCTGGGGGTGGATTCCCGGTTACTTGCGGTGGCGCAGGAACCATCCGGGGCGGAAGACACCGCTCGGCGCAGTTGGGATCTTCGCCACCTTCATCATCTGGCAGATGTGCACCCTGCCGGTTGCGTACGAAGTGCTTGTTCAATTGATCCCGTGGTCGCTGGGCTTGACCGCAGGTGTAAATGTCGTCCTCTCGCGTCTGCTGTTCTGGTTTTTTGGACACCCGCTGGTCTACTTCTGGCTCCTCCCGGCTTATGTCATGTATTACATGATCATGCCGCGGCTGGCGGGCGGCAAGCTGTACAGCGATTTCTATGCCCGCTTCGTATTCCTGGCCTTCATCGTGCTTTCGACACCGCTCGGCCTGCACCACCAGTTCACCGAGCCGGCAATCTCTTCCGGATACAAGGCGTTGCACGCTGCGCTGACCTTCCTGGTCGCGGTTCCGAGCCTGCTCACGGCATTCACGCTGGCAGCCTCGCTCGAGTACGGAGCGCGCCAGAACGGCGGGCAGGGCCTCTTCGCCTGGTGGGGGAAGCTGCCGTACCTTGACAAGGAGCGGTGGCTGTTTCCCTATCTTTTCCTTGGCCTGGTCATCTTCATCCTCGGCGGCATCACCGGCATCGTGAATGCCTCGTATTCGATGAGCGCGATGATTCACAATACATCGTGGATCCCGGCGCACTTCCACCTGACCGTTGCTGGGCCGGTGTTCCTCGCCATCCTTGGAATGAGTCTCTACCTCTCGGTAGGCCTGTTGGGTAAGAAGATCGCAGCCCCCGCAGTAGCGGTTTCGATACCGTACGTGTGGACCGTCGGCGTGTTTACCTTTTCGGCGGGGCTCTTCTACGGGGGCCTGAAGGGGGTACCAAGAAGGACGAATCTGGGAATGTCGTATCTCGACCCACTCTCCGACGCGTACCGGCCCGACTGGCGCATTGGCGAATACATCGGAGCGGTCGGTGGCTGCATCATGGGGCTCGCGGTGCTGCTGTTCTTCTATGTCCTCGTACGCAGCCTCGCGAGCACGCGATCCGAGCAGGAGTCCGACTCGTTCGCTCTCCCTGTGTCGGAGGCGTACCACGACGAGGACATCGGTGTGGTTAGAAACTTTAGGCCGTGGATCGTCGCTGCAGTGATTGCGATTCTGATTTCATACATTCCGCCACTGATTCAGGTGCTGGGCGCGAATTACCCGCTTGTATCGGAGTAGTCGGGTGAGCAGTGTCTTTGTGATAAGTCTGGTATTGGCCGAACTACTTCCGCCAGCGCAGGCAGGTGTGGTGCCCCGCAGCCTGGCCGTCCTCGACGAGCAAGACCGGCACCAGAATTTCGAGACCGCGGGGGGGCCGACGCTTCTCGTCCCCATCTTCACGCGATGCACTGGGAGCTGCCCGTTGACGGCAGTTGCGTTGAAGCAGGCAATGGCGGGAGCGTCGGCGGAGTTTCGGGTAGTACTGCTCTCGTTTGATCCCAAGGACAACGCGGCCGATCTTCGGCGCTTCCGCGAACGGCTCGACATTCCTTCCGAGTGGCTCGTGGTGCGCTCCATCGACGCCGCCGCGAGCCGCGAGCTCTTCGACGATCTCGGGTTCCGCGTCATGAACAGCGGCAGCGGCTTCAATCACGCCGACGAGACCTTTGTCTTTTCGCCGAAGGGCCTCTGGGCTGCAACCCTGTCGGGTCCGCCTTCGAGGGAGGAGTTGAGCTCAGCCCACCGGCGGGCACTGGCCGCCGACGACCGGGCGGTATCGCAGAGGCTGGAGGCCTGGCTGGTCCGTCCAGAGGCTTGGGTCATGCTTGCGTGCGCTGGGTTTGGTGTCGCGCTCGCCGCCGTCCTGGTTCTTGCGCGGACGGACAAAGCCGGTTCAGCTGCCCGGCAGTAGTTGGACCAGCCTCGTGCGCGGTGTGACGTACCGTAAACGCACAGGGCATACGCATCAACGGGCGGTATCGGCGCGATCGGAATCTCGTCTGGAGGCACCCGCGATCGGAAGATGCCAGCCGTGTCTCATCGCGAGGACGCGGAGCCCGAAGCAGAGCGCCGCTCCCAGGAGCGTCAACACGCTCGACGGCAAACGCAGGATGCTGCCAATCACGACGACCGCTGCACCGAGCAGAGCGGCCACCGCGTACAGCTCGGCGCGCAAGACAATGGGAGTTTCGGCCAAAAGGACGTCGCGCGCCATGCCACCCCCGATGCCGGTCAACATGCCGAGGAGAATCGCCATGACGGGGTTCAGCCCATGCGCCAACGCCTTGTGCGCCCCAGAGACGGCGAAGAGCGCCAATCCGGCAGCGTCGAACCACAGGACCGGACTCCAGCGCTCCATGATCGCAGCCGGGAAGTAGAACGTGACGAGTCCGGCAGCGACCGACACTCCAACGTAGTGCCAGTCGCGAATCGCCCCGGGTGGGACGGCTCCGATCAAGAGGTCCCGGGTGATTCCTCCGGTGTTCGCCGCCGCGAAGGACAGCACCAGGACGCCGAAGAGATCCAGCCTGTGCTTCACGCCTGCCGCAGCCCCGCTGAGTGCGAAGACGAAGGTGCCCGCGAGATCGAGCAGATAGGGGAGCGACGTCATGACGCCGGCGAGCGACGATTCACCCCATCCGACAGCCACGCGCGCGCCGCGACGACCAACGCCTCGACGCCAGTTCGCAAGGTGGGCTGGAGGACCGGCGCAAAGCGGGGGCTGTGGTTCACGGGCAGCTCGTTGAGCCGATTGGACTGTTTGGCCTTCGCATAGACCACGGGATCCGTACCGCCGACGAACCAGAACACCGACGGCGAGTGCCACTCCGACCCGAACGATCCGAAGTCCTCGCTTGCCGGAGCGGGTTTCGTTTCCCGCGTCCGCTCCGGGCCGAAATACCCGCGGAACGCCTGAAGCACACGTTTGCTCGCCTCCGGATCGTTCAGGTTGAGCGGGTAATGGTCCAGGGTGGTCATCTCGGGTTCGCGCGGGGCGCCGGAGGCCGCGGCCTCGGCCTCGACGATGCGCTTGATCGCCGCCAGCACGTGCTCGCGCACGCCGGCATCGAAAGTCCGTACGTTCAGCTTGATGATGGCTTCGTCGGGGATGACGTTCTCCTTGGTGCCGGCCTGCAGCGCGCCCACGGTGACCACCGCGGCCTCAGACGCAGCGACCTCGCGCGAGACGATGGTCTGCAGCCGCATCACCGTGGCCGCCGCCATGACGACCGGATCGATGCTGGCCTGCGGCATCGAGCCGTGAGCGCCGCGCCCGAACAGCCGGATCTGCAGGCTGTCTGCCGCCGAGGTGATGGCGCCCGGCCGAGCAGCCACGGTGCCGGCAGGCCCGACCATCACATGCTGACCGAGGATGACGTCGGGCTTGGGAAAGCGCTCGAAGAGTCCATCGTCGATCATCGCCTGGGCGCCTTCGGCCGTCTCCTCTCCGGGCTGGAAGACGGCCATCAAGGTGCCCCGCCACGTCGCTCGGGCCTCGGCCAGCAGCTTCGTGGCGCCCACGAGCCAGGTGACGTGCATGTCGTGCCCACACATGTGCGAGACGGGTACGGTCTTGCCCTGTCGATCTTTCGCCGTCGCCCTGCTGGCGTAGGGAAGGCCAGTCGCTTCCTCGATGGGCAGCGCATCCATGTCGGCACGCAACATGACCGTCGGGCCGTCTCCATTGCGCAGCAGGCCGACCACGCCGGTCTTGCCGATGTTGCTCGTCACCTCGTAGCCCGCCGCGCGAATCCGGTCCGCCGCGAGCGCCGCGGTGCGCGTCTCCTCCATCGAGAGCTCTGGATGGGAGTGAACGTCCTTGTAGAGCGACTCCAGATCCGCCAGGAGGCCGTCGAGGTTGCGCAGCGCCGGATCGGGGGCAGTCACCAGAGGAGTGTCCATGGGCATCCCATCCTGGAACAACCATCAGCGGAACCCTGTACTCGAGAGGAACGACCGAAGCGTAGACCGGCACGGCAAGGATGGAGCCTCTGCCTCGAACAATGGAAGACACTCCTGGCCCACGAACCGTTCTCGGGCTCGATCTGCGGTCGTGTTGCGCGGAGCGTGACCATGCAGAAGCGAACAGAGAGGAGAGATGCATGAAGTCGGAATCGTCGGCGCGGGGACCGTCGGCACCGCTTGCCTTTACCCGATCCTGACGCGCGGTGCGCGAGCGAGATCGTCGTCGACCGGACGCGAGCCAAAGGCGTGGTGACAGATCTCAAGTACGGTGGCCTCCTCGCACCGTTCTGCTTGCTCCGGGACGGAGAGGTGGAGGACCTCGCCGGTGCGGCGGCGGTCCTCATCACCGCCGGAGTCAACGAGAAGACGGGCGGGGCCATGGATCGGGCCGACCCCGCAGGACGCCTGCGTCTGCTGGCGACGAACGCGGCGATCTACCGGGACATCGTTCCTCGCGTACACCGGGTCGCGCCGGAGACTGTCATCGTCGTCGTCACCGATCCGCCCGACCCGCTCGCGGACCTGGTGCGGAAGCTCGGCCACGATCACGTCATCAGCAGCGGGACCTACCTCGACAGCCTCCGCTTCCGGTTCCACATCGCCGAGAAGCTGGGGACGAGTTCCGTCCAGGTGGAGGCCCAGGTCCTCGGAGAGCACGGGACCTCGGAGGTCTTCGTCTCTTCGGCTGCGAGGGTCGGCGGCGTACCGCTCCCGGAACCTCTGACGACCGCGGCGGCACGGGACGAGGTCGAGCGGAAGGTTCGGTACGCGAACATCACGATCATCGAGGGAACGGGAGCGAGCGCGCTGGGGATCGGCTACAACCGCGCCAACCACGATTCCGAGGGAATGATGGACCCGTCCGCGAACGGCCCTTCTCCTTGTGAACAGGACGGGGGGCACATCGCGCGACTGCCAGGATGTCTCCGGACTCGCCGTTGGGATCAGGACCTCCGACGCTGCCTGCGCCTGGAGCTGGATCTCGGCGTGGCGCCGAGCGGCGGAGCTGCCAGGTTCCGGACGAGCTCGTCGACGACGATCGCGCGGAGCCCCGCGGCCGCCGGGCCGAGCGATGCGCCGCGATCGTGGACCGAGACCGAGACCGGCGGTTCCTCCGGCCTGGGCAGGTTGCCCACCATCTTCACCCCCGCCGGAAGGCCCACCGGCGTCCGAAGGGCGAAGCCCAGCCCGGCCTCGACCGCCGCCCACAGCCCGCGCAGGCTCGGGCTGACGAAGGCGATGCGCCAGGGCAACCCGGCACGGTCGAGCGCGGCGAGCGCGGCCTGACGGAAGAAGCAGGGCGACTCGAAGACCGCCAGCGGGATCGGCGCACCGGCCGGCCGCACTGGTTCTCCCACCGCGGGACCGACCCAGACCCAGGGGAGGGTGGCGATCTCCTGGGCGTCGCGGCGACGAGCCGTCCCGAGCGTGAGCGCCAGATCGAGCTGGCCCTCCCCGAGCCGCTCCAGGAGTCGGCGGTTTCGATCCACCACCACCTCGAGCCGCACCGACGGATGCGCACGGCTGAATCGCCCCAGTGCCGCCGGCAGCCAGCTCTCGGCAAAATCGCCGGGAAGTCCGAAGCGGACCACGCCCTCCAGCACCTGTCCTCGGACGGCGGCGACCGCCTCGTCGTTCAGGTCGAGCATTCGCCTCGCGTAGCCGAGCACGACCTCGCCGGACTCGGTGGGAGCGAGCCCCCTGCCGTTCTTCCGGAAGAGCTTCTCTCCGAGCAGGTCCTCGAGGCGGTGGAGCTGCTGGCTCACCGCCGACTGGGAGCGGCCGACCTCCCGCGAGGCGCGGTGGAAGCTCCCCAGCTCGTCCGCTCTCACCAGCGTTCGGAGCACGTCCAGGTCGAGGTG
>DATJVY010000021.1:0-47045 GCA_035501615.1 Myxococcaceae bacterium
CAGCAGGATCCGCCGATCCCGGGCCCCTACTCGATCCAGTGGGGCGTCTTCTGGTCCGAGCTCGGCGGGAAGTGCCACGGCGAGCACGACGGTCGCGACCACGACAGGGACGACGACCGCGACGACGACGATTAGCCATCCCTCGGGTCGGCCAGGGGGGCCCAGCGGCGATTTCGGTGGACTCCCCTGCCTCCGGGCGTAGGGTCGGCGCGCCGGCGGGAACGCCCGACGGGCTTCTGGAACACGGAGAAGGCCGCGAAGGCCAAGGCCCCCGCGAAGTAGCGGGCGAACCCGCCGAGGAGCAGCGCATGCTCGGCCAGAAGAAGGCCCCGGAACCAGAGCATCCTGATTCCGGGGCCCTATGTGGTCGGGGCGACAGGATTTGAACCTGCGACCACCTGCACCCCAAGCAGGTGCGCTACCAGGCTGCGCTACGCCCCGGGAACGACGCGACGGCGAGCTGCGGGGACCGGGGATGTACCTGCCGTCCCCGGATGGGTCAAGCCGCTCCGTCCGAGCCGGATCCGTCTCCGGAGATCGAGTTGTTCAGCGCGCTCTTGAGAACCTGGCTGGGGCGGAAGGTGAGCACCCGGCGCGCGGAGATCTCGATCTCCTTCCCGGTCTGCGGGTTCCGCCCGACGCGCGCGTTCTTCTGGCGCACCTGGAAGTTCCCGAAGCCGGAGATCTTGATCTTGTCGCCTCGCTCGAGCGTCTCCTTCACCGTGTCGAAGACGAGCTCCACGATCTCGGCGGACTCCTTCTTGGAGAAGCCCACCTTCTCGTAGACGCCTTCGATGATGTCGGCCTTCGTCATGGAGCCCAAGCATGCCTGCCTGCTCCCGAATGTGTCAACCCAACGGACTTGCTGAGGGTTTTAGCGAACCCGTAGCTGTCCGCCGAGGCGCCGCTGGACCTCCTCGACGATTCGGGCGTGGGCGGTCTGGACCTCGTCGTCCCGGAGAGTCCGGTCGGGGGCCCGGTAGGTGAGCGCGAACGCCAGGTTCTTCTGCCCCTCGGGGAGAGGTGGGCCGATGTAGACGTCGAACAGCGAGGCCTCCTCGACCAGCGGCTTGCCCACCTCGAGGATGACCGAGCGCACCTCGGCGGCCTGCATCGCCGACGGCACCACCACCGCCAGGTCCCGGAGCACTGCCGGGTAGCGTGGCAGCGACCGGAACTGGGGCGAGAGGTTCGCCACTCGCTCCAGGGCGGAGAGCTCGAGCTCGAAGGCGAAGATGCCTGGGGGTAGCTCGAGGTGGCGGGCCACCAGCGGGTGCAGCTCGCCCAGCCACCCGAGGACGACGTCTCCGACCCGCGCCTCGGCGGTGGCCCGGGGATGGAACGGGGCCACCCGGCCCAGGCGGCAGCTCAGCTCTCCGGCGGAGAGCGCGGAGAGCATCGCCTCCACCGCTCCCTTCGCGTCGGCGAAGTCGTTGGGCACGTCCTTCGATGTCCAGCCCCGCGCTTCCCGCCGGCCCCAGAGGACACCAGCGACGTGCAGGCGCTCCTCGGCGACCGGACGGAGGTCCTTCCCCCCGTGCGGATCGCGCAGGTAGGCCCGGCCGATCTCGTAGAGCCGGAGCGACTCCGGCTGGTGGCGCAGGTTGGTCGCCACGTTGGTCAGGAGCGAGGCCAGCAGCGTGGTCCGCATCACCGCCTGCTGCGGGGTGAGCGGGTTCTTCAGCGTCACCGCCTCGACCGATGTCCCGAGCCTCTCCAGGGCGCGCGGCGTGACCCAGGGAAGCAGGCCCGGGTCGACGAAGCTGTAGTTCACCACCTCGTGGAAGCCCCCGGCCGAGAGCGCGCCGCGGATGCGTCGCTCCACCTCGACCCAGGCCGGCTCGGGGACCAGCTCGCCCGAGCTGGCCGGAAGCACCGAGGGGATGTGCTCGTAGCCCCGGATGCGGGCCACCTCCTCCACCAGGTCCTCGGGGCGCTCCACGTCCTGCCGCCAGCCGGGCACCCGCCAGCGCGCCGCTCCGTCGGCGACGAAGCCCAGCGCGCCGAGGATGGAGCGGACCTCCTGCTCGGGCACCGGTGCCCCGAGGAGGCCCTCCACCACGCCCGGGCCCAGCGCCACCGTGCGCGGTTCCGCCGGCCGGGGATGCGCGTCGATGCGGCCGCGGCGAACGGTCGCCCCCGACAGCTCGGCCATCAGCGCCGCGCCGTGGTCCAGCACCTCGGGGAGCACCGTCCGGTCCACGCCGCGCTCGAAGCGGTACGACGCCTCGCTGTGGAGCTGGTGGCGGCGGGCCATCCGGCGGATGGTGCCCGGGTCCCAGTTCGCGGCCTCGAGGAGGACGCGGGTGGTCGAGTCCCGGACCTCGGTGTCCTCGCCGCCCATGGTCCCGGCGAGCGACTGCGCCGTGCCGCGGGCGTCCTCGATGATCAGGTCGTCGGCGACCAGGGTTCGCTGCTTGCCGTCGAGGGTCGTCAGCGGCTCCCCTTCCCTCGCCCGGCGGACCCGGAGCAGCCCGCCCTGGATACGGTCGAGGTCGAAGGCGTGGAACGGCTGTCCCAGCTCGAGCATCACGTAGTTGGTCACGTCCACCACGTTGTTGATGCTCCGCACCCCGCACCGCTCGAGCCGCCGGCGCATCCAGTCCGGCGAGGAACCGATGCGCACCCCCTCCAGGACGCGCGCGGTGAAGCGGGGGCACCCCACCGGATCGGCGATCTCGACGCGGATCGCCTCCGAGACGCTCGCCCCCGACTCGGCCGGGGTCCGGAGCTTCCGCCGGAGCGGCACGCCCAGGACCGCCGACGCCTCCCGGCCCACGCCCAGGTGACTGAGCGCATCGCCCCGGTTGGGGGTGACGTTCACCTCGAGCACCGAGTCCTCGAGCCCGAGAGCCTTCGCCAGCGGCGTCCCCGGGGTGAGCCCCTTCGGCAGGAGGAGGAGCCCGCTCGCGTCGTCGGACAGGCCGAGCTCCTTCCCCGAGCAGAGCATCCCGTGGCTCTCCACCCCGCGGAGGCTCGCCCGCTGGATGGTGGGCCCCCCGGGGAGGGTCGTCCCCACCGTCGCCAGCGGGACGAGGTCACCGACCTGGAAGTTCTTCGCCCCGCAGACGACCTGGAGCCGGGCCCCGCCCGCCTCGACCTGGGTGACGGTCAGCTTCTCCGCGTCGGGATGCGGCGCCGCCGCGGCGATGCGCGCCACCACCACCCCGGCCAGCGCCTCGGCGGGCCGCTCCAGCCCCTCCACCTCGAGGCCGGCCCGGGTCAGACGGCGGGCGAGCTCCTCGGGTGCCGGGAGCGGAGAGACGAAGTCGGTCAACCACTCGACGGAGACCTTCATGGCTAGAACTGCTCCAGCAGTCGAACGTCGTTGTCGAACAGGCTGCGCAGGTCGTCGAGGCCATAGCGCAGCATCGCCACCCGCTCGATCCCCATCCCGAAGGCGAAGCCGGTCACGCTCCCCTCGGGGTAGCCCACCGCCCGGAAGACGTTCTGGTGGACCATCCCGCAGCCGAGGATCTCCAGCCAGCCGCTCTGCTTGCACAGCCGGCAGCCCTTGCCCCCGCAGCCGCCGCAGCTCACGTCCAGCTCGCCCGAGGGCTCGGTGAAGGGGAAGAAGGAGGGCCGGAACCGGGTCCTCCGCTCCGGCCCGAAGAAGGCGCGGACGAAGGCGTCGAGCGTTCCCTTGAGCTCGGCCATCGTCACCTTCCGATCCACCAGCAGCCCCTCGATCTGGTGGAACATCGGCGTGTGCGTCGCGTCCGAGTCGGCGCGGTACACCTTCCCCGGCACCACCACGCGGATTGGCGGCTTCTGGGCCAGCATCGTCCGGATCTGACCGGGCGAGGTGTGCGTGCGAAGGACGATGCCGCCCGGGTCGTGCTGGAGGTAGTCCCCGTGCACGTAGAAGGTGTCCTGCATGTCCCGCGCGGGATGGTCGGGCGGGAAGTTCAGCGACTCGAAGTTGTACTGGTCGAGCTCCACCTCGGGGCTCTGCACCACGTCGAACCCCAGGCGCTGAAAGGCACGGGTGACCTCCTCCATCGTCCGCGACACCACGTGCCGCCGGCCCGGGCGCCGCATCCGGCCGGGGAGCGTCACGTCGATCGGCTGCGCCTCGAGCTCGGCCTCCAGCGCCGCGCCGGCGATGCGCTCCTGCGCCCCGGCGAGCATCGACTCCACCTCGGCCTTGATGCGGTTCGCCACCTCGCCCACCCGGCGGCGCTCCTCTGGAGCGAGCTTGCCCATGCCGCCCAGGACCGCCGACAGCTCCCCCTTCTTGCCCAGGTAGCGGACCCGCAGCGCCTCGAGGCCGGACGCGTCCTTCGCGCGGGCGATCTCGTCCCGCGCGGTCCTGGCCAGCGCTTCCAGTCGGTCCTGCATGTCCAAGCACCTCCCTGAAACGACAAAGGGCCGCCCCTGGGGGCAGCCCTTCGAGTCGGCTCGCCGGGGTTGACGCCCCCCCGGCAGGGGTCCGATGTCAGGCCGCCGCGATCTTCGCGATGGCCGCAAAGCCCTGAGGGTCGGCGACGGCGATGTCGGCCAGCACCTTCCTGTCCAGCGCCACCTCGGCCTTGGCGAGCCCGGCGATGAGCCGGCTGTAGCTCAGGCCCGAGAGCCGCGAGGCGGCGTTGATCCGGACGATCCACAGCGAGCGGAAATCCCGCTTCTTCCGGGCCCGGTCGCGGCTGGCGTAGTCCAGCGCGCGCTCCACGGCCTGGTTCGCCCGCTTGTAGCAGTTCTTCCGCCGGCCCCTGTACCCCTTGGCCAGCTTGAGAATCCGGTTGCGGCGACGGCGCGCCTTGAAACCCTTCTTGACCCGCATGGCTCTTCCTCAGTTCGCCCCGTAGGGGAACAGCTCCTTGACGACCTTCTTCGCGTCCATGTCGCGAAGGTGGCCGGTGCCGCGGTGGCGGCGGTCGTTGTTGGCGGTCTTGGAGAAGGTGAACAGGTGCTTCCCGTAGGCCTTGGCGTGCTTCACCTTGCCCGACTTCTTCACCTGGAACCGCTTCTTCGCCGCACTGCGCGTCTTCAGCTTCGGCATCGCCTGACTCCTAGACCCGTCCCGGCCCCGCGGGGGCCTTCGTCGCCTGGGCAGCGGCGGTGGGGGCCGGCTCGGGCTTCCTCTCGTCTTGCTGTCCGGCGGCCCGCTGCCTCGCCAGGTCCCGGGCGCGCTGGGCGACCTTGGGGTTGGGGGCGAGGATCATGAACATCTGCCGGCCTTCCATGCGGGGCACCTGCTCCACCACCCCGACTTCCTTCACGTCCTTGATGACGTCCTCGAGCAGCGCCTGGCCGAGCTCCTTGTGGGTGATCTCCCGGCCCCGGAACATGATGGTGATGCGCGCCTTGTTCCCCTCCTCGAGGAAGCGCTTCACGTTCCGGACCTTGAACTCGTAGTCGTGCTCCTCGGTCTTCGGTCGCATCTTCACCTCCTTGAGGTGAACCACGACCTGCTTCTTCTTCGCCTCCGATGCCCGCTTCTTCTCCTCGTACTTGAAGCGGCCGTAATCCATGATCTTGCAGACCGGGGGCTTGGCCATCGGGTTGACCTCCACGAGGTCCATCCCGAACTGATTGGCCTGCTCCAGCGCTGCTTCGATCGTCAGGACACCCAGCTGCTCGCCAGCAGGCCCGACCACCCGCACTTCACGGGCGCGGATCCGCCGGTTCGTTCTCTGGTCGCGAGCGATGTGAGCCAACCTCCAAGCTGGGGGAAGCCTGCCCGGACGGGCACAGGGTCCAAAAGGCGGGGCAAGATACTTGCCTGACGCCCCAAGTCAAGCGAGCCCGGGGCCTGACGTCCAGCCCTGGAGGACCTCACCTTCATAGCGCGGAAAGGCGCACACTGCCCGGCGCGATGCACGCGCTGCTGCCCCTGCTGCTCGCCGGGTGGACGGTGTGGGCGGCAGCCCCCTCGGGCGGAGACTCCACCGTCGGACTGCTCCTGCACGACACCTGCGCTGGAGCCAAGGCAGCGGTGTGCAGCCAGCTGGGGCGGATGTTCATCCCCGGCTACGTCACCCGGAACCAGGAGAAGGCGCTCCGGGCCTCCAAGGCATTCTGCGAGCTCATGAGGACTCCCTGGGAGTGCCTCGATGCCCGGGACCGGGTGCTCCGGCAGCGCCCCCCGGACCTCCCGGGCGCAGCCGGCTTCGCCCAGGGGGCCTGCGCCGGAGGGTCGCCGCGGGGATGCGTGCTCTGGGCGGAGGCGCTGGGGTGCGGCCGGGGCGTTCCGGTCGACGTGAAGAAGGGCCTGTCCGTCCTGCGCCGGCAGTGCGAGCAGGGGACGCAGGCCTGCCTCGAGCTGGCCATCTGGCTCGACTTTCCGGGCGCCCGGACCGCGCTGGACGCCTCGCTGGCACGGGCGAACGCGACCTATGCCGCGGCGGGGATCGCGCTCACCAACGGGCTGGTGGCCCGCGCCGAGGAGCTGCTCGGCCTCTTGCCGAAATCCGGCGCCCCCTGGCCCGAGCGGCGGGCCTTCCTGGCGGCGATGATCGCCCTCACCCGGGGAAACGATGCTGGGCTCCGCGCGGCCGTCGAGCAGCTCCGGACGCTCCGGCCGGACGAGCGGGTCACCCGCATCCTCGGGCGCGTGGCGGCGGGGGAACGGGCCGGGGGGTGGATGCCGGCCCTGGTCTCCGCCTGGACCGAGGAGCGAAAGCCCGAGCTGCGGGCCGATCCGTTCCTGATCCCGGCGTTCGAGCCGCAGTCCACCTGCATCCCCGGCGAGAAGGAGCCGCCCCCCACGGCCGACCCCATCGAGTCGGTGGACGGATTCCTGACCCGCCTCGCGCACCGGTTCCACGGGCGCCCCCGCCCTCCCCCGCCGGCTCAGATGCTCGAGGCCGCGCGGACGCACGCCGCCGGGCCGGACGATGGCGTGCGGCTCGCCGCGGTGTCGCTCCTGGTCGAGCCCTTCCTCACCCCCGAGCAGCGCGAGAGGTCGCGACCGGCCGCCGCGGGCGCGCTCGCGGGGCTCGCGCGGGCCCATCCCGGGGATGCGTTCCTCCAGCTCGCGGCCGTGGCTGGACCCGACGCCGAGACCGCTCCGGTCGACGTCCTGGCGCTCGACCGGCTGGAGCAGGTGGCGAAGCTGGGAAACCTCCGGGTGCCGGGGCGGCTACTCCGGGAGACCCTCGAGCGGCACCTCCGTCCGGACGACTTCCGCGACTTCGGGCTGAGCACGGCGGTGGAGGTGGTCCTCGACATCGACGTGGAGCGGTACCTGGAGCGGGTGCTGAACGAGGCCGGAAACCACGAGCGGCGCGAGGCGGTGGTGCGGACGCTGGGGTGGCAGATCTCCCGGAGCGGGTGGCTGGTCCAGCTCTTCACCGGGGCTCGGCTCCTGGCCTCGGTGGCGGATCGGACCGGCACCGACGCCGACAAGGCGGCCGCCGCCTCCACCCTGGCCCGGGGGCAGCGCCTGTGGAGCAGCTGGACGGTGTTCCCCCGCATCGGCCGCTGGCCCTCCGCCGCGCTCCCCGACGAGCTGCGCTCCCGTGGCTTCGAGGACGAGGTCGGGGTGCTCGAGCGCTACGCGGCGATGGGTGCGGAGTGAGTCAGGCGGGCGGCGCGCCTTCCTTGGAGAGCAGCGCGAGGAACGCGTCGAGCGGCATGCTCTTGAGGTCCTCGCCGCCGTAGCGGCGGGGAGCGACGGCGCGCTGCTCGACCTCCCGGTCGCCCATCACCAGGGTGAAGGGGACCTTCTGGAGCTGGGCCTCGCGGATCTTCGCGTTCATGGTCATCCCGCGCTCGTCCAGCTCGGCGCGGAAGCCGCGCGAGCGGAGCAGCTCCAGAACCTCGCGGGCGTAGGGGAGCTGGCGATCGGCGACGGTGACCAGCACCGCCTGGACCGGGGCGAGCCAGGTGGGGAACGCGCCCGCGTAGTGCTCGACCAGGATGGCGATGAAGCGCTCGAAGCTCCCGTAGATGGCGCGGTGGATGGACACCGGGCGGTGCTCGGCATTGTCCTCGCCGACGTAAGTGAGGTCGAAGCGCTCCGGTGCGTTGTAGTCCGCCTGGATGGTGCCGAGCTGCCAGGTGCGGCCGATGCTGTCCCTCACGTGGAAGTCGAGCTTGGGGCCGTAGAAGGCTCCGTCCCCGGGGTTCAGCTCGTACGGAGTGCCGACCGCCTTCACCGCCGACTCGAGCGCGGCCTCGGCCCGGTCCCAGAGCGCGTCGTCCCCGATCCGCTGGGGTGGGCGGGTGCCGAACTTCGCCATGTAGGTCAGGCCGAACGCGGCGTAGATCCTGTCCAGGAGCTGGATGAAGCGCTTCACCTCGTCGGCGAGCTGCGCCTCGGTGCAGTAGATGTGCGCGTCGTCCTGGGCAAACTGCCGGACCCGGGTGAGCCCGCTGAGGCTCCCCGAGGCCTCGTTCCGGTGCAGCACGTCCTGGGTGGAGTAGCGCAGCGGCAGCTCGCGGTAGCTGTGCTTCCTGGACGCGAAGTACAGGTGGTGCGAGGGGCAGTTCATCGGCTTGAGGCTGATGTCGTGCTCGCCGGTCTCGGTGTCGAGGACCAGGAACATGTTCTCCCGGTACTTGCCCCAGTGGCCGCTCTTCTCCCAGAGCGCCTTGTTGTAGAGGAGCGGGGTCTTGATCTCGAGGTAGCCGTTGTCGCGCGTCCAGCGGCGCATCCGCTCGGCCAGCACCTGGTAGAGGACGGTGCCCTTGGGACTCCAGAAGGCGGCGCCGGGCGCCTCCGGGAAGAACTCGAAGAGGTCGAGCTCCCGCCCGAGCTTCCGGTGATCGCGCTTCTTCGCCTCCTCCTGCTGCTTCAGCCAGGCATCGAGCTCCTTCCTCTCGAAGAAGGCCGTGCCATAGATGCGCTGGAGCATCGGATTGCGGTGGTCGCCCCGCCAGTAGGCGCCGCTGGTGCTGAGCAGCTTGATGGCGCCGATCCTCCCCGTCGACGGGCCGTGCGGGCCGAGGCAGAAGTCGACCCAGTCGCCGTGCCGGTAGAGGGTCAGCGTCTTGGCGCCCTTGGCGACGATGTCCTCGATGATCTCCACCTTGAACTTCTCGCCCTTGGACTCGAAGAGCTTGATCGCGTCGGCGGCGGAGACCTCCTCGCGCACGAAGGGGAGGTTCTGGGCGATCTCCTTGTTCGCCTCCTCCTCGATCTGCTGGAGCTCCTCGGGGGTGAAGGGCTTGTCGCGGAAGAAGTCGTAGTAGAAGCCCCCCTCGACCGTGGGGCCGATGGTGACCTGGGTCCCGGGGAAGAGCTTCTGGACGGCGCTGGCGACCACGTGGGCCGCGTCGTGGCGGATGGTCTCCAGGGCCTCCGGGGTCTTGGTGGTGAGGATCTCCAGCTTTCCGCTCTCGGTGAGGGGCCGGGAGAGGTCGACCTCCTTGCCGTCGAAGCGGGCGAGGACGGCGGCCTTGGCGAGGCCGGGGCCGATCGACTCCTTGACGAAGTCGCCGACGCGGATGCCAGCCGGCGCAGCCTTGCTGCTGCCGTCCGGGAGGGTGATCTGGATGGAATCCGCCATGGGAGGGGCGATACCTATCGGGAACGGGGGGGCGGATGCCACTTCCCCTCCCGCGACGCCCTCCTACGGACCGCCGAGCATCCCGGCGACGACTCCCGCGGCTGCGCCGAGGCAGACCACGACCAGCGGCGGGAGCCGCCAGGAGACGAGGAGGACGAAGCACCCCAGCGCGATCCCGAAGTCGGTGTGCGTCCGGACCGAGGTGGCGAAGACCGGGTCGTAGAGCGCCGCGCCCAGGATGCCGACCACCGAGGCGTTGATCCCCTTCATCGCTGCCTGCGCCCAGGCATTTCGCCGGAACCGGTCCCAGAAGGGCAGCGCACCCGAGAGGACGAGCATCCCCGGCAGGAAGATGCCCATCAGCGCGATCAGGGCGCCGGGCAGGGGGCGCGATGGCAGCGCCGCCGCACCGAGGTACGCCGCGAACGTGAAGAGCGGTCCAGGCACCGCCTGGGCGGCCCCGTAGCCGGCGAGGAAGACGTCGTCGCTCACCCAGCCCGGGACCACCACTGCCCCACGCAGGAGCGGGAGGACGACGTGGCCGCCGCCGAAGACGAGCGCTCCCGAGCGGTAGAAGGCCTCGAAGAGCGCGACTCCGGATCCGGGCCACAGCCGGGCTCCGACCTGGAACCCCACCAGGAGGACGGCGAACAGCGCCAAGCAGGCGACGCCGGCGGCGCGCGAGACCGGGATGGAGAGAGTCCCCACGGTCCTCGTCTCGCCTCCGCGGCAGAAGGCGAGCCCCGCGACACCTCCCAGGCCGATGGCGAGGACCTGGTTCAGCGACGAGAAGCCTCCGAGGACGGCGCACGCACCGAGGAGGGCGATGGCGGCGCGCTGTCGATCGGGGCACAGCGAGCGCGCCATACCCCACACCGCCTGGGCCACGATCCCGACGGCGACGAGCTTGAGACCGTGGAGGAGGCCGGCGGTCCACGGGGCGGCGAAGACGCTCGTCCCGCGCGCGAAGAGAAAGAGGAGCACGGCCGAGGGCAAGGTGAAGCCCGCCCAGGCGGCCAGTCCTCCCAGCCACCCCGCCCGGCTGAGGCCCAGCGCGAATCCCACCTGGCTGCTCGCCGGCCCCGGGAGGAACTGGCCCAGGGCCACGAGGTCGGTGAACGAGGCGTCGTCCACCCACCGGCGCCGCACGACGAACTCCTCCCGGAAATAGCCGAGGTGCGCGATGGGCCCCCCGAAGCTGGTGAGGCCCAGCCGGAGGAAGGCGCGGAGCACCTCGCCCGGCGAACCAGAGCCGGGACGGGAGGGCATCATCACGGCGGCGCCGAGCTCCAGTCGTTCCATCCGAGCCAGTGATGCCGCGAACCGGTCGCCGGCGACCTTTGTGGGCCCTGGTGGTTTCGAACCACCGACCCCTACCGTGTCAAGGTAGTGCTCTACCGCTGAGCTAAGGGCCCCGAAGAGCCAGGGGAGATACCTGGCCGCTCCGAGGGGGTCAAGCGACGCGGGCGCCCTCAGGCGCGGTCGACGCGGGCCGCGTAGCAGCCGCGACCGGCGTTGTGCACGTGGAGGTACGCCGCCTTCGGATTCGAGAGCAGCCGCTCGAACACCGGCCCTGCCTCCCGTCCCGCCACCACGACGCCGTCGACCATCTGCCCCCGCTCGTCGAAGGCCCGGACCGAGAGCGTCCGCCGAGCCAGCACGTCCGGCACCTCGTCCACCGCGGGCTGCCAGTCCTCCGCTCCGTCCTCGACGAAGATTGCGTGGCGCGAGCGGTACGGAGTCTCTGCCGGCTGGTGCTCGAAGTTCAGCAGGAGGACCCGCGCGCCGACCGGCGCCTCCCGGAGCGACACCCGGCAGGGGAAGCCCGGCACCTCGTCGGCGATCATCACCTCGACTCCCTGCCCCGCCAGCTCCTGCTCCGACAGCCCGTACAGCGGGCGAAACAGCGACGACGGTAGACCCACGACTCGAAAGGCCACGTCCATCCTCCTCGGTTCGCGGGGAGAGTGCCGCGGCCTGCCCGACCCGGCGTTCGGCTTCCTGCGCTCGAAGAGCGACCTCCGGAACCTACGGAAAGGCCAGCGCGATCGCACGGCGGAGGACTGCGTCGAACATCCCCGGCGTGAGTCGGCCGGTCTGCGTGTTCTGCTGGCTCACGTGGTACGCGCCCACGAGCACCGGCGCCCCGGCGAGCCCCAGCTCGGCCCCATGCCCGAATCGCGGGGCCGGCCGGGGCACCGCGATGCCCCGCGTCCGGAGAATGCCCAGCACCGCTGCCCAGGCGATGGCGCCCAGCGCGAGCACCACCCGGGGACCGAGCAGCTCCAGCTCCCGGGCGAGCCACGGCGCGCAGCGGGCCAGCTCGTCGGGCCGCGGCCTGTTGCCCGGCGGCGCACACCGCGCCGATAGCGTCACCCACGCGCCCCGGAGGACGAGCCCGTCGTCTCGTGACCTGCTCCGCGCCTGGTTCGCCAGGCCCGCCCGGTGGAGCGCGGCGTAGAGGAAGTCCCCCGAGCGGTCGCCGGTGAAGACGCGGCCCGTTCGATTTCCGCCGTGCGCCGCCGGCGCGAGCCCGACGATCGCCAGCTTCGCCCGGGGGTCGCCCCACCCTGGCACCGGTCGCGACCAGTACGTCCACTCGCGGAAGGCCCGGCGCTTCACCCGGCCCACCTCCTCGCGCCAGCGCACGAGGCGGGGACAGGCGATGCACGCCGGGATGCGGCGCTCGAGCGCCTCCAGCGTCTGCGCGCGTGGAGCCACCGCCGCCGGGTCCCGGACGCCTCGCCCCGTCGCGGCCCGGCTCATGGAGCTCCGCCGTCGCTGCGCCCGGCCTCCACCCGCGCCGCCGCATGCGCCCCCGGAGTGGACGCCGCGAGGCGCTCGATCAGCCGTCGCGCCGCGTCTGCCCGTGCCACGTCGTCTCCCACATCGATCAGCAGATCCGCGTCCGCATGGGCCAGGAGCGCCGCGTGCACGACGACCGCTTCCTCGTCGGCCCGTACCTCGAGCCGCACCGGCAACCCGCACGGAGCACCCCCGCTCGCCGGACCCAGCGGCATCCGGAGTCGCACCCGGGTCCGCGGTGGAACGAGCGTGCAATCCGCCGCCGCACCGGCCGTGCTCGCGAGCTCGACGCCGGGGAATCCGCGGGCCCGCACCCACTCCTCGTGCTCGGGCCAGCCTTCCCTGCTCCACCGCACCGCGACCGGCCGGAGGACGCGGAGCCGCGAGGCGAGCTCCTCCGTGAACGGACCCTCGACGTCCACCGCGAGCCGCCCCGGGGACCACCGGTGCACCCGCGCCGCGTCGATTCCTCGCTCCTCCACCCAGGGCCCCACCTTCCCCACGAAGGGCGCGAGCGCCGGCGCTCCGAGCGGCGGGCGCACCTGGACGAACGCCGAGCCCGAACGCTGCAGCGTCTCCGCGGTCGACCGGCGCAGCCCGTTCGTCCGGGTCCGGACCCAGAGCACCACCTCCGGGCGCGCCAGGGCCCGCAGTCGATCCGGTTCGAGCTCCTCCGAGGCCACCACGTGCACCCGAACGCCCGGCAGCGCCCACTCGGGCGGGGCCGCCGCGAGGAGAAGCAGGAGCCCGACGCGGATCAGGGCGGCGCCCTCCGCGCCGGGGCCACCCAGAGGTGCCCCCAGCGCAGGAAGTACTGCGCCGTGCTGATCGCCACGCACAGTCCCGTGAAGTACCCGGCCACCAGGAACCAGGCGTGCAGCAGCGGCGAATCGGTGAACGTCTCGTCCATCAGCCCCAGCACGACGAAGCAGGCCAGGGCGAACGTCGCGTACTTGCCCACCCGCGAGGGCGCCGCCGGCAGGTCGAGTCCCTTCCGCTTCACCATCGCCGCCCCGATCGCCATCGACCCGTCACGGAACGCGACCAGCAGCACCATCCACAGCGGCGCCTCGCCCTCGACGAAGAGCATGATCAGCGCGGCGCCGGTGAGCAGCTTGTCCGCCAGGGGATCCAGGAACGCCCCGAGCCGCGTCCGCTGATCCAGGATCCGCGCCAGGAGCCCGTCGAGCGAGTCGGTCAGCGCAGCGACGAGGAACACCACCAGCGCCCAGCCCGGCCTCCCCGACAGGTGGAGGCCGATGAACACCGGTACCGCCCCGAGGCGCAGGTAGGTCAGGAGGTTCGGGACGTTCCACGCATCCGGCACGAGCAGCACAGATTAGCAGCCGAATTGCAGAACGGGCGCATCGGCATGGCGCGAACCGTGTCTCAGGGTGACTCGCAACGCGTGGACCGGCGGTCGGCCCACCGGAGCATCGAAGGGAAAGTCAACCGTGGGCCGTCTCGCCGTCACCGTGTCGCTGTCGATCCTGATCCAGGCGTGCGCCTCGCCTCCCGGTGGGTCACTCGTGGGGAGCCCGGATGCCGGGCTGCCGGTGAGCAGGCACCTCGCCGTCGATCCGCATGCCGAGATGCTCCGGGCCGGGGCGGCGCCGGTGCTCCTCACCGCCACGCTCACCGGGGCCGAGGACCGAATCTCGTGGAGCCTCTCCGGGCCGGGGTCCCTCGGGTCGACCAGCGGAGACACGGTCTCCTACACCCCGCCTGACACCATCGACGCGACGGCTGTCGCGACCGTCACGGCCAGCGCCCCACCCGACCTGGTCGACGTGGTCACGATCACCGTCGTCCCTGCAGCGGCGATCGACGTCGCGGGAAGGGTCGTGGGGCCCACGGGAGCGGGGCTCGCCGGTCTCACCGTGGGCGTCGGCGGGAAGACCGCCGTGTCCGGAGCGGACGGACGCTTCTCCATCCCCGCCGTGCTCGCCCCTTACGACCTCACCGTCTCGCTCGCCGGAACTCCGCTGTACGTGGGCCGGTACGAGGGACTGACGCGGCCCGATCCCACCATCTCCTTCCTCTGGCTGTTCAGCTCGGGAGAGCCCAACACCGCGACCATCTCCGGGACCGTGTCCGGCGGAGACGAGGTCGGCGCGGCCGGTGAGTTCACCACGGCGATCTTCACCACCTCGGATGTCCGCTTCGACCTCACCGCCATCGGCATCACCGCCCGGAACAATCCGTTCACCTTTCCGGTCTCGTGGTTCGGTCAGGAGTCGATCACCGCCGCCGTCCACGTCGTCCAGTTCAAGAGCCAGGGTCCGGGCCAGCCCCCCACCGAGTACACCGGCTACGGCGTCCACTCCGGAATTGCCCTCGGCAAGGGGGCGGCGGTCGAGAGCGCGGACGTGACCCTGACCCGGCCCGGCACGGGAACCATCGGGGGGACAGTCGTCCCCCCCGACGGCTACGCCCTCACCCTCGAGTCCCTGGGCCTCGAGCTCGCCGGCCTCACCGCCGTCCCGCTGGGACACGTGGAGACCTCCGCGACCGACTTCACCTTCGCCGTCCCCGAGGGGATCGACGCGGTCGCCGCGGTCACCGTCACCGCGCAGCGCGCGGGCGGAGGCAGCACCTCGCGACGCGTCTCGGGACTGACCGCGGGGCAGTCCGACGTCTCGATCCCCCTTCCGGTGCCCGCGCTCCAGACCTCGCCCGTGGACGGAGCCGGCGGGGTCAACGACGCCACGGTCTTCTCCTGGACGCCGGTCGAGCACGGAGTGCACCTCGTGCTCCTCGACGGGGGAGCCACGTCGCCTTCCTTCTACGTCGTCACCGCGGCGACCAGCGCCCGGATTGCCGGGCTCCCCGGCGGAGCGACGTACCACTGGCTCGTCGGCGGATTCGGCCCCTTCGACAGCGTCGACGCCTTCGCCGGCGGCCCGAACCTCTTCCCCGCCCTCGGGAGCTCCTTCACCACCGTCAGCGAGCAGCGGAGCTTCGTCGTCGACTAGCTCGGCAGGCTCGGTTCCCGCACCAGGGCGACCGTGCTCAGGGGTGCTTCTGCAGGAACTTGTCGATGGCGTCCTTCTTCTCGGTCGCCTTGCCGGTCTGGAACTGGGTGTCGGTGATGCGCACCTGCCGACCAGCTTGCAGCTCGACGAACCGCTTCTCCCATTCCTCGGCGGTGACCTCGGTCGGCCCCGGGACCTCGTGCCTCGGTCCGGTCGGCGGCGGCTTGGCGGCCTTCTTCACCTGGGCGTTCACCGCCACCCTGCCCTCGGCCACCCGCACCACGGTCTCGCGGATCTTCGGAGGATGCGTCCCGGCGATGAGCGGCGTCGCATCGACGCGGAAGATGGTTCCCCGGACACCGGCGACCGCGCGGGCCGCGCTCACCTCGAACGTCGAGTCGCTCCCGGCGATGGCCTTCTTCACCTTCGCCCAGACGCCGCCCACGATGAGCTTGAGCGAGACCTTGCTCCGCTCCTGGGCCTCGAACTCGGCGCGCTCGAGAAGCAGCTCGCTGTCCGGGCCCAGCACCACCACGCTCTGATCGGTCAGGGTCAGCTTGAGGTTGCCGTCGGGCCCGGTGCGGAGCGTGTCGTCGAGGTCGACCTCCGACCCCTGCTGGAGCGGCTGCTCCTTGCCGTCCTTGGGAGTGCGGAACGCCGGTCCCTCCACCACGGTCACGGTCCCCACCGCCCCGAGGGCAGTGGAGGTGGAGAGCAGCAGGACGAGGAGCGCCGGACGCATCACTTGCCGAGCTTGACCTCGAGCGCGTTGCCCGCCACGCCGGTCACGGAGACCTTGCGCTTGCCGAGCGACTTCCCGTCGATCTGCTCGGCCAGCCGCTCCGCGGTGCCCAAGTAGGTGACCTCCAGCTTTCCGGTCCCCCCGGCGAGCTGGGGCGAGCCCACGTCGCGGACCCCCGCGCTCCAGACCGGCAGCTGCTGTCGGAAGGACTGCAGGGTGGAGAAGTCACCGGCGTTCTGCACCTCGACCACGATGCGGGCCCCGTTCTGCTCCGAGGCCCGGAGCGACTCGAGCACCGCCTTGCGGACCTGTCCGGTGATCTCCGCCTCGTGGCCACGGACCAGGTTGTAGGCGCTCTCCTCGCGAGAGTTGACGCTCACGTTGTTCATCTCGCTCCGCAGCTTGCCGGACACCTTCGCCAGCTGGGCGCCGGCCGAGGTCTCGAAGACGCCGAAGTCGTAGTCGCCGGTCAGCGGGAACGCGGTGCGTGGCTGCCCCGGCTGGTTCAGCACCCCGTCGGGCGGGACGTCCCGGAAGGCCACCGTGCCGTAGAGGATGTAGTCGGCCTTGCTGAGCGTGCCGATCTCCTTGGCCTCGGTCGCGCCCAGGCCGACGGCCGAGGAGACCTTCACCTTCCCCGCCGCGAAGGAGGGGTCGAGCACGGTCCACCCGTCGCGCTTGAAGGCGTCGGTGAGCACGGTGGCCGTGACGCCGGAGGTGGTGGTGACGCCCTTCTCGTCGATGGTCTGCTCCTGGAGGAGGATCACCAGCCGCCGCCCCTGGAGTCGCCTCACCAGCGCCTGCACCGCCTGGAGGTCGCGGTCCAGCTCGGCGGTCCCGACCTTGGCCCGGACCTTCACCTTCACCACGTTGCGCTCGGTGGTCTGGGAGAGGACCTCGTAGCTCCGCACGTACCCGGAGCTGTGCGAATAGACCTGGTCGGAGACCAGCTGGCTATTGACGGCCAGCGACTGGGAGGAGACCAGCACGCCCGCCACCTGCTCCACCGCGCTCCGAAGCGCGGCCTCCTTCGCCTCGCGGGCGGCGCGGTCCGCGTTCCCGCCGACGATCGCTGCCTCGCCCTCGGCTTCCTGGGTGACCACCTCCGGCGGCTTGTCCGCGGCCCACGCGGGCCCCAGGACGAGGGTCAGGAGCAGCGCCGCGGATCGACGTGCATGCCTCATGGGACGATCGCCACCCGGCCCTCGACCAGGGCCTTCGAGGAGAGCTGCTCCAGCGCACGGACATCGGCGTCGGCCAGCACCAGATCCGAGCCCTGCGCCTTCTGGGCCTTGACCAGCAGCGGGGTCCCGCCGAGCGCCGGTGCATGCGTCGCCTGGTCGAGGCTCTTGAAGTACCGCGCCGGGACCGCGTCCTTCCGGACGTCGGGGGACATCGTCTCCGCCGAGTAGAGGACCTTGCCCGCGGGATCGACCAGCCGCGGAGCGAGCACCGGCTGCACGCCCAGGCCGCGCGCGTCGACGAGGAGCCCGGTGTACCGGCCCTCGGTCGCCTTGGCGGCGACCGCCTCGGACGGAGGCGCGGATGGCTCGAGCACCGCCTGGGCGATGCCCGAGAGCGGCACCTCCACGTCCATCTCGACGCCCTGGTCGCTGTAGTACCGCTTCTTCACCACGCGGAAGCCCTTCACCACGCCCTCGACGCGCCCCTTCACCTCGTCCTTGGCCATCGCTTCACCCACCGTCTTGTCGGACGAGATGTGAATGCCCTTGGCCTGGGCGATGAGGTTGCGAAAGGCGTCGAGCTGAGCGGCCTTCTCGGCGCCGAGCCGCGCCTGGGCCGGGCTGAGGGAGCGCATGTCGGGGGCGCCGGAGCCGGTCGCCTTGATCACCTGACCCTGCCAGTCGACCGAGCCCTCGCGCTTGGCGGGATCGGTCTTGGGTGGATCGGCCTTGGCGGGCTCCGCAGCCAGCAGCCCCAGGGTCACCAGAACGGGAAGCAGCATCGTGGCGGAGCACCTCCACCTGCCCCCCGGGGCGCCGAGCATCGACCGATCGGCGCCCGCCGTCGCGGGAAGGTTTGGAAATCAGACGTGACGGTTCCCGAGTGTGTCAAGCGCCACTCGGGTGCACGACCGGCAACCCTGGGGCGAACCCACCCCGCCGTGTGAACGGCCGGGCACAGGCTTCCCGGGTCGCGCTACTCCACGTCCTCGGCGGCGTCCTCGACGAAGCGGCGGATGAGCTGCCGGTGGCGCTCGGTGAGCAAGGTGAAGCGCACGCCGTCGGACTGGGCGTTCTCCGCCTCGATCCATTCCCGGACCACCTCGCCCTCGGCGTAGATGACCTCTCCCGAGCCGGGGAGCTGGAACTGGAGACCCACCCGCCTGCCGGCGTGCTCGGGCTCGAGGAGCCGCGCGAGGCCGACCCCGCCCGGGGAGATGTCGCGCGCACGGGCGGTGTAGGGCACCCCGCCGACGTACTTGTTGAGGAGGATGTCGATCTGCGCCCGCTCGGTCCTGCGTTGCTCGGCCATCGGTCCTCGACCCTCCGGCGGCTCCGGGGGAAGCATGCCTCCCGGGAATGACAGACCGTCCCGGGCCTGTTCACTCGGCCCGAACGGTAGGGCAGCGTGTCGATCGGTCAAGAAAACGCCCGGACTTCCTGGTAAGCGAGCCCGCCAATCACCCACGAAGGGAAAGCATCAAACATGCGACGACTTTCCTGGCTCCTCCTTGCGATTGCCGCGCCGGCGCTGGCCGCCGCGCCCGACGGCGGCGTGAGCCCCACCCACAAGCCGGACGGAGGCGTCGGCGCTGCTCCCGAGAAGCCGGTGGGTTACCTCAAGACCGCCGAGGACAAGGAGCTCTACACCCTCGGCTACACGTTCGGCCGGAACCTCCAGGTGTTCGACCTCTCGCCGGCCGAGCTGGAGATCGTCCGCAAGGCGCTCAGCGAGGGCGCGACGGACAAGAAGCCGCTCGTTCCGCTCGAGACCTACGGTCCGAAGATCTCCGAGCTGGCCACCGCCCGTCACAGCCGCGCGGCCCAGAAGAAGGAGGCCCGCGACAAGCCCTACCTGGACGCCGCCGCGAAGCAGAAGGGCGCGCAGGTCCTGCCCTCGGGCGTCGTCTACATCGCGGAGAAGGAGGGCACCGGCCCCGTTCCGAAGCCCAGCGACGAGGTGACGGTGAACTACGTGGGCAAGCTCACCAACGGCACCGAGTTCGACTCCAGCTACAAGCGCAACCAGCCGCTGAAGTTCCAGCTGGACAAGGTCATCCCCTGCTGGACCGAGGGCGTGCAGAAGATGAAGGTGGGTGGCAAGGCCCGGCTGGTCTGCCCCGCCAAGGCCGGCTACGGCGAGAACGGACAGCCGCGGGCGGGCATCCCCGGCGGCTCGGTCCTCGACTTCAGCGTCGAGCTGCTCGACGCGAAGGCGGCTCCCCCTCCGCCGGTGCCCACCCCGGGGAGCAGCCCGGGCTTCACGCCGCCCCCCGCGGGCAAGTGAGGAAGGCGCGCCGCTCGGGGTCCGGGACTCCCGCGCGGCGTGCGCCGGCCGCTGGGACGCGCTCGGGCCGGGGCGGAACGCCGGACGTCTCGGCGCTCCGGGCCGCCCTCCGTCGCTGGACCCGGCAGTGCATCCGCCCGCCGCACCTGCGCTTCCGCCACCCCTGGCTCGCGCCCATGCCGCTCAGCGCGGCGGCCTCGCGGGTGCTCACCGGCTCTGCCCGCGCCGGGCAGCGCGCGTCGTCCTCCGGGGACGGATTCACCTCCGGCGATTACTCGCTCGGCCTCTTCCACCACGACGCGAGCGAGGCCTCCATCGCGTTGCTGGAGGACCCCGAGTTTCGCGACGCTGCAGCGGGAAGCCTGCTCTGCCTCCTCGACTGCGCCGACCCCGACGGGCGGGTGCACCGCGCCGAGCTGCCCCACAAGGCGCGCGAGGCCGAGCCCTCCAAGCCGGTGATCGCGCAGTACGCGCTCCGCTGCGCGCAGGCCCTCGGCGCCGAGTGGGCGGACCGCCACCGCGTCTACCCCCGGGTGGTCGCCTTCCAGCGGTGGCAGGAGCGCAACCTGGCCGGGCTCCACGGGCTGTTCCTCTCCTGGAATTCGCTCCAGACCGGCTTCGACACCGACGTCCTCTCCGCCGGCTTCCCCGACCGCACCATCGAGGGCCCGGACACCAACGCCTTCCTCGTGCTCGAGTACGAGGCGCTCGCCGACCTGGCGCGGCTGGTCGGGCGCGAGGGCGAGGCCGACGGCTGGCTCGAGTCCGCTGCGACGCTGCGGCGGCGCATCGAGGAGCTGCTCTGGAACGACGAGCTCGGCCACTACGTGGCGCTCCGCTGGGCCCACGGCGTGGCGGCTCCGGACGCGGAGATCGTCGGCACGCGCGACGTGGACGGCCGGGTGCAGCCCTTCGTCAGCTGGACCGGACTCCTCCCGCTCTACGCCGGCATCCCATCGAAGGGGCGGGCGCGGCGGATGGCGGAGGTGCTGCTCCGCCGCGAGGGCTTCTGGGGCCCGGTGGGGGTCCGCACCTGCCCCGCGGACGACGTCTACTTCCAGCAGTCGCCCCGGGTGCTGCTCTTCGACTTCAAGAAGGACCGCCGGGGCCCGGTCTCCAATTGGAGCGGACCGGTCTGGGTGCTCTCCAGCTTCTACCTGGCGGAGGGGCTCGCCCGGTACGGCTTCCGCGGCCAGGCGCGAACGCTCGCCGTGCGCACCGCCCGGCTGCTCGCCGGGGACCTGGCGGCCACCGGTGTTCTCCACGAGTGCTGGAACGACGCCGGCGTGGGGCTCTGGCCGCGGGGTGGCACCTTCGTTTCCTGGAACGTGCTCGGTCCCTGGATGCTCGACCGCCACGGTGCCTGAACGTGCGAAGGCCCGGGGCTCCTGCGACGGAGCTCCCGGGCCTGTCGTGAAGGTGCGTTCAGCGCGGAGTCAGATCAGACGGCGCGGACGTTCTGCGCCTGCAGACCTTTCGGGCCGCGGGTGATGTCGAAGGTGACCTTCTGCCCCTCGGCGAGGGTGCGGAAGCCATCGGCCTGGATGGCGGTGTGATGGCAGAAGACATCCTCGCCACCTCCATCCTGGGTGATGAAGCCAAAGCCCTTCGCATCGTTGAACCACTTCACGGTACCAGTTGCCATTTCGTTGCTTCCTTCATGATCGGCCGGGGTCTCACCCCCGAGCCAGCGACCCCGGCCGTCATGGCACGGGCGTCGGCGCGCAACATAAGAGCTTCTTCCTCCACTGTCCACGCGCATTTCCAGGAAGAACGGCCGTCAGGGTTTGACGCGGCGCCTCACCACCCACACGTCCGGCCCTGATTCTGCTGCTTCAGCCAGGCCTGGAGGGGAGCGAAGTACTCGAGCAGCGCGCCGCCATCGGTTCGCCTCTCCCCGGTCATCGCCTCGAGCGCATCGGGCCACGGCTTGCTCGCACCGAGGGCGAGCATGGCCTGGAGCCGCCGCCCCGCCTCCTTGCTCCCCTCGAAGTGACAGGCGTGGAGCGGCCCGGTCTGGCCGGCCGCCCGGCACAGCCCCCGGAAGAACTGGAACTGGAGCACCCGTGCCAGGAAGTAGCGCGTGTAGGGAACGTTGGCCGGGACGTGGGCCTTCGCTCCGGGGTCGAAGTCCGCCTCGGTGCGCGGGACGGGGGGGCCGATCCCCTGGTCGCGGATGCGGAGCGCCCACCAGCTCGACTCGTAGTTGGCGGGAGTTACCTTCCCCGCGAACACCTGCCAGCGCCACTGGTCGATGTCCTTCCCGAAGGGGAGGAAGGCCACCTTCTCCAGGGCGGTCCTCAGCTGGCCGTTGATGAGCGCCTTCTGGTTCTCGGGCGGAACCCGGTCCAGGAGCCCCGCCTTCACGAGGTAGGCGGGGGTGATGGACAGCGCGACCGCGTCCCCGACCGCCTCGTGGAATCCGTCGTTCGCCCCGGCCATGTAGAGGAAGGGCTGCTTCACGTAGGCGTGCTGGTAGTAGTTGTGGCCGAGCTCGTGATGGATGGTGATGACGTCCTCCTCGCGGGGGACGATGCACATCTTGATGCGCTGGTCGTCGTTCCAGGTCACGTCCCAGGACGAGGCATGACAGACGACGTCCCGGTCGCGCGGCTTGGTGAACTGGGACCGGGTCCAGAACGTCGCCGGGAGAGGGTCCAGCCCCAGCCCGGTGAAGAAGCTCTCGCCGAGCTTCACCATCCGGAGCGCGGTCCACTTCTGCGCCCGCAGCCTCCGGCCGATGTCCAGATCCGCCACCCCCGGGTAGGGCTCGACCAGCGGATAGACATTGGTCCACTCCTGGGCCCACATGTTCCCGAGCAGGTGCGCCGGGATGGGCTTGCCGTCCGGGACCAGCGCCTTGCCGTACTTCTTCTGCAGCCCCGCCCGCACGTAGCAGTGCAGGTCGTCGTAGAGCGGCTTGACCTGGGCCCAGATGCGCTCCAGCTCTCGCTCGAAGTCGGCGGGCGCCATGTCGTAGCCGCTTCGCCACAGCACGCCGAGGTCCTCGAAGCCGTTCTCTCGCGCCCCCTCCGTGGCCAGGGTGACGAAGCGCTCGTACATGGGCCGGATCTGCCGGCCGACGCGGTGCCATCCGGTCCAGGCGTCGAGGAGCGCCTGGGGATCCCGGCTCCGGTCCATCACCTGCTCCAGCGCCTGGAGGTCGCGGCACCGGCCCTTCCCGTCCGGGCCACAGTCCTTCCCCGCGCCGTAGGTTCCCTCCATGCGCGCGGCGAGCTCGGTGAGCTCGGCCCGGTGGGCCGGATCGGCCGGGGCGAGGAGGGTGTTGTTGACCCGGAGCAGATGGATCATCCGGGCCGTGTCGGCATCGAGCGGAAGCCCGTCGAACCTCTTCGCCTGGTCCAGCGCCTGGCGGACGTAGGCGAGAAGGTCGTCGTTGGCCCAGGCCGACGCGCGCTCGGTGTCCTCGGTGATGTAGGTGGCCTTGATCCAGTCCGCGGTGGACTGCTTGACGGTGAGCCCGCGGAGATCCTCGTTGACCTTCTTCACGAAGGCACGGGCCTCGTCGGCGGTCGCCGCCGGGGGCGCGGCGAGCGAGGTACAGGGCAGCAGGAGCAGCGGAAGCAGTGAGGAGCGCATGCGGGGTCCGGCACCCTAGGGCAGGCGGCACGGCGGATGGAACGACGAAGAGCGAGGGTCCTGGTGTTCCTCAGGGGCGGCATCGGCGACGTGGTGTTCGCCCTTCCGCTCCTCGGGGACCTGCGTGCCGGCTTCCCCGACGCCGAGCTGGTGGCGCTGAGCCACGACCAGGGCGCGGACGTGCTCCGCCACGCCCCGGCGGTGGACACCGTCCGGTCCACCGGCCCCCTGTCCGTCCGGGCCTCGGTGGCCGCCTCCCTCCGCGCGCTCGGGCCAGGCCCCTTCGACGTGGCGCTGACGCCGGTGCGCTCGGCCCGGGCGGCCTGGCTGCTCCACCGCTCGGGAGCGCGGGTGCGGGTGGGCTTCGGCGGTGGACCGGAGCGGCTGCTGCTCACCCACGTCGCCCCGGTGCGTCCGTTCGAGGTGGTGTTCGCCCGGCGGTTCGAGCGGCTGGCGGCGGCGCTCGGCCTCCGCACCGGGGCGCCCGGACGCCTGGTGGTCGATGCCGTGGACCGGGACGCCGCACGGCGAAGGCTCGAGTCGCTGGGCCGCTCGCCCCCCACCCCGCTCCTCGCGCTCCACGTCGGCGGCGGCTGGCCCACCAAGCGGTGGCCGGTCGAGCACGCCCGTGCGCTCACCGGGACGCTCGCGGCGCGGGGCGCGCAGCTCCTGCTGGTCGGCGGCGCCGAGGACCGACCCCGGGCGAGGGAGATCTCCGCCGGAGCCCCGGCCACCGCGGTGCTCGACCGCACGGGGGCGCGCGTCGCCGAGACGCTGGCCGAGCTGTCGCTCGCGGACGCCGCGGTTGGGCTCGACTCGGGCCTGTCGCACGCCGGTGTGGCCCTGGGCATTCCCACCGTGCTGCTCTTCGGGCCCAACGATCCGGCCTCGGTCGCCCCGGCCGCCCACGCCCGTGTCCTGACCCAGCCGCTGCCCTGCCGGCCCTGCAACCGCCGGGGGAAGAAGCGCTGCCCGGAGGGTCACCATCGCTGCATGAGGGACACCACGCCCGAGCAGGTGCTCGGGGCGTTGGCCGCGCTCGACGTGCCGGCGGCGCTGCAGAAGGGCTAGGGGGCGCTGACCGACTCGAGGGCCTCGAACCACTGCTCGGCCATCCGGCCATAGGCCGGCTGCGAGGGATGGATGCCGTCGGGCAGGTTGTCGGGGCCGCCATCCACGGCGTCGGTCATCCCTGTCACCCAGGTGATCCGGTAGCCCGCGTCGGCATAGCCCTCGACGACGGCGTGGACCCGGTCGTTGAACGCCGCCACCTGGTCGGAGGGAACCGCGGTCTTCCAGGGGACGGGCGAGGCCACGACCCCGATCGTGGGGGAGAGCGAGAAGATCTGCGCCAGCAGCCGGTCGTACATCGCCGACGTCTTGTCCGGGTCGAGCGTGTCCGGATAGTTGAGGTTGTTGGTGCCGGCGAGGAGCAGCAGCACGTCGGGCTGGTAGGTCCGCATCGCCGTGTCCACGACCGTGCCCTCGAGCTGGTGCCCACCGTCGGTGGACTCGATCTGGTAGCCGCCATGCCCCTCGTGCCACGGCTGCGGCATGTCCTGCGGCGAGCCGACGCGGAGACTCCCCACGTAGTCGAAGGCGTATCCGGCATCGAGGAGGAGGTTCTCCAGCGGCCAGCGGTAGCCGCCGAGTTCCGCCTGGGCGCCCTCGGTGATCGAGTCCCCGAGCGGCATGATCTTCACCCCGGCATCGCGCTGGAACCAGACCGCCGGACCGCCGTCCGGCGAGCCGCCGTCGAGCAGTGCTCCCGCGTCCGTCGCTGCACCGGGCGCCTCGCCCGGACCCGCGGCCCCGCATGCCGCGAGGCCGGCACAGGCCAGGCAGACGAGGACTGCGTTGGCCCCCCTTCCCTCACCCATGGACACGGTGCGCCAAGCTGCGGACGCACCTGCTCGCACGCAAGGCCAGGTGCTCGCCGTGCATGCCTGCACCGTCCGATGGCCTATGCTCCGCCATGGAGTGGACGTGAAGGTGGAAAATTCCTCGGCCGCACTGGGCCACGCCGCGGGGCTCGGCGAGGGCTGGGAGCTGCGCCTGTCCACGGGCCGCGGCGCGGGGAGCGTTCTGCTCGTGCCCCGCGAGGGAGCGGTGCTCGGCAGCTCGCGGGAGTGCGAGCTCGTCCTCTCCGACGATGGTGTGGCCCCCCGGCACCTGAGGCTGTACGAGACGCCAGACGGTCGGCTGGGCTTCGTGCATCTCGGTGGACGCTGGCCCACGCTGCTCGAGGGCGAGCCACGGACCAGCGGCGGGCTGCAGGAGGGAAGCAAGCTCCAGGTCGGCGCGGTGCTGCTGTCGGTGGCCCGGCGAGCCATGACCGCTCCACCGGGGGTTCCGGCCGCCGAGGACGACGAGCCACCGCTCACTCCGGGCACGGTGGTCGCCGACCGCTACCGCATCCAGGAGCTGGTGGGCCGCGGCGGCATGGGGGCGGTGTACCGCGCCGAGCACCTGACGCTCGGGAACACCGTCGCCGTGAAGGTGCTCCGGGCCTCGCACGGCGCCCACCCGGACATCGTCCGGCGCTTCCAGCGCGAGGCAGTGGCCGCGAGCCAGATCCGCCATCCGGGAATCGTCGAGGTCACCGACTTCGGACGCACCCGGGACGACCGCTTCTACCTGGCGATGGAGTTCGTCGACGGGGAGACGCTGGCCCGTCGCCTGGCGCGGCTCGGTCCGCTCGCTTCCACCGAGGCGGTCACGCTGGTCCGTTCGCTGGCGCAGGCACTGGGGGCCGCGCACGCCCGCGGCATCTACCACCGCGACATCAAGCCCGAGAACGTGCTCCTCACCCCCGACGGTCACGCCAAGCTCGCCGACTTCGGGATCGCCCGGCTCGCCGAGGGGCCGCGCGACGCCCGCGAGACCGCAGCCGGGCTCATCTTCGGCACGCCGCACTACATGTCGCCGGAGCAGGCCGCGGGCCAGAAGCAGGACGGCCGGAGCGACGTCTACGCGCTGGGCGTTCTCCTCTTCGAGCTGCTCACCGGCGCTCCGCCCTTCGTCGGGGCCAGCGCCACCCACGTGCTCGCCGCGCACCTGCTCTCCCCGGTGCCGCGACTCCCGGCCCAGGGGTCGCACGGCCCCATCCCCTCGACGCTCGCGGACCTCGTGGGCCGGATGATGGCCAAGGAGGCCGCGGAGCGTCCGGCGACGATGGCCGAGGTGGAGGCCGCGCTCGACGCGGTGCTCTCCGGACAGGCGCTGCCACCTCCGTCGCGCCGGCCCCGCACCGGCCCCTCGACGTGGGCCGCGGCGGTGCTGGCCGCCCTCGCCGTTCTGGCCACGGTCGTCCTCGTCGCTCGCCGCCCGGGCCCTCCTCCACCGGTGAGCGCGGCACCGGTCGCGGCGCCACCGCCCGCCGCGCCGGCCACCGCGCAGCCCGCGCCGCCGAGCACGCCTCCGGCCATCACGGCGCCGCGGCCCGAGCCCGCACCGCCCGCGGCGAGGTCGACGCCCAGCGTGGCGCGACCGGAGCGGCCCGCGCCAGTGGCCATCGAGCTGCGCTCGACGCCCCCCGGCGCTCGGGTCACCCTCCATGGACGCCTCCTCGGGGTGACGCCGCTCTCCGTCCGGCTCCCGCCCCAAGCGACGGCGCTCCTGGTCTTCGAGGCCGACGGACGGACCTCCATCGCCGAGCGGGTTCGTCCCAGACCCGGGCTGGTGGTCACCGTGCACCTGCCACCGACGTCGGCGGCGCCCGGCCTCGAGGACCTCAAGGCCTCGCCGTACTGAGGCCACGAGGACCTTCCGGCCTACCGCGCGCCGCGGCCTTGACTTAACCTCGCCCGGCGATGCTGGCGGTGGTCATGGCCGGCCTGCTGCTCTCCGCGCCCCCGGGAGACGTGGACCAGGCCCGGGCCGACTTCGAGCGAGGTGCGGCGCTCTACCGCGACGGAGACTTTCGCGGTGCGCTCGCCGCGTTCGAGGCAGCCCAGGCGCACGCCCCGGCCCCGCAGGCGCTCTTCAACATCGCCCGCTGCCAGGAGCGCCTCGGTCAGTTGGCCGATGCCGCCGATTCCTACGCGGCCTACCTCGCGGCGGCTCCCACCGCGCCGGATCACGACGCGGTGGCGGCCCGCATCCAGGACCTGCGGGCCCGGCTGCCGCTCGAGGCATCGCTGCGCGTCTCGGTGGAGCCCCCCTCGGTGGTGGCGGTCGACGGCGCCCCCGCAGGGCAGTCCCCGGTCTCGGTGCGACTCCAGCCCGGCTCCCACCGGGTCCGCGCGACGCAGGACGGCTACCAGCCCCTCGAGCGCGACGTCGAGCTCGCGCCGGGGGCCCGGGTGCAGCTCGAGCTGTCGCTGATCCCGCTCGTTCCACCGGTGGCCGCGACCGAGCGCGCGCCCGAGGCGGCTGTGCGCAACACGCTGGGGCCCCCGCCTCCCACGCCCCGGCGGTGGACCTACGTCGCCGCAGGAGTGGCCGTCGCCTGTCTCGCCACGGGGATCGTCTTCGGGGTGAGCGCGCACCAGGCGCAGGACACGCTGCGGGACGGCACCTCCCGGAGCCAGGATCAGGTGCAGCAGGTCTACGACACCGCCGTGGCGAGGAACAACGCTGCGAACGGCTTCTACGTCGCGGCCGGCGTGCTCGGCGCGACCGCGGTGGCGCTCTTCTTCCTCGAGCCACACCTCGGAGCGACCGCGGAGGCGCCCTAGGGTGCGTCGGGCGCTGGCCGGTGCCTGGGCGATCGCCGTCGTCGTGGCGTCGGGCTGCAAGCTCGACCTCACCGGCGCGACCTGCAACACCAGCGACAACTGTCCGGTGCGGCAGTTCTGCTCGGTGCCACTGGGCAGCAAGCAGGGCAACTGCCAGTACGGGCCGCGCGTCAGCGCCACGCTCACGCTCTCCGCAGACCCGTCCATCCTCCCCGCCGGCAGCACCACCCAGGCGGTCGCGAGCCTGGGCGCCGACGGAGGACCGCCCGTCCCCGACGGGGGGCTGGTGACCGAGCTGGTGGACTGGAGCGTCGACCCGGGCGGCGAGGCCATCATCTCGGTCAGCAACGACGCCGGGACCCGGGGCCTCGTCCAGGCGCTCGCCCCGGGCCAGGCGACGCTGAGCGGGAACATGGTCTTCTCCGAGCAACCACTGCACGCCACGACCACCATCGTGGTGAGCAACGCGGCCCTGAACCGCATCGTGCCGGTGGCGGACCGGATCTCCTACGCCGCCGGGACGGCGGGCGCCGCCACCGCGACCGGGTTCTTCAGCGACGGCTCGCACGCCGACCTGACGCCGCTGGTGAAGTGGACGAGCTCCGCTCCCTCGGTGGTGACGGTCTCGGGCGCCTCGGGGACCTGGGGGCGGCTGGCGGCGCTGGCACCGGGGCAGGCGCAGGTGCGCGCGGCGTACCAGAACCTCACCGGGATGACGACCATCGTCGTCGACGACGCGATGCTGGTGGGCCTCGCCCTCTCGCCGCTCCAGCCGCGCGGGCTGGCCGGGACGGACGTGCAGCTCGAGGCCACGGGGCTGCTCTCGGACGGAACGGCACAGACGATGACCCTGTCGGCGCGCTGGTCGGTGGACGACCAGACCGTGGCCTACGTCGGCGCGCCGGGCACGGCGACCCTGGTCGCGCCGGGGAGCACCACCGTCCGCGCCGTGGCCGGATCGCTCGAGGCAGACGCCCCTCTGGTCGTCGCCTCCCCTGCCCCGCTGCAGCTGGAGATCGCCCCCGCCTACCCGGACCCGCTCCTCGTGGACAGCACCCTCCGGCTCTCGGCGTGGGCCACGCACCAGGACGGCACCGTGGCACCGGCGGACGTGGACTGGAGCAGCGGGAGCCTGGCGCTCGCGGTCTCGACGCTGGGGGACCTCACCGCGCAGTCGCCGGGAGTCGCGACGGTGACCGCGGCCGCCGCGCCGCTGGATGCGACCGTGGCGGCGGAGGCCACCGCCGATGCGGGGATCAGCTGGCTCGTCTGGCCACCGGACCTGGTGGTGCCGGTCGGCGCCGAGGGAGCGCTGGTGCTCGAGCGGACCCACGGCGACGGGACGGTGCAGGACCTCACCGCCACCGCCGGCTGGCGCCAGGGCGACAGCGACGCGGGCACCCTGGTCGACGTCGAGACCGGCGAGACGGGCGGCACCGTCCGGCCCCGGCAGGCGGGGACGCGGGTGAGCGTCCTGGCGGTGGTTCCGGGAAGGGTCGGCCGTGCTTTCGTCCGCGCGCCGGCTGGAAGCCCCACGCTGGAGATCGTCCCACCCTTCGGGGTCCTTCCCGCGAGCGGGCGTACCTACCTGGCGGCGGTGGGCCACTGGCCGGACGGCACGGTGGTGGACCTCACCCGTGCGGCGAGCTGGAGCGCCGCGACCGGTGGAGTGGTGATTCCGGGGGACGGGCCCGGGGCCGGCCTGGTCCTCGGAGCCGACGCAGGCTCGACGACCGTGCAGGCCCGGTTCGGAGCGGCGAGCGCCCAGGTGACGCTCGTCTCCGAGCCCGAGCCCGGGCTCCTCGAGGTCTGGCCTCCCACGGCGACGCTCGCCGCCGGGACCGCGCTTCCGCTGGCGGTGACGCTCCTCACCGCCTCGGGCGAGGCGACGGACGCCACCCCCGACGCGGTGTGGATCTCCAGCGCGCCGAAGGTGGCGCTGGTCACCAACGCCCCGGGCCAGCAGGGCCAGCTGCTGGGGAGGTCCCCGGGCAGCGCGGTGATGACCGTGCGCCTGGACGGCCTCGTCGCCACGTTGCCGGTCCAGGTCACCGGCGCCCTGCTCCAGGCCGTCCAGCCGCAGCCTCCCGCGGCGGTGGTGACCTGGGCGCCCGTCCGGTTCGGAGCTACCGGCCACTTCTCCGATGGGACGACCGCGGACCTGACCGGCTGGGTGAGCTGGTCGGCGTCGGACCCGGCCGTGCTCCGGCTGCGAGGAACGGGGTCGGACCGCGGCATCGCCCGCGGGCTCGACGCGGGGGTGGTGACCGTCGCCGCCCGTCCGATCGGCGGGCCAGTCGCTGGAGTTCCGGTCACGGTGACCGGCGCTCCCGTGGCGTCGGTGTCGGTCACCGCACCGACCGCACCGGTGGCGGCCGGGACGCGGCCCCGGGTGAGCGCGGTGGCCCACGGCGCGGACGGGACGACCGTGGACGTGACCGCGCTCGCCGAGTGGAGCAGCTCGGCGCCGGGAGTGGCCACCGTCTCCAGCGTGGTCCGCCCGGGCTGGGTGACGGCGCTCCAGCCGGGCACCGCCACGCTCACGGCGCGGTTCGCGGGCCTCGACGGCGGCACGAACCTCGAGGTCGTCAGCGACGGTCTGACCGAGCTGACCGTCTCGGCCCCGGCGAGCCTCGCGGTGGGGGCCGCCGCCACGGCGCGCGCCACCGCGACGCTCTCCGGCGGCGGGCTGCAGTCGCTCGGCGAGGACGTGGTCTGGAGCTCCGATGCGCCCGCGGTCCTCGCCGTCTCCAACGCTCCGGGACAGCGGGGGCGGCTGCTCGCCCTGGGGCCCGGGACGGCGAACGTCCGGGCGCAGACCCGCCCCGGCCTCTCTTACGTCCAGGGCAGCGCGCCCGTGACCGTCTCGCCTCCCGGGCTACGCCGGGCACCGCCGGAAGCGGTTCACGCCGCACCGCCGCCAGCGAAGCGCTGAGCGCCGAGCTTCGACGGAGATGCCGTTGAAGCGGCTGGGCGGCAGCGACTCGAGCGCAACGATGGCCCGAGGTCCTCCCCGAATGGCGTGCGCGCACCGGCTCTGATACCTCCTCCAGCGTGTTACCGATGGGGGCTCCCCCGCCGGATGGCGCCGCGCCCGGCGCTCCGGATCGGGTCCTGGTGGTGGACGACGAGCGGAACATCCGCTCGATGCTGCGGGTGTGCCTGGAGCAGGCCGGGTGCGAGGTGCGGGAGGCGGGCTCGGCGGATGCGGCGCTGGCGGCGCTGGCGTCCGGCCCGGCCGACATCGCCTTCGTGGACCTGAGGCTCGGGAGCAGCAGCGGCCTGGACCTGCTCCCCGCGCTCCTCGCCGAGGACTCCGACCTGGACGTGGTGGTGATCACCGCCTACGCCTCGATCGACACCGCGATGGAGGCGGTGCGGCGGGGGGCGCGCGACTACCTGGCGAAGCCGTTCACCCCGGCGCAGATCCGGACGGTGGTCGATCGCCTGCGGGAGCGGCGGCGGCTCCGGGCCCGGGTGGAGACGCTCGAGGACCGGCTGGCCGGCGTGGACCCCGACGCGCTCCTCGAGACCCGGTCGGCGGCGATGCAGGCAGCGCTCTCGCTCCTCCGCCGGGCCGCGGCCTCGGACGCCGCGGTGCTGCTCCGGGGCGAGAACGGAACCGGCAAGAGCGTGCTCGCCCGCGCGCTCCACCGCCTCTCCCACCGCGCCGAGAGGCCGTTCGTCACCGTCAGCGCCCCGACCCTCTCCGACCAGCTGCTGGTCTCCGAACTCTTCGGGCACGCCCGCGGCGCCTTCACCGGCGCGGTGCGCGACGCCCCCGGCAGGGTGGAGGCCGCCGAGGGGGGGACGCTCTTCCTCGACGAGATCGGCGAGCTCGGACCCTCGACCCAGGCGCAGCTGCTCCGCTTCCTCCAGGAGAAGGCCTTCGAGCGGGTGGGCGAGACCCGGACCCGCCATGCCGACGTCCGCATCGTCTCCGCCACCAACCGTGAGCTGGAGGCCGACGTTCAGGCCGGACGGTTCCGCGAGGACCTGCTCTACCGCCTCAACGTGGTGGAGATCCGGGTCCCGCCCCTGCGCGAGCGGCGGGAGGACGTCCTCCCCATGGCGCGGCGGATGCTGCGCCAGTTCGCCGCGTCGCTGCACCGGCCCGGGCTGGACTTCGCACCAGAGACGGCGCCGGTCCTCGAGAGCTACCCCTGGCCGGGCAACGTCCGCGAGCTGCGGAATGCGGTGGAGCGGGCGGCCATCGTCTGGCCGGCGGACATGCTCCCCCCGGCGGCCTTCCCGGAACGGATCGCCGAGACTCAGGCCGCCCCGCCCGCGCTCGGTGGGCCATTCTCGCTCGAGCAGATCGAGCGCGAGCACATCCTCCGGGTGATGGCCGCCGCGCCCACACTCGACGAGGCCGCGCGCATCCTCGGCATCGACGCCTCCACGCTCTGGAGGAAGCGCAAGAAGTACGAGGCCGGCTGAGCCCAGTTTGAGTTAGCCCGAGGCGCGGGCGCCGCCCACGGCCGACTGTGCGTCGGGCAGCTCGATCCAGAACACCGCGCCCGCTCCGGGCCGACTCTGGACACCGACCTTGCCCCCGTGCGCCTCGACGACGTCGCGGACGATGGAGAGCCCGAGCCCCGCTCCACCCGGCGCCGAACCGGGGACCCGGTAGAACTTCTCGAACAGGCGAGGCTGGTACTCCGGGGCGATTCCCGGCCCCTCGTCGCGCACCTCGATCCGCACCCCGCCGTCGCCGCGGGCCGCGCGGACCACCACCGGACGACCCTGCGGTCCGTGCCGGACGGCGTTGGTCAGGAGATTGGTGAGGGCGAGGTCGATGCGATCGGGGTCGGCCATCACCACCTCGGCTCCAGGTTCGATGTCAATCTCGATGGGGATCTGCCGCTGGTCGCCGGCGTCGCGCGCGGCCTGGCGGGCCTGCTGGAGCAGCAGCTCGGTCGACACCTCGCGGGGATGCAGCTCCAGCCGCCCGGAGCGAATCCGTGCGAGATCGAGCAGGTCGTCCACGATGCCCTGCAGTCGCTCGCACTCCTCGCGCGCGGCGGCGACGAGGTCCAGCTGCTTCTCGTCGAGCGGGCCCACCGTCTGCTCGGCGAGGAGATGGATCGCCATCCGCAGGCTGGTGAGCGGGGTGCGGAACTCGTGGGCCACCGTGGCCACCAGGTCGTCCTTGAGCTCGTCGAAGCGCCTGAGCCGGGTGATGTCCTGGAGCACCACGGTGACGCCCAGGAGCTGGCCCTCGTCGCTGGAGACGGGATTCGCCCGGGGAAGGAGGGCCCGGTTCCCGTCGCCGGACTCGACCAGCACCGCGTCCTCGAAGCCCCGCGGCTGCACCGTGGGCGCGCCGGCGAGGACCTCGTCGCGGATCCGCTCCACCCGCGCCCGGACTGGGGGAGGGGCGGCCGCGAGGGAACCGTCGGCGGCGCGGAGGCCCAGGATCTGCTCGGCGGCGCGGTTGGCGTTGGAGAGCTTTCCCCGGGCGTCGAAGACGATGACCGGGTCGGGCAGGCTGTCGATGGCGGCCTGCGCGGCGAGCTGCGCCTCGAGGAGCTCGCCCAGGCTCGAGTCCCGGTAGCGCTGCAGGCTCTCGGCCATGGCGTTGAAGTCGCTCCCCAGCTGGGAGATCTCCGAGCCTCCTCCCTCGGGGACCCGCGCCCGCACCGCGTAGTCGCCCTGCCCCAGCCGCCGCACCGCGTGGCCGAGGACCGCCACCGGGCGCAGCGCCCGGGAGGTGAGCGCCGCGGAAGCGAGGAGCCCGAGGATCAACGCCCCCAGGACTCCCACCACGACCGCAGTCTCAACCCACTCGCCGGTGCGCCGGAGCCGGGTGCTCTTGAGCACCATGGCGTCCTGGTTGAGGGAGAGGATGTCGTCGGCCGCGGCCTTCACCCGGAGGAAACCCGGCTGGAGCACGTCCAGGTATTGGCGCCGGAGGTCGCCTCCCGAGGCGAGGAACCGGTCGTAGTCGGTCTGGTACCGCTCCCAGGCGCCGCGGAGCGTCGCGGCCGCCTCGGCCTCGCCCGGCTCGGTGATGTTCTGCTCCTCGACCTGCAGCTCCCGCTCGAAGGCGGGTCGGTGCTCCTTGGCGAGGGCCAGCCCCCGCTCCCGCTCGCCGATGACGACGAACAGCGCGCCGCTGTCCAGCCGCTCGATGGACTCCTTCATCCGCTGCGCGGCCAGGACGCTGCGGTAGTTGTCGGCGAGGATCCGCTCCCCGGCCCGGCTCAGCGCGCCGGTCGTCGCGACGCTGAGCACCCCCACCAGGGCCAGCGCGAGCGCCAGGGGCGCCTGTGCGATGAGGAGGCGGGTGCGGAGCGTCATTCCCGCGCCTCGCCCAGGGACACCACCTGCACGTCGAGGTCGGTCGCCTCGCGTACCAGCCGGAGGTCCACCGTCCGCCCCAGCAGCCGCTTCCATCCGTGCTGGTGGGAACGGCCGATGAGCAGGAGGCCGACGTTGTGGCTCCGGGCGAAGTCCAGGAGGGCAGCCACGGGGTCGGTGGCGCGGATCCGGACCACCTCGGCGCCCAGGGCCCGCGCCCGCTCGATGTTCTCCAGGAGGTGTCGCTGGGCCTCGGAGTCGATCCGGTCCGGCGCCTCCTCGGGAGTCTCCACGTACACGACGAACCAGTCGGTGTTGAGCCGGCCCGCGACCCTGGAGCCGCGCCGGAGCAGCTCGGCGGCCCGCGGCGGATAGGAGGACATGCAGACCATCACCCTGCCGCTGGCCGGCCTCGGCGCGTCCTCGGCGGTCGACTCGCGGCGCAGCGTGTCCCGCTCGAGCGACTCGGCCACCTCGCGCAGCGCCAGCTCCCGGAGGGTGGCCAGGTTGCCTCGCTGGAAGAACCGCTCCAGCGCCTGGGGGATCTTCTCGCTGGCGTAGATCTTCCCCGCCCGGAGGCGCTCCTCGAGGTCCTCCACCGCGAGGTCCAGGTTCACCACCTGGTCGGCGGTCTTGAGCCAGGCGTCGGGGATGGTTTCCCGGACGCGGACACCGGTAGCGCGGGCGACCAGGTCGTTGAGCGATTCCAGGTGCTGCACGTTGAACGCGCCGATGACGTTGATTCCCGCGCCGATGAGCTGCTCGACGTCCTGCCACCGCTTCCGGTTCCGGCTGCCGGGGGCGTTGGTGTGGGCCAGCTCGTCCACGACCGCCACCTCCGGCTTCCGGGCCAGGATGGCATCGAGGTCCATCTCCTCCACCTGGACTCCCCGGTACTCGACGAGCCTTCGCGGGACGACCTCCAGCCCCTCGATGAGCGCCTCGGTCTCCACGCGCCCGTGGGTCTCGACGAAGCCCACCACCACGTCGACTCCGCGCTCCCGGAGCGCGTGTGCCTCCTCGAGCATCCGGTAGGTCTTCCCGACGCCCGCTGCGAAACCGATGTAGAGCTTGAGCCGTCCGCGCTTTCCCTGGCGCACCAGCGCCAGGAAGTCCTCCGCCCGCTTCTCCGGGCGGTCGCGGACGGAAGTCATGGGCGCCGGGTGGCCGAGGTCCCGCGCTGGGGTGAGCCGAACTGCCGGTCGAGCGCCAGGTTCAGGGTGAGGACGTTCACCCTCGGCTCGCCGAGCACGAGCAGATCCCGCTTCTCGACCAGCGACTCGACCAGCACTCGCACCCGCTCCTCGCTCACGTGCCTCGCCTGCGCCACACGAGGAACTTGCCACAGCGCCCCGGCCGGGGACAGGTGCGGATCGAGCCCGCTGCCGGACGACGTCGCCAGTTCGACCGGAGCCGGTCCAGGGGCGGCAGGGTTCTCCGTGCGGAGCTTCTGTAGCAAATCGGTGGTGGAGTCACGGAGCTTCTTGCTGGTCGGACCGAGGTTGGTCCCGGTCGAGCCGGTGGCGTCCCACCCGTCCTTCCCCGCGGCCGACGGGCGAGGGTGGAAATAGCCGGGAGCGCTGAAGCCCTGGCCGAGCAGCTCGGAGCCGACCAGCTGGCCGCGCTCGTCGGAGACGAAGCTCCCCCCGGCGCGGTACGGGAAGAGCATCTGGGCCAGCCCGGTGGTCACCAGCGGGTAGACCAGACCGGTGAGGACCAGGGTGACCCCGGTGACGCGGAGAGCGATGAGGAGTTCCTTGCGCATGACGTACCTCAGACCAGCCCGAGCGCGGCGACCACCAGGTCCACCAGCTTGATCCCGATGAAGGGAACGATGAGTCCACCGACGCCGTAGATGAGCAGGCTCCGCTGGAGGAGCGCAGCCGCGCCCACCGGGCGGTAGCGCACGCCCCGGAGCGCGAGCGGGATGAGGGCGATGATGATCAGCGCGTTGAAGATGACTGCCGAGAGCACCGCCGAGTAGGGAGATGCGAGACGCATCACGTTCAGCGGGGCGATGTCCGGATACACCCCGACGAACAGCGCCGGGAGGATGGCGAAGTACTTCGCCACGTCGTTGGCGATGCTGAAGGTGGTCAGCGTTCCGCGGGTCATGAGGAGCTGCTTCCCGACCTCCACCACCTCGAGCAGCTTGGTGGGGTTGGAGTCGAGGTCCACCATGTTCCCGGCCTCCTTTGCGGCCTGGGTCCCGGTGTTCATCGCCACCCCGACGTCCGCCTGGGCCAGCGCCGGGGCATCATTGGTCCCGTCGCCGGTCATCGCGACCAGCTTGCCCTTGCCCTGCTCCTCGCGGATGAGGCGCATCTTGGTCTCGGGCGTCGCCTCGGCGAGGAAGTCGTCCACGCCGGCCTCGCGGGCGATGGCCGCTGCCGTCCGGGGATTGTCGCCGGTGATCATCACCGTGCGGATACCCATGGCCCGGAAGCGATCGAACCGCTCCTTGATTCCACCCTTCACCACGTCCTTGAGGAGGATGATCCCCAGGATTCGCGCTCCTTCGGAGACCGCGAGTGGCGTTCCACCCGAGTCCCCGATGCGCGAGGCGATCTGTTGGGTCTCGTCGGGGACCTTGCCTCCCAGCGACTCGACGAACCGGGCAACCGCATCGACCGCGCCCTTGCGGATGACCCGGCTCCCCATGTCGACTCCACTCATCCGGGTCTGAGCGCTGAAGGCGACGAAGTGGGCATTGGCGTGACCGACCTCGCGGCCACGGAGGCGGTAGCGCTCCTTGGCCAGCACGACGATGCTCCGGCCCTCGGGCGTCTCGTCGGCGAGGCTTGACAGCTGGGCGGCATCGGCCAGGTCCTCGATCCGCACCCCGGCCAGGGGAAGGAACTCGGTGGCCATGCGATTGCCCAGCGTGATGGTGCCGGTCTTGTCCAGGAGCAGCGTGTCCACGTCACCGGCCGCCTCCACCGCACGGCCGCTGAGGGCGATCACGTTCTTGCGAAGCAGCCGGTCCATCCCCGCGATCCCGATGGCCGAGAGCAGGCCACCGATGGTCGTGGGGATGAGACAGACCAGGAGCGCCACCACCGCGGTGGTGGACAGCTTGACCCCGCTGTAGAGGGCCAGGGGAACGAGGCTCACGCAGGCGAAGAGGAACACCGCGGTGAGCCCCACCAGCAGGATGTGGAGCGCGATCTCGTTCGGGGTCCGCTGCCGCGCGGCGCCCTCCACCAGGGAGATCATCCGGTCGAGGAACGACTCGCCGGGATTGGCGGTGATCCGGACGACGATGCGATCGGAGAGGACCTTTGTCCCCCCGGTCACCGCGCTCCGGTCGCCACCGCTCTCGCGGATGACCGGGGCGGACTCGCCGGTGATCGCGCTCTCGTCCACCGAGGCGATGCCCTCGATGATCTCGCCATCGCCGGGGATGTACTGGCCGGCCTCGACCACCACCGAGTCACCCTTGCGGAGGGTGGAGGCAGAGACCTTCTCCTCTCGCCCATCCACCAGCTTCCGGGCCTCGACGTCCTTGCGCATCTTCCGGAGCGAGGCGGCCTGGGCCTTCCCTCGTCCCTCGGCCACTGCCTCGGCGAAGTTGGCGAAGACCACGGTGAACCACAGCCAGAGCGACACCAGCCCGGTGAACCACAGGGGCGTCGACCGATGCGCTGCACCGATGTCGCGGAAGAACTCGATGGTGGTGAGCAGCGCGCCCACTTCCACCACGAACATCACCGGGTTCCGGATCACCTCCCGGGGAGAGAGCTTCCGGAAGCTGTCCCAGATCGCCGGGCGGACGATGGTGGGATCGAAGAGCGACAGCTCTCGGGTGCTTGCAGCCATGGTTCAGTACACCTTTCCGGCCAAGCCGGCGAAGTGCTCGACGATGGGCCCCAGCGATAGCGCCGGGAAGAAGGTCAGCGCGCCGACGATCAGCACCACCGAGACGAGGAGGAAGGTGAACAGCGGGCCGTTGGTGGGAAACGTTCCAGGGCCGGGAGGGACGACCTTCTTGCCGACCATGGCCCCGGCGATGCCGAGCGCGGGGATGATCATCAGGAAGCGCCCGCCGAGCATCGCCAGGCCGAGCAGCGTGTTCCACCAGCCGGTGTTGGCGTTCAACCCGGCGAAGGCCGAGCCATTGTTCCCGGTGCCGCTGGTGAAGGCGTAGAGCATCTCGCTCAGCCCGTGCGGCCCGGCGTTGTTCAGGGACGAGGTGCCCCACTGCGTGACCGAGGCCCAGGCCGTGAAGCCGAGGATGATCAGCGGAAAGATGAGCACGTAGAGCATCGCCAGCTTCATTTCCCGGCTCTCGATCTTCTTCCCGAGGTACTCCGGCGTCCGGCCCACCATCAGTCCGGCGATGAAGACCGAGAGGACGACGAAGACCAACATCCCGTAGAGCCCCGCGCCGACGCCTCCGAAGATGACCTCGCCGAGCTCGATGTTCACCAGGGGGACCAGCCCCCCGAGCGGGTTGAAGCTGTCGTGCATCGAGTTCACAGCGCCGCACGAGGCGTCGGTGGTGACCGTGGCGAAGAGCGCCGAGGCCGCCGTGCCGAAGCGAACCTCCTTCCCCTCCATGTTCCCTGCACCGTGATCGAGCGCGAGCGAGGCGAGCGCCTGGTTGGGCTTCGCCTCGGCCCAGTGCGCGGTCAGCGCGCCCCCGAGGAAGAGGACCCCCATCGCAGCGAGGATTGCCCAGCCCTGACGCGTGTCCCGGGCCATCCTGCCGAAGGTGTAGGTGAGGCCGGCGGGGATGGCGAAGATGAGCCAGAGCTCCACCAGGTTGGTGAAGGGTGTCGGGTTCTCGAAGGGATGGGAGCTGTTGGCGTTGAAGAAGCCGCCTCCGTTGGTACCCAGCTCCTTGATCGCCTCCTGCGAGGCCACCGGGCCGAGCGCCACCACCTGCTTCGCCCCCTCGACCGTGGTGACCTCGCGGTAAGCCGAGAGGTTCTGGATCACCCCCTGGCTCACCAGCACCAGCGCGAAGATCAGGCTCAGGGGGAGGAGGACGTAGACCGTCGCCCGGATGACGTCTGCCCAGAAGTTCCCCAGCGTGCGCGGTGCGCCGGGTGGCTGACGCCGGGTGAGACCGCGGGCCAGCGCGATGGCGATGGCGATGCCCGCGGCGGCGGAGATGAAGTTGTGCCAGGCCAGTCCTGCCATCTGGGACAGGTAGCTCATCGTCGACTCGCCGGTGTACGCCTGCCAGTTGGTGTTGGTGGTGAAGCTGGCCGAGGTGTTGAAGGCCAGCGCAGGGTCGACGGCGGCTAGCTTCTGCGGGTTCAGCGGCAGCAAGTGCTGCAGGCGGAGGATCGCGTAGGTCACCAGCAGACTGAAGACGCTCAGAGCGAGCACCGAGCCGGCGTAGCGGACCCAGGTCTGCTCCGAGGCGGGGTCGACCCCCGAGATCCGGAAGAGAAAGCGCTCGATCGGTCCCAGGAGGCGCGGCATCGGCCGGCGATCTCCCTCGAACACCCGGGCCATGTAGATCCCGAGTGGCTTGGTGGTGAGCAGAACGAGTGCCGAGTAGAGGGCGAGCTGGCCCCAGGCGGCGGCGGTCATGGATGCGTCCTCAGAAGCGCTCGGCGCGAACCAGCGCGTAGACGAGGTAAGCGGTCAGGAGCAGCGCCACGACGCTGCCCAGGATGTCCTCGACGCTCATGGCTGGCGGTTCTCCAGCAGACGGTCGCAGCCGAGGACGTAGGCCCACGCGATCGCGAAGAAGACGACCGTGGTGGCGATGAAGATGACGTCGAGCATGAATGGAGTGCTCCTCCCCTTCCCCGCGGGAGCACGCGCCGTGCCGACCCGAGAGGGTAGCCGTCTCCCCCTGGGGATCCGGCGAATTCAGGCCACCGGCCTGCACGTCGCAATGCAGCGAGCGGCAGGGGTTGCATGCTGCACGGAGGGGGAACCCGTAGCGCGCAGAGGATGCGCGTCGACGGTCGGCATGGTTGATGCTCAGCGTGGTGGCTGGAGTCCGTCGGTGCGGAGAGCGTCACATCCCTCGGTGTCACTGACCCAGGCGGTCGAGATCCTCGGGACGCAGGACCTCGACGAGGCGCAGCAGCTCGCGCGCCGCGAGCTCTGGCTGGCCCGGTGGTGCCCGGTCTGTCGCCTCATGCTGCGTCACGCTCCGGCTCCAGGCTCCGAGATCGGAGCGCGGGCACTGCTGGAGCGGCTCGCGCCCTGGGAGCGTGACGAGCATTCGCTGCGACTGCTCGCGGCATGGATCATCCTGCACGGATGGTGATGGTCGGCACATGACGTGCAGACGCGACGGGCATGCACTTTCCCGAACTGTGTTCTCGCCGGATCCGTCCAGCGCACCGGCTCGTTCTGGCGCTGCTGATGAGTCTTGGCGTGGCTGTGCGCGCCGAGGAGGCGGGGCCTGCACCGACCACCTCGACCACCGCCGCGCCCTTCGCCTTCGCCGACTTCACCTGGCTCACCGGAAACGCGCGGACGACGGAATCGCCGCTCGACACGCCGGCGTTCACCCCCGAGATCCGGGTCGACGTCGCCTTCCACTACAGCTTCAACCACCCGGCCGACAACACCATCTCCGGCTCGAGCGAGGTGTTCCGACACGACGAGGTCCAGGTCACGCAGCTCGGCGTGGGTGGCGACTTCCACTGGAAGGGCGTGCGCGCCCGGCTGATGACCCAGTTCGGGATGTACTCGCAGACCACACCCCGGAACGACGCCAGCCCGTCCCGCGGTCAGTGGAACCTGGCGGACGCGTTCCGCTACATCTCGGAGGCCTACGGCGGCTACCACTTCGACTGGCTGAACGGCGTCAACTTCGATGCCGGGATCTTCATGTCGTACGTCGGGCTCTACAGTTACTACCAGTTCGACAACTGGTCGTACCAGCCGTCGTACGTGTCCTCGAACACGCCTTGGTTCTTCAACGGAGTGCGGATTCAGATCTTCACCAGCGACAAGCTGAAGATCGAGCCGTGGATCGTGAACGGGTGGCAGTCCTACGGGAAGTTCAACAGCACCCCCGGGCTGGGGCTTCAGATCCTCTGGCGTCCCGTGGGCTGGCTCTCCGTGCTGGGCAATCAGTACTTCGGCGCCGACACGCTGGGCGTCCCCGACCGGCTCCGCTTCCACACCGACGACAGCATCCAGGTCAAGTACCTGGACAATCCGGCCGGGGCGATCAGCAAGGCCGCCTTCACGTTCACCTTCGACGCCGGTTGCGAGTGGGGCGGCGGGGTGAGCTGCTTCGGCGGGGACTCGCCCTCCCAGTTCTTCCTCGGGTTCATGGTCTACAACCGGCTGTGGTTCGCCCACGACCACTTCGCCCTGACCCTCGGCGGCGGCGGGATCACCAACCCGGGCCGGTACCTGGTGCTCCTCCCCCCGATCAACGGGGCGACGGCCTCGTCGGGAACCCCGTACTTCACCGAGTCGCCGGGAAACCACTTCATGGCCTGGGACGGATCGGTGACGTTCGACTGGATGCCGATCCAGTTCATCACCTTCCGCATCGAGTACAACCACCGGCACGCGGACGTCCTCTACTTCGCTGGCCAGGGCGGGGTGACGCCGCCTGGCGGGAATTCCGGTTCCCCCGGATCGGTCGTCACCTTGCCTTCCGGTGCAACATGGTCGCCGGATCTGCGCCACACCGAGGACCGGATGACGGCCGCGCTCCTGGTGAAACTCTAGAGGCTCCCGTGGCACCGTCGTGGCGTCGCTGGCTGTCGGGTTCGCCGGAGACCGGGGCAGACCTCGGATTGCGAGGCGAGGATTGGGCGCCATGGTGGGCGCCGCCGGCGATCGCGCTCGTCCTCGCCGGTGGGCTCGTCGGCTGGCAGTGGCTCGGCGAAGAGCACCGGCGCGAGCTCATCGCGATGCCCCCCGGGGAACGGCACGAGCGATTCCTGAGCGTGCGTCGCGACGCCCAGGCGATGTGCCCCCGACGGGAGCTCAGGACCCAGTGCCGGGCCGAGCTCGACGAGCTGCTGCAGTTCCCCGACTGCGACGAGGAGTGCCGCTCCTTCGCGGCTCGCATGCGTCGGACGTGGATGCCCTGACATGGCCAAGCTGAACCTCGGCGCCTTCGAGCGCCAGATCCGGGTCCGCCAGGTGCGGCTCGAGGACTGGGAGGCGTTCAGAGCCCTTCAGGAACGCTGCTTCCCGGGGATGGAACCCACCACCCGGGAGCAGTTCACCAGCCAGATCACCCGCTTTGCCGAGGGCCAGCTCTGCGTCGAGTACCAGGGTCGGCTCGTCGCCTCGTCCAGCAGCCTGATCCTGGACTTCGAGCTCTACAAGGACTGGAGCAGCTGGGACGAGATCGCCGACGGCGGCTACATCCGGAACCACAAGCCCACCGGAACGACCCTCTACGGGATCGAGATGATGGTCGACCCGGACTACCGCGGGCGCGGCCTCGCCCGCCGGCTCTACGATGCGAGGAAGAAGCTCGCCCGCGAGCTGAACCTGATGCGCATCGTCGTGGGTGGGCGCATCCCCGGTTACCGGAAGCACGCCGGAGCGATGACCCCCCGGGAGTACGTGGAGAAGGTGGTCGCGCGCGAGCTCAGCGATCCCGCGCTCACCGTCCAGCTGTCGAACGGCTTCGTGGTCAAGCGGATCATCCCCGCCTACATCGCCGATCCGCAGAGCGGTGGGTTCGCCGCTTTTCTGGAGTGGACCAACCTCGATTACGTGCCCGCCCAGAACACCCGCTTCGTTCCGGCCGCGCCGGTCCGGGTGTGCGCGGTGCAGTACCAGCTCCGGCGCCTCGGATCCTTCGAGGAGTTCGCCGAGCGCGTGGAACACTTCGTCTCGGTGGCCTCGGACTACCGATGTGACTTCATTCTCTTTCCGGAGATCTTCACCGCCGAGCTCCTTTCGCTGGTACGGACGGCGGATCCGGCGGTGGCAATGCGGGCGCTCGACGAGTTCACTCCTCGCTTCCTCGAGCTGTGCACCGGGCTGGCCGTCAAGCACGACATCAACGTCGTCGGCGGCACCCACCTCACGGTGGAGGACGGGAAGCTGTTCAACATCGCGTACCTCTTCCGCCGCGACGGGACCATCGCCAAGCAATACAAGCTGCACGTCACCTCGACCGAGCGCTCGGACTGGGGCGTGACCAGCGGCAACCGCCTGGAGGTCTTCGACACCGACCGTGGGAGGATCTCGATCCAGATCTGCTACGACGTGGAGTTCCCGGAGCTCACCCGGCTCGCGGTGGAGGCCGGGGCGCAGCTGGTGTTCGTTCCCTTCTGCACCGACGAGCGGTACGCCTACCTCCGCGTCCGCTACTGCGCCCAGGCTCGCTGCATCGAGAACCAGATCTACGTGGTCACGGCCGGGCTGGTCGGCTCGCTCCCCGGGATCAGCGCCCTGGGGCTCCAGTACGCACAGTCGGGGATGTTCACCCCGTCCGACATTCCCTTCGTCCGGGACGCGGTGGCCGCCGAGGCCACTCCCAACGTGGAGATGGTCATCTTCGAGGATCTGGACCTGGAGCTTCTGCGCCGTCAGCGGCAGTCGGGCTCGGTGCTGAACTGGAACGACCGGAGGACCGATCTCTACCGTCTGACCTACACCCCGCCTCCCGAGCCCGCGGAGACCGAGCCTCTGGGACACCGGCTCTCCGACCTGCTGAGCGAAGAGCACGTGAGCCTGGCTCTCTCCTCGACCGATCGGGCCTCGGTGCTCCGGGAGATGGCCGAGGTCACCTTCGGTCGGGGCACCGAGGCGGCCGACCGCGCGACCAAGCTGCTGGCGGCACGGGAGAAGATCTCGACCACGGCCGTGGGCCACGGGGTCGGCATCCCGCACTGCCGCAGTCCCGACGTCCAGCAGGTTCGGCTTGCGATCGGATTCAGTGCCGCAGGAATCGACTTCCAGGCCTCGGACGGAGCGCCGGTCCGGATCGTCGTCAGCGTGGTCTCGCCCACCGATGCCGCGAGCCACCACCTCGGAGTCCTCGCCCGCCTGGCGAGCCTTCTCCGCTCCGAGGATACGCGTCGCGAGCTGCTCGCCATGCAGGATCCGCGGGAGGTGGTCGCGCTCCTCCGCCGGGAGGACGAACGCTTCGAACGCGAGCTGGCGGAGCGGCGTGCCGGCCCCGGCCGGACGCGACCCCCACGAACCGGGCCCGCCGGGTCCGAGCACCGGGAGACTCCCCTCCGGCACTGAGGCCGCACGGCGCGCCGCTTGCCTGCATCACCCCATTCGCGAGGCGCCTCGCCAGGATCCGTGTCACACCGCAAGGTGTCGCTTCACCTGAGCCGGATCGAGGTCGGCGATCCGCCCCCGGAGGACGATCTCGCCGCGGGACATCACGGCGCAGTGCTCGGCCAGCTCCAGGGCGAAGTCCAGGTACTGCTCCACCAGCACGATGGTCATCTGCCGGTCGAGCAGCACCCGGAGAACCCGGCCGATCTCCTTGATGGTCGACGGCTGGATGCCCTCGGTGGGCTCGTCGAGGAGGAGCAGCTTCGGTCGCGAGACGAGCGCCCGCGCGATGGACAGCTGCTGTTGCTGCCCCCCGGAGAGGTCCCCGCCGCGCCGGTTCCGCATGGTGCGGAGGATGGGGAACAGTGCCTCCAGCTCCTCGCGGGGCATGGTCGGTCCGCCGCGGGCGGCCGACTCGCCGACGCTCAAGTTCTCGGCCACGGTGAGCCGCGAGAAGATCTCCCGCCCCTGGGGCACGTATCCCATTCCGCGCCGGGCGCGCTCGTACGAAGGCAGCGCGGTCACGCCCTCCCCGCCGAGCCGGATGGAGCCTTGCGCCACGGGGAGCTCCCCCATCAGGCAGCGGAGGAACGTCGTCTTGCCGACGCCGTTTCGCCCGAGCAGCGCGGTGCAGGTCCCCGGTGGCACCTCCAGGTCGATGCCCCGGAGCGTGTGGCTCCCTCCGTAGTACTGCTCGAGTCCGCGAACGCTCAGCATCAGCGCCCCAGGTAGACGTCGATCACCCGGGGGTCCTCCCGGATGGCATCCATGGGTCCCTCGGCGAGGATCCGACCCTCATGGAGGACGGTCACCTTCCGGGCAATGCTATGGACGAAGTGCATGTCGTGCTCCACCACCACCAGCGAGTGCTTCCCGGCCAGCGATTCGAGGAGCTCCCCGGTCCGTTCCGTTTCCTCGTCGCTCATTCCAGCCACCGGCTCGTCCAGGAGCAGCAGACCTGGCTCCTGAACGAGGAGCATGCCGATCTCCAGCCACTGCTTCTCGCCGTGGGAGAGGAGGTCGGCGAGCGTTCCGGCCTTGCCCCGGAGACCGATGAGGCCGAGCACTTCGTCGATCCGGGCATCCTGCTCCGGTGTGCGGCGCGCCCCGAGCGTGGGAAATACCCGCTTGTCCATCTTCAGCGCCAGCTCGAGGTTCTCGAACACCGTGTGGGCCCGGAAGATGGTGGGCTTCTGGAACTTGCGGCCGATGCCGGCGTGGACGATCTCCACCTCGGACATCCGGGTCAGGTCGTGCGCGTCGCCATAATGCACGTCGCCTGCATCCGGCCGGGTCCGGCCGGTGATGACGTCCATCAGCGTGGTCTTCCCGGCGCCGTTCGGTCCAATGATGCAGCGGAGCTCCCCGGGCTCCACGAGCAGGCTGAGCGAGTCGAGCGCCTTGAAGCCGTCGAAGCTGACGGTGACACCGCTCAGGTACAGGACCGGCCCGGCCGGGGTGTCGAGACTCATGGCCTGCGCTCCCGGTAGACGAGTCCGAGGACGCCCCGCGGTAGCCAGCGGGTGACGACGACGAAGGCCAGCCCCAGGACGAACAGCCACAGCTCGGGGAAGGCGACGGTCAGCACGCTCTTCGCGCCGTGGAGCAGTGCCGCGCCCAGGATGGGCCCGAGGAGCGTGCCCCGCCCGCCGAGCGCCACGGCGATGGCGATCTCCACCGAGTTGGCCGGGGACATCTCGCTGGGGTTGATGATGCCCACCTGCGGCACGTAGAGCGCCCCGGCGATGCCGCAGATGGCCGCGGAGAGGGTCCAGACGAACAGCTTGAACGACACCGGGTCGTACCCGCAGAACCGCACCCGGTCCTCGGCGTCGCGGATGGCGGTGAGCACCCGGCCCACCTTGGAGAGCACCAGCGCCCGGCAGAGCACCAGCGCACCGAGGAGCAGCGTCGCGGAGAGAACCAGCAGGACGACGCGAGTCAGTGGGTTCGCCAGCGGGAAGCCGAGGATCCGCTTGAAGTCGGTGAAGCCGTTGTTCCCCCCGAACCCGGTCTGGTTCCGGAAGAAAAGCAGCATCGCGGCGTAGGTCAGCGCCTGGGTGATGATGGAGAAGTAGACGCCGCGGATCCGCGAGCGGAAGGCGAACCAGCCGAAGACGAAGGCCAGCAGCCCCGGGACGAGGACCACCAGCAGCGCCTGCTGCAGGAAGTGGTTGCTGCCCGTCCAGTACCAGGGCAGCTGCTTCCAGTCGAGGAACACCATGAAGTCGGGAAGCACGGGATCGCCGTAGACGCCGTCCCTGCCGATGGCCCGCATCAGGTACATCCCCATCGCGTAGCCGCCGAGCGCGAAGAACAGCCCGTGACCGAGCGAGAGGATGCCGGTGTAGCCCCAGACCAGATCCATCGCCAGGGCCACGGTGGCGTAGCAGAGGATCTTCCCCGCCAGCGTCACCGTGTAGTCCGAGACGTGGAGCGGCGAGCTCGCCGGCACGGCGAGGTGCAGCATGGGGAGGGCGATCACCAGTACGCCGTAAACGGCGAGGATCACCGTCCAGACCCGCTGCGGGTAGAGTCGTCGCGAGGGGGCCGGCGTGCTGACCGCCGGCGGCGTGAGAGCCACGGTGGCCGTGTTCATCCCTCCTCCAGTGCCCGTCCGCGCAGGGCGAACAGCCCCTGCGGCCGCCGCTGGATGAAGACGATGACGAAGAGCAGCACGGCAATCTTCGCCATCACTGCTCCCGCCCAGGGCTCGAGCAGCTTGTTCACCACCCCCAGGCTGGCGGCAGCGATGGTGGTGCCCGCGAGCTGGCCGACTCCACCCAGCACCACCACCATGAAGGAGTCGACGATGAAGCCCTGG
>DATJVY010000022.1:0-52483 GCA_035501615.1 Myxococcaceae bacterium
CAGGATCGCCTTCTCCGAGGTCGTCTGGAAGCCGGGGTCCGGCCCGAGGAGCCGGATGCCGGAGATCCGGGCGCCATCTCCGTCCAACGAGTCCGGGTGGCAGATCACCCCGAGGAAGATCCCGGGTCCTCCGTCGCGGGCCTTGCCGTAGCGGAGGATGGGCCCGAGCGAGTGCGGGGTCCGTCCCGGGCCCTCCCCGGGCGTGATCTCCACGATTCCAGCGACCGGCGGCGCGCCGCCGGCGGAGGCCACGCTGGTCAGGGTCACGCACCGCCCGAAGATCAGCGGGAAATCGTCGCCGGGGAGATCCGAGAAATCCAGGTCCACGCCCGGCCCGAGCTGGACCAGCGTGTCGTCGATCGCGAGGGACGCCTTGAGGAGGTCGCGTTGCGTCCGGCGCACGAGCGGATCGTCACTCGCCACGATGTTGACGACCTGGCGACGCGCCGGGCACGGGTCCTCCGGGGGACCCAGGTGCCGGTGCCACTGAGCCGAGCGGCGGCCGTTCCCGCCGCGTCCAGCGAGCTCCTCCAGCCAGGCCTCCCGCCGCGAGCTTTCACGGTCCCCGGTGTGCTCCCTGTTCCTGGAGCGGCTCCTGCCGTCGTGCTGGCCGTGAGCCCCGCCGGTGGCGAGCACCAAGGTCGCAAGGATCCAGGGTCTGACACGCATCTCGAGCCCCCGTCCGGGGGGTGAGTCGGTTCGTCCCCCCACCCGTGACACGTAATCCGCGGCCCGGGGCGGACATCCTCAGAGCGAGCGCAGCGCCACCGCCGGGTCGACCCGGGCGGCCCGGAGCGCCGGGACGAGCGCGCTCAGCACCGCCACCGCTCCGAGCGCGAGTGCCACGCCGCCGAGCACGACCGGATCCGAGCTCGCCACCCCGAAGAGGAGGCTCCGGAACACGGTGGCCAGCGCGACCGAGCCGGCGAGTCCCGCAGCGAACCCACCAGCACCGGCGTCCGCAGCCGCTGGAGCACCAGCCGGAGCGGGGATCGCCCGTCCCGGGATCGCATCAGAGCGCGAGCTCCCAGGTCTGGGACTTCACCGCGCGCCCGTAGCTCCGGTCGGGACTCTCGGCGACGAGGCGGAACCCAGCGGCCTCGTAGATGCGCCGCGCGGCGTGGAGCTGGCCGTGGGTGTAGAGGGTGATGCGCCGGTAGCGGGTGAGCCGGGCGAAGCGGATGCACTCGTCGACCAGCCGGCACCCGATGCCCAGCCCACGGGCGTGCGGCTCGACGTAGAGGATCCGGAGCTTCGCCACCCGGGCGCTCTCGCGGGCCAGGAGGACCGAACCGACGATCTCCCCGTCCTTCTCGGCGATCCAGCAGCGCTCGCGCGTCGGGTCGTGGTGCATGACGAAGTCGGCGACGATGCGGGCCACGAAGGCCTCGAAGCGCTCGTCGTAGCCCTGCTCTTCGGCATAGAGCACGCCGTGGCGATGCACTACCCAGCCCAGGTCGCCGGGCCGTGGCGGCCGGAGGAGGTAAGGAGCCGCGCCGGGAGCGGTCTGCGGAGCGAGGATCCGCTCGATCTGTGCCATCGACCGGACCAGGTCTCCCCGATCGCCCGGGGACAGCGGTCCGAGCAGCGCCGCCACCTCCCGGTCCTGCCGCACGTCGAGGGTGGAGAAGGTCCGCCGCCCCTTGGGGGTCAGCGAGAGGAGCCGCTGCCGTCCATCGGTGCGAGATCGACTCCTGCGAAGGAGGCCCAGCGATTCGAACCGGCGGAGCATCCGGCTGAGGTAGCCGGGATCGATCCGGAGCGCATCGGCGAGGGAGGCGGCGGTGGGCCGGTCTCCGTGGACGATCTCGTAGAGGACCCTCACCTCGGACAGGGAGAAGGGGCTCCGCAGCAATCCCTCGTTCAGGAGCCCGATCTGGCGCGTGTAGAGCCGGTTGAAGCGACGCACCGAGACGACCGGGTCCATGGTTGCCAGTGTCCTGTGAATTAATTGACGAAGTCAACGATACGATCGCGGGAGGACGCGCTGCCCGAGTCATGACCGGCCCGGGCGCCGGCCCCGGGCCCCGGCTCTTCCCCCTGGGAGGGGGCTTGCGTGCCGGGACGGACTGCCGGGGAGGCTGAGGTGGGTCCCCGGGTCCGTTCTCCTCCGGAGCGCCCGGCGCAACAGGTCCGGGCACGTTGTCGCGTCCCCGGACACTTACCGGAAGGCCAAGTCCTCGAAATCACTTGGGTCAAAGCCTGGCAGCATCCGTGCACTGAGGGTCTGGCAACTCGCCGCATGCAGGAACCCAGGAGCACGCCATGAACCGCGACACCGCCACCGTCCCCCTCTTCAGCGCCACCCGCCGCAGCCACGCCCTCGGCCTCATCCTCGCCGGCGCCGTCTTCGCCGTCATCGGCCTCGGTGGCTCGGGCGCCATCGTCCGGAGCTTCGTCACCGCCGGCACGTTCGCCTCCGCCCCGGCGCCGACCGCGCCGCAGGCCGGCTGAAGCGCCTAGCGCGGGCAGCCGAGGTAGGCCCGCTCGTCCAAGCCGAGAACCTGCTCCTCCCACGGCGCGAAGGTGATGCACCAGCCGTGGTGGTCGTCGGAGCCCCGGCCCAGCTGAACGTGCCGGAGCTCGTGAGGAAGGGTCTCCAGCGCCTCCTCGGCGACGTCGACGACCCTCGAGCGGTGGTAGGTGATCCCGGTGTGTCCGTCGGCATCCACGACGCCGCCGACCCGGACCCGGAGAGTCCACCGCTCCTCCTGAAGCAGCACCTGGCCCCAGCTCGCCTCGAAGGTATCGCGGTACGCGGCGAGGACACCCGACAGTGTCTGGCACTTCGCCTCGGCCGATCCGTGGAGGCTCACTCCCTTCTCGAGCACCAGCGGAACGGCACCGAGCAGGCAGGTCGCCTCAGTCGAGATGTCGGGTGCCGGCTCGCCACATCCCGCGAGGAGAAGGAGGAGGACGGCCGGCCCGGCGCCGCGGGCCAGGGGCGAGGTCACGTTCTCGACACTGTAGCGGACGCTCGGCTCCCCTCCAGCTGTCCCGCGGGACAGCGGGCTGCTGCCACGGGCTGGCGCGCGGGTGCAGGGAAGGCGCTTGCCGCCCCCCGGGACGAACGGCTACCACGTCGGGATGGCACACGTTCCCGGTCTCCGCCTCGGCCTGCTGCTCACGGCGGGCGTGACCCTGGCCGCCGGCTCCGGCGAGAAGTTCCGGCTCATCGAGGTCCCGGACCTCGAAGCGCTGCAGAAGGACGCCCGGAACCCGGTCACGGTGCTCGACGCCAACGATCAGGAATTCCGCGAGAAGAACGGGGTGATCCCGGGCGCGCGGCTCCTCAGCTCGTCCGGCGGCTACGACCCGGCGAAGGAGCTCCCGGCGGACAAGGACGCCCCGCTGGTCTTCTACTGCTCGAACCGACTCTGAATGGCCTCGCACACGGCCGCCGGTCGGGCGGTCGAGGCAGGGCACACCCGGGTCGCCGTCCTCGCGCCGGGATTGAAGGGCTGGAAGGACGCGGGGAAGCCCACCGCGAGGCCGTAGGCGCCGTCCGGGCAGGCTAGGCTCCCCGCTCGGCTCCCGGGGCGTAGCGCCCCGGGGCCAACGAGGAGGCAGTCGCATGCACGTCCGGAACTGGATGCGGGCCGCCGCGCTGACGGCGGTCCTCGGGCCGGTGGCGTCGTGGGCGGCAGGGGGCGCCAAGCCCGATCTCGCAGCGGGCAAGGACATCTACACCCGCCAGTGCGTCAGCTGTCACGGCGCGACGGGGAAGGGCGACGGCGAGGACGCGGCCTACTTCACGACCAAGCCCGCGGACTTCTCGACCCCGGCGGCCCTCTCCAAGCGCTCGGACGACTTCCTGGCCGCGGTCATCACCGGCGGCGGGCAAGCCAAGGGCCTCTCGAAGGACATGCCCGCGAGCAAGCTCTCGCCCGCCGAGGTGACCTCGGTGGTGGCCTACATCCGCCAGCTCTCGAAGACGCCGAACCGAAAGTAGAGCCCGTGCGCGGCCCCCCGGGAGCGGGGCGGCCCCCCCCCCGGCCCCGGCTCGGTCCACGCACGACTTTCGCCGACTGAACTCCCGGAGCGCAAAGAACGAGCGCCGGGAAGCATTCGGTGTCACCGTCGAGGGCTGACCAACGGATGACCTCCCCGCCGCAGCCGCAGATCGCACGTGCGACCGAGGGGCCCCAGGGCTCCGCATTCCGCTCGGTGGACGAGCGGTTCCGGGCGCTGGTCTCCAGCGTCAAGGAGTACGCCATCTTCATGCTCGACCCCTCGGGCCAGATCGAGACCTGGAACGCCGGGGCAGAGCGAATCAAGGGCTACACCGCCGACGAGATCATCGGCGAGCACATGTCGCGGTTCTACACGCCGGAGGACCTGGCCCGGGGCCTCCCGGCCGAGCTCCTGGCGACGGCGGTCCGCGAGGGGCGGGTGGAGAACGAGGGCTGGCGCGTGCGGAAGGACGGCTCGCGGTTCTGGGCCGACGTGGTCATCACCGCCCTCGTCGGCCCGGAGGGCAGGGTCCTGGGATTCGCCAAGGTGACCCGCGACCTGACCGACCGGCTCCGGGCCCAGCAGGAGCAGCTCCGGCTGGCGCACGCCGAGGAGGCGATCCGGCTCCGGGACGAGTTCCTCTCCATCGCCGCGCACGAGCTGCGAACGCCGTTGAGCGCCGTGCACCTCCAGCTGCAGAGCCTGCTCGAGCGGCCGGAGGGGCTGGACGAGCGGGCCCGGACCAAGGTCGAGCGCGCCTGCCGGAGCAACGAGCGGTTGGTGGCGCTGGTGGAGACGCTGCTCGACGTCTCGCGGATCAGCACCGGCGCGTTCACGCTCAACGCCACGAGCTTCGACCTGACGGCGGCGGTGCAGGAGGTGGTGGAGCGCTTTGGCGAGCAGGCGGTGCGCGCCGGGTCGGAGGTGACCGTACGTTCTCCGGGTCCCCTGGTGGGCACGTGGGACCGCCTGCGGGTGGAGCAAGTGGTCGTCAATCTCCTCGCGAACTCGCTGAAGTACGCGGCCGGGACGCCGGTGGAGCTGGAGCTCCACGGAGACCCGGACGGCGTGGAGCTCACCGTGTCCGATGCCGGCCCGGGCATCCCCGCGTCCGAGTCGGAGCGCATCTTCCACCGCTTCGAGCGAGCGGCCCCGATGCGCCACTTCGGTGGTCTCGGGCTGGGGCTCTACGTGGCGAGGCAGATCGTCGAGGCCCACGGGGGCGAGATCCACCTCACCCCACTCCGTGCACGGGGCGCGCAGTTCGTGATCCGCCTGCCCTGGCGCCTCACACCGCCGGAGAGCGCCCGGTGAGCCACGCGGTGCTGGTCGTCGAGGACGACGCCGACATCCGGCAGGCGCTGTTGGAGATCATCACCGAGCACGGCTTCCAGGCGGTGGGCGTCGTCCACGGAGGCGAGGCGCTGGAGTTCCTCTCCCGCGCCACCGAGCTTCCGTGCGTCATCCTCCTGGACCTCATGATGCCGGTGATGGACGGAGCCGCCTTCCGCCAGGCCCAGATCCAGGATCCGCGGCTCGCGACCATCCCGGTGGTCGTGCTCTCGGCGTACCGCGATCTCGAGCGCCAGGCCGACGGGCTGGACGCGGTTTCGGTCTTGAAGAAGCCGCCGAGCGTTCGCGAGCTGGTGAAGGTGATTGAGGCCCACTGCTGAGCGGAGCAGGGGGCGTCGGCCGATTCGGCTGTCACGCCTGCTGCCCGGCGCCTAGAGTCGGGCAAGGGCGCGTTCGTGCGCCAGGAGGGACATGAACCTCGCATCGGTGAAGTGCATCGTCTCCGGAGGAGCCCAGGGGCTGGGAAGACATTTCGCGATCCGGCTCGCCCAGTCCGGCGCGCAGGTCGCCATCGGCGACGTGAACGCACAGGGACTGGCCGAGACCATCGAGCTCGCCCGCGGGAGCAGCGGGAAGATCCACGCCAGACCGCTGGACGTGACCCAGGAGGCGGATCTCCGGGCCTTCGTCGAGTGGGCCCATGGCGCGATGGGCGGCCTGAACGCCGTGGTGAACAATGCCGGCATCCTCCGCGACGGGCTTCTGGTGAAGAAGGACCGTCACACCGGCGCGATCAGCATTCTCTCCCGGGAGCAGTGGGACGCGGTGGTGGCGGTGAACCTCACCGGGGCCACGATGATGGTGCGCGAGGTGGTGCGGAAGATGGTCGAGACCGACACCCGACCCGGCGTCGTGGTCAACATGTCGAGCATCGCCCGCCACGGGAACCGGGGGCAGTCCAACTACGTCGCCGCGAAGGCCTCGCTGGCCGCGAACACCGTCACCTGGGCCCGCGAGTTCGCCCCCTTCGCCGTCCGGGTGACCGCGGTGGCCCCGGGGATGATCGACACCCCGATGACCCGGAGCATGAACGCCCGTGCCCGCGAGGCCCTGGTCTCGGCCATCCCGGTGGGGCGCATCGGCGAGCCGGAGGACATCTGGCGAGCGGTACAGTTCTGCATCGAGTGCGACTACTTCAACGGGCGCACGGTGGACGTGGACGGCGGGCTCACGATGTAGTCGCCCGCCTCATGGACCTCGAGATCTCCGGCCGCCTGGCCGTGCTGACGATGCGCAACGGGAAGGCGAACGCCATCGGCCCGGCGTTCCTGGACCGGCTCTCCTCCCAGCTCGACGCGCTGGCGGCCTCGGGCGCCGGAGCGCTGGTCCTGACCGGCGAGGGGAGGGCGTTCTCCGCCGGGCTCGACCTTCCGGCGGTCGCCGCCCTCGACCATCCCGCCCTGGAACGCTTCATCCAGCGCTTCTCGGAGGTGATGCTCCGGGTCTTCACCCTGCCCCTCCCCGTGGTGGCGGCGGTCAACGGTCACGCCATCGCCGGCGGATGCGTGCTCGCGCTTCAGGCCGACGTCCGGATCGCCGCCGCCGGGGACGCGCGCATCGGCCTGAACGAGGTGCAGCTCGGCCTCGGGCTGCCGGCGATGGTCCTGGAGACGCTACGCTGCCAGGTGCCGCCGTCGTCACTCGGCCCGGTGGCGCTGGAGGGGAGGCTGCTCGCGCCGGAGGAGGCGCTGGCGCTGGGGCTGGTCGACGCGGTGGTGCCGGCGGATCGCCTGCTCGACGAGGCCCGGTCCCGGGCCGCGTCCCTCGCCGCGCTGCCCGCTCCCGCGTTCCGGGGAATCAAGGAGTCGCTCCGCGCCCCGGCGATCGATGCCGTTCGCCGTTCCGGGGCGGGCGATGCACGCCGCTGGGTCGAGACGGCGTTCAGCGAGGCCGCGCGCGAGCGCCTGGGCGAGGTGGTGGCCCGGCTCAGCCGGAAGGCGTGACGCCCAGGGCCGGGAGCGCGCCGGTCTCCAGCACCTCGACCAGGTCGCCGACCCGCATCGGCCCGGGTCGCTCGACGACGGTGTTCTGCCCGAAGATGACGCCGCCGTTCCAGCGGCGGAAGGTGGCCAGGGTGCGCAGCGGCTCCGGCCCGCGGTCGGTGGTCTGCTGATCCACGGTGGTGGCGACGCACCGGACGCAGGGCTTGACCAGCCGGAGCACCGCCGTCCCCACCCGGATGCGCCGCCAGCCGTCCTCGGCGAACGGCTCGCTTCCGGCGACGACGAGGTTCGGCCGGAACCGGTCCATCGGAAGCGGGCGCTCCATCCGCCGGTTCAGCTCGGCGAGCGAGCCCTCGCCGATGATCAGCACCGGATAGGCGTCGTTGAACGCCAGCGGCACACCGGGCGCGTACTCGGGCGAGGCCGTTCGCTCGAACCCCTCGTCGAGCTGGACCAGCGCGGCCGGCCGCCCGAGATGCCCGGTGAGCCAGCGGCTGGCCTCGGCACCACCGTCGCGCGCCTGCCCGGAATCGTCCCAGACCATCACCTGCCGCAGCGGCGCCTCGACCCGGCGTGACACGGCGAGCGGTGGCATCCCCGGGGCCTCGAGCACCAGGCCGCCCGCGTCGAGCATCGCCCGCACCAGGGCCAGGCGCGGCTCGGTGCGCTGGGAGAGGAACCGGCCGGCCTCGTCCACGACCATCCACCGCCGATCTCCGGAGAGCCCCCTCGCGTCGGGCTCGGCCACCGGCACCGGGACGCCCCGGCACCCCTTCAGCGGGTAGACCAGCAGCTGGGAGACGTGCGCCATTCTCCGGGAAGCCTACCCGGACCGGGCGGTCACCAGACGCGCACTCTCTGCTCGGGCGAGAGGTACAGTTTCTGCCCCTCCTTGACGCCGAACGCCGGGTACCAGGCGTCGATGTTCCTCACCGTCAGAGCGCGGTAGTGGTCGGGCGAGTGCCCGTCGGTGATGAGGAGCTGGCGAGCGAGGGGCTCCCGGGTCTTCGCCCGCCAGTTCTGGGCGAAGGCGATGAACAGCTGCTGCTCGCCGGTGAACCCCGCCTGGGACGGAGCCTCCCTCCCGCCGAGGGAGGCGAGCCATCCGTCGTGTGCGGCGGCAAGGCCGGCCACGTCGGCGATGTTCTCGCTGAGGGTCAGCTTCCCGTTGACGTGCATGTCGGGGAACGGCTGGTAGGCGTCGTACTGCGCGGCGAGCCGTGCTCCCGACTTCTCGAAGTGGGCGAAGTCGGCCGGAGTCCACCAGTTCCGGAGCCGCCCCCCGGCGTCGAACATCGCGCCCTGGTCATCGAAGCTGTGGCTGATCTCGTGGCCGATGACCTGGCCGATGGCCCCGTAGTTGGCCGCGTCCGGTGCCAGGGGGTCGAAGAAGGGCGGCTGGAGGATGGCTGCCGGGAAGTTGAGCGCGTTCTGCAGCGGCAGGTTCACGGCGTTCACCGTCTGCGGCTCCATGCACCAGTCCGAGCGGTCCACCGGCTTGCCGAGCTGGGCGACGTGGCGCCGGTAGTCGAAGAGGCTCACCCGCTGCACGTTCCCGATCAGGTCGTCACGGGAGATCTCCAGACTCGAGTAGTCCACCCACCGGTCGGGGTACCCCACGCCGACGTAGAGCGTGCGGACCTTCTCCCTGGCCTGCGCCTTGGTCGCGGGGGCCATCCAGTCCAGGGCCTCGATGCGGCGGTCGAAGGCGGCGGCGATCTGCCGGACCATCTCCTGGATCTGCGCCTTCGCCGACGCGGGGAAGTGGGCCTGGACGTAGAGCTTCCCGACGGCGTTCCCCATCCCCGGACCTTCCCGGAAGCCGAGCGACTTGCTCCGGAGCTCACCGACCGCCTCCACTGCCCGCTTCCAGCGCGCGCTCAGCTCCGGGGTGCCAGCGAGCGTCTTGCCGTAGAACTCGAAGTTCTCGGCGACGAAGGCGCGGGGGAGGAGCGGGGCCTGACGATCGACGGCATGGAAGGTCATCCAGTCCTTCCAGGTGGCGAGCGGGACCTTCTTCACCAGGGCCGCGAGCCCGTGCACGGCCCGGGGGTGCCAGACGATGAGCCCCGGCACCTTCTGGAGCCCGGCGGCGGAGAAGAACGCCGTCCAGTCCAGCCCCGGAGCTCGGCGGGCGAACTCGCTCCGCCTCCAGGGGTTGTTGGCCTTGCGCACCTCGAGCGACTCGGCACGGGTGGCATGGACCCGGGCGATCTGCATCTCCAGCGCGAGGATCCGGGCCGCGCGCTCGGCCCCGCCGGAGATGCCGGCCAGCTCTAGCACCCGCGCGACATGGGTGCGGTACGCGTCGCGGGCCGCGGCCATCTTGGGATTGTCGGAGAGGTAGTACTCCCGGTCGGGCATCCCCAGCCCGCCCTGGAAGAGGTAGGCGGCGTGGACCGACGGCCTGTTCATGTCCGGAGCCACCCAGAGCCCGAAGAGGCGGCTGGTGTGGAAGTAGGTGTTGTTCAGCGCGTCGACGTCGGTGCGGAGGTCCTTGCCCATCGCCCGGGCCAGGGCGGTCTTGTCCTTGAGGGCGGCGATGGCGGCCAGCTCGGGCCCGAGCGGCGCGATGCCCCGCGCCTCGATCGTGGCCTCGTCGAGGTAGCTGGCGTAGAAGTCACCGACCTTTCGCTCCTCCGAGCCGGCCGGAGCGCTCGAGCTGGACGCCGCCTCGAGGATGTCCCGGGTCCGCTCGACCGACTTGGCGTTGAGGACGCTGAAGGTTCCCCAGCGGCTCACGTCGGCGGGAATCTCGGTCCGCCGCAGCCAGCCTCCGTTGGCGTATTCGAAGAAGTCGTCGCCGGGAGCGACCGAAGGGTCCATCGAGGTGACGTCGATGCCGTGCGTCCCGGCGTCGGGAGCGGCCGGACGCTCCATGGCCGCCCCGGCGTCGGCGGTGGAGGGCCCCGCCGCCGGGGAGGGACGTGGGGTGCTCGAGGCGCAGGCGAGGCCGAACGCCAGGAGGGAGAAGGAGAGGGGTCGGATGGGCATGGCCCCCCTTGGTCCAGGTGCGGGAACGTGTGCAACGGCGCTGCAGTCAACGGACGCCGGAGTTGAGCGAAGCGTCCCCGGCCCGAGCTGTGGCACGGTGCGTCCCCGGGCCGGGGAAGCATGGAACGCAACGACGCCATCGCGTGGGCCGTGGCCAGCGGGGTCTGGATCGCCGCCCTCGGGCTCTTCCTCTTGCTGGCCAGCCGCGAGCGGGGCAGGACGGGCCGGCTCTTCCGCTGGGTCGGGCCGCGGGTCGCCGCCGGGCTCGTGCTCTGGGTGGCGGTCTTTGCCGCGACGCGCTGGGCCGAGCGGAGGGTAGGGCTCCGGCCGGAATCGACGGCCCGGGCGGTGCGTTCGACCGGGGCACACCCCGGGTCCAGGGTGCCGTAGTTCGGCGGAACCCATCCGAAAGTTGCCCCCCCGCCCTCCGCGGCTGTAGTTCTGGATCTCGCCCCGGACGAGGAGGTCCATGAGCAAGCCCGCATCGGCGGTGATCAACGACATGAGCCTGCAGGTCGCGACCGTGAACGGGTCCGGCTCGCAGAGCGCCAACATGGTCCTGCTGCGGACCCTGTTCCAGATGGGGGTCCCGGTCTCGGGGAAGAACCTCTTCCCCTCGAACATCGCGGGGCTTCCCACCTGGTACACCATCCGGGCGAGCAAGGAGGGGTGGATCGGCCGCAAGAAGGAGATCGATCTCCTCGTGGCCATGAACCCCGAGACCGCCCAGGAGGACGTGACGTCCCTCCGGCCCGGATCGGCGGTGGTGTTCGACGAGCCGCTCCAGCTCGCGAAGCTCCGCAGCGACCTCGCCTTCTACCCGGTGCCGTTCGACAAGGTGATCCAGCCGGTCACCGGCGACGCCAAGGTGAAGAAGCTCCTGAAGAACATGGCCTACGTGGGCGTGGTGGGCCACCTCCTCGGCCTGGAGATGCCCGAGGTCGAGGCGGCGATCGCCAAGCAGTTCCGCAAGAAGGCCAAGGCGGCCGAGCTGAACGTCAAGGCTGCCCGCGCCGGCCACGAGTTCGCCAAGGCCTCGCTCCAGAAGCAGGACCCGTTCGAGATCCGCCGGATGGACGCCAACCGGGGGAAGATCATCATCGAGGGGAACGCCGCCGGGGCCCTGGGAGCGATGTTCGGCGGGGTGACGGTGGTGACCTGGTACCCCATCACTCCCTCCTCCTCGCTGGTCGAGACGCTCATCGGCTACATGCGGCGCTACCGGATGGGCCCGGACGGCAAGAGCACCTACGCCATCGTCCAGGCCGAGGACGAGCTGGCGGCCGTGGGGATGGTGGTGGGCGCCGGATGGGCGGGGGCACGGGCGATGACGTCGACGGCTGGCCCGGGCATCTCGCTCATGTCCGAGTTCGCCGGCCTCGCGTACTTCGCCGAGATCCCCGCGGTCATCTGGGACGTGCAGCGGGTGGGGCCCTCGACCGGGCTGCCGACGCGGACGTCGCAGGGTGACGTCCTCTCCACCGCCTTCCTCTCCCACGGAGACACCCGGCAGATCCTCCTCTTCCCGGGCACGGTGGAGGAGTGCTTCCGGTTCGGGGTGGCGGCCTTCGACATCGCCGAGCGCTTCCAGACGCCGGTGTTCGTCATGTCGGATCTCGACCTGGGGATGAACTACTGGATGTCGGAGCCCTTCCCCTATCCGGACAAGCCGATCAGCCGGGGCAAGGTGCTCTCCAAGGAGGACCTCGTACGGCTGGGCGGCTTCGAGCGTTACCGCGACGTGGACGGGGACGGCATCACCTACCGCACGCTCCCCGGAACCGACCATCCGGGGGCTGCCTATTTCACGCGTGGCACCGGCCACAACGAGAAGGCGCAGTACTCCGAGCGGCCCGACGATTGGGTGAACAACCTCGACCGGCTGGAGCGCAAGATGGACACCGCCCGGCGCGAGCTGCCGGCGCCGATCCTCGACGGCACGGGAGCCGAGGTGGGGATCATCGGCTACGGCTCGAGCCACCACGCGCTGGTGGAGTCCCGCGACCAGATGCTGCGCGAGAAGGGGCTGAAGACGGACTACCTCCGCGTGCTCGCCTATCCGTTCTCGCCCGAGGTGCAGGCGTTCGTGGAGCGGCACCAGCGGGTCTACGTGGTGGAGCAGAACCGCGACGGTCAGCTCGCGGCGCTACTCAAGCTGGACCTGCCGGCCGAGCTGATCACCCGGCTCAGGCCGGTGGCGCACATCCCCGGGCTGCCGCTCGACGCCCGCAGCGTGACCGACGAGATCGTGGCCCGGGAGGGCCGGTAGACATGGCCGAGAAGACGAACCGCCTGGGCCTGACCCAGGCCGACTACAAGGGAAGCAAGACCACCCTCTGCGCGGGCTGCGGGCACAACGCCATCAGCGAGCGCATCCTCGAATCGATGTACGAGCTGGGCATTCCCCCCGAGCGGGTGGCGAAGATGTCCGGCATCGGCTGCTCGTCCAAGACGCCGGCGTACTTCATGAGCCGGGCGCACAGCTTCAACGCCGTGCACGGACGCATGCCGTCGGTGGCCACCGGAGCGCTGATGGCCAACCGCACGCTGATCGGCCTCGGCGTCTCGGGGGATGGAGACACGGCCTCCATCGGCGTGGGGCAGTTCGTGCACCTGGTCCGGCGCAACCTCCCGCTGGTCTACATCATCGAGGACAACGGGGTGTACGGCCTGACGAAGGGTCAGTTCAGCGCCACGGCCGACGCCGGCTCAACCTCGAAGTCCGGGGTGGTGAACCAGCTCCCGGCGATCGACACCTGCCTCCTGGCGATCCAGCTCGGGGCGACCTTCGTCGGCCGGAGCTTCTCGGGCGACAAGAAGCAGCTCTCGACGATGCTCAAGGCCGCCACGGTGCACCGGGGGACGGCGGTGCTCGACGTCATCTCCCCCTGCGTGACCTTCAACGACCACGAGGGGTCCACCAAGTCCTACTCGTACATGAAGGACCACGAGGAGCCCATCCACGAGCTGTCCTTCATCCCCTCGTACGAGGAGATCGCGGTGGAGTACGACCCGGGGAGCACCGTCTCGGTGAAGATGCACGACGGCTCGCGCCTCCAGCTGCGAAAGCTCGAGGAGGGCTACGACCCCCGCGACAAGCTGGCGGCGGTGACCCGCATCATGACCTCGCACGCGCAGCAGGAGGTCCTGACCGGGGTGCTGTACGTGAACACCGAGCTGCCGAACTTCTACGACTTGCTCGGGCTGCCCGACGTGCCGCTCGCGACGCTCAGCCAGGAGCAGACCCGTCCGCCGAAGAAGGTGCTCGACGAGGTGATGGACTCGCTCGGCTGAGCGGGCGGCTGTTCTCGCCGGCGCGGCCGCGGACTGTGCGGCCCCGGGTATGGTGCACTCTCGCCCGATCGTGCACGGGAACCGCTCGATGCAGGTGACGCGCGCGGAGCCGGACGCCCTCGAGGCGTCCCGGCTGCTCGAGGCCTATCTCCTGGTGCTCCAGGAACGGCTCGCTCCCGTCCCCGTGGAGATCGTCTCGCGGTGGGCGGACGACTTCCGTGGCCCGGGTGGCGCGGTGGTGCTCGGCTGGAGCGACGGCCGCGCGGTGGGATGCGCCGGGCTCCGGCCGCTGGGGGAGGGGACGCTGGAGCTGAAGCACTTCTTCCTCGTGCCCGAGGTGCGAGGCCGGGGGCTCGGGCGGGTGCTGCTGGCCGGGGTGGAGGAGGTGGCGCGCACGCTCGGCGCGCGGCGGCTCGTGCTCGACACCGCCGCGCCGCTCCTCGAGGCCGCCGCGCTCTACCGGTCCGCCGGGTACGAGGACGTTCCGCGGTTCAACGACAATCCGGTGGCCGTGGCCTGGTTCGCTCGGGACCTCTGAGCGGGGGCTAGACCTCGGCGCACTCGCTCCGGGTGGAGCGCCGTGCCCGGCGGTCGCGGACGAACACCGAGACGAGGAAGAGCGCCGCGGCGATGCCGGCGAAGAGCGAGATCAGCGGGCTCTCCTGCTGCTGGACGACGATGGCCAGGTAGGCCCAGACGAACACTCCGCCGAGGACCGGGTCGTCGAGCCGGAACCGGCTGATGAGGCCGATGATGGTGCTCGCCACGATGAGGATGATCCCCCAGGTCACCGGGCTCCAGCCGAATCCGTCCCATCCGATGCGCGCGAGCTCGACCGAGACGGCGAGGAAGGCGGCCACGATGAGCCACCCGGTGTAGAGCGAGAAGGGGAGGCGGAGCCAGGCCTCGCCCGGGTCGGCCGGTGCCCCGTCGATGCGCCCCGCCTGGTGCATGGGAATGGCCGTGGCCAGCATCGCGAACACGACCGGGACCGTCCACCCGGGGTGGTGGAGCGCGATCGCGCCGATCCAGGCTGCGTTGAGGACCGAGGTCACCATCAGCCAGGGGCGAATGGCCGCCGCCCGGGGATTCCTCGCCTGCGCCGGACCCACCTGCCAGACCGCGAAGAGGAGGAAGCCGGTGTAGATCGGCGCCCAGATGATGAAGGCGTAGGGCGCGGGGAGGAAGGTCACCGCCTGGGCAGCAGCGCTGTGGGAATCCAGCGCCTTCCGGGCGAAGAGCCAGGGGAGCCCGATTCCCCCGAAGGTGACCACCAGCGTCGTCCAGCGGCTCCAGCGGCTCGTCATGGTCGCCCTCGCTCCCGCTCCCCTCGGACGACCGTGCCATACCGCGTCGCCCCGGAGGGGTCCAACACCCCGACGGTACGTTGGTTGGTCAGCGGGCGAAGGGCTTGACGATCACCATGATGACAATGACGATCATCAGGACGGTCGGGAGCTCGTTCAGGAAGCGGAACAGCTGGTGGGGGTAGGCGTTTGGCTCGGTCAGCAGCTTCTTGCGAAAACGGATGGAAAATCCGTGGGCGGCGTACATCACCACGAGAGCCAGCAGCTTGATCTGCATCCAGGGCTGCTCGAGGTAGAAGGGCTCGAGAGCCAGCAACCCGATGCCGGTGAACAGGCTGAGGATCGCCGCCGGCGTCGTGATGGCGTTGAGCAGCCTCCGCTCCATCACCTCGAACGCCCGCATCACGGCCGGGTCGGTGGCCATCGCGTGGTAGACGTACAGGCGCCAGATGTAGAACTGCCCGGCCATCCAGCTGATGACGGCCATCACGTGGAAGGCCTTGAGCCACAGCAGCTGGGAAGAGGATTCGGGGCTCACAGGGCGGGGGCGTGCAGCCGGGCGTCCTTGCGGTGATAGGTGTCGAACGGAGCGGCGACCGTGCGGAGCAGGAGCTGTCCCCGTGGCGTGACCCGGAGCCGCGCCCCGTCCCGGACCACCAGCCCATCGCGCGAGAGCCGGCCGAGATCGCGTTCCTCGTCGACGAGGTCCCGCAGCGTGCCGGGGTGGTGGGCCCGGAGCGCATCGAGGTCCACCTCCAGGCTACAGAAGAGTTGCATGATGAGCGCGCTCCGGGCGCGATCCTCGGCGCTCGGTCGGTGCCCGCGAACCGCCGGGAGCCGTCCCTGCTCGACCATCGTGGCCCAGTCGTGTACCTCGCGCGCGTTCTGGACGTAGGTCCCCGAGAGCTCCGAGATCGCCGAGGGGCCGAAGGCGAGCACGTCGCTGTCCGCGCAGGTGGTGTACCCCATGAAGTTGCGGCGGAGCGTACCGGCGGCCCGAGCGCGGCAGAGCTCGTCGTCCTCGAGCGCGAAGTGGTCGAGCCCGACGTGCACGTAGCCGGCGGCGAGCAACCGCTCGATGGAGGACTCGAGCAGGGCCAGCCGCTGCTCCGGGCCGGGCAGCTCGTCGGCCTGGAACACTCCCTGGTGCCGCTTCATCGACGGCACGTGCGCATATCCGAAGAGGGCGATCCGGTCCGGGCGCAGCTCCTCGATCCGGTCCAGCGTCCGCTGGAAGTGCTCCACGGTCTGGAGCGGAAGCCCGTACATGAGATCGACGTTGACGCTGACGAAGCCAACGGCGCGACTCTCCTGGATCAGCGCCCGGGTCTCCTCGAAGCTCTGGCGGCGGTTGATGCGCTTCTGGACCGCCGGGTCGAAGTCCTGGATGCCCATGCTGACGCGGTTGAAGCCGAGGCGGGCGAGGGTGCGGATCTGATCCACGCTGGTGACCGCGGGATGGATCTCGATCGACGCCTCGATGCCGTGCTCCCAGGGCAGGCGTCGCTGGATGGCCTCCGCGAGGCGCGTGAGCTGCTCGGAGTCGAGATAGGTCGGGGTCCCGCCCCCCAGGTGGACCTGAACGACCTCGGGGCGGGCGGGGAGAAGGGCGGCGACGCGATCGAGCTCGAGCTCGAGTGCGCGGAGGTAGCGCTCGACGAGCGACGCGCTCCGGGTCACGAGCATGTTGCAGCCGCAGTAGTAGCAGAGCTTCCTGCAGAACGGGACGTGGACGTAGATGGACGCCGGGCGCGTGCCGGCGCGCTGGAAGGCCTCGCGCGCCTCGGGCTCGCCGAATCTCGACTCCCAGTGGTTCGCCGGTGGGTAGCTGGTGTAGCGGGGAACCGGGACCGCGCCGTAGCGCTCGAGGAGCGCGTGGTCGATGTGCGCCGCGTGAGAAGCCTGCGCCGGCTGGGACAGGGCGTGCATCGTGCGGTCGCCAGTGCAAGGGAGGGGCCCCGGGCGCCTGCTCTCGGATCCGGGCCTCGGCGCGCCGGGTCTGCGCTGGGCCTGCGGATTGCCGGGGGACGCCGCAGGGTTTGCGCGTGCCGGGCGCTCGAGGGGCGGGAGGGGTCGGCTCCGGCGGGCCGGGCTGCGTCAGCGGCGTGCCCCGGAGCGGCGCACGGACCGGGCCGTGCGGGCGCGTGATGCGGCTACCCGCCGTCGCGGAAGGCGGGCGAGCAGCGCCCGGCCGCGCGGGGAGAGCTCGTAGCCGACCTCGAAGCTCTGGGTGAGCCCGAGCCGCTTCAGCTTCCGGACGTCGATCTTGAAGGGGTCGCGCTCGCGGCCGAGCGCCCGCGCCAGCACCGAGGCGGCGACGCGCGGCCGCCGTCCGATGAGCCGCAGCGTGGGAATCGTCCAGTCGCCCATGCGGCCGAGCCGGCGCGCGAGCGTGTCGACGTCCGCCTCGGTGAGCCGGTCGTCGAGCGCGATCGCGACGCGGTCTCCGTCACCGCCGTGGTGGAGGGCGACGCGCCAGACCTCGGTGTCGGGCGTGACGGGGCCGGCGGGGCCGTCGGAGATGAATCGGAGGAGCTCGTCCCTGGACGCGAACCCGGCAGCGCGCGCATCGTCCTCGCCGATCCCACGCACGGGCACGCGGTCGACGCTGTCGACCTCGACGACGCCGATCGGATGGCAGCGGTAACGGCCTCCAGGCCGGACGTGGGGCTTTCCCCATCGCCGGAAGGTGAGGCGGATGCGACCATCGACGAGGCCGGGGTGGAAGCGTTTCTGGAAGAGGAGCATCGGTCGTCACGGCACGGATCAGGCCCGCGTCCCGCGCCAGCCAGTGAAGAGACCACGGTTCGCGTCACGACGTCGCGGATCAGGCGGGCGGGGGCCCACGGCCAGCTCGGGCGGGAGCGAGGAGGTCAGCGGGATGGCCTGCGCGGGCCGCGGGGGCGCGAGGCGAGCCAGGTGGTCGGCGACCACCATCCGCGAGCGCAGGAGGTCGCGGACGCCAGCCGGGAAGGCTGGGGCATCGTCGGCCGGTCGCGCCGTGTCTCGCACGGGCCCGACCTCGAGCTCGCGAGTCCGGCCGAGACCCTGAAGGATCCCCCGCGGCGGCTCCCAGGCGGCTACCTCAGCTCCTCGGCCCGGTCGGCGGACCCAGGAACCGCGCGGTGAGCTCCCGCACCTCGCCGGTTGCGACGTCCTTCACCGTCGCCTTCAGCTCGAACGGTCCGCGGTAGCGGGCGCGATCGGCCGTGACGAGCACGGGCGTGCGGATGCCCTCCAGCGGCCCGAGCCGGATCCGCGGCTGCGGCACGATGACCGTCGTGCCCTCGGGCCCGACCACCGACACCTCGAACTCGGCCGGGTCCACGTGCTTGTTGACCAGGTGCAGCTCGAACTGGTTGCGAATGGTGGTCTCCTCGAGCACGTAGGGGATCCCTGCCGAGCGGAGGAGGTTCGCCTCGAACGGGGTGCGGAGCGCGAAAACGTTGAGCCCCACGGTGAGCAGCGCCGCGCCGCAGACCAGCCCGTAGGCGACGACCCGCGGCCTGAGCAGCCGCCCCTTGGCCTCGCCCTCGAAGCCCTGGAGCGAGTCGTACCGCACCAGCCCCGCCGGTCGGCCCACCTTCATCATCATCTCGTCGCAGGCATCGATGCACTGCGCGCAGCCGATGCATTCCATCTGCTGCCCGTTGCGGATGTCGATGCCGGTCGGGCACACGCGAACGCACCGGCCGCAGTCGATGCAATCCCCGCGGGTGGGCGCGGTCGAGCCGCGGGCCACCTTGCCTCTGGGCTCTCCGCGGGCTGTGTCGTAGCCGATGAGCAGCGTCTGCCGGTCGGTGAGCACCGATTGCAGACGCCCGTAGGGGCAGAGGATCACGCAGAACTGCTCTCGGAACCAGGCGAAGTTCAGGAGGAACGCCGTGGTGAGGAACATCGCGATGCCGAAGAGCGTGCCGTGCCCAGCCGGTCCGTGGAGCACCAGCTCCGCCAGCGTGGGTGCGGGGACGAAGAAGGCCAGGAACCAGTGGGCGAGGACGAGCGAGACGACGACGTAGAGGGACTGCTTGAGGAGGACGAGCGCGATGCGCCGGGTGGTCCAGCCGCCGTCTGCCAGGCGCCGGCGCTGCTGGGCCGGTCCCTCGATCCACCGCTCGATCGGCCGATAGAGACCCTCGAGGAACACCGTCTGCGGACAGGCCCACCCGCACCACACCCGGCCGGCGAGCGCGGTCAGGAACACCAGCCCGAAGGCGAACCCGGCCAGGAGGAACACCATCAGCCAGACGTCCTGGGCGTTGAAGGCCCGTCCGGCGAGGAAGAACTGCCGGGTGGGGATGTCCAGGTGAACCGCCGGATGCTTGCCGTTCTTGATGAAGGGCAGGGCGAGCAGGTGGAGGATCAGCACCGCGTAGGCGATGCGGCGCCAGCGCATGAGGCGGCCCCGCACGTCCTCGGGCTGGATCTTGATCCGCGCTCCCCTCGCGTCCAGGAAGCGCGGGCGGCCGGTCCCCGCGGCGCTACTTGATGATTCCGAGCCGCTCACCCTGGGGCTCCTTCCCCGGGAGATTCGTCCCTTCGCGACTGATGACGAACGCAGCGAGCGAGCGGACCCGCTCGCCGCCCAGCGTCGGCTCCCAGGCCGGCATTCCCTTCTCGACCACACCGCGGGAGATGGTCCCGAGGATCTCGGTGGGCTTGTTGCCGTGGAGCCAGTACTCGTCGGTGAGGTTGGGACCGATCTTCCCCGAGCCGTTCTCGAGGTGGCACTGGGCGCATTGCTGGACGAAGATCCTCTGTCCGGCGCCCGTGGTCTGGGGGTCCCTGGAAAGCGAGAGCAGCAGCTCGTCGGTGATCGGCTTGGTCGCCGCCGCCCTGCGCGTGGCCTCCGCCTTCTCGGCCTCGTAGGCCGCGGCCCCGCTCAGACCGGTGCGGGTCACGTGATAGTGCACCCAGTAGCCGTAGCCGAAGAGCACCGTGGCGTAGAAGATGAACAGCCACCACCGGGGAAGCGGGTTGTCGAACTCCTGGATTCCGTCGAAGGCATGGCCGCGCTCGACGTCGATCCTCTTCTCGGTCACGACCGCACGCTCCTCTCCTGCTCCTCGATCGGCTGACGGGCCAGCTCCTCGAAGCGCTGGCTGCGCTCGAGGAAGAGCCACACCAGAACGCCGAGGAAGAGCGCCCCCAGCAGCACGCCGCCGGCGATGGTGATCTCCATCAGCTCCCGCGAGTGGGCCCGGAAGAACTCCGAGTACATCAGCGGCCTCCTCCGCTCGGGGCCGCGGCTGCGGTGGGCAGGGGGCCGGAGATCTGGGGCCCGCGGCCCAGGCGCTGGAGGTAGCCGATCAGGGCGACGATCTCCCGGTCCCAGGGCACCACCACCCCCTCCTTGGCGAGGTCGGTGACGATGAGGTCGGCCTGCTTGCGGTAGGTCTCGCGGGAGGCGTCGACCTCCACGTTGGAGTACGGGACGCCGACCTTCTGCAGGGCGACCATCTTCTTCGCCAGCAGCGCCTGGTCGACCTTGTAGTCGGCGGTCCAGGCGAAGCTGGGCATGTTGCTGCCAGGGCTGGTGGAGCGGGGATCCACGATGTGCGAGTAGTGCCAGAGGTTGGGGTACTTCCCGCCCACCCGGTGCAGGTCCGGCCCGGTGCGCTTGCTGCCCCACTGGAAGGGGTGGTCGACGACGAACTCCTCGGCCCGGGAGTAGGGACCGTAGCGCTGGGTGTCCTCGGGGAGGGTGCGGATCATCTGCGAGTGGCAGACGTAGCAACCCTCGCGGGTGTAGACGTCGCGCCCGGCGAGCTCGAGCGGCGAGTACGGCTGCTGCTTCGCTCCGCTCCAGGGCACCGCCGAGGGGGCGAAGATGGTGGGGATCAGCTGCGCCACGCCGCCGGCAAGCACCGCGAACACCAGGAGTACGGTGAAGAAGAGCGGCTTGCCCTCCACCAGCTGATGCCAGCCCGGAGTCGCCGGGTCGCGCGGCCGCGCCTTGAACCAAAGCCAGGCCACCTCGGCGAGGATGACCAGGACGACGAGGACCTTGACCCCGGTCATCATCGAGGCGCCGCCGAGGAAGAAGGAGAGAGCGACCGCGCCGAGCACGAAGAGGAATCCCGGCCGGGTCACCAGCCAGCCTGCGGCGGGCTCCGGGGCCCGGTGCGGCTCCTCCACGGTGACCGTCACCTGGCCGTCCACCGCCTTCCCCGAGAGCGCGGTCTTGGTGAGGTTCCAGCCCATCAGGATGAAGCCGGAGAGGTAGAGCAGCCCGCCGGTCAGCCGGACCATCCACAGTGGCCGGATGGCGAGGATGGTCTCGACGAACGAGGGGTAGGCGAGGGCGCCGTCCGGGGTCTGGGCCTTCCACATCAGGCCCTGGCTGATGCCGGCGACCCAGAGCGCGACCACGTAGAGGATGATCCCCGCGGTGGCGGTCCAGAAGTGCGCCTCGGCCGCCTTCTTCGAGTACAGCTTGGTTCCGAAGAGACGCGGGACCATCCAGTAGAACGTCCCTGCGGCCATGAAGCCGTTCCAGCCCAGCGCCCCGCTGTGGGCGTGGCCGATGATCCAGTCGGTGTAGTGGGCCAGGGCGTTGACGCTCTTGATCGAGAGCAGCGGGCCCTCGAAGGTCGACATCCCGTAGAAGGTGAGCGCGGCGACGAGGAACTTGATGACCGGATCGGTGCGCAGCTTGTCCCACGCCCCGCGCAGGGTGAGGATCCCGTTGATCAGCCCGCCCCAGCTCGGGGCCCAGAGGGCGACGCTGAACACCATTCCCAGCGACTGTGCCCAGTCGGGGAGCGCGGTGTTGAGCAGGTGGTGCGGCCCGGCCCAGATGTACATGAACACCAGGGACCAGAAGTGCACGATGGAGAGCCGGTAGCTGTAGACCGGCCGCTCCGCCGCCTTGGGCATGAAGTAGTACATGATCCCGAGGATCGGCGTGGTGAGGAAGAACGCGACCGCGTTGTGCCCGTACCACCACTGCACCAGTGCGTCCTGCACCCCCGCGTAGACCGAGTAGCTCTTCGTCAGGGTGACCGGGATCTCAAGGCTGTTGACGATGTGGAGGACCGCGATGGTGATGATCGTCGCGATGTAGAACCAGAGCGAGACGTAGAGGTTCTTCTCGTTCCGCTTCGCTAGGGTCCAGAAGAAGTTGATCGCGAAGACCACCCACACCACCGCGATGGCGATGTCGATCGGCCACTCCAGCTCCGCGTACTCCTTGGAGGTGGTGATCCCGAGCGGGAGGGTGATCGCCGCGGCGACGATGATCAGCTGCCAGCCCCAGAAGTGGATGCGGGACAGCAGATCCGAGGCCATCCGCGTCCGGCACAGCCGCTGGGTCGAGTAGTAGATGCCGGCGAACATCGAGTTGCCGACGAAGGCGAAGATCACCGCGTTGGTATGGAGCGGGCGGAGCCGGGAGAAGACCAGGTAGGGAATTCCCAGGTTCGCCTGCCACCACACCATCTGGGTGGCGATGAGCGCGCCCACCAGCATCCCGACCACGCCGAAGATGACCGCGGCGGCGATGAAGCGGCGGGTGATGGCATCGTCGTAGGTGATGACCCTCTGTTCCACGTCAGTCTCCCTCGTCGTCGTCCAGGGGTAGCAGCGACAGGCGGTCGGCATGCTCGTGGTCGCCGTGCTTGACGCTGTAGAGCAGGCCCAGCACGGCCATCAGCACCAGCATCAGGCTGACGAAGACCTGCAGGACCAGCACGTTCATGCGGGCGCCTCGTGCAGCTTCGGTGCCGGTTCCGGAGCGCCGTGGCTCGCGGAGAGCCATCCGGTCGTGGCGAGCAGGATCGCCAGGGAGCTCGCGGGCATGGCCACCGCCGCGGCCAGGGGGCTGGCCAGCCCGAGCATCGCCGCCGTGACCGCAAGCGCGTTGTAGAGAAAGGCCATCGCCAGGATGCGCCGCACCGCGGAGCGCAAGGACTGCGCCGCGCCCAGGAGCTCGCCCAGGCTCTCCAGGCTCTCACCGAGGAAGAAGACGTCGGACTTTCCGGGCATCACCGGTCGGTCCACCGCCGGCGTCCCCCGGGCGAAGGCCGCCGCGAAGGCGAGGCTGTCGTTGACCCCGTCGCCGATGAACAGGGTGTCGCGGCGGTCGACGCGCGCGACGACCTCGGCCTTCGCCGCCGGCGAGAGCTCACCCAGCGCGCGGTCCGCGGGGAGCCCCAGTCCCCGTCCGAACTCCTCCACCCGCGCCCGGGCATCACCCGAGAGGAGCCAGAGGTCGAACCCCGCGTTCCGGAGCCGGGCGAGGGCCTGCTGCGCGCCCGGGCGAACTGCCTCGCGGGTGACGAAGCGGGCCAGCGGCGCGCCGTCCACCGAGAGCAGGGTCACCCCGGCCTCGCTCGCCGTCCCCGGGACGGCCCACCCCGGAGCGCCGAGGCGGTAGCGCCGGCCTTCCCGGAGCAGCTCGAGCCCGCGCCCGGGCAGCTCCTCGGCCTGGAGCTGCTCCCCGGCGCGTGCGCCCGCGCCGGCCAGCGCCCGGGCGAGGCACCGCGCGACGGGGTGGTTGCTCCCGGCGGTCATCGCGTACGCGACGTCGCGCGCCTGCGCCTCGAGCCGGGCCGGAGCGCGCGGCTCGACCAGCTCGAGACGGGCGAGGGTGAGCGTGCCAGTCTTGTCGAAGAGGACCGTCCGGACCCGCGTCAGCCGGTCGAGGAGGTCCGGCGCACGGACCAGCACTCCCTTGCGTCGTAGTCCGGCGTGAACCAGCTCCTGCGCCAGCGGGATGGCGATGCCCAGCGCGCAGGGACAGGTGACCACCAGCAGGGCCACCGCCACGTCGACCGCCCGGTGAACGCCCGCCTGCGCCCAGAGCGCCGCGCCCAGACCGGCCAGGGCGAGCACCGTCACCACGTAGGAGCGGGCGAGGGTGTCGAAGAACCGCTCCCCGGGGGTTCGCGTCCCGACGGGCCGCGCGGCGAGCAGGACGGGAAGGACCGACTGCTGGAAGGACTGGACGGCCCTGGCCTCCACCGCGCTCCGTCCGGCGTTGAAGGCGCCGGCAGGGACCGTCTCCCCGGCCGCGAAGCGCCGCGGCTCGGGCTCTCCGGTGATCCAGTCGAGCGAGAAGCGTCCCTCCTGGCCCAGGACCGCATCGACCACCAGCAGGTCTCCCGGGGCGACGAGGAGCGAGTCCCCGGCCGAGATCCGCGGCGCGGGCACCGCGGTCACGGTCCCCCCTTCGCGCCGCCGGACGACGAGCGCGTCCGAGCCGTCGTCCTCGAGCAGGAAGCGGCGGTTGCGGTCCAGGACCCGCTGCTGCAGCCAGCGCCCGAGCACCATGAGGGTGATGAAGGTGCAGAGCGTGTCCAGGTAGGCGTGGTCGCCGCGGTGCTGGAGGGTCTGGAGGACCGAGAGGGCGTAGACCAGGCCGATCCCCAGGGCGATCGGGACGTCGAGGTGGAGCAGGCCCCGCGACAGCCCGCGCTGTGCCGCGCGGAAGAACGGCCAGCCGCCCACCAGCACCACCACCGTCGCGAGCGCGAGGCTGCCCCAGGTGAAGAGCGAGAAGGTGCTTCCCTCCCGGTCCGACAGCCCGAAGTAGAACGAGAACGAGAACAGCATCACGTTCATCGTCGCGGCGGCGCAGACGCCCAGCCGCACGACGAGGTCGCGCGACGGTCGGGGGGTGGACTTCCGGCTGGGGCCGAAGGCGTAGCCGAACCGCTCCACCTCGGTGACGAAGCCCGCCACGTCGAACGCGCCGCGCCGCCACTGCAGCCGGGCCTTCCCGAGAGCGGGATTGACCGTGAAGCCGGCTCCGCCCGGGGCCCGGCGGAACAGCTCGTTCATCAGCCAGACGCACGCCGCGCAGTGAATGCCCTGGACGTCCAGCTCGAGCGCGCAGACCGGCGAGCTGCCCGACTCGGCGGCGGCGCGAAGCGGCTCGAGCCAGGCGTGGCTCCGGGCGCGATCCACGGTCGGCGCGGGGAGCACCGCCCCGCGGGCGAGCGCGTAGTACCGGGTGAGGCCCTGATCGACGAGCAGTCCGTGCACCGCCTCGCAGCCGGCGCAGCAGAACGGACCCCGGGCCGCTGGGGCGACCGGGGTTCCGCAGTGGAGGCAGGGCGTGGGGGAGGCGGACACCCGGGGGGGCGGGGCTGCGAACGGTATGCCAATTGCTCCCGGCTCCGGTCCGATGTCCGACCCTCTCCTGCTCTCCACGGCCGGCGCCGCAGCGGTGGTCGGTTTCTCCTCCAGCCTCCACTGCTTCCTGATGTGCGGACCGCTGGCGTGCGCGGCTGCCGGAGCCGGGCCCGCCCGCGCCGGCCCGGTGCTGGGCTACCAGCTCGGCCGGCTCGGGGGCTACGCGCTCGTGGGTGGGCTCCTGGGCGCGCTCGGCGGTGGCGCGATGCGGTTGATCCAGGTGCGGCTCCTGCCGTTCGCGCCCTGGATTCTCGTCGCCACGCTGCTGCTGGCCGCTCTCGACCTCGGCAGCCGGCTCCGGCCCGTCCCTGGTCTTGCGCAAATGCTGCGCAGGGCGGCGAGGTGGACGCAATCCCTGCCCGGGACCGCCCGCGCCTCCGCGCTCGGGGCGCTCACACCCCTGCTTCCATGCGGACTTCTGTACGGCGCCTTCGCCGCGAGCCTGGCGGCAGGCTCCTTCGGCGCCGGGGCGCTTGCGCTCTCCGCGTTCGGCGCGGGTGCGATTCCGGCGCTGGTGGTGAGCCAGCTTCCGGCCGGAGGGCTGCTCCGGGCCGAGGCTCCTGGCGCGCGCTGGGCGCGGAGGGCGATTCCTGCACTGGCCGCGGTCGTGATCGCAGCCCGTGCGCTGCTCGTGGACCCGGCCCGGGTCTGCCACTGAGCGTGGACGTGGCCCGTGGCTTGCTTCGGCATGTCCCACACGTGAGACGGTCCCGCGGAATGAAGAGCGCGGCACTGGTCGCAGTCCTGACCTCTGCCTCGAGCGTCCTCGCTGCTCCCGGACCGGACGCGGGCGCGACACCGGAGACGTCGCCGGCGGGCCTCTTCTTCGGACAGAGGTGCGCCACCTGTCACAACCTGGGGAAGGGCCCCAAGATCGGCCCCGACCTCCTCGGCGTCGAGACGCGACGACCGCCGCCCTGGCTCCGCAAGTGGCTCGGCAGCCCGGGGGCGATGCTCGACGGGAAGGACCCCACCGCGCTCGCGCTCCTGCAGCAGTTCAACGGCGTCCGCATGCCGGAGCAGAACCTGACCCCCGGGGACATCGACGGGCTGGTCGCCCTCTTCACCGCCTGCACCGCGCAGAAGGGCTGCGTTCCGGTGACCGGACCGAAGCTGGCCATCGATGCCAGCCTCGACGAGGTGGCCACCGGGCGGGAGTACTTCCTCGGCCTGCGCCGCTTCTCGGCCGGTGGCCCGGCCTGCGCCGGTTGCCACGACGTACGCGGAGAGCAGCTGCTCGGGGGAGGCTCACTGGGCGGCGATCTCACCTTCGTCTGGGCGCACCTCCACGACAAGGGGCTGGAAGAGGCCATCCTCGCCGCTCCCGCCTGCAAGCAGGCCTACGCGGGCCGCGTTCCCACGGGCGTCGAGCTGTTCGCCGTGCGGGGCTACCTCGCCTCGCTCTCGCGCGACGGGACGCGCCCGGCGAGGAGCCGCGACCTGCTCGACCTCGGAGTCCTCGGCGCATGCGCCGTGGTCGGCGCGCTGGCCATCGCCTGGCGGGCGAGGAACGGCGGGAACCAGGGAGGCGCGGGATGAGCCTCCACGCGGTGCTGCTCTTCGTGGTCCTGCCCTACGTCGCGCTGGGGCAGCTCGTGCCGGCCATCCTCTTCCGCAGCATGGTGGTGCGGCTGGTGCGCTCGCCCGAGCTCCAGCCCGCCCTGGCGCGGGAGCGGTCGGACTTCTCCGCCTGGCTCACCTGGTGCGGCTTCTTGGTTCTCCTGCCGCTCCACCTGGTCCCGCTCCTGTTTCCGTCGGCCTCGCTGGCGGTTCTCTCCTGGCGCCCGCTGCTGGTCCTGGTGGAGCTGGCGGGGTGGATCGGCGGCGCCCTGTTCCTGCTCGGGGTGAGCCGGGCCGGATGGCGGAGGATCCGCGACCCGAACTTCGGCACGCTCCGCACCGGGCTCGAGCTCGCGACGCTCGGCTCGGTCCTCGCCGCCACGGCGAGCGGGGTGGTGGTGGCGGTCGCCGACCGCTGGGGAAGCGCCTGGTACACCGCCGTGCTTGTCCCCTACCTGCGCTCGCTGCTCACCCTCCGCCCGGACCCGGGGGGTCTGGCGGGGATGGGCTTCTGGCCGCAGGCGCACGTGGCGAGCTCCTTCCTCGCGCTGGCGCTCCTCCCGTTCAGCAGCTATCCGCCGCAGTGGATCCGCTCCTGGTTCGAGTTCTGGGCGGGCGCCGAGCAGCCCCGGAGCGCCCCGTGAGCCGGCAGCTCCTCGCCGGTCTGTGGGTGCTCGGGCTCGCCGCGGGCTGCGACAACGGGTTCCTCACCCAGCAGGGCTACGAGCCGGCGCAACCGATCGCCTTCTCCCACGCGCTCCATTCCGGCCAGTTCCAGATGAACTGCGAGTACTGCCACTTCGGAGCCGCGCAGAGCCGGCACGCCGGGGTTCCACCGGCCCAGCTCTGCCTGGGTTGTCACAGCCAGGTGAAGACGGATGCCCCGGACATCGTGGCGCTGACCAAGGCCGTGGCCGAGAACCGGCCCATCGCCTGGATCCGCGTGCACCGCCTTCCGGACTTCGTCTGGTTCAGCCACCAGAATCACGTCTCGGCGGGAGTGGACTGCAAGACCTGCCACGGACAGGTCGACACCATGGTCCGCATCCAGCAGGACCAGACGATGACCATGGGCTGGTGCCTCGACTGCCACCGCACCACCCTCGCCGACCCCGAACGGAGCCAGCACCTGCAGCCGCCCACCGACTGCGGTGCCTGCCACCACTAGAGCCATGCCCGAGCGACGCCACTGGCAGTCCCTGGAGACCCCCGAGGAGAGGGGAGAGTTTCGCACCCCGCTGCCCGCGGATGCCGACGGGCTGGTCCGGCTGCGCGCTCCGGGCGATCCCGGTCCGGGACCTGCGCCGGCCGAGCTCTCCCGCCGCGGCTTCTTCGGGATGATGGGGCTGTCCGCCGCCGCGGTGACGCTGGCCGGGTGCCAGCGCGCCCCGGTGACGAAGCTGATCCCCTACCTCTCGAAGCCGGAGGAGGTCGTCCCCGGCAACGCGCTGTTCTACGCCTCGGCCTGCGCGGGCTGCCCTGCGCAGTGCGGGGTCCTCCTCAAGACCCGGGACGGCCGGCCGATCAAGGTCGAGGGCAATCCCGACCATCCCTGGAGCCGCGGCGGCCTCTGCGCTGCGGGGCAGGCCTCGGTGCTGTCGCTCTACGACGCGAGTCGCGCCCGGGGGCCGACGCTCGCCGGCCGGCCGGTGACCTGGGCGGCCCTGGACCGGGGGGTGCTCCTCGGGCTGCAGACCGCCGCGGCGTCCGGCGCCCCCATCTACCTCGTCGCCCCGGCGCTCACCGGCCCCACCTTCGAGGCGACGCTGGCCGAGTTCCTGTCCGCCTGGCCCGCGGCCAAGGTCGTTCGCTTCGACTCGACCGGTGAGCTGTCGGCGCTCGCGGAGGCATCCGAGGCTCTCCTCGGAGTCCGGGCCCTGCCGCGCTTTCGTCTCGACCGGGCCAGCACGCTCGTCTCGTTCGCGGCCGATTTCCTCGGAACATGGATCGACCCGGTCGCCTTCGCCCGGCAGTACGCCGACGGGCGGCGGATCCCGCTCGTCGAGCGGCGCGAGCACGAGGAGGGTGTCGGTCACGGAGAGAGCTCCTCGGCGGCGGGCCGGGGTGGCTCGGGTCCCGACGGGGAGGAGCGGCATGGCTCCCCGGGGCCTCGCCGCCGCCACTGGCAGCTCGAGCCAGCGCTGAGCCTCACCGGCTCGAACGCCGACCGCCGCGAGCTGCTCGCTCCCAGCGAGCTCGTCCCGGCGCTGGCCGGTCTCGTCCGGCGGCTGGCACGGACGAGCGACCATCCGGCGCGTACAGAGCTCGCCCGGGCGGCCGGGATGCCCGAGCCGTCCATCCGACCGGGCGTGCTCGACCGTCTCGCCGCCGAGCTGCGCGCCTCCGCGCCGAACGCCCTGGTCCTGACCGGCCTGCCGGACCCGGGCGCCCAGGCGTTGGCGCTGGCCGCCAACCTCCTCCTCGGGGCCGAGGGAACGACCTTCGAGCCGGCCGCGGGAGCGCGCATCCCCGTGCCGGGCGTCTCGTTCGAGACGCTGCTCGCCGGCGTCGAGGGACGCCGGGCAGGCGCGGTGCTCTTCCTCGGGTGCAATCCCGTCCACGCCCATCCCCAGGGCGCGCGCCTCGGAGCGGCGCTCCGCGAGGTCCCGCTGGTGGTGGCCACCAACGACCGTGCGGACGAGACCGGGACCCGAGCGGGGTTCCTGGCCCCGGATCACGCTCCCGCCGAGTCCTGGGGCGACGCCTCGCCCGGCGCCGGGCTCACCACCGTGCGCCAGCCGGCGCTTCGGGCCCTCTTCCAGACCCGGGCGGTCGTCGAGTCGCTCCAGACCTGGTCGCGCGTGCCCCAGGGGCGCGTCTCGGCGTACGCGGCGGTTCGCGAGCGGCTGCGGGCGGAGGTCTTCCCGCGGGCGGCGGCGGCGGGGGAGGGATTCGAGTCGTTCTGGGAGCGCACGCTCCAGGCTGGCTTCGTCCAGATCGCCGAGGAGCCGCCGCCGGTCGCGCTCCGCCCCGAAGCGCTCGCCCCGCTCCTGGCTGCGAGCCCCGTGGCCCCGGGCGAGCTGGAGCTCTGGCTGCACCCCTCGCTGGGCGTCGGTGACGGCCGGGGCGCGAACAATGGCTGGCTGCAGGAGCTTCCGGATCCGCTGACCAAGGTGACCTGGGACAACGTGGCCGCCGTCGCCCCGGCGCGCGCCCGGCAGCTCGGATGGACCGACGGCCAGCTGGTCGAGGTGAGCGCCGGAGGGAGATCGGTCACCGTCCCGGTCGCCGTCCAGCCCGGAACGCACCGCCGCGTCGTGGCCCTCGCCCTCGGGTACGGCCGGACCGGCGCGGGAACCGTCGGCAACGGCGTCGGCGCCGACGCCTTTCCCCTGGCCGAGGTGAGCGCCGGCCGCGTTCGGTTCTCCCGTCCGGTGGAGCTGCGGACCGCTGCCGGCACCAGGCCCCTCGCCCGCTCGCAGGTGCACACCTCGCTCGAGGGAAGACCCCTCGTCCGCGAGGCCACGCTGGCCGAGTACCTGAACGATCCGTCGGCCGGGAATCCGCCCGAGGAGCCGCTCGACTCCGCCTGGGCTCCCCACCCGGTGCCGGGGCCGAGGTGGGGCCTGGCCGTCGACCTCAGCGCCTGCACCGGCTGCGGGGCGTGCATCGTGGGTTGCCAGGCGGAGAACAACGTTCCGGTGGTGGGCCGGGACGAGGTGCTGCGAAACCGGGAGATGGGGTGGATCCGGATCGACCGGTACTACGCGGGCGACGCCGAGAACCCGGAGGTTCTGCACCAGCCGGTGATGTGCCAGCACTGTGCGAACGCGCCGTGCGAGACGGTCTGCCCCGTGCTGGCCACGGTTCACTCGGCCGAGGGTCTCAATCAACAAGTCTACAATCGCTGCGTCGGGACCCGGTACTGCGCCAACAACTGCCCGCCGAAGGTCCGGCGCTTCAACTGGTTCGACTACCGGCACGACGATCCGGTGGCGCGGCTGGTGCTCAACCCCGACGTGGTCGTCCGCAGTCGGGGCGTCATGGAGAAGTGCTCGCTCTGCGTGCACCGCATCCAGGAGGGGAAGGCGGCGGCGAAGCGCCAGGGGCGGACGATGGCGGACGGAGAGGTGGCCACCGCCTGCCAGCAGAGCTGCCCGACCCGGGCGATCGTCCTCGGAGACCTGAACGACCCCCGGAGCAAGGTGGCCGCGCTGGCCCGCGATGCGCGGAGCTACCGCATGCTGGCCGAGCTGAACGTCCAGCCCGGGGTCAGCTACCTCACCCGCGTCCGGAACCCGGGAGGGACCACGTGAGCACTCCCTCCTTCTCCCGGCTCCGCGTGCCCCTGGTGGATCCGCCGCGCAGCATGGCGGAGATCACCGAGGAGATCGCCGCGCCCCTGGACCGCTGGCCGAGCAGCGGCTTCTGGGCGCTCTTCGCCGTCTCCTCCAGCGCGCTGCTCCTCGGGCTGGGCTGCGTCAGCTACGAGATCGCCACCGGCATCGGGACCTGGGGTCTCAACCGCACCGTCGGCTGGGCGTTCGACATCACCAACTTCGTCTTCTGGGTGGGCATCGGTCACGCGGGGACGCTGATCTCCGCGATCCTATTCCTCTTCCGGCAGAAGTGGCGGACGAGCATCAATCGCTCGGCCGAGGCGATGACGCTCTTCGCCGTCATGTGCGCGGCGATGTTCCCGCTGATCCACATGGGCCGGCCCTGGCTGGCGATGTGGATGTTCCCCTATCCGAACAGTCGCGGTCCCTTGTGGGTGAACTTCCGCTCGCCGCTCCTCTGGGACGTGTTCGCCATCAGCACCTACTTCACCGTCTCCGCGGTGTTCTGGTACCTCGGGCTCATCCCCGACCTGGCGACGCTGCGCGATCGCGCGACGCCGGGGAGCCTGCGCCGGCGAATCTACGGCGTGATGTCGTTCGGCTGGACCGGATCGACGCGGGTCTGGAACCACTACGAGATGGCGTACCTGCTCCTCGCCGGCCTCTGCACGCCGCTGGTGCTCAGCGTCCACACCATCGTCTCCATGGACTTCGCCACCTCGGTCATCCCCGGCTGGCACGCGACCATCTTCCCGCCGTACTTCGTCGCCGGCGCGGTGTTCAGCGGCTTCGCGATGGTGCTGACGCTGATGATCGTCGCCCGGAAGGTGCTGCACTTCGAGCACCTGATCACCACTCGCCACCTCGAGAACATGACCAAGGTGATCATCGTCACCGGGGGCATCGTCGGGCTGGCCTACGGGACCGAGTTCTTCACCGCCTGGTACTCGGGGAATCCGTACGAGCGTTTCACCTTCATCAACCGCGCCCTGGGTCCCTACGCGTGGGCCTACTGGACGATGGTGACCTGCAACGTCCTGGTTCCCCAGGCCTTCTGGGTGAAGCGGATCCGCACCTCGCCCTGGGCGATCTTCTTCCTCTCGCTCCTGATCAACGTGGGGATGTGGTTCGAGCGCTTCGTCATCGTGGTGACCTCGCTCCACCGCGACTTCCTGCCCTCGTCCTGGTCGATGTACCGGCCCACCTTCATCGAGGTGGGAACGCTCATCGGCTCCTTCGGGCTGTTCCTGACCCTGTTCCTCGTCTTCTGCCGGCTCCTCCCGATGATCTCCATCGGCGAGGTGAAGGGCGTGCTGGCGCATGCCCAGACCCGGGAATCCTCCACCCACCACATCGAGGGGGCAGCATGAGCCCGACCACCCGATCCTTCGTCGCCTACTTCACCCGGGAGCAGGACGTCCTCGCCGCCACCTCGGCCATCCGGAAGGCCGGCCTCCCCATCCGGGACGTCTACACGCCCTACGCGGTGCACGGACTGGAGGCGGCCATGGGGCTGCGCCGCTCGCGTCTGAGCCAGGTGTGCTTCTTCGCCGGGCTCACCGGCCTCACCACGATGCTCCTCTTCGCCTGGTGGACGTCGGCGGTCTCCTGGCCGCTGAACGTGGGTGGCAAGCCGTTCGCCTCCATCCCGGCGTTCATCCCGGTCACCTTCGAGTTCACCGTCCTCTCCGCGGCGCTGATCACCGTCGCGGCGCTGTTCGGGGTGGCACGGCTCTGGCCGGGCAAGCCGGCGGAGGCGATCCCCGGGGCGACCAACGACCGCTTCGCGCTGGTGCTCGAGCCCGGAGCGGACGACAACCGCGCCCGCGCACTCTGCTTCGAGCACGGCGCGGTGGAGACCTCGTGGCTCGAGCCCGCGCTTTCGGGCGCGCCGCTGGCCGGACTTCCCGAGGTGAGGGCATGAGGGGCCGGTGGCTCCTCCTCGCGGTCCTCGCCGGCCTGGCCGGCTGCGGGGGCTGCGGGACGAGCGATCCGCTCCAGCCTGGCCGCGAGTACGTGAAGGACATGATCGACGCGGTGCCCTACGAGAGCTTCTCGCCGAACCCGGTGCTGTCCCTCGGCATGACGCTCCAGCCCCCGGCTCCGGGGAGCGTGCCGCGAGGATCTCCGCCGTTCCCCTACGGGCCTGGACCCGACGAGGCCGCCCGGGCCGGCCGTGAGCTGAGGAACCCCCTGACCGCCACCCGGGAGAACCTCGAGCGCGGCGACAAGGTGTTCCACACCATCTGCTTCACCTGCCACGGGCCGGCCGGGCAGGGCGACGGGCCCATCGTGCCCCGCTTCCCCGCGCCTCCCTCGCTCACCGGGGCACACGCGAAGGGCCTCTCCGACGGGCAGATCTTCCACATCATCACCCGCGGCCAGGGATTGATGCCCCCCCACGCGGCCCAGGTCCGCCCGGACGATCGCTGGAAGGTGGCGCTCTACGTCCGCCAGCTGCAGGGAGGAAGGCCGTGAGCCAGGCCCCGAGGACGGCAGCGGTGCCGCGTTCACCAGCGCTGGTGACGGCGGTGACGGTGGCGGGGCTGGCGGTGCTCGCGGTGGGGCTCTTCCTCGACCCGACCCGAGGCATGTCCGCGCTCCTCGCCGGCGGATTCCTGGCGGTTGCGGCCGCGCTGGGCGCGCTGGCCCTGCTCGCGCTGTTCCTGGTCTCCAACGCCGGATTCCACGTGGCCTTCAAGCGGGTGCTCGAGGCGCTGTCGCTCGATCCGGTGGGGATGGTGGCCCTCCTGGCGGTGCTTCCCGGGGTGCGGTGGATCTTCCCCTGGGCTCGCCCGGGCGCGTCGACGGACCCGCTGATCGCCGCCAAGGCGGTATACCTGAACCTCCCCGCCTTCGGCTTCCGGATGCTGCTCTTCCTGAGCCTGTGGGGCGCGTTCGCCCTGATGCTCCGGCGGCAGTCACTGGCCCAGGACGCGGACGGGCGGGTGCAGCACACGCGGACCTCGGTCGCCCTGGCGGCGGTGTTCCTCCTCGTCGGGGGCTACTCGCTCAGCGTGGCCTCGGTGGACTGGCTGATGAGCGCCCAGCCGCACTGGGCCAGCACCATCTTCGGCTTCTACACCATCGGGAGCACGCTGCTGACCGGGACGGCGGTGGCGATCCTCGCGGTCGTGTGGCTGCGCGGGGCGGGCTGCTTGCCCGAGGTCAACGAGAGCCACCTCCACGACCTGGGGAAGCTCCTCTTCGGGTTCAGCACCTTCTGGGCCTACCTCTGGTTCTCGCAGTACCTGCTCATCTGGTACGCGAACCTGCCCGAGGAGACGGCGTACATCCTCGCGCGGACGCGGCACGGCTGGGGCCCGCTCTTCTACGGCAACCTCGTCGTGGGCTGGGTGCTCCCTTTCCTCCTCCTCCTGCCGAGGGAAGCGAAGCGCACGCCGGCGTGGCTCGTGCCGGTGGCGATCCTCGTGCTCCTGGGGCGCTTCCTCGACGTGTGGCTGCAGGTCGCCCCGGCGACCCTGCCCTCCGGACCCCCGGTGCCCTGGTTGGAGCTGGGGGCGCTGGCGGGCATCGGCGGAGCCTTCACCGCGGTGTTCCTCCGCATCCTCGCGGCGGCGCCGCTCCAGCCGGTGCACGATCCCTATCTCGGCGAGTCGCTGCACCACCACACCTGAGCGGGGCGGTGCTCAGGTGCCGGTCACCGAGATGTGGAACTCCGGCCGGGCGGCGATGGCCTTCTTGACCGCGCAGCCCGAGGCGGCACGGACCAGCGCCTCGTGGTACTGGGCTGGAAAGCCGTCGGGGACGTGGATGTCGATCTCCACCCCCCGCAGCGCGCGGGTCTCGGGGTCCACCACCGAGCGCTGGGTGAGCTCGATCCCGCCCGGGTCGATGCCGCGGGCCTGGCAGAAGCCGAGCACGTAGATGCCGGCGCAGGTCCCGATCGAGGCGAGGAAGAGCGAGAACGGAGCCGGCGCCGAGTCCTCTCCGCCGGCGACGCGGGGCTGGTCGGTGGCGATGCGGTGGTTTCCCACCTGGGCGTCGACCCGCTTCCCCCCCGGAAAGGTGACCGTGATCTCCCCCGCCCTCGACCGGAGCGGGCGCTCCTCTCGCTGCAGAGCCTCGTTCATGCCCGGTGAGAGTCAGGGCGCCGCTAGGAGGATTCGTGTCCGGGGACGGATGACAGGAGACCCGGGAGGGACCGAACATCGGCCCGATGCGGCTGGCCCTCCTCACCGACCTCCACGCCAACCTCGAGGCGCTCGAGGCAGTGCTGGAGCACGCCCGGGGGCAGGGGGCCGAGCACCTCGCATTTCTCGGAGACCTGGTGGGCTACGGGGCCGACCCGGGGCCGGTGGTGGACCGGGTGCAGGCCGCCGTCGCAGCGGGCGCGCTGGCCCTGAAGGGCAATCACGACGAGGCGGCGGTCCAGGGCCCGCAGCCGACGATGCGCGCCGACGCCGCGCGGGCGGTGCGGTGGACGCGGGACCACCTCTCCCCCGAGCAGCTCGCCTTCCTGGCCGGACTGCCCCTGACCGTCGAGCGCGGAGACCGGCTCTTCGTCCACGCGAGCGCCGTGGATCCACCGCACTGGATGTACGTGCTCTCCGCGCTCGATGCGGGGCGCAGCCTGCGGGCAGTGGCCGCGCGGGAGGTCTTCTCCGGCCACACCCACACCCCGGCGCTCTACCACCTCGGCCCGGAGGGGACGGTGGCCGGGTTCCAGCCGGTCCCGGGCACGCCGATCAAGCTCAGCGCCCTGCGCCGGTGGCTGGTCATCCCCGGCTCGGTGGGTCAGCCGCGCGACGGCAATCCCGCCGCCTGCTACGCGATGCTCGACGCGGCGGCGGACGTGCTGGTGTTCCACCGCGTGCCCTACGACGCGGAGCGTGCGGCGCGAAAGATCCGCGCCGCCGGCCTCCCGGGAGACCTGGGGGCGCGCCTCGAGCTGGGCGGCTGAAAGGGGATCCGAGCTGAGCACGCAGCGCATCGAGCCCGGAGTGGTCATCGACGGGTACACGCTCGAGGAGCGCCTCCACCAGGGGGGCATGGCCACACTCTGGCGCGTGGCTTCCCCGGGGCATCCGCCGCTGGTGATGAAGATGCCGCTCCTCCGGGAGGGGGACGACCCGACGGCGATGGTGGGCTTCGAGGTGGAGCAGATGATCATGCCCACGCTCCAGGGACCGCACGTGCCGCTGTTCATCGCCTCGGGTGACTTCTCGGCCCATCCCTACATCGTGATGGAGCTCATCTCCGGCGAGTCGCTCCGGGGGCGCCTGGACCGGACCCCGCTCGACACCGAGGAGGTCGCGCGGATCGGCGCGCAGATCGCCACCGCCCTCCACTCGCTCCACCGGCAGCACGTCATCCACCTGGATCTCAAGCCGAGCAACGTGATGTTCCGCGAGACCGGGGAGGCGGTGCTGATCGACTTCGGCTTCTCCCGGCACGACCGGCTGCCAGATCTCCTCGCCGAGCAGTTCCGGCTTCCGATGGGAACCGCGCCCTACATCTCTCCGGAGCAGGTGCTGCGGATCCGCAACGACCCGCGCAGCGACCTCTTCGCGCTGGGCGCGGTGCTCTACCACCTCGTGACCGGCGAGCGTGCCTTCGGCTTTCCAACCTCGATCGGCGGCCTGCGCCGGCGTCTCTACCGCGACCCGGTGCCTCCGCGCGCCCGCAACCCGAGCTGTCCGGCCTGGCTCCAGGAGATCATCCTCCGCTGCCTCGAGCCCGATCCCCGAGCGCGGTACCAGAGCGCGGCGCAGGTGCTGCTCGCGCTCCGCAACCCGGGACAGGTCCCCCTGACCGAGCGTGCCCGCAAGCTGAGGCAGGACGGCATGGCCACCGTCGCCCGGCGCTGGATTCGCACGCTCGGCTCCCACGCCGAGGGGTGGCAATCGACCGCGGTGCAGATCGCGCGGTCCCCGGTGGTGGTGGTGGCCCTGGATCTCCAGGCGAGCACCGAGGCGCTCCTCACCTCGATCCGGACCACCAGCGAGCGGGTGCTGAGCATGCACCCCGGTGCTCGACTGGCCTGCGTGACGGTGTTCCGCACGTCCCGGCTGGCGATGGACGCCACCGTGGACGAGGAGGGGCGCAACCTCCGGGTACTCCGCCTGCTCGAGCTCAAGGACTGGGCGCGACCGCTGGGGCTGGCCGAGGAACGGCTCACCTACCACGTCCTCGAGGGGCCGGAGCCCGCGTCGGTCATCGTCGACTTCGTCCGTTCCAACCGGGTCGACCACGTGGTGATCGGCGCACGGGGGGCGTCCCCGCTCCGCCGCTACCTGGGAAGCGTCTCGGCGCAGGTGGTGGCCGAATCGCCGTGCTCGGTCACGGTCGTCAAGGTGCCCCAGCTGGAGGACGAGGAGGAAGAGGAGGAGGCCGAGGCCTCGTAGTCGTTGCCTCCGCCGCCCGGCTCCGCTGAAGTCCGTCCCGGCCTGGAGGGAGGAGGGGACCTGGACCGGAGCCTCGCCGCACGGTGGGCGCGCCTCGTCGTGCTTCTCTGCGCGGCGCCGGCACTCGCGCAGGAGCCGACCTCCCCGACGTCTCCCTCGCCGTCGCCGGAGGCGGCTACCCCGACGGCGGCGATTCCCTCGGGTCCCGCGGTGGAGGCGCTGGGGATCCGCTGGAGCTTCTTCGGCGAGCTGGTGGTGAACGCCAACTACAACAGCGCCACGATGGTGGTGGGGAGCATCCCGGGCTTCGTCCAGATCCGCTCCAGCGCCACGACCAGCCAGTTCAACGTCTCACCGGGCAACACCCTCCTGGGTGTCTCGGCGATGCCTCCCAGGCTCGGGCCGGTTCCAGCTCGAGGCGAAGTTCGACATGGACTTCCGGAGCAACGCTCCGTACCTGAACGAGAACGCCTTCCTGCCGCTGGTGCGGGACCTCTACCTCTCGGCCACCTGGTCGAGGTTGCGGCTGCTCGCCGGACAGGCCTCCGACGTCATCTCCCCGCGGTCCTCGGAGGCGCTGAACTTCTACCCGCTCTCGTTCCTGCCCGGAGACATCGGGGACTACCGTCCCCAGGTCCGTGCCGAGTGGCGCCAGCCGCTCAGCGACCTGTTCGAGATGTCCTTCCAGGCGGCAGCCGCGCAGGCGGTGCAGACCTTCCAGGTGAGCGGCGAGCTCCAGGCGACGCAGACCGGACTCCCGGACTTCCGGGGACACATCGGGTTCGGACTGGGGCCTGCACGAGAGGATGGCCTGCGCGTCTTCGAGTGGGGCATCGCCGGGCACGTCGGCCGGAGGCAGGTCGTCATCCAGAACACCGCCGTCCAACCCCAGCCTCCGGCGAAGGTCCCGACCTACGCGACCTGGTCCTTCGTTGCCGACGGGGCGATCCGGCTCGGTCGCTCGACGCTCGTCGAGGGGGAGTACTTCATCGGTCAGCTCCTGGGCGACTACTCGGGCGGTATCTTCCAGACCGTCGATCCCACGAAGCACGTTCCCATCCGGGCCCGCGGCGGGTGGGTGCAGGTGACGCAGCAGTTCGGCCGTCGCTGGACGATGCATGCCGGCTTCGGAACCGACGACCCGTTCGATCGGGACCTGGCGACGAACGAGCGGAAGACCAACCAGGAGGTCTTCGGCAACGTGCTGTTCCGGATCGTGGTGGGCTCCGGGTGGGTCTCGAGCTGAGCTGGTGGGCCACGGAGTGGGTCGACGCCCCGACCGCCACCGCCTTCCGCGTGGAGACGGCAGTGCTCTTCGCCTTCTGAGGCGTCACTTTCGCGCCTTCAACGGCGTCGGCTTCCGGTCCGGGCTGGCCTCGGTCTTCCCGGCGGCGGCCCGCTTCAGTGCCTCGCGGAGCCCGAGCGAGAACCCGTTCTCGACGACCTTCTCCAGCCGCGGGGCGAGCTGGAGCTTCGGGTCGGTCAGGTCGTCCGAGACGGCGATCGCCCCGCCGGGCTTCGTCCCCTCGGTCGGACCGGAGACGCCGAGGGCAATCTTCCCGAAGAACGCCTTGAGCGCGCTCCCGACGTCCCCCTTCGACTGGAGCTCGCTGCCGCTCAGCTCCGGGTCGACCACCCCGTGGAGCCGTCCCTCGTCGCAGTGGAAGGACATCCGCATCGCGTAGATCCCGGGAGTGAGCGTCACGCCCTCCTTCACGCCGAGGTAGGCGTTGAGCTGGGAGGGGTCGTAGCCGTCCAGCCGGGCCTTGCCGGAGAAGGTCAGCCGCCGGGCGTCGGGCTCGGCCAGGATCGCGACCCACAGCGCCCCCTGGCGCTCGATCGTCCCGCGTCCCTCGAGGACCAGCGGCTCCTTCACCAGCCCGGGGCGGGATCCTGCGTTCTCCAGCGTCAGGTCGATGTCGTGCACCCAGAGCGTGGGCCGCCCTTCCTCGCGGACCCAGGCGTAGAGGACCTCGGAGCGCGTGAGGTGCCCCCGCTCCAGCACCGCCTGCACCGGGACCAGCACCTCCCGGGAGGGGAGCGGCCTGTCGGGGCCTGGCTCCGGCTCCTCGAGGACGACCTTCACCCGGTCACCGTCGAGCCTGCCGGAGAAGACGCCGTGGAGGAGGGGCAGGAGGCGGAGCGTCACCTCGAGCCGCTCGGCGTAGAGCGAGGGAAGCTTGAGCACCGCATCGGTCCGGGTCACCTTGAGCCGGGTGATGGTGTAGCGAAGCGGGAAGAGGCTGACCTGCACGTCCAGGAAGTCGCCGTGCGCGCCCTTCATCCCGTCGAGCGCCTCGCGGGTCTTCCTCCTCGCCAGGGGCGGGAGGACGAGGGCGAGCACCAGGAGCAGCAGGACCACGGTGCCGAGCACGACCAGGGTCGCCCGGAGGAGGATGGATGTCGTCCGTCGCGCGCGCATCCGGTCGGGGCGCTCCGGCCCCGCGCGCCAAGCTGGGCACGCCTCGTCAGTCCCACAAGGCCTGCAGCGCCCCGCGGACCTCGGGCAGGAGGAAGGCGTCCTCCGCGGGCAGGGCCGCGCGGGGGGCCTCGGGGAAGGCGGTGCGCAGCTCGAACGCGGCGGCGACCGGTGCAGGCAGGAACCGGGTCAGCTGGGCGAGCGCGTGCCGGCCACCCACGCCCGCCGGCCGGTCGAACCAGCGGAGGGGGAAGGTGACCGTCAGGGTTCGCCGGGCCCGCGAGAGGGCGACGTAGAACAGCCGGAGCTCCTCGTCGATCTCCTCGGGCGTCCCGGTGGTCAGGTCGGAGGGGATGTTCCCGTCCGCGGCGTGGAGGACGTAGACCGCGTCGAACTCCAGCCCCTTGGCGGAGTGGATGGTGCTGAGGACGAGGTGGTCCTCGTCGAGCGACGGCGGCCCGGCGAGCTCCTGCGTCGAGCGTGGGGGCTCCAGGGTGAGGTCGGCCAGGAAGCCGGCGCGGTCGGCGAACCCCGCGGCGAGCTGCTCGAGCTGCTCGAGGTCGCGGAGCCGCGCCGGAACGTGGTCGTAGCGGGCCTCGCAGAGCGGCCCGTAGAAGGTCCGGATCCGGTGGAGCTGGGCGCCGAGTGCCGGGGCAGCGGGCGCCGCCAGCTCGCGACAGAGCGGGACGAGCGCCGTCCAGTGCGCCCGGGCCGCCGGGGGAACCCGGGCATCCTCCCAGCCCTGGAAGCTCCCCGTGCTCCGGACCGGCTCGAGCAGGCCGCGGGCGGTCCGCGGGCCCACTCCGGGCAGGAGCCCCAGCACGCGGGTGCCGGCGAGGAGGTCTCGCGGGTTCTCCAGCAGGCGCAGGAAGGCGAGCAGGTCTCTCACGTGGGCGGTCTCGACGAAGCGCAGGCCGCCGTACTTGTGGAAGGGAATGCCGCGGCGGCCGAGCTCCACTTCGAGGTGGAGGCTGTGGTGCGAGGCGCGGAAGAGCACCGCCTGCCGGCGGAGGTCGAGCCCCTCCTCGCGGCGCTCGAGGATGCGGCGGAGGACGTAGTCCGTCTGCTCGGCCTCGTCGGCGCAGCTGACGAGCTCGGGCCGCTCGCCGGAGGCCTTGCGCGACCACAGCTCCTTCGGGTGCCGCTCGCGCGCCTGGGCGATGACCCGGTTGGTGGCCTCGAGCAGCTCGGGGGTGCTCCGGTAGTTCTCGACGAGCACGACCGTCCGTGCCCCGGGGTGCCGGAGCGGAAAGTCGAGGATGTTGCGGACCGTGGCTGCTCGGAACCCGTAGATGGCCTGCGCGTCGTCACCCACGACGGTGAGCCCGTGCCCGCCAGGACAGAGCCGCTCGAGCAGCTCGGCCTGGAGCGCGTTCGTGTCCTGGTACTCGTCCACCAGCACCTGCTCGAAGCTGGCGCGCACGGCCGGGCCGGCGGCCTCCGTCCCCAGCAGCGCGTGGAAGAAGAGGAGGAGGTCGTCGTAGTCGAGGACCCGCTGCTCGGCCTTGCGGTCCACGTAGGTGCGGAAGAGGAGCTTCAACCCGTCGATCTGCTCGATGCACCACGGGAAGCCGTTGGCCAGCACACCGTCGAGCGGCGCCCGGGCGTTGACGCACCGGCTGTAGATGTCGAGGCAGGTGGCCTTCCTCGGGAACCGCCGCTTGCCTCGTCCGAGCTCCAGCTCGGCCCGCAGCACGTCGAGGAGGTCCTCGGAGTCCCCCCGGTCGTGGATGGTGAAGCCCGGGTGCAATCCGATGCGCTCCCCGTGCTGGCGCAGGAGCCGGGTGGCGACCGAGTGGAAGGTTCCGCCCCACACCCGCGACGAGGCGGGGCGGTCGGTCCCCGCGCGCCCGAGCAGCGCGTCCACCCTCCGGAGGAGCTCGGCCGCTGCGCGCCGGGCGAAGGTGAGGAGGAGGATCCGCTCGGCCGGGACACCCCGGCGGATGAGCTCCGCCACCCGGTGGGCGAGGGTGGTGGTCTTTCCCGTCCCCGCTCCGGCGATGACGAGGAGCGGCCCGCCTGCGTGGAGCACCGCCTCCTGCTGCCTTTCGTTCAGCTCGTCGCCCATCCTGAACGGAAGAGTAGATGGCCCCTTGGCCCTGGACAAGCGTTCAGCAAGGGGCTGGATTTCGCAGGGCGTCAACCCCGTGAACTGGGCTAGGTGTCGTGCACCCGTCAGGAGGGGTCTCCGCACCATGCGCGTCCAACTCGCAGGCCTCTGCGCCCTGCTCATCGCCGTCCCGGCACTCGCCCAGGACACCACCGCGTCACCGGCCTTCAGCTCCACCGACAAACCCAAGGACGACGCCAAGGACACCGGCTGGCAGGCCGAGGCGAAGGCCGGCCTGCTGTGGCTGTCCGGGAACTCGGACTCCACGAGCCTCGGGGCGGGGCTGAAGATCACCCGCGACGCCGTGTGGCAGAAGTACTCGCTCTCGGCCGCCTACGCCTTCTCCAAGACGCGGGTCTACACCGTCGGCCCGAACACCCCGACGGTCATCAGCTCGCTCGACGAGCTGGGAACGTCGAGCACGCTCTCGGCCCGGCTGTGGAACGTGACCCCCCGGTTCGACCAGTGGCTGATCCACCACGGTTCGGCGGGCGACACCTCGGTCTACATCCTCGGGAACATCGCCTCGGACTACGCGGCGGGGAAGAAGCTCTTCGGCGGGGCCCAGCTCGGCGTCAGCACCCTGATCATCAAGTCCGGACCTCACAGCCTCACCGGCGAGCTGGGCTACGACTTCACCTATCTCCAGCCGTACCAGGGTGACGGGTACTCGATTCACTCCCTGCGCGTGGCGCTGGGCTACGCCCTGGAGATCGCGAAGACGACCAAGCTCACCGCCGGAGCCGAGTACCTGGTGAACATCAACCAGGAGAACGGCGCGCCGGATCCGGTGAACATCAACTACGTCTCGGCGTTCCAGGACCACCGGGTGAACGGGCAGGTGAGCCTCACCACCCAGGTCTACGAGCGACTGTCGCTCAGCCTCAGCTGGACGGGCAAGTACGACGCCAAGCCGAACCTGGCGACGCTCCCCGCGGGGGTCAGCGCGGCGAATCCCCCGGGCGTCTTCCTCCGGAACTTCGACAGCATCACCCAGGTCCAGTTCGTCTACACGTTCGGCTGAGGTCCGCCCTGGTTCGAGCGGCCCGGAGCCTGGCGCTCCTCCGCGGGCCGGGATGAGACTCGCCCTCATGACCGTCCGGACCGAGCAGCACGACTCCATCCTCGTCGTCACCATCGACCGTCCGGAGCGACGGAACGCCGTCGACGCGCCCACCGCAGCCGCGCTCGCCGCGGCGTTCCGCGCCTTCGACGCCGACCCGTCGCTTCCGGTGGCCGTCCTCACCGGCGCCGGGGGGCACTTCTGCGCCGGGGCCGATCTCAAGGCGCTGGCCGGGGGCGAGCCGCGGCCGGTGGTGCCCGAGGGCGAGGGTCCAATGGGGCCCACCCGCCTTCGCATGGGCAAGCCGGTCATCGCCGCCATCGAGGGGTATGCGGTGGCGGGCGGCCTCGAGCTGGCCCTGTGGTGCGATCTCCGGGTCGCCTCCGAGGCGGCCGTCCTCGGCGTGTTCTGCCGGCGGTTCGGAGTTCCGCTGGTGGACCTGGGGACGGTCCGGCTGCCGCAGATCGTCGGCGTGGGCCGGGCGATGGACCTCGTCCTCACCGGGCGCGCGGTGGATGCCCAGGAGGCCTGGAGCATGGGGCTGGTGAGCCGCGTCGTCCCCGAGGGTCAGGCGCTCCGGGGGGCGCTCGCGCTCGCCGGCGAGCTGGCCGCGCTCCCGCAGACCTGCATGCGCAACGACCGGCTGTCGATGCTCGAGTCCCTCGACCTCGACGAGCAGCGCGCGATGGAGAACGAGGTCCGCCGGGGACGGGAGACCCTCGGCGCGGCCGGATTCGCCGCTGGCGCCGCGCGGTTCCACCGCGGAGAGGGCCGCCACGGACGCTAGAGAAACGCTCGCGGGAGGGACCCACGGTCCGATGAGACCGATTTAGGGACTGTTTAGGGAACGCAGCTCGGTGGCGACTGGCACAAGTCGGTCACCGATGGCTCGCCGACCCTCCCTTCTGCTGCTGCTCCTGCTCGCCCCCGCGGCGCACGCGGCAGCGCCGCTCCCCGAGCACCTCCGGGACACCGGCCTCTACGCGACGGGCGACCTCGAGGCGATCGCCGCCGACGTCCTGTCCTTCAGCCCCCAGTACCCGCTGTGGAGCGACGGCGCGGAGAAGCGCCGGTGGATCCACCTCCCGCGGGGAGCGCGCATCGACGCTCGCGACCCGGACCGCTGGGTGTTCCCGGTGGGCACCCGGATCTGGAAGGAGTTCAGCCTCGGGCGCCGGCTGGAGACCCGGATGCTCGAGCGCACCCGCGAGGGCTGGCGCTTCGCGAGCTACGTCTGGACCGAGGATGGGAAGGACTCGGTGCTCGCCCCGGTCGGTGGGACGAGCCTGGCCACGCCGGCCGGTGGGACGTGGGCGATCCCCGGGACCACCGACTGCCGGGCCTGCCACGAGGGGCAGCCCAACCCGGTCCTCGGCTTCACCGCGCTCCAGCTGTCCTCGGACCGCGATCCGGGCGCGCTGCATGCGCGGACGGTGCACGCCGAGGTGCACATCGAGGATCTCCTCGACCGGGGGCTGCTGCGCGGGCTTCCGCGGGAGCTGCGTACCTCGCCGCCGCGCATCGCCGCGGCCTCGGCCGACGAGCGTTCCGCCCTGGGCTACCTCCACGCCAACTGCGGCATCTGCCACAACCGCCACGGGCCCCTGGCGGGCATCGGGCTGGACCTCCTCCAGGCCCTCTCCGAGGGACCCGCCTCGGTGGAGAGGACCCGAGCCTCGGCGCTCGCCGTGCGCGCGCTCCGGCCGGTCGGAGGTGCCGAGCTGCGCGTCTCCGCCGGAGAGCCGCAGCACAGCGTGCTCTTCCGCCGGATGGGCGTGCGCGACCCGCTGGACCAGATGCCTCCGCTCGGGACGGTGGTGCCCGACCGCGAGGCGCTCGCGCTGGTGGAACGCTGGATTCACTCACTCGCAGACAGGAGAACGCCGTGACCCCGAAGCCGTTGCTGATCGCCGCCCTCTCGATGTCCTCGCTCGCCCTCGCTTCCCCCGGCAACGCCCAGGCGAAGCGCGGCGAGTACCTCGTCGCCTTCGCTGGATGCCACGACTGCCACACCCCGAAGAAGATGGGTCCGAAGGGGCCGGAGCTCGACAACGAGCGGCTCCTCTCCGGCCACCCCGAGCAGATGGTGGTCGGGCCGGCGCCGGCGCTCCCGGGTCCGTGGATGGCGGCCACCGTGGGCACGATGACCGCCTGGTCCGGCCCGTGGGGCATCAGCTACACCGCGAACCTCACTCCGGACCGCGAGACCGGTCTGGGCGCATGGACGGAGCAGAACTTCCTCGACACGCTCCGGAACGGCCGCCACATGGGACGGGGCCGGCCGATTCTCCCGCCGATGCCCTGGGAGATGATTGGCAAGCTCACCGACCAGGACCTGAAGGCCATCTTCGCCTATCTCCGCACGGTCCCGGCGGTGAAGAACCGCGTTCCGCAGCCCACGCCTCCGGAGAGCACCGGCTCGTCGGGCGCGTCCGGTCGCTGAACGTCGGGCGCCCGGGCGGGTTGACGTGGGGGCCCGGACTGTCCGAGGGTCCTCCGCGCTCCCCCGGGGGAGGATCGATGGACGTCCAGCACGACCCGAATCGCCACCGCTTTTTTCTCGAGGTCCCGGGAGGAACCGCGGAGCTGGTGTATCGTCGGCTGGACGACCGCACCCTGGACCTCCTGCACACGACGGTGCCGCAGGAGGCCGCTGGACAGGGATTCGCAGGAAAGCTGGCAAAGACCGCGTTCAGCTGGGCGAGGCAGAACGGGACGCGGCTCGTCCCGAGCTGTCCCTTCGTCTCCAAGTGGCTGGAGCGGCACCCCGAGGAGCGGGATCTGCTAAGCGTGCCGCCCGCCGGCGGCTGACCGCCGGCCGTCCCGGGCGCCACGGTGCCGGGATCGGGGAGGGACCATGCGCTTTCTCCTGCACCTCGTGGTGACCGCGGTCGCGTTCTGGGTCGCCACGCGGCTGGTGACCGGGCTCAGCTACGTGGGGACGTTGCCGGGGCTCCTCGGGGTCGCGCTCGTCTTCGGGGTGGTGAACGCGGTGCTGGGGAGCATCCTCCGCATCCTCGCGCTGCCCGTGACCTTCCTCACCCTCGGGCTCTTCGCCCTGGTCATCAATGCCATCCTCCTGCTGGTGACCGGAGCGCTGGCGCGGTCGCTCGGCCTCGGGCTGCATGTCGATGGCTTCATCCCGGCGCTGCTCGGTGCGGTCGTCATCGGTCTGACGCGCGCCATCCTGAACTCCGTGGTCGACCGCCCGGAGCATCGCTAGGTTCCTCTCATGCGTCGTGCCGGTCTTCCGTTCCTGGTCCTGACCCTCTCCACGCTCGTCGGCGCGTGTGCGCACGACGAGCCCCTTCCGCCGCCGGACGCGCTTCCGCCGGAGGCATCGGGAGTGCCGGAGGGAGGCCGCTTCGTCCTCACCGGGGTTCGCCGGCCGATCGTCGCGCTCATCACCGAGCAGGGCATCCAGGGCCCGAGCGTGAACCTCGGCCGTTACCCCGGCCAGAACGGCACGACCGCCTGGCGCGGCACCGCGTTCGGCCGCGACGTGAACCTCACCGTGACGCTCGACGGGGCGGACGGCATCGTCGGCCGCTCGCCGTTCAACCTCAACGTCAGCCAGGGACCGGAGGGGCTGGCGGTGAACGGCCTCATCGTCGGAAGGCCATGCACCGCGACCATCGGCAAGGCGCGGATCAACGGAGCCTTCGGCCACTGCGGGTACGACGTCCGGTTCCAGGGACAGGCCTACGTGGGCCCCCGCTCGTGTGGCGGGGCGCCCATCCAGGTCGGCATCACCTTGCCGCCGATCCTCAACACCTGGACGGACGCCGAGGTCGCCACCGCGCTCTCGCTGCTCCTCGCCGGAAAATAGCCCGACCTCAGAGCGCCGCGCGGGTCAGCCGGAAGTCAGCCAGCTTCCAGGCCTCGTCGAACTTCGCCCGGACCGCCGCGGCCTCGCTCTTCTTGCCCTGCGCTGCGAGCGAGGCAGAGAGGCCGTACAGCGCCCAGCCGTTGCCGGGGTTGCGCTCGAGGTCGGCGCGAAACACCGCCTCGGCCTCCTTCGGCTTCTTCGCGTCGAGGAGCGCTGCCCCGAGGTAGTGGCGCATCGGGTAGAACCAGTCCGCCGGCTCGTTGTAGGCGAACCCGTCCTCCTGGACGACGGCGCGCTGCCACGCGGCAATGGCCGGCTTCCAGCGGCGCGCTCGCTCGGCGATCCGCGCCTCGATCGCGTCCGCCCCCAGCCGGCACATGGCCGAGGCCGGGTTCTGGCCGGCCAGCACTTCGGGGGGAATCTTCGTGGCCAGGGTGCGCAGCGCGCGCATGGTCGCCTCCGCCTCGCGGGTCTTGCCGGTCGAGGCGAACGCCATGCCGCGCGCGTGCAGCCACAGTCCGGTGAGCGTCGGATACTTCTCCGGCGGCCTGGGCTCGGCGAGCACCTCCTTCCACTTCCCGAAGCGGACCATCACCAGGAGGTGCTCGCTGGCGAAGAAGTCCATCCCCGGCATCATGTCGAGCATCTCCGGGGGGACGGCCCTGGTCGCGGCGCGTGCCGCCCGGAGCGATTCCTCCGAGCGGCCGAGCATCGACGCCGAGAAGGCCAGGAACCCGTGGTTGTGCCCGAGGTACATCGGGTAGTAGCCGGGCGGCTTCGTCTTCGCGAGGTAGGCCTCGTCGGCGCGGATCGCGCGGCGGTTCGCCTCCGAGGCGTCCGCATAGCGGCCCACGCGCTGGAAGATGTGTGCCGGCATGTGGACGATGTGGCCCGCGGCCGGCATCAGCCCCGGGAGCCGCTCTGCAGAGGGAACGGCACGGTCCGGACGCAGCGACGCCTCGACGGCGTGGATGTAATAGTGGTTCACGCCGGGGTGCTGCGGCGAGCGCGCCAGCACGCGCTCCAGGGTGGCGACGATCTCCTCGGTTCCAGCGGCCGGCTTGCCGTCGAGCGTCCAGAGGTGCCACGGATTCACGTCCATCATCGACTCGGCGAAGATGACCTGCACGTCGTCGTCGTCGGGATGGGCCTGGGCGACCCCGCGCATCGCAGCCGCGAAGGCCTCGTTCAGCGGCTGCTGCGCCGGCGGGTCGAGCGGCTGTGGCCCCTTGTGGCGAGAGCCGAGGGCCGCGATCAGCGCTTGCTCCACTGGCCGGGCGCGCCCGGCGCGTTCGCGCGCGGCCTGGAGCGCGTCCCAGGCGGCCTGCGCCCGGTCTGGCAGCATCGGGACGTTGTAGTTGGGGCCCAGGGTCCAGGTGACGCCCCAGAAGCACGGCGCGCAGCCGGGATCGAGCTCGGCGGCACGGGCGAAGGAGCGGGTCGCCTCGTCGTGGTTGAAGCCGTACGCGAGCCGCAGCCCCTGGTCGAAGTAGCGCTGCGCCTCTGGCGAGGCGGCGCCCACCGGGCGGCTCAGCGTTCCGAGGTCGTCGAAGAGGAGCGCTCCCTGGGCGAGGGCGAGGACCGAAGCAGGAACGGCGGGTGGCGGCGTCGCCTTCGCGGGGGCGGCGGCTGCCGTGGTCGGCGGAGGAGGTGTGGTCGAGCCTGCGGCACAACCGGTGGCGAGGACCAGCAGCACGCGGATTGGACGCACGGGGGACCTCCGGTCAGCAGGGAGGCAGCCGAATGTACGCGAGGCCGCTGCGGCTCCGGAATCGGGGAGACACCGGAGGGGCCGAGCGCGACCGCGGGGCTCGACGCGCCCCGTGCCCGGGCGCTCAGTACGGGCGCTCGCCGAGCCAGTTCCCGGGAGGGCTGTAGTCGCAGACCCAGAAGTCCCAGGAGGGGAGGCCGGAGAAGGGCGAGTTCTGGGTGCAGCGCGCGTAGGCGCAGCCGATGAGGGTGCTGTCGCGCCAGACGATCTGCGTGTAGTGGCCGCAGTCCTTCCCCGCGGCGCAGGTATTCGTCGCGTAGTCGTAGTCCGCCGCCTCCGAGGCCCAGGCCTGCACCACGCCGGCGATGGTGGGCCAGTAGCCCGGCGAGCTCGCGGCGATGTTCTCTCCCAGGTTCCCGCGGGCGGCGTTGTGCTGGTAGACGCAGTTGGACGCCCACTGCGTGGCGACGGCCTCGACCTGCGCCGACCACTGCACGGAGGGGAGGGCGGGGTTCGGCGTGGGCGTGGCGCCGCTGCGAATCTGGTCGTGGGCCTGCAGTGCGATGCGGGCGAGGTCGGTCGTCGGGTCCGACGGCGTGAAGCCGCCGCCCCCTGGCCCACCGCCGTTGAAGTCGCATCCGGCGAGCGCGAGGAGGAGGACGAGTCCGGCGGGAGTCGGCGAACGCATCATCGCTCGCGCAAGTCTAGGGCGCCGGTTCGCTGGCCCGGCGCCGCGGCCCGGCGATTTCGTGAGGAGAGTGCGTGCGGTGCGTACAGCGTGCGCTGGCACCGTCGCCAACGTCTTGGCGGCGGTGGATCGCACGCGCGTCCGCCGCTTCTTCGAGGCCGTGGGTCTACAATGACCCACCCCAAGGTCGGAGCGCCGGGGCCATCTCGAAGGCGTTATGTGGCGGTCGCCCTGATCCGTGACGGTGCTTCTACCGCCCTCCGGGTTCGGGCCGGGCTCCGGGGAGGGCCCCCCTCATGTCAGTCCAGACGAGAATCGCCGCAGTCCTTCTTTCGCTCGCGCTGCCTGGTGTGGCGCAGGCGCAGGCAGCGGCCACCTCGAGCACCGAGTCGACCACCGTGACGCATCAGGTGAAGTCGGGCGTGGTCGAGGCGGTCTACGGGAACCAGGTGGTGGTCAGGGAGTCCGACGGCCTGCACGAGTACACCGTGCCCGACGGCTACAAGTTCGACATCGACGGAAGCCCGGCCGGCGTCGACCAGCTCAAGCCCGGGATGAAGGTCGGGGCGCTGATCACCGAGAAGGTGACCACACGCGACGTGACGCTGACCCGGATCGCCTCCGGTACCGTGATGCAGGTCGCGCCCGGCGGGATCGTGGTGAAGGACAACGCCACCGGCAAGCTCAACAGCTACGACTTCAAGGACGCTGCCGGGAACGACATCCACTACCTCAAGGACGGCAAGGAGGTCTCGCTCCGGACCGTCAAGAAGGGCGAGAGGCTGGGCGGTACCTTCGTCACCACCCTTCCCCCGCAGCAGACCACCCAGCGGTCGGTGGTGGCCAAGGCGGTGAGCCCGGCGCCCGAGCCGACCGCCGAACCGGCCGTGGTCGCCGCCGCGCCGCACAAGCGCCATCTCCCGAAGACCGCGAGCCCGCTCCCGCTGATCGGGTTGCTCGCCGCGCTGTCCGCGGGCATCGCACTCTCGCTCCGGACGGCTCGGGCCGGACGGTAGGCGCTCCGGGGGAGGAGAGTGAGGGTCCTGTCCACGGTGGGCCGGCGAGCTCCCTGGGCCCGCCGGCTCCGGCGGGTGGAGAGGGTAGCCTGGGTGCTCGCCGTCGTTCTCGGGGTGAGCTGGGCCACTGCGCGCGGCCTCGCCTGGGCCTCGGAGCAGCGATCGCTGGCCGCGTTCCGCGCGCAGGACCAGGCCCGAGGCCCCCTGGCGACTGCGATCGCCCCGGCCCCAGCCTTGGCCCCGACGCTTCCTGACTCGGCCAGGCTGGACCAGAGTCTCTGGGATCCGACGCGGATCCGTGCCCACGTGCTGGCGATGGCTCGCCCCGCGCCGCCGCCGCTCGCGGTGCTCCGCATCCCGCGGCTCGGGCTGGAGGTGCCGGTGCTCGAGGGCACCGACGAGTGGACGCTCGACCGCGCGGTGGGGCACATCGAGGACACCGCCCGGCCGGACGAGCCGGGGAACGTCGGGATCGCCGGGCACCGCGACGGCTACTTCCGGGTCCTGAAGGACATCGTCGAGGGCGACATCCTGGAGGTGGCGCTCCCCGGAGAGGTCCATCGCTACCGGGTGGGGCGACTCTCCATCGTCGACCCCGCGGACGTGGACGTCCTGGCGCCGACCGGTGGACCTCGCCTGACGCTCGTCACCTGCTATCCGTTCTACTTCGTGGGTTCGGCCCCGCGGCGGTTCATCGTCCAGGCCGACGCCGAGTGAACGGTTCGGCCTCCGCGGCCGGTTCTTGCTTTCGCCGGGTCGGGTGACGGGACACACTCGCGCGGTCGTCCAACCGGAGCAGGGGAGGGGAGCATGCGAGTCGTCGCGTGGGTGGCAGCGCTCGTCTGTGGATCGGCGCTGGGGCAGCAGGGGCCGGTGATCGCGGTGAAGACCGGGCGGCTGCTCGACCCGGCGACCCAGAAGGTGCGGACCGGCGCGGTGGTGGTCGTCCAGGACGGTCGCATCAAGTCCGTGGGCGATGCGGTCCCGGCCGGTGCGCAGGTGGTGGACGCGTCCGGCCTCACGGTCTGCCCGGGCTTCATCGACACCCACACCCACGTGCTCCTCGACGGGGACCTCACCGACGTCGAGTACGACGCGCAGATCCTAAAGGAATCGCTCCCCTACCGCGCGCTCCGGGCGACCCAGGCGATGCGCATCGCGCTCCAGCACGGATTCACCACCCACCGGGACATCGGGAACGAGGGGGCGGGATTCGCCGACGTCGATCTCAAGAGGGCGGTCGCGGCGGGCATCGTGGTCGGGCCGCGGCTCTTCGTGGCCACCAAGGCGCTCGCTCCCACCGGGGCGTACGGGCTCGGAGGGACGGCCTACTCCTGGGAGCTGGAGATGCCGAAGGGCGTCCAGATGTGCGATGGCGCGGATGCCTGCCGGCGCGCGGTTCGGGACCAGATCTCGCACGGCGCGGACTGGATCAAGGTCTACGCCGACCGCGGCTACTTCAAGCGGCCCGACGGGCAGATCCGGAGTCTCCCCAACTTCACCGAGGAGGAGCTGAAGGCGATCGTCGACCAGGCGCACCGGACCAACCGGCGGGTGGCCGCCCACAGCATCACCCCCAGCGGCCACGCCATCGCGCTCGCCGCGGGTGTGGACTCGATCGAGCACGGCCACGTGCTCGACGACGCGACGGTCAAGCTGATGGCCCAGAAGAAGGTCTTCCTCTCGCCCACGCTCACCGTCTCGGCCTACGTCGAGGGAGCACGGAGCAAGATCAACCCCATCTGGGCCGTGCTGCAGAAGGCGTCGGAGGAGTCCTTCCGGCGGGCGCTGGCGGCGGGCGTCCCCATCGCGCTGGGCACCGATGCCGGTGGGTTCCCCTGGGAGCAGATCAACCAGGCAGAGGAGTTCCGGCGTTACGTCGCCTGGGGGATGACGCCCTGGCAGGCGCTGCGCTCGGCGACGGTGACCGCGGCGGCGCTCCTGGGGAAGGAGGCCGAGCTGGGGACGCTCGCCTCCGGCGCCTACGCCGATCTGGTGGGGATGAAGGACGACCCTCTGAAGGACATCACCGCGACCGAGCGGGTCTCCTTCGTGATGAAGGAAGGGGTGGTCGTCGTCCCACCTGCGCGCTGAGTACCCCCCGGGTCGCCGGGGACACGCGCAGCGCCCCGCAACGAATCGAATATCGATCGGGTTTGATCGGTCCGAACGGGCACGGCGCGATGCCGCGCCCGACGAGGAGAAGGAACCCGTGAAGACGATCGTGAAGATGATCCTGGTGGTGACCTCGCTGTCGTCCCTGGCGATGGCGGGCGAGGTCGATCGCCGTGAGGAGAACCAGCAGGACCGGATCGCCAATGGCGTGAAGAGCGGGCAGCTCACCCCTGGGGAGACCGCGCATCTGGAGAAGCAGGAGCAGCGGATCGACAACCAGGTCAAGACCGAGCGTGCGGCCAACGGTGGTCATCTCACCGCGGCCGAGCGCCGGCAGGTGAA
>DATJVY010000023.1:0-64555 GCA_035501615.1 Myxococcaceae bacterium
AGAGGACGGCGCGGTAGATCCCCTTCTTGTCTCCGTAGTACGCGTAGATCAGCGCCTTGTTGGCCCCGGCACGCGCGGCGATCTCGTCCACCCGCGCTCCGGCGAAGCCTTTCTCGGCAAACACCAGGGTGGCCGCGTCCAGCAGTACCTCGCGGGTGGCACTGGCGTCCCTGGGTCGCGGCCTCTTTCGCTGTGGTGCCATATTTTCCATTTAACCAACATGTTGGTTAGTTGCAAACGCCTCAGGCCGCAGCCATGGGCCCCGTGCTGCTCGGGTCGAGCCGGGTGGGGGGAGCGGGAACCGGTCCGGGGGCCTCCTTCTTCCAGGGGACGATCTTCAGATCGCGGACGAACACCGTGTACATGAGCGGCACGAGCACCAGGGTGATGACCGTGGCGATGCTCAGGCCGCCGATCTGGGCGTAGCAGAGCGGTTCCCAGAGAGGTCCGCCGTGCATCGCCAGGGGGATCAGGCCCAGCACGGTGGCGCCCACGGTGATCATCACCGGCCGGAGCCGGACGATGCCGGCCTCGATGAGCGCGTCCTCCAGATCGCGGCCGTGATGGTGCGCCTCCTCGATGAAGTCGAAGAGGACGATGACGTGGCTCACGATGACGCCGACGAGGCTGGCCACCCCCAGGAAGGCCATGAACCCGAAGGGCTGGTGCATGATCGCCAGCATCGCCAGCGCGCCGCACATGCCGTAAGGAATGGCCCCGAACACCAGGAGGGGCTTCACCGCGCTGTCGAACTGGAAGACGAGCGCGAAGTAGATCATGGCCATGGAGAGGATCATGACCAGCGACATCTCCGCAAAGCCCTTGACCTGCTCGTCGTACTCGCCGCCGATCTCGATCCGGTAGCCCGGGGGAAGCGAGGCGCTGATCTTGTCGATCGAGGGCCGCGCGGCGTTCAGGACCTCGGATGGCAGATGGTCGGGGAGCGGGTACGCGGAGACGGTGATCGTCCGGACCTGGTTCCGCCGCTGGATCTTCGACGGGGCCAGCTCGCGCGAGAGCCGGGCGACCTGCCGCAGTGGAACGCTCTGCGGGATGCTGGTGGAGAACACGTAGGCGTTGGAGAGGTCCGCCAGGCGAGCCCGGTCCTCGAGGCGGAGCCGCGGCACGATGGGAATCTGCCGATCACCCTCTCGGTAGTAGCCCACCGGAGTTCCGGAGACGGCGGTCTGGGTGGAAAGAGCCACGTCCAGCCGGCTGACGCCCGAGAGATTCGCCCGGTCGTCGTCGATCGCGATGTGGGTCCTCAGCCCTGGAGGGCCCCAGTTGTCCCGGACCCGGGCGGCGAGGGGAGCTGCCCGGAGCGCGTCGGCCACCTGGCCAGCGATCTTCCGCAGCGTGCCGATGTCTTCCCCCGAGACCCGGATCGAGACCGGAATTCCCACCGGCTTGCCGGTCTCGAGCTGCCGGACGTCGATCCGGGCGCCCGGCACCCGCGCGGTGAGCGCCGTCTGGATCGGGCCGACGAGCTCCTTGGTGAGGTGCTTGTCCGTCACCTCGACGATGATCTGGGCGTAGTTGATCTGCTGCTGCTCCGGTTCGATGGAGAACCAGAACCGCGGGCCGGCGCCGCCCACGAAGGTGGTGAGGCTGCGAAGGACGTCAGGATGCTTGTGGTGCTTGCCGAAGTCGTCGGCCACCTCGCGGATGACGCGCTCGGCCTCGAGCGTGGCCCGGTTGGTGGCCGAGAGGGTGGCGTCCTCCGGAGTCCAGATGTCGATGTAGGAGAGATACGAGAGGTCCTTGGGGAAGAACTGCGTCTTTGCCCGGTACATGAGGACGCCGCCCCCCGCGAGGACCAGGGTGGAGGCACCGAGTACCGCCCACCGCCGGCGGATCGCCGCCGTGACCATGCGCGAGTACCAGCCGGTGAACCCGGTGCGCCGGCGCTCCTCGATGGGCTTCTCGGCCTTGGCGGGCTTCATCAGGCCGAAGGCGATGAGGGGGATGAAGCTGAAGGAGACGATGAAGGCCGCGACCAGCGTCGTGGTCATGACGATCGGGAGGCTGTGGAGGAACCGCCCGGTGTCCCCGGTGAGCATGAGGAAGGGGAGGTAGGCGACGATGTTGGTGAGGGTCGCGAAGAAGATCGCACGGGCTAGCCGCGTCGGACCGATCCACGCGGCGACCTCCTTGGTCTGTCCCTCGGCGAGCTCGCGCGCGATCGCGTCTCCGGCGACCACTGGCATGTCGACCAGGAGGCCAAGGGCGATGATCAGGGTGGCGATCGACACCTGCTGGATGTCGACGCCCAGCATCAGCATGGCCGCGAACCCGATGGCCAGGCTGAGCGGGATGGAGGTGGCGATGAGGAGCGCGGACCGCCAGCTCCAGAAGCCGAGCAGGGAGACGATGACCACCAGGAAGATGGCCTCGTAGAGGCTGGTCATGAAGAGCGAGACGTTCTCCGCGACCTGCCGCGGCTGATCGCTGGTCCGCGCCATGATCAGGTCGGGGGGGAGCTTCCGGCGCAGGTGCTGGAGCATGCTGTCCACCGCGACCGCGAAGTCGCCGACCTGCTTGCCTGAACGCATCATCATCGCGAGGGTGATCGCCCGGTCCCTCTGCCACTGCCCGTGCCCGTCGGGGGCGTAGAGGTAATTGAGGAAGCGGGGTGGGCTGTCGTAGCCGCGGGAGACCGAGGCGACGTCCCTCAGATAGACTGGCGTGCCACCGGCGCTGGTGCCGATGAGCATGTCGTCCATGTTCAGGAAGCTCTCGTCACGGACATTGGGGTCGATGACGACGTGGCGGTCGTTCACGTCGAAGATGCCGCCGGGGAGGGTCAGGTTCCGGCTGGCGACCGCGTGAGCGATCTGGGACGGCTGCATCCTGGAGGAGGCCAGCCGCTGCTGGTCGTAGTCGATGAAGATCTGCTCTCCCAGGACGCCGCTTCGGGACACCTTGGCGACGATGGGGACGCTCATCATCACCCGCTCGATCTCGTGCGTGAAGTCGTCCATCTCGCGGTAGCTGTAGAGGTCCCCGGCGACCTCGGCGAGGCGGTCCGGGGCCTCGGCCGGCTTCCTGATGAAGGCTGGGCGCCAGGCATCGGGGTGCAGGTCCGGATTCCCCAGCCTCTCGCGGAGGAAGTTCTCGGTGTACCCCCGGATCTCCGCCTCGGTCCGGTCGGTCACCAGGTCGAGCCCGGAGCAACCCGCCGCCGAGACGGGCCACGCCTCGGTCGCCACGCCGTCATGCATCGCCTGGCCGGCGAAGAGCGCCAGGGGCCGCTCGACGATCGAGCTCGCCACGGTCGAGGGGAAGCAGAACATGGCGGTGAGTCGCTTCTCCGCGCTCGCGTCCCCGCGCACCTGCTCGATGGCCTTCTGGACGGCAAGTCCTCGGATGCGGACCTCGGCCGCCCCCACCTTGGGACTCGCCACGGTCAGCATCAGCGTCGCCGTGTCGCCGAAGTCACTCACCCAGTTCACGGGGCCGGCGCCGGCCGGCAGATCCGAGATGTTCGTCACCCGGTTTCCGATGTCCGCGAACTGCTCGACCGTGTCGGAGATGTCGTCGTGCAAGTGCACCAGCATCACCGCCACGCCATCGCGGGTCGTGGTCTCGATCTTCTTGACCTTGGAATTGCCGGCGGCGGCCTGCTCCAGCTTCCGGGTGACGAGTTCCTCCACCCGGTCCGCCGGGACGCCTGGCCAGGGGCAGACCGCCAGCGCCACCCGTACCGGGATGTCCGGGTCCTTTCGCTTCGGCATCCGCTTGTACCCGGCGACACCGGCGGCGATGGAGAGGACCAAGAGGGCCCAGGCAACCTGTCGGTGTTGAACGCAGAAGCGGGCCAGGTTGAAGCCCTTCGTCTGCGACGGGTTCACGTCGTTCATGGCTGCTCCTGCGGCATGACCTCGACGCGCTCACCGTCGATGACCATGGTGGCGCCGGTTGTGATGACCTCCTCACCACGGTTCAGACCCTGAGTGACCGCGACGCGGTTGCCCACCACGTCCCCGAGCACGACGTCCCGGATCCTCGCCCGGGTGTTCGTGCCCGCGCCGTCGACGACCATCACCGCGAACTGCTCCTTGCCCTTGAGGCCGGGAACGAAGGCGGTGAGCGGCAGCAGGGGGATGGTGGCCTGGCTCGCCCCGGACTTCAGCTCCACCGCGGCGATCATCCCGGGTTTCCAGAGCCGGTCGCGGTTGGGAATCTCAACCTCCACGTCGAAGTTGCGGGTGACCGGATCGGCCACTGCGGCGATCCGGCTCACCTTGGCGGTGAAGGTCCGGCCGGGGAGCGCGTCGGTGGTGACCACCACCTCCTGCCACGGCTTGACGTCGCGAAGGCTGATGTCAGGGAGGCCGAGCACGACCTTGACGCTGCTGACGTCGCCGATGACGAAGGCCGGCAGCCCCGGGCCGGTGTACGCACCGGGCTCGACGCTCTTCTTCATCACGTCGCCGTCCACCGGGACGGTCAGCGCGCAGTCCCGGAGCCCCACTTGCGCCTCGGCCAGGAGCGCCTCGGCGGCCGCGAGCTGGGCGCGGCTGGCGTCGCGCAGCGCCGTCGCGCTCTCCATCTCGGGCCGGGTGATGCTCTGGGTCGCGAAGAGCCGCTGGGCCCGCTCGAAGTCCAGCCGGGCCTTCTCCGCCACGGCCCGGGCGGCGCTGACCTGCCCGGTGGCCTGGCCCACCTTGTCGCGGTACTCCGCGTCCCGGAGCCGCGCGATGACCTGTCCCTTGAGGACACGATCGCCCTCACCGACCGCACGGGTTTGGCCGTCGGGGGTCTTCACCTGCATCAGCTCGGTCACGTAGCCCGGACCGCGGAAGGCGAGCGGGACGGTTGCCTTGGCCTGGGCGACGGCCGAGTAGGTGTCCGGGCTGCCCATGGCCTTGCCGGAGCCGACCACCTCCACCCGGACCGCCGGAGCTGGCTTGGGTGGAGGTCGCGAGGAGCAGGCTCCAAGAAGACACGCCCCCATCAAGAACAGGTCACGAATTCTCATCGCCAATCGTCCTCTCGAGTTCAGCGGTTGCCGACCAATAGTTGGCGACCGCATCGGTGAAGTCGTGCCGGGCCGCGGAGAGCCGGGCCTCGGCCGAGAGGACGTCCTGCAGCAACGTCGCGTCCTCGCGATACTTGTTCCGCAGATCGTCGAGGTAGGCCTTGGCGGCCTCCTGCGAGAGGCCGGCGGCCTCGAGCCGGCTCGCGGCATCCTTCACCGCGCGCCAGCGCTGCCCCACCTCCACCGCGACCTGCTCCTCGGATTCCTGCTTCGCCTGCCGCGCTCGGTCGGCGGCCAGCTTCTGCTCGTGGGCCTCATGGCCGCGTCGACCCCAGTCGAACGGCTCCCAGCTCAGCCACAGACCGACCGTCAGGACCTCCTTGGGAAGGACCTGGTAATTGAAGTTCCGGGCGTAGGTCCCGAGCAGCGTGAGGTCGGGGATCCACTGCGAGGTGGCGAGCCGCCGGGCGTTCTCGGCCTGCTCGATCTGGAGACCGACCTTCCGGATTTCCGGACGGCTCTGCACGGCGCGCTGGCGAGCGTCCTCGAGGGAGATGACGGCAGTCCTCGCCACCAGGTCCGAGGGCTCCGAGACGCGAAAGGGAGTGCGGAGGTCACGACCGAGCAGCTGATTCAGCTGCTCGTGCTTCGTCGCCAGCTCGCTCTCGGAAGAGGAGAGGCTATGGCGCTCCCTCGCCAGCCGGGCCTTCACCTCCAGGGCCTCCGAGCGCAGCACCTTGCCCTCCGCGAGATACCGCCCGGTCAGACCGTCGAGATCCTCGATGGCCGTGACCAGGTCCCGCAGGGCCAGCACGCCCACCTCGATCGCCGACACCCGGTAGTAGGTCGTCTTGACCTCGGCGGCGACGCGCTGGCGGTCCTTCCGCAGGTCCTCCTGCGCCATCGCATGGTCCAGCCGGATTCCCTCGAGGTTCAGGCCGATCCGGTACTGCTGGATGATCGGCTGGGCGATGGTCGCGGTGACGGTCCCCGAGAAGCCCGGAGGAACGCTGACCGAGGTGTCGGTGGCGGGAACCGGGCCGATCCCCGGGTAGGTGCCGAACGAGGCGGCGTTGAACGGGAAGTCCATCGACTTGAGAAGTCGGTTGCCGATCGCGTCGAACTTGAAGGCGGGGAAGCGCCGGGTGACGACCCCCGCGGAACGCTCCTCCTGCCGATCGAGCTCGAGCTCGCTGGCCGCCAGCCCGTGGTTCTGCTGGGCGGCGATGGAGATGGCGTCCTCGAGCCGGAGAAGCGGCTCGGTCGCCTCGCTCGCGTCGGCCGGAGGCGAGATCACCAGCAGCATCAGCAGGGCCGTGGCGGCGGACCAGGGAACTTGAATCACGGAAGGACCTCCCAACTCGTCAGAACTAACCGTTTAGTTATAACAAGGTAACTAGTTAGTTAGGTCGAGCCCGGATGTCAAGAGGGGCAGCTGGTGCCGCCTCGAGCGGATGTGATTCCAGGGGTTTACCGCCGCGAGTGGGTCCAGCGGCGCCGCGGAGTCCGGGATGGAAGCGGTCCGGCATCCCGGGCGGCAGCCAGGCGCCGAGAGGCCCACGGTCGTCCGGGGCGACAGCAGCGAGGCCGAAGCTCTTGCCGAGAGCTTCGTGTCAGGCCGTGCGCCGCTCGGGTTCGCGCTCGGGGCCCAGGAGCATGCGGCAGACGTTCTCGACGAACTGCCCGTCCGTGCGGAGCTGCCCGCTCCTTTCCCGGGCCAGGGTCATCACGGAGTGCTGGAGCACGTAACCGGCACCCAACGAGAACAGCGCCGAGCGGAAGAGTTCGGGGTCGGTGCCGGCCCGCAGGTCCCCCGTTTCACGCCCCCGGTCCACTAGGTCTGAGATGAGCTCGAGCAGAGGTCCCGCGCTCTCCAGGATGATGTCGCGCCCGCTCTTGCCGTTCGAGAGGAGGTCCCAGGCCAACAGCCGGGCGAACGATCGATTCTTGATCAGCAACCCGAAGTACCGCCGGACGATGTCCTCCAGCGCTCGACGCGGTCCCGCCTCGGAAGCGACCGCCTTGGAGAACGCAGGATCTGCAAACTCGTCGAGGTGAGCGGTCAGAACGGCGCGATAGATGCCCGTCTTGTCCCCGTAGTAGGCGTAGATCAGCGCCTTGTTGACCCCGGCGCGCGCGGCGATCTCGTCCACGCGAGCGCCTGCGAAGCCGTTCTCGGCGAAGACCTGGGTCGCCGCATCGAGGAGCGCCTCCCGCGTCGCCGACGCGTCTCTGGGGCGGGAAGTCTTTCGGTGATGCGCCATCTATACATCATGTAACCAACGAGTTGGTTACGTGCAACATCGGTCATTTCGAGTCGCCGCTCGTGGCGTCTGAGGAACACGTGTCAGGCCAGCGCGAGGGCGTGCGCGCTCGCAGCCGGCTCCTCGACGAGCCGCAGCAGAGCGGTCTGCCGCATCCGCTCGATTGCCGCGCGATACTCCTCCAGGCCAAGCATCATCGCGCACTGCCCCTCGCGGGAAAGCTCGTACCGCGCTCCGACCCGCCGGATGAGCCCGAGGGCGGTCAGCCGGTCGATCGTCGCCAGCGCGACCGCTCGATCGAAGACTGGACCCTTGGCGACTGCCAGCGCCCGGCTGGTCAGCTCCGGTCTGGAGAGCGGCCTCGGCGGCAGCGCGGACAGCAGCGCGAGATCCGAAAGGGACAGCATCGTTCGCATCGGGAGTCTCAGGGTGAGTGGCTTCGGCGTCCTCAAGCCGCCAGCTCACGAGCGCCCGCGAGCGCCCGACAAGCCCGGTAATGGAACACGCGAGCCAGGTTGAGCCTCTCATTCGTCGCTTCGCCGACCATCGCGCGCGTGCAGCCGTCCACATCACCGATGTCCGAAAAGTCGTGAAGACGATGAGCGTTCCAGAACCAGGCCGTGACCTCCACGTTGCGGACGTCGACCAGCTCGCGCTGCCTGAGGAGGTCGAGGCCCAGCGCCACCGCCGTCTCGCGGTGGCTGCGCCGGCCAGACAATCCGATCCATCCGCGTGAGGGGAAAGGCGCCGACGTCCAGGGGGCTTCGTCCTTCTCAGGCGCTCGGAACTGGTGCGAGGACGCCGCGAGCTGCGCGATCACCATCGCCGCGCGCAGGTGGGTGATGCTGGCCGTGCGTGTGAGGATCGAGTTGATCGGGAGAACGGCGCTGACCGGTGACTCGGGGCAGATGGCCTTGAGCTGGGCCGGGGCGATCACGATGGCCATGTCAACAACCTCCTGCGTTCCTGGTGTCGCGACGCCGTCGGGGTGTTTCGGCTGCGCCGACGGGAACGCTCAGAGCGCGACGGCCGAGGCATCGGGGCGCTCGATACCGACGACTCGCGGATCAGGGCCGTCCTGCAGGTGGACGCGCAGCGGTTCCTGGCCAGGCCGTCCAGTGGATAGGTCGAGGATCCATTGGGCGGGAGCGAGCGCCGGAACCGTGGTGCAGAGCTGGCCGTCCGGTCGGCGCTCCATGCGCAGGCCCGCCGCGGTTGTCCCCGAGAACCAGATCCTGGCCGACGGAGCCGGCGCCGGTCCCAGACCGGTCTCCTCCGCTCTATCGCGTGCGCAGAGCACGCGGTCTTCCATGTGCACGTCAGTGAGCGAGGAGAGACGCAGCAGATAGCGCTGGAGGATCTTGTCCCGCCGCCCGCGCAGGATTCGTTCGAGCTCGCTCCGGACAACGGGGCTGCTCAGCCGTCCCTCCCGCACCACGGCGGCGATGGCAGCGTCGTCGAAGCGGGCGATGATGCGTGCCATCCACGCGCCGTCCGTCTCCTGCATCGCCGAGAAGGCGGGGTTCGGGTACCCGACGTGCCAGTGCTCGGCGTCGAACTCCGCATCGTCGAAATAGCCGAGGGTCTTCCCCGCGGGTCCGAAGTGCGCGCGCTCCCAGGGACGCTCGATGGCTCCGAAGGTGAAGAAGTCCGCAGCCATGTACTCGAAGTCGATGTAATAGGCGTACCCGACTCGCCGGGAGATGCTGTCCCACTGGGTGAGGCCTCCGAGCGTGTCGCCCCAGTCGATCACGTAGTGCTCGACGTGGCCCCGTCCGCCGCCGTCCTCGCTCCACATGGCGAGCGTGTTCTGGGCCCGCGCATCGTGGTGCTGGATCCAGGCGGCGAGGAGTCGCGAGCCCCGGATCTCGCGCCGATCCTCGTGCGGCACCACGTCGTTCGGGTCCTCACCCCACGTCCCGCTGTACTCCCAAGGTCCGATGGGCTTGCCGGGCAGGAACTCACTGGCCAGCGCACGCAGCGTCCCGTCGGACTCCCGCGGGAGCGCTGCAACCATGCCCTGGACCGCGGCTCGGTCGAGCGGCTTGCCATCGGGCCCCTTGAGGGGACGGTCGGGCATCTGCAGCGCCTCGGGCCGGAAATAGACGACCCTGTTGCAGGGCACCTGGAGGCCGGCAGCGTAGTAGAGCCGGCTGCCCACGACGTCCGCTGCCGACGCGCGCTCCCACTGGTCCGGACTGTCGAACTTCACGACGTACACGACCCCCGAAGCGGTCCGGATCCGGAAGCCGGGGTTGTTCCCGTCCATCTTGGCTCCCACCACCGTCCAGGGCAGGTCGGGCTCCGGAGAGCCGCGGGTGCAGGCACCGCGGGCAATCTCCTCCGTGGACATCCGGTGCCGCGAGAGACGGTTGGAGTACCAGCTCGAATCCGGAACCTCGTCGAACGCGTTCACGTTCACCGCCTCGCGCGGGGTTTCCAGAAGGAAGGCGTGCGAGACGGGCCGGAAGAGCATGTGGTCCGCTCCGTCCCAGTACAGTGGAGACCAGGTGCTGCCAGGGTTCTTCGGAAAGGGACGCCGGTCGTCGTCGGTCCAGAGGATCGGCGCGGTCGAGAAGTGCCGGGGGGTCGACGCACAGCCCGAGAGCCAGAACAGCAGAGCGATGACCCCCAGGAGAAGGAGGGCGACCACCCTCGGTGTGGAGCTCGTCTGTCTAGAGGCCATAGGTCACTCCCAGTGCGAAGCGGAACGACGTCAGGCGGAGCCCGTCGCGGAACGGCTCCGAGCCCATGCCGAACACCATCTGGAAGTTGCTCTTGCCGAAGGCTGCGGCGGTCCGGACCCCCAGCTCCGCCGAGAGCCGCAGGAGGTCCCAGCGGAAGTTGGTGAGGTGTGCGTCGAAGACATTGCCGAAGCCGACGGCGGCCACTCCGTCGAGATAGGCGAACACGGGCCAGCGCCACGAGAGCTGGGCCGCGATCGCGCTCCGGTCGCGGAGGCGCCCGTTCAGGAATCCCGCGAACGGCTCGCTACCCCCGATGGTGACCAGCTCGGTGAAGGGAACGGGCTGGCTCCCCAGGGGATCGGCGAACATCGTGAACACGCCGAGGCTCAGGACGCGGCCCTTGCCGGTCACGTCCCATGACCCCTCGACCAGGCCGCCGTAGCGAATCCAGGAGCGGTCGAACCCGCGGGTGACGTCGACCGTCGGCGCGGCCATGGCTCCGACGCGCACCCCGCTCCGGTTCGTGGGGCCGGGATTGCGGGTGTCGATCCCGACTGCGAGTCTCAACCCGGCCGCGGTGTAGTTTTCCTCGAAGCCCGGGGGCGGGGGGAGCTCACCGGCAGCGACGCGCTCCGCGAGCGAAGGATCACCGCAGCAGCTCCAGTCGCGGAAGACGGTGCGATAGATCTGCGGCTCGACCTCGACGCGCAGCCCCCGTGGGATCGCATGGGTGTAGACGAGGCGCCCCTCGACATGGTCGGTGGCGTAGCGCGAGCGGTAGGTGTCCGGCGTCCCTGCGCCGATCCCGAAGTAGACCTGGTCGGGACGGCGCTGCCATTCGACCTGGAAGGCGATGTCGTCGGCCGGCGAGAACCGGTAGCGGTCACCGATCGCGGTGCGGATCCAGTTCGATCCGCCCCACGCCGCATCGGCACTGATGGTGTTGCCGGTCACGAAGGTGTCGTCCCACCAGAAGTGGAAGCCGATGCTGGGCCGGAACCCGGTGTTGAACGTGAAGGTCGGGAGGATGCCTCCCTTGTGATCGGGAGCGAAGGCGAAGAAGTTGTAGACCGCGCCAGGCCAGTTGCTTCTCTCGGCCTCCGTCGCAGCTGCCCCGACCGGGACACGCAGCGCGTACTCCGTGACGAGGTAGGCCGGGACGAGAATCACCCGCGGAACCCAGATCAGGACGTCACCCGCCGTCGTCGGCTCGGGCTCGAGCTGCCGGTAGTTGGGGACCTCGCGGGGCGGGGTGGGCTGTGCAGGCGCCGAGGCCGGTGCCGGTCCCGGCGTGCCGGGTTCGGCTGCAGCTGGCGAGGTCGTGCTCGACGACTCGGACGATTGCTGTGTGGAGGATGCGCTCTCCGGGGTGGAGCTGGTTGCCGTCGCACCCAGAACGGCGGGTCCCCAGGCGAATCCCATCAGAGCCAGGAGGGCCCGCGCGTTTCGGGAAGTTGCAGCTCGACTGGGTCGGATGCGGGGCGTCACAACGCGGTCCTCTTCGGTGTCGAGCCGACGCTCACGACGACGCTCGCGGCTCTCGAATCGTCCTCGGTTTGTCGCCGGGACTGATGCGGGTGTTTCCGCGAGGCCGGTGCCGCAGCACGTCGCGGCTCGCGGCGAGAACACACGGCTTCCGCGACAGCCGGGAAACCGCAGCCCGTGGAAAGACGGGAGGGACACGGAGGCCGCGCCGGTGCCCACGTCGAACGGCACTGCGCTCAGACGGAGCTCACGGCACCGGCAGCGCCGCGCACCCAGCCGCGACGGCCGGAGCTCTGTGCTCGACCGACGATGCGGGCTCCCCACTCCGCGACCGGTGCAACGCACGTACCCGCAAGGCGACCGTGAACCAGACGACGCAGAGCAGGAGGTTCAGCGCGGCGAAGCCCCGGACGTGAAATCCGTGATGAACGCCGATCCAGATCGCCGCTGCGGAACACACGTCTCCGGCGCGCACGACGAATGTGTCGATGACTGCCTTCGCCTTGTACTTCGCGTCGCGGGAGACCACGAGGTACAGGGCGTTCAGTCCGGTGGTCTGGACCGAGTACTCGGTACCCTTCTCGACGACCTTGGCCACGCGAATGAGCCCAAGGGCCGGGAGAAGCAGCATCGCCGAGGCCCCGAGCAGCGAAACCATCGGGAGCAACAGCAGCGCCGCGCCGACGCCCAGGTGCTTCAGCACCCGCGAGACGATGAAGAGCTGACCGACGAGCCCTACCAGGTTCACCCACCAGAAGTACGTCGCCTTGAACTGACCCACGAAGCGCATGGGGTCCGCCACGCCGTGAATCGTGGAGGAAGCGAAATCGAGGAGCGTCCTGTCGAGGACGTACTCGCTGGAGTTCAGCACCCAGTTCGCCAAGAGCGTCAGCAGAGCGACGAGCAGCAGGTAACGGTCCTGCAGCAGCGCCTGGAAACCGCCCGGGCCGGTGAGGGGCTCGGAGAGCTCAGACCTCTGTTCCTGCCTGTGGGGTCGTCGGCGATTCCGATGATCGAGCCAGGCGAACGGGACCAGGGCGGCTGCGAGGATCCCGGCCGCGATGAGCATCAGTGCGAGCGGAGAGAGACGCTTCAGGAGCCAGCCGGCGAGGGCTGCGCCGGCCAGCGCGCCGATCGAGCTCCCGATACCGACGATCGCGAAGAGCCGCTTGCCTTGCTCGGGCGTGTAGACGTCGTTGGCGAAGCTCCAGAACGTCGCGACGAGGAGATAGTTGAACGTTCCCACCCACAGATAGAAGGCGATCCCGATGGACAGCCTGGCCCAGTAGAGCCCGGCGAATACGAGGAGGTTCGTGGCCACGAAGAGGAGGACGGTCCGGATCAGCGCGAGCCGTCCCACTCTCCGCGCGACGGCTCCGTGGAGCCTCAGGACGGGGAGCAGCAGCAACGCCTGCCCTGCCGCGGCGTATGCCTTCACCTCAGCCCCGCCCGACATGAGGATCAGCGGCTCGCGGATGACCTTCAGGAGGTAATAGGCCGTGAGCAACAGGAACAGCGTGCCGGCGAGGACGAGGGCGGGGACCGCCTCACCGGCCCGAACCTCGGCAAAGGGCCGAAGCAATCGCTCGGGCCAATCCTGGTGCGTGCGAGGGGAAACGTCATCCGCCATGGCCTTCTCTCGCTTCGGCAATTCGAGCAGCTCGAGGGGTGCCATGGCGAAGGCGCCTGCCGAGCCGGGCACGGGCGGTCGAGACGGCCTGTGGTAGCGCGGGCACGAGGTGCCACCCCGCTCCCTTCAAGGTGAGCGCGGCGGCGGCGACCGCCAGGATGTAGATCGCGAGGCTTGTCGCAGTCCTTCCCGTCGCGATGCAGACGTACGCCACTGCGGCGAGGGAGCCCACGGCGCAGCAGAGTCGTGCCAGTACTCGCGACTCGGTTCGCCGGGCGGACCACGTCTCGAACCTCTCCGGATGGAGTTCGGAGCGGGGAGAGTGCCGACGCTCGGCGGATCTGCCGCGACGCACCGAGCTCGCCTCGGAACGTCGACCAGTCGCGGGTTCAGCAGGTTGTTCTGGCCACACGCCGATGAGTGCCGATGCTCGCCAGGGTGTTTCCGGAAGCCCGCGGAGGGCGGTCGCCTCGGGAGCAGGTGAGCCGCTCGCTGCCCGTGACTGCGAGAACTTGCCTGCGAGTGACCCCGACAGGGATCGAACCTGTGACCTAGCGTTTAGGAAACGCTCGCTCTATCCAACTGAGCTACGGGGCCGTGGCGACTCTTCTATCATCGAACCTGCTGACATCGCTTCCGTTTCCTGGTCGGCATACGCGGCGCTCGCGGGTCGCTGGGTCGATGTTGAGTCGACGCTGAAGATTCCGAGGGACAGCTTCTCCAGCTCCTCGCCGAGCCAGTCCGCCCAGGCTCTCACGACCTTTGGCGAGCGGGGTAACTTAGCGGTGTCGTCATGCCTGGACCGATCGGGAAGCTCGGGAGCCTGCAAGACTTGCCGTCGCTGGATACTGCGGCGTTCCCGCTCGTTCGCGGCTTCCAGATCCAAGTTCGCGATACAAAGTACTTCGGCCGCTTGCTCCATTTCTGCGACGGCTCCGGCAAGACGATCGCCAACTTCCCGTGGACTGACCACGTGGACTCGGTGTGGGGAGACCTCTCGGTCGATGTTGTCTCGGGGACCGCGGCCCATCCTTTCCATGAGTTCGAGCAGTCGTGGGATATCCTGATCTGGCGAGATGCCCAGCACGTCTTCGTACTGCAAGGCGACGGCGAGGGGGAGTACGAGACCTGCTTCCGCGTTCCAGTCCACGAGTTCGATCGCGCCTGGGCCGCCGCGACTCCTCCGCAGGTGGCATTCAGCTCCATCCGCGATGCGCTCGCCCGGCCGCATCTTGCGAAAGCGCTGCTCTTGTTCAACGCGCAGCTCGGTGTCGTCCCGGGCGAACTGTTCACACTGACTTCTCTCGAGCATCTCGAGCTCGGCAAGAACGGGCTCGTCGCGCTTCCGCCGGAGATCGGTCGGCTGAAGCAGCTCCGCGTGCTCGATCTCAGGTTCAATCGACTGAGCGAGCTCCCGGCCGAGCTTGGGGAGCTTCAACACCTGGAGGCGGTGGACCTCGCAGAGAACTCCCTGACTCAGATCCCAGAGTGGGTTGCCCGGATGCGGGCCTTGCGGGCGTTCTTCGTAGCCGGGAATCCGATCGATCGTGATTCGCTCGAAGCGGCGCGCCGACTGCGGCCGGACGTCGAATTCGACTACCCGAAGCTCGGAGCGCCGCGCAACAGCTAGGACCGCGCTCAGCCGGGAGGCGCGTCCCCGGCCGTGAGCGTCATCCCGCGCGCGCGCAGACGGTCCACCAGCACCTGACCCATCCCGGTGGCCGGCGTCAGCACGCCCCCCCTCGCCGCTCCGCCGGGGAGCCTCGCGCCGTCCACCGCCAGCGCAAGGGCCGACTCGCAGACGATCTTCACCGTCACCACGTTCCCCGGGTCACCCTGGTCCTTCACCAGCCCGAAGCCGCGCGCTCCGTTCTCGCCTGTCGCGACCAGGTCGAGGCGGAAGAAGCCGTTGCGCCGGGTCTCCTCCGAGGGACCCGTTCCCGGCGCGGGGAGCAAGCGCTTCAGCAGCGGCCGCAGGGGAGAGGCGAGGGCGAGCTGCGCCGCCGCGAGTCCCGTCGCGATGAGCGTGGCCTGGGTGCGGCCGCGGGTGGCCATCAGCTCCCGGTAAGCGAAGTGGGCTCCGTAGGGCGCACCGGTCTGGGCGGCGAGCGCGGCACTCCGGCGCACCACGCGGGTGTTGATCATCGACATGACGTACGGAGCCAGCCAGCGACCGAGCTCGGGGCTCCAGCGGACGCCGTGGGGATCGCGCTCGCGGAGGAACTCCTCGCGCGAGAGCCGCTCGCGCGGCTCCGGGTTCAGGAGGAAGGGGTGGCCGGATCGGCGCGCCTGTCCGCTCTCGAAGAGCTGGAACATCGTCGCCACGGTGCCGCCGTTGATGCCGCCCCGCATCCGGAAGGCGGCCACGACCTCGCCGCACCCGGTGCCTCGGCTCCGGAGGTGCTCCACGAGAAGCAACGTTCCGAGGTCACTCGGCACCGAGTCGAATCCGCAGAACGGGATGATGCGGGTGCCGTCCCTGGCGGCCTGTGCGTGGTGGCGCTCGATGAGGTCCGCGACCCACGTCGTCTCGCCGGTGATGTCCACGTAGTGCGCGCGGTGCCGGACGCAGGCGTCCACCACCGGGTTCCCGTACACCGCGAAGGGCCCGGCGGTGCTCAGCACCACCCGAGCCCGGGAGACCGCGGCGTCGACCGTGTCCGGGCGCGCGCTGTCAGCCTCGAGGATCTCCGCCGGTCGTCCCGGTCCGTCCGCGGCGTCGCGGGCCGCCTCGAGCTTCGCCCGGTGTCGTCCCGCGAGCGCCCAGCGCAGGCCCGGCGGTGCGTGGCGGGCGAGCTCGGCCACCGTCTGCCGCCCGGTGAACCCGCCCGCTCCGTAGAGGAGGACGTCGATCGGTCGGGTGTCCATGCCGTGCCGCCTCGTGCCGGAGAAGTTGCCGGCTTCTACCTCGGCGGGGCGAGGCGAGGCGCAACGGAGACGTGGCGAGTCCCCGGGGGGCTCTCGCCACGCGCTCGCCGGGGTGGGAGGTGCGGCCGGAGCACCCGGTGTCTCTTCCGACGCCACGCGAATGACACACAGCAGAATCGCAAACCTTTGATTTGACTCGAGCGAGATTCGTGGCTCAATGGATGCAACATCCCGGGCACCCGATCGTCACACGACCGTCACACCGGGAAAGGATTCCGTCGATGGACCTGCGCTCTGCCTTCTTGCCGAGGACCACGGCGCCGAGAAGCGGTGGGGTCGTGCTCGCGTCCGCAGTGCTCGCGCTTCCCGGCCTCGTCGTCGCCCGTCCCGGTGCCGGCATGCTGCTTCTGGCGCTCTCGCTCGTCGCCGCCGCCGCTCTCCTCGAGGGACGCCGGCGCGCACCACCCTCACCGCGCGAGGCGCCCCGGCTCACCCTGGTCGCGACTCCCGCCCGTGCCGCCGGGGTCCGTCCCAGCGTCCGCTGGGAGGTCGTCGAGCGCGATGGCCACCGCGGGCTCTCGATGCGCTGGAGCTGAGGCCGGAACCGTGGGGCGACCCCGGGTCAATCGCCGCCGGCCGGGTCATGCTCGCCCCCTCTGGGCCGCGGCCGTCAGCGGAGGCGCTCCAGGGCGTCGACCTCGTCGCGCAGCCCGAGGTACTCCCAGCGGAGGAGCGACAGCGGGACGTACCCGTTGGCGAAGAGGAAGTCGTGCAGGTCGCGGATCCGGAACCGGTCCCCCTGACGGAGCCGTGCGTCCGCGGCGAGCCGGAGGATCCGCAGCTTGCCGATCTGGTACGTGAACGCCTGCCCCGGCATGGCGGCGAACGCGGCGGCCTCGAGCCGCGCCGTGCCCCGGTCCATCGGCACGGTGGCGACGAGATAGTCCGTGGCCTGGTCCAGGGTGAACTGACCGAGCGACAGCTTCACATCCACCTCCACCCGCAGCGCCCGGAGCCGCATCATGTTGTAGACGATGTCCCGGCTGCGGGGGCTGTCGTCGAAGAGCCCTGCCTGGAGCAGCATCTCCTCGTCGTAGAAGGCGAGTCCCTCGGGGGTCACGGAGTCGTAGTAGTGCCGGCGGAGCGGCCGCGGGTTCGCCGCGGAGAGAGCGGCCTGCAGATAGTGGGCGCCCTCGTGCATGATCTGCAGACGCGGGTCCCTCGCCGCCGCGGACTGGAAGTAGCCCAGGTGGTCCGATGGCGGCTCGACGTAGGCTGTCCCGTCCTGGTCGAGGCGTCCCGCGCCGGTGAGATCGTCCGGCTGGCCCGCGGGGATCTCGGCCATGTACGCGGGAAGGGCCTGGAACCGGTAGTGGTGGAGCCAGGAGGGAAGGGTCAGGAGCTGCTGGTCCACGTAGAAGCGCCGTACCTTCTCCTCGTCGGCGCGCTCCCGGTCCACCACCGCCGCGACGTTGGGGAGCATGGCCAGGGGAGGGGTCGTGCGGCTGCGGTGGGTGGACAGGGCCTCGAACGTCAGCGCCCGGTCGAGTTCCTGCCTTCCGGCGGCGACGAGCTGCTCGGGAGTGAAGGGAACCAGCGCCACCTCCCGCAGGAAGAAGAGGAACGCCTCGCGACCGGCCGCGGTGTCCTCGGGAAGCCCCGGGGCGCGCTGCTCGAGCCAGCGACGGAACGTCTCCAGGGCCGCGCCCGCCCGGTCCGCCGCCGGACCGATCGCCGCCGCGGTATCGCCGGCCAGCAGCGGCTTCAGTGCACCCGCCATCCGTGACAGTCGCGGGCGGATGTCGCGGAGCTCCTCCAGCGCCACCCGCACGAACGGGCCGCGCATCCGGTCCAGGTTGGTCCTGGCCGCGTCCACCAGGGCAGGCACGGCCTCCAGCCGCCGCACCAGGTCCCCGCTCCGCCGGGCATCGAAGGGCGGCGGGAGGATCAGCAGCTCGAATGGGCTCCCCAGCGCCTGGTCGACGTAGAAGAGCGGGTTCCGCCTCCAGCCCTCGCGGACGTCGAGCTCCCAGTGCACCCGGGCCAGGGCCGACCCGATGAGCCGGCGGTCCACCTCCTCGGGCACGTCGGTCCGGACGGGAAGGGCTCGCCAGCGCTTCTCCAGCTCGGCCAGTCTCGAGCGCCGGCGGGCGATGCTCCCCGCCGACCAGTCCGGGGTCCACCCTGGCGGGCGCGTGACCCGCGGGATGTCGTCGTAGCTCGCGGGCTGCGTCTCGACCCGCCAGCGCCAGAGGTCCTGCCCCAGCGCTTCCTGTGGATCCGGCGTGCCCGCGGCCAGCGCCAGCGCGACCAGCATCGCTCCCTGGAACATGCTCCGCCGGAGGCTCGCACGGGTGGGCCCGGCCCCGGGCTCTTTTCGCCCGGGCGCGGCGTGCACCCCGTGCCGGAAGGGCGTAGAGATCCGCCGAGCGCACAGGAGGGACCCCGCGATGGCCAGCATCTCCAGCTACGTGATCCGGGACGTGCTCGGGCTCGAAGCGAACGCCACCTGCCGCGAGGCGGCGGACCTGATGGCCCGGAGGCACATTGGCGCGCTCGCGGTGAAGCAGGACGGCCGCATCGTCGGCCTGATCACCGAGCGCGACCTGGTCACCCGCATCCTCTCCCGGGGGCTCGATTGCCAGACCCCCATCCTCGAGGCGATGCGCCGCGACGTTCCGGTGGTCGCACCGGACGTCAACGAGGTCGAGTGCGCGACGCTCATGAAGGAGCACGAGACGCGGCACCTGCTGGTCGGCGACGGGGGCACGGCGAGCGGGCTCATCTCCATGCGCGACGTGATGCAGATGATGCTCTCTGACAAGCAGTACCTCATCGAGCAGATGCACGCGTACATCCAGGGCTACTGAGCAAGGAGCCGGGCGCCCATGGCACCCCGGGTGCCGGCGGAGACGGCACCGGGCGCGCAGTCGCCGTGGCAGGGGTGGGCAACGTTCGACGCGGCAGGTTGTCTGAGGCACAGGGGCCCGTGGGCCGAACCCGCGGGAACCCGGCCGGGAACCGTCTTGTCGCGACGGTTTCGCCGGTAGGCGTGCAGTACTCTGTTGCGGCATGCGGTTCGCATGTCGATATTGTGTCGGGAGCTGTGCGGTTGGACCGGGTTTCCGGGCGGGCTTAACATCCGCTGGAACCCCGGTTGGGGCCGTCAATTCGGACCCGTTGAGACGGGGAGGACGACGTGGCTGCAATGGCAGCTCAGAGGCCGGAGGCCGGACGGGTGGTCCATCCCACGGGATTCGTACTGAAGAGCCTGCAGGTTCTCGGCTCGGGAGGCGTCGCCGGCGTGCTCGGCGGCGTCGCTTCACACACCGTGTGGGTGGGCGTCTGCTTCGGCCTCGCGGGCGTCCTGGCCGCGCTCACGTTCATGGACTGCCGCTGCGCCTGCGTGAAGCCCGGCTCGGACTGCGACGAGGGGCACGAGTAGCGATCCGGGCGCAGCTCGCCCGTCGATTCGACCGTGCAACGCGCCTCCGGGCGGGATACTGGAGATCGTCTCCAGTTCCGAGCTCGTTGCATTTTCCTCGCACCTGACGCGTCGGACTGGGAGCTTGAGCCCCCCCTCGGAGATCGAAAGCCCATCGTGCGAGCCCTCCTCCTGACCGTTCTGCTGGCCGCCACCGCCCAGGCGGAGACCGCCACCGAGGCGCTCAAGGCCCGCGACGCCGAGATCCGCGCCGCCCTCCCCCCGAAGGGGACCGAGCCCACCCCTGCGCACCGGAAGACGATCGAGAACATCGTCACCCGCGCGGTGGACCTGGAGGGGATGGCGAAGGACGCGCTGGGGAAGACCTGGGCCGAGACCCCGCCGGCCAAGCAGAAGAAGTTCCTCGATGCCTTCGTCAGCCGCTTCCGCCGCGCCACGGGCGAGCAGCTCGATCAGTACCGCTCCACCGAGGTGAAGTACTTCCCCGAGAAGAAGGAAGGGGACGACGTCCTCGTGCCGACCGAGGTCCTGGTGAAGGGCGAGCCCACGCACATCGACTACCGGATGCGCGAGCAGAAGGGCACCTGGCGCATCCACGACATCGTGGTGGATGACGTCTCCACGGTGGAGAACTACCGGTCCAGCTTCAACCGGATCATCAAGAAGGAAGGGATGGACGGGCTCATTGCCCGGCTCAACGGGACCGGCAAGGTGACTGATTCCGGTGGCAGCAAGGGCAGCTCCTCCCGCTAGCTGCGCGGGCATCGACACCCGGCCACGCCCTGCGGCAGACTTCGTGTTCTTCCCGGGCGCCCGGTGCGCCGCCTCGACCCTGCATCCGTGACTCTGCCGGCGCCCTCCATGCAGGGGGTCCTCCGATGGCGCGCGCATGCGGCGTGTTGCTGTGGTTCGTCTCCGCGGTAGCGCTGGCGCAGGAGCAGCAGCCAACGCCTCCGCCCGAGCCCCAGACCCCGGCGGAGGCCGCGTCCACGGCGCCCACTCCCACCGAGGGCTCGATGGACTGGAGCATGCACTCGGGGAAGACGATGGGGGAGGGCCAGAGCGCCATCGACGGCCAGGCCGGATGGCCGGGAATCCAGACCGAGTACATGGCGGGCATCAAGCCGTACCTCGACCTCGGCGGGCGCTTCTCCTTCGACTACGCGTTTCTCGGGGACACCCGTGCCAAGGGGCCGGGTGTGCGGTTCCAGGGAATCATCCGGGTGCACGTGCTCGACGCCGGCAAGGTGGTGATGTCGGCACGCTTCGAGCCGGGGTTCATGACCTTCTTCTTCGGCAGCGGAGGGTCCAGCGCGCTCACGCCCGGCCCGGCGCAGCCACCCCAGTACCTGAGGGCCGCGCTGCATCCGCGGAGCCCCGCCCAGATCACGCTTCCGCCGGACTACAACAGCTCCAGCGGGGGCCCAGGCTTCTACGACACGACGACCTCCATCACGCTTCCGGTCTCGCTGGAGGCGGGAATGCCGATCCAGCCCGGGCTGGTGCTCAACGCGCGGCTCGCGTTGCCGCTGACCTTCGTCCTCGGCAGCTACGGGGGGACGGTGCTTCCGCTGATGCTCGGGGTCGGCTGCGAGTACCGGTTCAACCCGCGGCTGGCGCTCATCGCCGACCTGGGTGCAGGGCCGATCTTCTACTTCGGCGGTGGGACCGACTTCGGGCTCAACGCCATGGTGGGCGTCGCCTACAAGCTCTGAGCCCCCGGTTCCCTCGACCGCGCCCGGCCGTGGCAGTCTCTCGCCCGGCGATGGAGGCGCTTCCCGACATCCTGGCGCAGGCGGACGTCCCCGCAGGGGTGCGGTCGCTCCTGGAGCGCCTCCAGTCGGCGGGGCACGAGGCCTGGCTGGTGGGTGGAGGCGTCCGCGACCTTCTCCGGGGCCAGCACCCGAAGGACTGGGACATCGCCACCCAGGCGGTGCCGCAGGAGGTGATGGGGCTCTTCCGGCGGGTGGTCCCGACCGGCATCGCGCACGGGACGGTCACCGTGCTGATCCCCGAGGGCCACGTGGAGGTGACCACCTTCCGGGTCGAGAGCGCGTACGTCGACGGCCGGAGGCCGGGCTCGGTGGAGTTCCGGAGGGACCTGGTGGAGGACCTCGCCCGCCGCGACTTCACCATCAACGCGCTGGCGTTCGATCCGGTGGGGCGGCGGTTCCGGGATCCGTTCGGCGGCCAGGACGACCTCCGCCGCGGTCTGGTCCGCTGCGTGGGCGTCGCCGCCGAGCGGTTCGGCGAGGACGGCCTGCGCCCGCTCCGCGCGGTGCGGTTCGCCACGGTGCTGGACTTCGAGCTGGAGCCCGAGACCGAGGCCGCAATTCCCGGAGCGCTCGCGGTGTTCGACCGGGTCGCCCTCGAGCGGCGGCGCGACGAGCTCCTCAAGCTGCTGCTCGCGCCCGCCGTCGCCCGCGGCCTCGTGCTGCTCCGCCGGACCGGGCTCCTCGACCGCCTCCTGCCCGAGCTCCCGCCCGCGGCGGATGCAGACCGGGGCGCCCGGGTCGCCCGTGCCGCGGCGGTGGTCGAGGTCCGACTGGCGGCGCTGCTCCTCGACGCGCGGGATGCGGCGGCCGCGCTCGACCGGCTCCGCCTTCCGGGGAAGGTGGTGGAGACGGTCCGGGCCCTGCTCGATCACCCGCTTCCGCCCGAGGCCGCGCGGTGGACGGATGGAGAGGTGCGCCGCTGGCTGGTGCGCCTCGGTCCGGCGAGGTGGGAGAGCGCGCGGGCCCTGGCGAGGGCCGCCGGGACCGATCCGGACGGAGCCCTCGGCGAGCGGGTGGACAGGCTCGTCGCCGCCCGGCCGGCACTCTCGGCGCGGGAGCTCGCCCTCGACGGGGCGGCGATCATGCGCGCGCTGGGGGTGGGTCCCTCTCCGGCGGTGGGGGAGGCGACGCGCTTCCTCCTCGACGCGGTGCTGGATCGCCCGGAACTGAACACGCCCGAGGCGCTGGAGGAGCTGCTGCGCTCTGGCGGGATGAGGCCTGGCTGACACAGAGGTCCAAGCCGCAGCCCCGATGCACCTGTCCGAGCACGGTGCCGACACAGTCCCCGGTCGGGCGCTCCACTCCCGGGTGCTCTGGACGGCCCTCGAGCGAGGCGAATACGGTTCGCTCCGGTCGGGGCGAAAGGAAGTCACGGGCGTGCCGGGCGCCGAGTCGTCGAGGCGAGCTTCGCTCGGGTGGTTGGCAACTGCGGTCTTCGCCGCGATCGCCGCGGTGGTGGGAGTCGACGCCTGGGCGGCCGAGGCGACCGCACGGGGCGCCGAGACCCTGTCGGCGAACGCCCTGCGCTCCGTCGAGCTGGCCGAGGACATGCGCTGGCAGCTCGCGCGGCTGAAGCACGCGCCGAGCGGCCCGGAGGGCCTCGAGCCGTCGACCGCCCAGGCGCTGCTCTGGCTGAAGCGGGACGTGAGGGCCTACGAGCAGCTCGCCACCTTCGAGGGGGAACGGCCGGAGTGGCTGACCCTCGCCGGTCTCACCCAGGATCTGGGTGAGGCGCTCGCCCGCGGGGACGAGCCGATGGCGAGCCGGGCCGCGGAGAGCGCCGCCGAATCGGCGGAACGGCTCATCGCCCTCAACCGCGCCGAGGCCGACGCCATCGGCGCACAGGTGGTGAGGCTCGGGCGCTCGCAGGTCCTCGCGGACGCGCTGGCCGGAGTGGTGGTGCTTCTCGCCTTCGCCCAGGTCGCGCGCGCCCGCCTCCGGTCGCTGGAGCGGGAGCGCGAGGCGATCGCCCGGAGCCTGGAGGGGATGGAGAACAAGAACCGCGAGCTGGAGGCGTTCGCCGGTCGCGTGGCGCACGACCTGCGCTCGCCGCTCACGCCGGTGCAGGCCCTGGCCGGGCTCCTGGGGAGGGGCGGGCAGGGCGAGGCCGAGGTCCGGCGCATCGCGGGCCGGATCGCCGGCGCGGCCTCGCGGATGTCGGACGTCATCGACGCGATGCTGGCCTTCTCCCGCTCTGGACGGCTGAGCCCGGGCGAGTGCACGGCGCGCTCGGTGGTGGCCGAGGTCCTCGAGGAGCTCGGGCCGGCGCGCGAGGGAGCCGAGCTCCGGGTGGACCTCCCCGACGCCCTGGTGGCCTGCACGCCGGAGGTGCTCGGGCAGATCGTCCGGAACCTGGTCGGCAACTCGCTCAAGTACCGCTCTCCGGACCGGCCCTGCCGCGTGGACATCCACGGTGCGCTGGGTCTCCAGAGCCTGACCCTGACCGTCGCCGACAACGGCATCGGGATGGAGCCCGGGGCGGCGCGCCGGGCGTTCGAGCCCTTCTTCCGGGCGAGCGAGGACCGCCCGGGAAACGGTCTCGGGCTCGCCATCGTGGACCGCTACGTGGGCGCCCTGGGCGGCTCCGTCGCGCTCCAGTCGCACCCCGGGATCGGCACCCGCGTCGACGTTCGCCTGCCGCTCGGCGGTGCGCCGGGGGACGGCACCCTTCCGGCGCGCCAGGCGACGAGCACCTCCTCGGCGGCCGCCGGGAACCTCCGCTAGTCCCCGGCCGCGCTGCGCGCGGTGGCCTCCTCGTGTTACCAGGGGCCCCGGAATGCGCGTGGTCGTCGCCATGAGCGGCGGGGTCGACTCGTCGGCCGCCGCCGCACTGCTGGTGGAGCAGGGACACGAGGTCCTCGGCATCACCCTGCGCGTCTGGTCCTACGAGGGTGCGGCGAGGTGCGGGAGCTGCTGCAGCCCCGACGATATCGACGATGCCCGTGCGGTCGCCGCCAACCTGGGAATCCCGTTCTACGTGGCCGACGCCGAGGAGCTCTTCCGGCACCGGGTGGTCGAGCCCTTCGTCCAGTCATACCTGGAGGGCAGGACGCCGGTGCCCTGCGTGGCCTGCAACCGGGACGTGAAGTTCGACTTCCTCCTCGCCCGGGCCCGGGCGCTCGGCGCTCGCCTCGCCACTGGCCACTACGCCCGCATCGAACGGAGTGGCGAGGGGCACCGGCTCCTCCGTGCCGCCGACGCGTCGAAGGACCAGAGCTACTTCCTCTTCACCCTGGGCCAGGAGGCGCTCGCCACCCTCGAGTTCCCGGTCGGTGGACTGGGCAAGGCCGAGGTCCGCGCCATTGCCCGACGACACGGGCTGCCGACCAGCGCAAAGCCGGAAAGCATGGAGATCTGCTTCGTCCCCGACGGGGACTACGCCGGCTTCGTCGAGCGGGTCGCAGGCCCCCAGGCCGCGGGCGACGTGGTCGACGACCGCGGGCAGGTCCTCGGCCGGCACGGGGGCGTGCACCGCTTCACCGTGGGGCAGCGGCGCGGGCTGGGCGTGGGCTCGGCCGAGCCGCTCTACGTCCAGCGCATCGACGCTCCCGCCGGCGCGGTGGTGGTCGGCCCCGCGAGCGGGCTCGAGCGCTCGCAGTTCACCGTGCTGCAGCCTTCCTGGGTCCAGGCGAGGCCCTCGCCCGAGGAGCGGATCCAGGTGCGGATCCGCCACCGCCATGCCGGGACCGCGGCCCGGGTGGTGGAGGGCGACGGTTCCCGCCTCACCGTCCGGACGGAGGAGCCGGTGCGTGCGGTCACCCCCGGACAGGCGGCGGTGTTCTACCGGGGGGACGAGGTGCTCGGCGGTGGGTGGATCGGCTAGAAGCTGACCACCACCATGGACCGCCGCGCTGCCTGGATCCTGGGCCTCGTCTTCGGGGGCCTCTTCCTCTCTCTCTTTCTCTTCATGGCCCTGGCCTGGATCGCCATCCAGGGCGGACGGGGCGGGAACGTCATGGCCCGCGCCGGGGGTGACCGGGTGGGCGTGGTGGAGGTCACCGGCGTCATCGCCGACGACAAGACCACGCTCCGCGAGCTCCGCGAGTTCGCCGAGGACGGGCGGATCCGTGCGGTGGTGGTCCGGATCGACAGCCCCGGCGGGTCGGTCGGCCCCTCCCAGGAGATCTTCGAGGCGATGCGCCGCCTGCAGAGACGGAAGCACGTGCTGGCCAGCATGGGGTCGATCGCGGCCTCGGGCGGCTTCTACATCGCGATGGGGGGCGAGAAGATCTACGCCAATCCCGGCACGCTCACCGGGAGCATCGGCGTCATCTCCGAATTCCCCAACGTCTCGGGGCTCCTCCGCTGGGCCGGGGTGGACATGCGCACCATCACCGCCGGGAAGCTGAAGGACGCCGGGAGCCCGTTCCGGGACATGACCCAGGAAGAGCGCTCGTACTTCCAGGCGATGCTCGACGACGTCCACGGGCAGTTCATCTCCGCGGTGGCCGAGTCCCGGAATCTCCCCGAGGCGGAGGTCCGCAAGATCGCCGACGGGCGGGTCTTCACCGGGCGGAAGGCGAAGGAGCTGAAGCTCGTCGACGAGCTGGGCGGCCTGCAGGACGCGGTGCGCGAGGCGGGAAAGCTGGGCGGCATCCAGGGCGAGCCGCGCATCGAGTACCCCACCAAGGACCGACCGCTCTTCCGGGCGATGTTCGGCGACGACGCGCAGTCGCTGGTGCACGCCCTCTCCATGCGGGTGGGCGAGGTGCTGTCCGCCCCCGGACCGCAGCTCCTGATGCCGTCGCCGGGCGCCGGGGAGCCCTGATGGATCACCTCTGGGCCCCCTGGCGGCGCGAGTTCATCGACGCGCCGCGGGAGGAGGGCTGCATCTTCTGCCGCTTCCCCGCCGAGACCGGGCGCGGGGCGGACCGGAAGAACCTCATCGTCGCCCGGAGCGCCCGCAGCTTCGCCATCCTCAACCGCTACCCGTACAACAACGGTCACCTCATGGTGGTCCCGCTCCGGCACACCGCCGACTACGCCGGGCTCGCCCCCGACGAGCTGGACGACCTCCACCGCCTTCTCCAGATTTCCCTCCGGGTCGTCGACGAGGTCTACCGGCCCCAGGGATCGAACCTGGGGATGAACCTTGGCCGGGACGCGGGTGCCGGCATCGAGGGGCACCTCCACTGGCACCTCGTCCCTCGCTGGCGCGGCGACACCAACTTCATGCCGGTGGTGGGTGCGACCAAGGTGATGATCGAGACGCTCGATCAGAGCTGGAGCGCTCTCTCTCCGCGCTTCGAGGCCGCGCTCGCCGGCCGCTGAGGGACGGCCCGCCCCATGGCTCCCGGCCTCCTCGTCCCCGTGCTCGCGGCCACCGCGGTGGTGGCGGTCCTCGGCCTGCTCGCGGCGCTGTCGCGCAAGCGGAGCACCGAGGACGCCAGCCGCGCGTACCTGGCCGGAGTGCGCTACGTGCTCTCCGACGAGCCCGACGCTGCGATCGCCGAGCTGTCGCGCGCCGCCCAGCTCAACACCAGCACCACCGAGACCTACTTCGCCCTCGCGGCGCTGATGCGGCGCAAGGGAGAGCTCGCCTGGGCCATCCGGCTGGGCCAGAACATGCTCCTCAAGCCCCAGCTCCATCCCGACGTGCGGCGGCGGGCCCGGCTCGAGCTGGCGCTGGACTACCGGCGGGCCGGCATGCAGGACCGGGCGCGCGAGACGTTCGAGGCGCTGGTGGGAGACCCACCGGTCCAGCCCGAGGCGCTGGTCGCCTTCCGGCGCATGCTGGAGGAGAGCCGCGACTGGGCCCGCGCGGTGGAGATCCAGGAGCTGCTGGTGGCGGAGCAGGGGAGTGGCGACGACGTCCTCGCGCACCTCCTGGCCGAGCAGGCGCTGGTCACCGCGGAGACGGATCCGGCGCGGTCGCGCGTGCAGGCCGAGCGGGCCAACGGGCTCGTCCCCGACGGGGGGCACGCGCTCCTCGCGCTGGCCCGGGCAAGGCTGGCCTCGGGAGACGGCGCCGGCGCACGCTCGGCGGCACAGGAGGCCGTCGCGCGCGCGCCGGAGTCGGCCGCCCAGGGCTTCGGGCTGGCCCTGGAGGCCGGAGCGAGCGCCGAGGAGTGTGCGCGCTGGCTGGGCGAGCTGGAGGAGCCGCTCGGGGAGCGCGCGCTCCCGGTCTCGCTGGTCCGGGCCGAGGCTCTGATCCAGGCCGGACGGCAGGAGGAGGCGGCGGCGGTGCTCCAGGCCGCGGTCGCACGCACGCCGCGGTCCATCGAGGCCCGCCGGGCGCTCGGCGAGCTGCTCCTCTCCACCGGGGAGCTGGACTCTGTTCGTGCCGAGTACCGCGAGGTGCTCCGCCGCCTCGGCGACCCGCTGCTCGCCTTCCGCTGCAGCAGCTGCCGCGCCCGCTTCCGCACCTTCACCTTCCGCTGCCCGGGCTGCGGCGCGTGGGACGCGCTCTCCCGCGAGCGCGGGACGACCACCGGGGAATTTGACCCCCCCCGGAGCCGGGCGTAATCCTCTGTGCGGTCTTGATGCGCGACACTCACCGGATGCGGGAGAAGTACGATCTGTCGCTGGACAGCAGGCAGGTGGTGAGCCTGCTCATCGGGGGTATCGTCGTCCTCGGCGCGGTGTTCGTCCTGGGCGTGCTGGTGGGGAAGAAGCTCGCCGCCACGCCGCGGAGCGATCGCGCGCCGGACCTCCTCACCGCGCTGGATCACCGCTCCGACGCGCTCGAGCGCGCCCGGGCGGCGCCTCCACTGACCTTCCAGGAGGAGCTGACGCGCCCCGGGCCGTCCGCGCCGACGGTCGTGGCCACGGCGCCCTCCCCGGCGCCGGCGGGCCCGCAGTCCACCGCTCCCGCCGCGGCGGCCAGGGCCGCCTCTCCGTCCACCCCCGCGGTGGCTGCCGCCGAGTCGAAGGCGGCGGCGGACCGGAGGCCCGAGCCGGAGAAGAAGGCCGAGTCCCCCCACGCGCCCGCGGCCGAGTCGGTGGCGACCCGGAGCGCTCCGGCCGCTGCCCATCCCGTGGTCCCGAAGGTCCCCGAGACGACGAGCGCCGCCGGCGCCTTCACGCTGCAGCTCGGGGCCAGCCCCAGCCGGGACGACGCCGAGCGCCAGGCGAGCCGCTTGCGCGAGAAGGGCTACGCGCCGTACATCGTGGCGGCCGAGGTCCCGGGCAAGGGGACCTGGTACCGGGTGCGGATGGGGAGCTTCCCCACGAAGGATGCCGCCACTCGCTACCTGCAGGACTTCAAGCGCGAGACGCAGGCCGAGGCCTTCGTCGCCTCGACCCGATAGCAGGGGAGCGATGAGCACGACACGACGGGTGGAGAAGCCCTGGGGCTACGAGCTGATCTGGGCCCACACCGATCGCTACGTCGGCAAGCTCCTGCACATCTCCCAGGGCCACAAGCTGTCGCTGCAGTACCACCGCAAGAAGGACGAGACGATCCACGTCCAGAGCGGGCGGCTGCTCTTCGTCGTCGACGAGGGTGACGGCCTCGTGGAGCGCGAGATGAAGCCCGGCGAGAGCTACCACGTGAAGCCGCTGACGAAGCACCGGATGGTGGCCATCACCGACTGCGACGTCCTCGAGGTGAGCACCCCCGAGCTGGACGACGTCGTGCGGCTCGAGGACTCCTACGGGCGTGCGGGGACGTCCAACCCGTAGCGCTCCCTGCCGGGTGGGCTGATCGCCGCGCCCCGAGGGCGAAGCGGGCTCACTTCCCGGCGGGGGCGTTCGCGGGAGCGGTCCCGGCGGCAGTGGCCTCCGAGCCCTTGGTCCAGCGGTCCACCTGGCCGTCGCCGTCGAGGTCCTCGCCGATCCGGTCGATGACGCCGTTCTCCCAGTACTCCCAGTAGTCCACCTTGCCCGTCCCCTTCACGTCGCGCTCCTTGCGCACCAGCTTCTCGTTGGCGTCGTAGTAGTTCCAGGTGTCGATGCGCCCGTCGCCGTCGAGGTCCTTCTCCGAGCGGACCTTCTTGCCCTTCTCGAAGTAGATGGTGTCGTCGACCTTGCCGTCGTAGTCGAGGTCCATCGTCTCCTTCACCACCTGCCCGTCGGCGTCGAAGAAGTAGACGATGTCCACCTTGCCGTCCCCGTTGAGGTCTGCCTCCTTGCGGACCCGGCGCTCCACCGGCCGGCCCGAGGCGTCCTGGGTGGTGATGGAGTAGACCCACACGTCCGGCTTGCCGGTGCGGTGCAGGTCGAAGGCCTGCACGTGCTCGTCCCCGGTGGCCTGGTGGATGTCGGTCCCGACCGCCGAGCTCGGCGTCGCCGGCGCCGCCGCGGCCTTCTGACCGGCACAGCCGGCGCTCACGAGCCCGGTCACCGCGAGCACGGCCCATCCCAGCGTTTTCATGGACATCCATTGTCTCCGAAGGGCCGGCGGACGCAAAGGCGCACACCCCGCGGGGTGCAATGGCCGGGCGATGACCCTTCATGTACCTTCATCCGTGGCCATGCCCAGGAAGAAGCTGTCCACCACCATCTACATCACCCCGGAGCAGAACGCGCAGCTCAAGCTCCTGAACGAGAAGACCAAGGTCCCGGTGGCGGAGTACATCCGGCAGGGCATCGACCTCGTCCTCGAGAAGTACCGGTCCCACCTTCCGGGGCAGGCCACGTTCGAGGACCTGTAGGACTTTTCTTGAGCGACATGAACGGAAAGCGCGTGGCGGTGCTGGGAGGCGCCGGCTTCCTCGGCTCGCACCTCTGCGAACGGCTGCTCCGCGACGGAGCGGCCTCGGTGGTCTCGGTGGACAACCTGATCACCGGCTCGGAGCGTAATCTGGAGGCGATCCGGCCCGATCCGCGCTTCCGCCACGTGCTGCAGGACATCTGCGAACCCTTCGATGTCGATGGATCGCTGGACCTGGTCTTCAACCTGGCCTCGCCCGCCTCGCCGATCGACTACGCGCAGCTACCGCTGGAGACGCTGCGGGTCGGAGCGCGGGGGACCGAGCACGGGCTGGAGCTGGCCCGGCGCAAGGGAGCGGTGTTCTTCCAGGCCTCCACCTCCGAGGTGTACGGCGATCCCCTCGAGCATCCGCAGGCCGAGAGCTACTGGGGGAACGTGAACCCCGTCGGGCCGCGATCGGTCTACGACGAGTCGAAGCGGTACGCCGAGGCGCTGGTCGCCGCCTACCGCCGCACCCTCGGACTGTCGGTCCGCATCGTCCGCATCTTCAACACCTACGGCCCGCGGATGCGGCTGGAGGACGGGCGGGTGGTCCCGGCCTTCGTCGCGCAGGCGCTCGCCGGGAAGGACTTCACCGTCTTCGGCGATGGCAGCCAGACCCGGAGCTTCTGCTACGTGGCGGACCTGGTGGACGGCTTCGTCCGCCTCGCGCTGTCCGAGGTGCAGGATCCGGTGAACCTCGGAAACCCCGAGGAGATGACCATCCTCCAGTTCGCCGAGGAGGTCCGCGCGGTGGCCGGTGGGGGTGGGCGGATCGTCCACCTCCCGCTTCCCAAGGACGACCCGCAGCGACGCCGTCCGGACATCACCCGCGCCCGGCAGTTGCTCGGCTGGGAGCCACGCACCAGCTTGACCGACGGACTGAGGCAGACCATCGCCTACTTTCGCGGCGTGCCGGGCGTGGCGGCCCGCCCCGCAGACGTCAGGAGAGCGAGCTCGTGAAGGTCCTGGTCACCGGAGGAGCGGGATTCATCGGCAGCCACGTCACCGACGTCTTCCTCGACGCCGGCCACGAGGTCTGGGCGCTGGACGACCTCTCGACCGGGCGGCGGGAGAACCTTCGCCCCGAGGTGCGGCTGGTGGTGGCCGACATCCGTTCCCCGGAAGCCGCCCGCCTCGTCGAGTCGGAGCGCTTCGAGGTCCTCTGCCACCTGGCGGCGCAGATGGACGTCCGGCGCTCGGTGACCGACCCGCGCTTCGATGCCGAGGTGAACGTCGGCGGCTTCCTCAATGTCCTCGAGGCGGCCCGGAAGTCTGGCGTCCGGAAGGTGGTCTTCAGCTCGACGGGCGGGGCCATCTACGGGGAGCAGGAGGTCTTCCCGGCTCCCGAGTCGCACCCCACGCGCCCCGTCTCGCCCTACGGCGTCTCCAAGGCTGCGGGCGAGCTGTACCTCGGCTACTACCGCGCGCAGTACGGGCTTCGCTCGGTCGCGCTCCGCTACGCCAACGTCTACGGACCCCGGCAGAACCCCCACGGCGAGGCGGGGGTGGTGGCCATCTTCTCCCGGCGGCTGCTCCAGGGAGAGGCCTGCGTCATCAACGGCAGCGGCCAGCAGACCCGCGACTTCGTCTTCGGCCCGGACGTCGCCCGCGCGAATCTCCTCGCCGCGCAGAGCGACGTCGAGGGGCCGGTCAACGTCGGCACCGGGGTCGAGACCGACGTCAACCGCCTCCATGCGCTCCTCGCGCGCGCCGCGGGCAGCGACCGCCCCCCGCGGCACGCCCCGGCCAAGCCCGGCGAGCAGATGCGCAGCTCGGTCGACCCCTCCCGCGCAGCCGAGGTCCTCGGCTGGCGCCCGACGGTCTCGCTCGAGGAGGGGATCCGGCGCACCGTCGCCTGGTTCCGGGACTGAGCGCCGGCGTCCGGCCCCCGGAGGGCGTCCTCCGGTGGCGCCCCGGCTCCCGGGAGTGTTAGGGAGCCGCCCCGACGTCACGAGAAACCCAGGGATGCCGGCCGAGAACGCCCACCTTCGCAACTTCTGCATCATCGCCCACATCGATCACGGCAAGTCGACGCTGGCCGACCGCCTGCTCGACCGCACGGGCACGGTGAGCGAGCGCGAGGCGCAGGACCAGTTCCTCGACAACATGGAGCTGGAGCGCGAGCGGGGCATCACCATCAAGGCCCAGTCGGTGCGGATGAACTACCGGGCGAAGGACGGCAAGGACTACGTCCTGAACCTCATCGACACGCCCGGACACGTCGACTTCGCCTACGAGGTGAGCCGCTCGCTCGCCGCCTGCGAGGGAGCGCTGCTGGTGGTCGACGCCTCGCAGGGGGTGGAGGCGCAGACGCTGGCCAACGTCTACATGGCGCTGGACCATGGTCTGGAGGTCATCCCGGTCATCAACAAGATCGACCTCCCCTCGGCCGACGTGGAGCGCACCCGGGCGGAGATCGAGGACGTGATTGGCATCGACGCCTCCACCGCCGTTCCGGCATCGGCGAAGGAGGGGATCGGCATCGACGAGATCCTCGAGGCGGTGGTGGCCCGCGTCCCGCCCCCGAGTGGCGATCCGGCCGCGCCGCTCAAGGCGCTGATCTTCGACAGCTGGTACGACAGCTACCGGGGCGTGGTGATGCTCGTCCGGGTCCTCGAGGGGGCGCTGGAGCTGAAGCAGCAGATCCTCCTCATGTCGAACGGGAAGAAGTTCGAGGTCCAGGAGCTGGGGGTCCACGCGCCCTTCGCCCGGCCGGTGCCCCGGCTCATGGCCGGCGAGGTGGGGGTCCTGGTCGCCAACGTGAAGGAGATCCACGACGCCAAGGTGGGCGACACCGTCACCGAGGCGGCCCGCCCGACGGCCAGCGCCTTCCCCGGATTCCAGGAGGTGAAGCCGATGGTGTTCAGCGGCGTCTTCCCGGTGGACTCGGCCGACTACGAGAACCTCCGGGACGCGCTGGAGAAGCTGCAGCTCAACGACTCGGCCTTCACCTACGAGCCCGAGACCTCCACCGCGCTCGGCTTCGGGTTCCGCTGCGGCTACCTGGGGCTGCTCCACATGGAGATCGTCCAGGAGCGGCTGGAACGGGAGTACGGGCTCAGCCTCATCACCACCGCCCCCTCGGTCGTCTACAAGGTCTTCACCGTGAAGGGGGAGCAGCTGCTGGTGGACAATCCCGCCCGGCTCCCGCCGTCGCAGCACATCGAGCACATGGAGGAGCCCGTCCTCACCTGCCACATCCACGTCCCGGACGAGTACCTGGGGGCCATCCTCAAGCTCTGCCAGGACCGCCGGGGACTCCAGAAGGACATCAAGTACCTGGGAAGCTCGGGCAAGCGGGTCCAGGTCACCTACGGAATGCCGCTGTCCGAGGTGGTGTTCGACTTCTTCGACAAGCTGAAGAGCGTCAGCCGGGGCTACGCGAGCCTCGACTACGAGCTGGCCGGCTACCAGACCTCTGACCTGGTCAAGCTCGACGTGCTGATCAACGGAGACCCGGTGGATGCGCTGAGCGTCATCGTGCACCGTGATCGCGCTTACCAGCGCGGCCGGGACGTGTGCGCACGCCTGAAGGAGGTCATCCCCAGACAGATGTACGAGGTGGCGATCCAGGCCGCCATCGGCAGCCGGGTCATCGCCCGCGAGACCATCTCCGCGATGCGCAAGAACGTGCTCGCCAAGTGCTACGGTGGCGACATCAGCCGGAAGCGGAAGCTCCTCGAGAAGCAGAAGGAGGGCAAGAAGCGGATGAAGCAGGTCGGCTCGGTGGAGATCCCGCAGGAAGCCTTCCTCGCGGTGCTGAAGACGGAAGGCTAGCGGATGGCCACCAGCGTCCAGGAGCGTCCGCCGCTGGAGACGGAGCTGGGAGCTCGCCGGACCGCGGAGCAGTCCGCGCGCCGCCGGCGGCTGCACTGGTTCGATCTGGGGACCAGCCTCTGGTCGCCGATCACCGTGCTGGCGCTGGCCCTCATCCCGTACCTCGTCGTCATCGAGTCGTTCCCCTCCACCGCCGCCGCGGCGCTGCCGGTGATGCAGCGCTTCGGGCTCCTGATGGTGGCCTGGTTCGTGGGCCTCGTGGCCTGGAGGCTGCTCGACCGCAAGGGGACCGGGGCCCGCCGGCTCCGGCACGACGCCCGGGAGCTCACCTCGGAGCTGTCGGAGGGGCTGTCCAGCGTCCACGATCCGGGGGTGCGCGAGCGGCTGGTGGACCTCGCCGCGCGGGTGGACGCCGCCGCGGCAGCCGGGGACAGCGCCGCCCTGGAGAAGGGGATCCGCGCCCTCTCCGACCAGGCCAACCGGCTGATCCCCGCCTTCCGGAAGCAGAACGCCGTGGCGATCGGCATCGGCCTCCTGAAGGCGCTGGCGGTGGCCCTCCTCATCCGCACGCTGTTCATCGAGCCCTTCCGGATTCCCAGCGGGTCGATGCTCCCCACCCTGCAGGTGGGAGATCAGATCTTCGTGAACAAGTTCATCTACGGCGTGCGGATTCCCTACGCCAACGTCGTCCCGTTTCCGATCGTCCGCCGTCCGGAGCGGGGAGACGTCATCGTCTTCGACAACCCGGTCACCGGGCAGGACTTCATCAAGCGGGTGGTGGGCATCCCCGGCGACGTCCTCCGGTTCCGCGACGGCGCGGTCTACCTGAACGGACACGTGCTCCCGGGCCAGCTGGTGCAACCGAGCGTCGAGACCTGGGAGAGCAACGACGGCTCGCCGTGGAGGCTGGTGCGCCTGGACCTGTGGACCGAGCGGCTCGGGGGCAAGGAGCACGAGATCCTCCACACCCGGCCTCCCCGGATGGACGAGCCCGCGGGGGAGATCGTGGTCCCCCCGAGCTCGGTGTTCGTCATGGGGGACAACCGGGACAACAGCTCGGACAGCCGCTACGGCCTCGGGGGTGGGGGCATCGAGCCGAAGGTGGTCTTCGTCCCCTACGGGCACATCAAGGGCAAGGCGATGATCATCTGGCTCTCGCTCTCCCATGGCGGGCTGCTCTCGGACCTCTGGGGAGGCACGGGGCTCCGCGCCGACCGCTTCTTCCAGCAAGTGCGTTGAGGGCCCTCTCGTCGGGGGCCGGGGCGGGCGTGGCCCCCCGGCCATTGACGCCGGAGGACAGGCAGCGTATCGGGAAGACTCGTGCGGCCCCGCGGCGCGGTGAACGTGGTCAGTCTGACCCTTCTCGCCGCAGCCGTTTCCGCCGGTTACCTCGCCTGGATCTACGTGCCCCTCCTGCTCGATGACCTCGACGTCGAGGAGGCGCTCGCCGCGGGCGCGGGCCAGCTCACCCAGGAGGTCTCCGCCCTGGACGCCACGGGCGTCCAGAACCTGGTCGCCGGGCGGCTGGCGAAGGTCGGGACCCACTGGGAGGACCAGGAGGACGGCAAGCGGATGGAGGTGCCCGGTCTCGGGGTCGCCCCGGAGGACGTGCAGGTCGAGCGCGCTCCGGACGGGAAATCCGGCAAGGTGACCCTCGACTACGCCCGCACGGTCAAGCTGAAGCCGCTGGAGCAGTTCTGGACGATCCACTTCCACACCCAGAGGGAGTCGACGCTCCGGTGAAGCCGTTCTCGCCACGCAGCCTGCTGACCACGGAGGGGATGTCGCGCCACGACATCGAGCTCCTCTTCGGCCGGGCACGGCTCCACGCCCGCGGCCTCCGGGCTGGGACCCCGCTGCGGTCTCTGGCCGGGCGGGTGGTGGCCAACCTTTTCTTCGAGAACAGCACCCGCACCCGCCTCTCGTTCGAGCGCGCCGCCAAAGCCCTGGGGGCCGACGTGCTCAACTTCAACGCCGCGACCTCCAGCGTCTCCAAGGGCGAGTCGCTGGTGGACACGGTGCGGAACGTCGAGGCGCTGGGGGCGAACATCATCGTTCTGCGGCATCCGGCCTCCGGCGCCGCGCACCTCGTCTCCCGTCACGTGCGCTGCTCCGTGGTCAACGCCGGCGACGGAACCCATGCCCATCCCTCGCAGGCACTGCTCGATGCCTTCACTCTCCACGAGCGGTGGGGGACGCTCGAGGGCCGGACCGTGGCCATCGTCGGCGACGTGCTCCACAGCCGGGTGGCCCGCAGCAACCTCTACTGCCTCACCACCCTCGGCGCCCGGGTGGTGGTGGCCGGGCCGCCGACGCTGGTCCCGGTGGGACTCGAGGCGCTGGGGGCGAAGGTGCTCCCTTCCATCGACGCGGCGCTCGAGGAGGCGGACGCGGTGATGATGCTCCGGGTCCAGCTGGAGCGGCAGAAGGAGTCGATGTTCCCCACCTCGCGAGAGTACGCCAGCGCCTTCGGGCTCACCCTGGGGCGCGCCCGCGCGCTCAAGTCGGGAGCGGTGGTGATGCATCCCGGGCCGGTGAACCGGGGCGTGGAGCTTGCTCCCGAGGTGGCCGATGGACCGGCCAACGTCATCCTCGAGCAGGTGGCGAACGGGGTGGCGGTGCGCATGGCCATCCTGGAGGCCTGCGGATGAGCAAGGCGATGGTCATCCGGGGCGGCCGAATCATCGACCCGCGGAACCGCGTCGACGGCGTCCGCGACCTCCGCCTGGAGGACGGCAAGGTGGCCGCGGTCTCCGAGCGGCCGCTTCCGCTCGGCGGAGCCGAGGAGGTCCAGGCCCAGGGCCTCTGGGTCACCCCCGGCTTCATCGACCTGCACGTGCACCTGCGCGAGCCGGGCGAGGAGGGAAAGGAGACCATCCTCACCGGGACCCGGGCAGCGGTGGCCGGGGGCTTCACCTCGGTCTTGGCGATGCCCAACACCCGGCCGGTCAACGACTCGGCGCTGGTCACGCGCCTCGTCCGCCAGCGTGCCCAGGAGGCGGATCTGGCCCGGGTCTATCCGGTGGGTGCCATCAGCAAGGGCCTTCTGGGCGAGGAGATGGCGGAGATCGGCGCCCTCCGGGACGCCGGCTGCGTTGCGGTCACCGACGACGGCCGCCCGGTGATGAGCGCGAGCCTGATGCGCAGGGTGCTGAGCTACGCGGCGCCCCTGGGAATCCCGGTCATGGTGCACGAGGAGGACCTCACGCTCTCCGCCGGCGGCGCGCTCACCGAGGGCCCGCGGGCCACACGGTTGGGGCTGCTGCCCATTCCTCGCTCGGCGGAGGTGGTGATGGTGGCGCGTGACCTGGTCCTCCTCGAGGAGGTGGGTGGCCGGCTGCACGTGGCCCACGTCAGCTGCGCGGACAGCGTCGCGCTTCTCCGCGAGGCGAAGCGGCGCGGGCTCCGGGTCACCGCCGAGGCCGCGCCCCACCACTTCACCCTCACCGACGAGGCCGTCGAGGGCTGGAACACCCACGCCAAGATGAACCCGCCGCTCCGCCACCACGAGGACGTCGCCGCGGTTCGCGAGGGACTGGCCGACGGGACCATCGACGCGATCGCCACCGACCATGCTCCCCACGGCATCATGGACAAGCAGGTGCCCTACGCCGAGGCGGCCAACGGCGTCATCGGCCTGGAGACGGCCTTGCCCCTGACCCTGGAGCTGGTGCGGTCCGGCGCCCTCACCCCGGTCCGGGCGGTCGAGCTGCTCACCTCCGGGCCGGCGGGGGCCTTCGGGCTTCCCGGCGGCCACCTCACCCCCGGCGCGCCGGCCGACGTCACGTTACTGGACCCCGGCGCCGAGTGGACGGTCGAGGCGGCGCGGTTCCAGTCCAAGAGCCGGAACACGCCCTACGAGGGACGCAAGGTCACCGGGCGGGTGGTGCGAACCGTGGTGGGAGGCCGCACGATGTGGCCTCTCGAGGAGAGACGATGAAGCGAGCCACCCTGGCTCTTGCAGACGGGACGACGTTCGAGGGGCAGGCGTTCGGGGCCACCGGCGAGGCGGTGGGCGAGGTGGTCTTCAACACCTCGATGAGCGGCTACCAGGAGATCCTGACCGACCCGTCCTACGTGGGGCAGGTGGTGACCATGGCCGCCCCGGAGATGGGCAACGTGGGCGCCAACCCGGTGGACGACGAGAGCGCCCGGCCCCACGCGGTGGGGATGATCGTCCGCTCGCTGTCGGAGGCCGCGAGCAACTGGCGCGCCACCGAGTCGCTGGACAGCTACCTCCACCGCCACGGGGTGGTGGGCCTCCAGGGCATCGACACCCGCAAGCTGGTCCGCCACATCCGCACCCGTGGGGCGCAGATGGGCGTCATCTCCAGCGAGGGTCATTCCGTCGCTGCCCTGGTGGAGCGCGCCCGCCGTGCTCCGGGGATGGAAGGGCAGGACCTGGTCACGGGGATCTCCACCCGGAAGCCTTACGTCTTCACCGAGCCCAGCCCCTCGGTCTTCGCGCCGCCACGGCCGCCTCCCGCCCTCCGCTTCGACGTCGTGGCTTACGACTACGGGCTGAAGAAGGCGATGATCCATCTCCTGGTCGACGCCGGATGCCGGGTGACGGTTGTCCCCGCGGCCACCCCCGTGGAGGAGATCCTGGCCCGCCGGCCGACCGGAGTGTTCCTCACCAACGGGCCGGGGGATCCGGCGGCGGTTCCCGACGCCGAGCGGGCGGTGGCGGCTCTCCTCGGAAAGGTGCCGGTGTTCGGGATCTGCCTCGGACACCAGATCCTCGCCCGGGCGATCGGCGGGAGCACCTACAAGATGAAGTTCGGCCACCGCGGGGCCAACCAGCCGGTGAAGGATCTGACGACCGGCAAGGTGGAGATCACCGCCCAGAACCACGGGTTCGCCGTGGACGAGGCCTCGGTCAAGGGGAAGGCCCGGGTCACGCACGTGAACCTGAACGACCACACGGTCGAGGGGCTGGAGATCCCCGACGCCCGCGCCTTCAGCGTCCAGTATCACCCCGAGTCGAGCCCCGGCCCGCACGACGCGCGTCATCTCTTCGCCCGCTTCACCCAGGCGATGGCACGGTAAGGTCGCGTCCGTCCCCGGGATGAACCCTCTGCCCTACCAGCCGTACCTGGACCAGCTCATCGCGTACGCGAGCTCGGAGGAGCGCAAGCCCGATCTCCTCGCCGCCAAGACCGAGTACTTCCAGCGCACCGGCGAGGTGTTCGAGGACGACAAGCAGTTCGAGATGCGGATGGCGTCCTTCCTGGATTTCTACCTCTTCGACCGGCGGCGCGGAGGGACCGGAAGGACGCCGGCCGAGGAGTTCCTCGAGGCCCGTGCGGCCGCGGGCGACGCGGCCGAGCTGGCTGCCTTCCGCAGCTTCACCGAGACCGTGCACGGGCTGTTCGAGGTCCGGAAGATCAAGCCAGGGATGGTCCGGCTGCGCGAGCTGTTCGGCGGCAAGGAGTTCGAGGTCACCGAGCGTCGCCACACCGTCGGGCTGGAGAAGGGGGACATCCTCGAGGCCCGGCTCGTTCCGTTCGACGGGGCGCTGCTGTTCAGCACCGCCTTCTGCTTCCATCCCCGCGAGGCGGTGAAGGCGATCAAGAAGGAAGTGAAGCGGCGGAAGAAGGTCATGCCCGACGCGCCGCCGGTGCAGCTCACCTGGGAGGCGGCGAAGCGCGCGCTCAAGGCGGACCGGTACCGGCAGATCGCGGTGGACAAGATCTACGACTTCGAGACGTCGCGGCTCTGAAATCCGGGCGTGGCGGCCGTGTTGCCCCGGCCGCCACGCCCGTCACTTCAGTCGATCCAGCGGACCCCCGCCATCCGCACCATGGGTTCGGCGTTGCGGACGACCTTCGCCCAGGAGGGCACGCGGACCTCGTCGTGGTCCACGTGCCGCACCCGGCCGCGCACGAGCACGGTGCGCTCGACCGCCGTCCCCCCGACCTGGGTCGGAGGAACGACCACCAGCTCGTCGGCGACGTGGGGATTTCCGCCCCAGGAGATCCGCGCGCGGGTCCGGACCACCGTCCGGAGCCGGCGCACGGCGATCTCCATCGCCGCGAGCTCGAGGGGAGAGGGGCCGATGAAGAACCACTCCCCCTGTCGAACGACCTTGCCACTCGCCCGGGTGACCTCCGGTGCGCGGAGGACCTGGTGGGCCTCCCGCACCGTCGACACCGCCCGCGGCAGCTGGCAGATGAACAGCTGCCGCTCGTCCCGGCCACAGAGGAAGTGACGGTTCCTCGGGTCGGTCCAGTGTTCCACCCAGAGGAAGTTGTCGTCCTCGCCGACCACCTGGACCTTGCTGCGGTCCATCTCGGTGCGGACCAGCCTCCCCCTGCTCGGATCGACGGACAGACGGCGCTTGCGCACCCTCTCGACGAACCTGCGGGCCGGCTCCTGGACAAGGAGCACGAGCTGGTGCAGTTCGCGGTCGATTCCCTCGACCTCGACGCGGTTTCCCCTGGCCCCCGGCCAGATCCGAAAGAACTCCTCCCGGCGCTGCCCGAGGATGGTCATCTGGAAGATGCCGGGAGCGTCTGCTCCCGACATCCACGACGGTGCCTGTGGCGGCTCTCCCTGGATCACCTCGGCCCGCAGGTTCGCGTTGGCGAACCGGCGCGCGAGGGCTTCTGGGTTGCCCATGTGCATCTCCTGAGACCTCTTCGGTCTCGGTTCGTTCGGTTCACGGGGTCTCGGGCAACCGTCGAATGGACGAGCATGGGCAACCTCCTTTCCTGAAGGTGAGCGCGGCTGAGTACGACTTTCGGGGGCCGCCGTCAAACCGGGCGATCGATTCGAGCGCACGGTCTGCGAGGCGAGCTTCGTGAGCTCGGCGTCCATCCCCCGGGCCCGGGAAGCGACGGATCCTTCACGGGCTGGGGGCTGATCCGGCTCCGGAGCCGTCCCGGACGCGATGATCCCCGAGGCGTCCATGGGGATCAGGACCGGACGGTCTCGGCCGAGGGGTGCTCGAGGCCTCCGGGAAGCGTCCGGAAATGATCCCCGTACGCGATCCGGGCATCGAGTCTCGACGCTCGGACGAGCGCGCCGCCCCCCCTCGCCAGACACCGTCCGGCGTTGATCCTGAAAGAGCCCTCGGAGATCCGTGCCGGCTGCCGCCCCGGCCACGGTTCCGCGGACGGGTCAGCCCACCCGAGTCGATCCCCGCCCCCGTCCTCTCACCGGCTCGTGCGAGTCGACGACCTGTCGGGCGTGGACGACGCGTCCTGCCGGGGTCCCTCAGCGGTAGAAGACGTAGGTCGCGGTGTACAGGACCTTCGTCTCGGCACCGACGGTGCCGACGTCGCAGCCGGTCGCGGGCGCGGCGCCGCCGTGGGTGTCGACGCGCTGCACGAGCGTCACTCCCTGGAGGCCTCCGGGCTGACCGTTCGACGTCGCGGGGATGAGGAGCCAGGCCACCGAGCCGGCTTCGGGAGACGGGGCCTTCTTGGCGTTCGCTCCGTCGCCCTTGGCGCCGCTGCCGTCGGTGAGGGTCCAGGTCGGACCTGCCCCGTGTGTCCCGGCGGGTCCCCCTGATTCATCCTTGAGCTGCGCCTCGGGAGCGACGAGCTTCCATTCTGCCGCGCCGCTGGTGCCGGCCTGGCACTTGTAGTTCTGCGTTCCCGTGGCGTAGAGCCGCGAGACCACTGTTGCTGTCGCCGGTGCCTCGATCTCTGCAGGGACGGTCGGGCGTGGCGGCTTTGCACCGGGTGGCGTGTTGGCCGGGGTGGGGGTGGCGCACCCGAAGGTCATCACCGCCACCGCGCAAGACATGAGGGCTCTCGTGACAGTCATGGCGCACTCCTCGGAAGAGGAAGCGCGGACCCTAGCGGACTGGCCAGGATCCGGAAGGATCAACAGCAAATTCGAAGCTGACGCACGGCAGCGTCGCCGCGTCCGGACGGTGCTGCCCTCGCTCAGCGGTCGACGACGCCCCGGTAGAGCCAGGTGATTCCCCCGGTGAATGCCCGCGCCGACCACTCGTGGAACGCACCGGCGCGATCCATCAGCTGGAGGAACCGCTCCCCGGCCGGGAAGGCCGCTGCCGTCCGTGGCAGGTACTGGTACGCCGCGCGGTTTCCGGTCAACAGCCCGCCCACCCGCGGCATCACCACCCGCGAGTAGGTCCGGTACAGCGCGCCCCAGAGCCCCTCGGGCTGGCCGAACTCGAGCACCAGCACCTGCCCGCCGGGCTTCACCACCCGGGCCATCTCCCTGAGGCACCGGACCGGGTCGTCCACGTTCCGGATGCCGAAGGAGATCGACGCCACGTCGAAGGTCCGGGCGGGGTAGGGGAGCGCCATCGCGTCCGCCACCTCGAAGGTCACCTCGAGCCCCGCGGCTCGCGCCTTCTGCCGCGCCGGCTCGAGCATCGGCGCGCAGAAGTCGGTCCCCACCACCTCGGCGCCGGTCCGGCGGAAGGCCAGCGCCAGGTCTCCGGTCCCGGTGGCGCAGTCGAGGACCCGCATCCCCGGCCCGGCGCCCGAGGCACGCACCGTCTGGCGCCGCCACCAGCGGTCCACCCCGAGGCTGAGGACGACGTTGGTGACGTCGTACCTCGCCGCGATGGACGAGAACATCTCCCGGACCTGCTCGCTCATGGGGAGACGGCGCGCACCGCCGGCGACACGGCGACGCGGGGATGCAGCGTCCGCCCCAGCGACTCCAGGAGCGGAGGGAGGCGATCCATCAGCTCTCCGAAGAGATCGGGCGTGAGCGCCTGGCGGCCGTCGCACAGCGCCTCGTCAGGCCGGGCGTGCACCTCCACCAGGAGTCCGTCGGCCCCCGCCGCCGCCGCGGCCAGGGCCATGGGGATGACCAGCTCGCGCAGCCCGGTCGCGTGCGAGGGATCGACGAGCACCGGGAGGTGGCTCCGCTGCTTCACCAGGGCCACCGAGGCGAGATCGAGCGTGTTGCGCGTCGCTGTCTCGAAGGTTCGGATGCCGCGCTCGCAGAGGATGACCTGGGTGTTCCCGCCGTCGAGCAGGTACTCGGCCGCGAGCAGCCACTCGTCCACCGTGGCGGCGAAGCCCCGCTTGAGCAGCACCGGCCGCCGCACCTTGCCCAGCGCCCGGAGCAGGGCGAAGTTCTGCATGTTCCGTGCGCCGACCTGGAGCACGTCCACGTGGTCGATCATCGAGGCCAGCTGCGACGTCTCCAGCACCTCGGCCACCACCGGTAGGCCGTGTCGCCCGCCGCACCGCCCGAGGATCGCCAGCCCCGCCTCGCCCAGTCCCTGGAACGCATAGGGGCTGGTCCGTGGCTTGAAGGCGCCGCCCCGGAGGAGGTGCGCCCCGGACGCCGCGACCGCCTCGGCCACCGCCTCCGTCTGGGGCCCGCTCTCCACCGCGCAGGGCCCCGCGGCCACCACGAAGGCCGGACCGCCGATCTCCACCGGCCCGATGGCGACCCGGGTGCCGGAGGGGCGGGCGGACCTCAGGACGCGCGCCGGCAGGGAGGGATCGACGGCGGGACTTGTGGGTCTCATCGGCTTGTGGAATTCAAGGGGTTCAAGGCTCCTTGAACTTCCTCGTGCAGGGATAGCCCGCCGGACGTAGAACCTCAACTGCATCCTCGTCCAGCACCCGATGCGTCGCCTCATGCAACGAATCACCCCCGGTCGCGTGCAGGTCCTGGGCATCGGCGCCCCGGTCCGGTCCTCCGCGCGCCTCCCCGAGCCGTGGAGCTTCTCCTGGTCCGACGGCGCGGTCCGCTGGGCCGGCACCGGGATCGCCGCCGCGCTGCGAGCTCCCGCCCACGGGGAGCTGCTGGAGACCGTCGCCGCGGCCCCGGTCCTCGTCGAGCCCGCCGGGGCCCTTCCGCCCGCTCCGTGGTTCGGCGGCTTCGCCTTCGATGCGACCGCACCCATCGACCGCTGGTGGGAAGGCTTTCCGCCGGCCTGGGCGCTCGTTCCTCGCCTGCTCCTCGGCAGCGACGGACGGTCGGGCCACCTCGTGTCCTTCGCCACCGTGGGCGAGGGCGGCCTCGGAGCCGCGCGCGAGCGCGTGCTCCGGCAGCTCGAGGACGGGCTGCGAGCGCTGGTCGGGCCCGGGGAACCGCCCCCGGCACGAGAGACGCCCCACCTCCGGCCGCAGGACAGGACGGTGTGGGACGCGATCGTCGCCGAGGCGCTGGCGGCGTTCGAGTCCGGCCGTCTGAAGAAGGTGGTGCTCGCTCGCGCGCTGGAGCTCGAGTCCGCGGGACCCGTCGATCTCGCGGCCGCCCGTGCGCGGATGCTCGCCCTCGCCGGCCCCGCGGTCGGCTACGAGCTCCGTGGCGAGGAGGGGACCACGCTCCTCGGCGCCAGCCCCGAGCGGCTCTTCACCCTCGAGGACGGACGCATCGAGACCCAGGCGCTGGCCAGCAGCGCCGGCCCGGGAGAGCTGGACCGGCTGACCGGAGGCCGCAAGGAGGCGCGCGAGCACGCCGCCGTCGTGGAGAGCATCCGCGCCGCACTGCTCCCACTCTCCGCCGAGGTGGAGATTGGCGCCGCCCCCGAGCCGCTGGCGCTGGGTTACGTCTCGCACCTCCGGACGCCGGTGCGCGCCCGCCTCCGCCCCGGCGTCACGCCCGCCGACGTGGTGCGGGCGCTCCACCCCACCGCCGCCGTCGGGGGCACTCCACGCGACGAGGCGCTCGCCTTCCTCCGGAGCCACGAGCGGCTCGCCCGCGGCTGGTACGCGGGGGCGGTGGGCTGGCTCGGGCCCGACCACGTGGACCTGAGAGTGGCCCTTCGCTGCGCGCTGGTGCGGGGCGGGGCCGCGCGCCTGTTCTCCGGCGCCGGATGCGTCCCGGGCTCCACCGCGGACGGCGAGTGGTCCGAGACCGCGGTCAAGGCGCGCTTCATGCTCCGCGCCTTCGGGGTGGAGGGCTGACTTCCGTGCCCTCGCTCAACACCCTCTGGGCCCGGGCGCTGGTCGAGGAGCTCCAGCGGGGCGGGGTGCGCGAGGTGGTCGTCGCCCCGGGCTCGCGCAGCGCCCCGCTCGCGCTGGCTGCCGCCGAGGCCGCGCCGGAGCTGCGGACCTGGGTGGTGCTCGACGAGCGCGTGGCGGGCTTCTTCGCCCTCGGGCTCGCGCTCGAGTCCGGGTCCCCGGCGGCCATCGTGGTCACCTCCGGGAGCGCGGGCACGCATCTGTTCCCAGCGCTGGTCGAGGCCTGGGCCTCGGGCGTGCCGCTGCTGGCGCTCACCGCCGACCGCCCCTGGGAGCTCCATGGATTCGGAGCCCCGCAGACCATGCCGCAGGAGGGCCTGTTCGGGCGGTTCGTCCGGGCCTCGGAGCGCCTCGCCCTTCCCGAGCCGAGCTCCACCGCCTTCCGGCATCTCCGGGCCGTCGTCTCCCGGGCCGTGGCCACCGCGTCCGCTCGTCCCCCGGGTCCGGTGCACCTCGACGTGCCCTTCCGCGAGCCGCTGGCCCCCGCTCCCGACGCGCCGCCGCCGGCCGGGCTGGACGCCGAGGCGCTGGAGGGGAGGCCGGGCGCGCCCTTCGTGCGCATGGTGGCCCCGTCCTCGCTCCCCCCGGCGGCGGAGCTGGAGGCCGTCCGCCGCCGCCTCGCCGCCGCCGAGCGCGGGGTCGTGGTGGTGGGGCCGCGCGCCCGTTCCGACCGGCTCGCGACGGCCGTGAGGGCCCTGGCCGCCTCGCACGGCTATCCGGTCCTGGCCGAGGCGGCGAGCAACGTGCGCTGGGCGCCCGGGCAGCCGGCGGTCTCGCACCTGGATCTCCTCCTCCGCAACGAGGGGTGGGCCCTCTCCGCCCGTCCCGATCTCGTCATTCGCCTCGGGGGTGGGCTGTGCTCGCGCCGGACCTCGGAGTGGCTCGATGCCTCCGGCGCCGAGGTGGTGCTGATCTCCGAGGGCGGCCAGCCGGTGGATCCGCAGCACCGTGCCGGGCTGGTCCTGGAGGGCGACGCGGTCGGCATCTGCGAGGCGCTCGCCGCGGCCACCGCACCGAGGCGCGCGACCTGGGCCGACGGGTTCGTCCGCGCCGACGCCCGGGCAGAGGCGGCGCTCGCTTCCGCCCTGGCGGGCGAGCCGCGGCTGACCGAGCCCGGCGTCGCCCGCGCCGTCGTCGCCGCCCTCCCGGCCGGGGCGCGGCTGATCCTCGGCAGCAGCATGCCGGTCCGCGACGTGGACGCGTTCGCTCCGGCGCCGCCCGGTCCGGTGCGGGTGCTCGCCAACCGGGGGCTCAACGGCATCGACGGGAACCTGAGCACGGCGCTGGGCATCGCCGCCGCCTCGGGCGCGCCGACGGTCGCGCTGGTCGGAGACCTGGCCTTCCTCCACGACCTCGGGGCTCTGGTCCACGCGCGCCGCGCCGGGGTTCGGCTGACGGTCGTGGTGGTCGACAACGACGGGGGCGGCATCTTCTCCTTCCTTCCCATCGCCGGGAGCACCGAGCGCTTCGAGGCGCTCTTCGGCACGCCGCACGGGACGGACCTCGCCGGCGCGGCGGCGCTCGGGGGGGGACGCTTCCTCCGGGCGGAGACGCCCGCCGAGCTGGCCACCGCGCTCGAGAGCGCCGGCGCCCCCGGGCTCACCATCGTCGATGCGCGGGTGGTCGACCGCGCCACCAACGTCCAGGTTCACCATGCGCTCGGAGCGGCCGTGGCCCGTGCGCTCGAGGAGGGCGGCCCATGAGCCAGCTCGCCCACGTGACATGGGGCCAGGGTTCGCCCCTGCTGCTCATCCACGGATTCACCGGGAGCCGCGAGGCGTGGAGCCACCTGCGCCCGCTGCTCGGACCCCACTTCGGCGTGATCGCCCCGGACCTGCCCGGTCACGGAGAGAGCCCCCTCGAGGCCGAGACCACCTTCGAGTCCACCCTGGACGCGCTGCTCGGGCTGCTCGATGCGCGCCGGCTCGAGCGGGTCGACGTGGTCGGGTACTCGCTCGGGGCACGGGTGGCGCTGGGGCTCTGCCTGCGCGCTCCGGACCGGGTGGGGCGGCTCATCCTCGAGTCGGGCAGCCCCGGCCTCCGCCGGCGCCGCGAGCGGCTCGAGCGCCGCCGCGACGATGCCGCCCTCGCCGAGGTCATCGAGCGCGAGGGGCTCGAGGCCTTCGTCCGGCGCTGGGAGGCGCTTCCGCTGTTCGAGGGGCTCCGGGCCCTCCCCGACGAGCTGCGCACCCGGCTGCACGCGCGGCGCCTCTCGCACCGCCCCGACGCGCTCGCCGGTTCGCTGCGGGCGCTGTCGCTCGGGGCCCAGCCCAGCTACTGGACGCGCCTGTGGACGGTGCGGGCGCCCACGCTCCTTCTCACCGGGGAGCGCGACGCGAAGTTCACCGGCGTCGCCCGGGCCATGGCGGCGGAGATCCCCCTGGTCTGGGGTCATGTCTTCCCCGGCGCGGGGCACGCGCCACATCTGGAGTCGCCGGAGGAGTACGCCCGCGAGGTGACCTCCTTCCTGTCGGCTCCGTGGATCGAACGGCCGCTCGTGGACGGCGAGCTCGGGAGCAACCAGGCATGAAACCAGAGTGGAAGAAGGTCCGGGACGATCAGGACATCGTCTACGAGAAGTGGAACGGCATCGCGAAGATCACCATCGACCGGCCCGAGGTGCGGAACGCCTTCCGCCCCCAGACGCTGTTCGAGATGAGCTCGGCCTTCAACGACGCGCGCGAGGATCCGGCGATCGGCGTGGTCGTTCTCACCGGCGCGGGGGACCAGGCCTTCTGCTCCGGGGGAGACCAGCGGATCCGTGGCAGCGAGGGCTACGTGGGGAGCGACGGCGTCCCGCGGCTCAACGTGCTGGATCTCCAGAAGCAGATCCGTTCCCTGCCCAAGCCGGTGGTGGCCATGGTGGCCGGCTACGCCATCGGCGGCGGCCACGTGCTGCACGTCGTCTGTGACCTGACCATCGCCGCGGACAACGCCCGGTTCGGCCAGACCGGCCCGCGGGTGGGCAGCTTCGACGGTGGCTTCGGCGCAAGCTACCTCGCCTCCATCGTGGGGCAGAAGAAGGCCCGGGAGATCTGGTTCCTCTGCCGGCAGTACGACGCCCAGCAAGCCCTCCAGATGGGCCTGGTGAACACCGTGGTTCCCCTGGCGGAGCTGGAGGCCGAGACCGTCCGCTGGTGCCAGGAGATGCTCCAGCTCAGCCCGCTCGCGCTGCGGCTCCTCAAGTCGGGCTTCAACGCCGGCCTCGACGGCCAGGCCGGCATCCAGGAGCTGGCCGGAAACGCGACGCTGCTCTTCTACATGTCCGAGGAAGCGCAGGAGGGCCGCAACGCCTACGTCGAGCGGCGCAAGCCCGACTTCTCGAAGTTCCCGCGCCGCCCGTGACCGCCGCCGCCCCCACCGCTGCGCCCTCGGCCCGCAGCTGGCTGCTCGCCGCGCGGCCGAAGACGCTCACCGCCGCCGTCGTCCCGGTGGTGGTGGGGACCGGGCTCGCCCTGGGGGAGGGGATGGCGGCACTCTGGCCGGCGCTGGCGGCGCTCTCGGGGGCGGTGCTGATCCAGATCGGCACCAATCTCACCAACGACTACTACGACTTCCGGAAGGGCGCCGACACCCACGAGCGGGTGGGCCCCACCCGGGTCACGCAGAGCGGGCTCATCGCCCCGGGCACGGTGCTCGCCGCGGGGGCGGCCTGCTTCGCCGCCGCGGTGGTGGTGGGGCTCTACCTCGTCTCTCGCGGCGGCTGGCCCTTCGTTGTCATCGGCCTCGCCTCGGTGCTCGCCGGCTGGGCCTACACCGGAGGGCCGTACCCGCTCGGCTACCTCGGGCTGGGAGACCTCTTCGTGATGGTCTTCTTCGGCCTGGTCGCCGTTCCCGGCACCTTCTACGCCCAGGCGCTCCGGCTCGTCCCGGCGGTGTGGCCTGCGGCGGTCGGCGTGGGGGCCACGGGGACGATGATCCTCGTGGTCAACAACCTGCGCGACGCCGAGACCGACGCCCGCGCCGGCAAGCGGACCCTGGTGGTCCGGCTCGGGCGGGGGTTCGGCCGGGCCGAGTACGTGGCGCTCCTCGCCGTCGCCCTGGCGATGCCGGTGCTGATGGTCGCCCTCGGCTGGGCCCGCTGGCCGGTGGTGGCCGCGCTGGCCGCCGCTCCGCTCGCCCGGGGGCCGCTGTCCCGGGTGCTCGGCACGACCGGCGCGGCGCTCAATCCGGCGCTCGGCGCCACGGCCCGCTTCCAGGCGGCGTACGGACTGCTCCTCGCCCTCGGGGCGTGGTGGGGGCACGGATGACCACCGAGCTGCTCATCCGCCCGCGGACACTCCGCTTCCGCGCGCCGCTCCACACCGGGGCGGGGATGCGCGCGGGCGTGGAGGGGTTCTGGCTCCGGCTGGGCGACGGGCTGGGCGAGGTGACGTTGCTTCCCGGCTTCGGGACCGAGCCCATCGAGCGGGCGAAGACGGCCCTCGGCGAGGCGACGTCGGCGCTCCGCGGCGCTGCACCCCCCGGCAGCCCCGACGAGGTGGCGGCGCGCATCCGGGCGATCTCCTCTCTCCAGGAGGCCCCCGCGACCCGGGCCGGGGTGGAGCTGGCCCTGCTCGACGCCGGGGCCCGCCACGCCGGCGTGCCGCTCGCGAGCTGGCTCGGAGCCGAGCCGCGCTCCGTCCGGGTGAACGCGCTGCTGACCGACGACGAGGTCGACGCGCTCGTCTCCGAGGCGCGGGCCCGGGCGCACGAGACGTGGGACACCCTGAAGATCAAGGTCGGGGTGCAGCCGGCAGCGCACGACGCCACGCGGCTCACCGCCGTGCGCGAGGCCGTCGGGCCGAACGTGCGCATCCGGGTCGACGGGAACGGCGCCTGGTCGGAGCCCGAGGCCCGCGCCCGGCTCCAGGCCTTCGCGCCCGCGAGGCTGGAGTACGTCGAGCAGCCGGTCCCGGCATCCGAGTTCGAGAGCCTGCGGAAGCTCCGGTCCCTGGCCCGCATCGCGGCCGACGAGTCGCTCGGCATCCCCGGCGCCCGCGAGGGGCTGTTCGGCGGTCGGCGCCCGGCCGTGGACGTCCTGGTCTTCAAGCTGCCGGTGGTGGGGGGCATCCTTCGCGCGCGACGGTACGCGGCCCTGGCCTGGCAGGTGGGGGTCGAGGTGGTCGTCACCAGCGCGCTCGACGGAGCCGTGTCGCGCGCCGGAGCCGCGCACCTGGCCTGCACCCTCCCCCTGGAGGGTCCGGCGCACGGGCTCGCGACCGGCCACCTCCTCGAGTCGGACATGGGCGGCTACGCCGTGTCCCACGGGATGCTCTTCCTGCCCGCCGGGCCAGGGCTGGCCCTCGACCCGGAGGCGCTGGGATGGTGAGCGCGGGCTGCCCGGTGCGCTCGGCCGCGGCGCGGGACCCGGACGGTCTCGCGCTCGTCGCCGGAGAGCTTCGCTGGAGCTGGAGCGCGCTCGACGCCGACGTGGGCCGGAGGGTGGGCGCCCTCCGGGAGCGGGTGCATCGTGGCGAGCGGGTGGCGGTGCTTGCCGAGAACCACCCCGCGACGGTGCAGCTCCTCTTCGCCCTCCGGCGCCTCGGCGCGGCGCTGGTCCCGCTCAACGTCCGCCTCGCCCCGACCGAGCTCCGGGAGCAGGCGAAGCGCGTCGCGCCCCGCCTGATTCTCGCCGATGGCCCGCGGCTCGACCTGCTTCCCGGCGCCGAGCGCCTCGATGCTCCTGCCGCGGGCTCGCCGGTCACGGACGATGCGTCGAGCGCGTCCGCGGACTGGGCCCTGCTCTTCACCTCCGGGACGTCCGGCACCCCCAAGGCGGCGCGGCTGTCCGTCGGGGCCTTCGACGCGCTGGCCCGTGCCTCGGCCGCCAACCTGGGGCCCCGCCACGGCGACCGCTGGCTCTGCAACCTCCCGCTGTTCCACGTGGGCGGGCTGGCGATGGCGGTCCGCTGTGCCCATGACGGAGCCACCCTGGTGCTCCACCCCCGGTTCGACGCCGACGCCGTGGTGAGCACCGTCCGGGACGAGGGCATCACCCACCTGAGCCTGGTCGCGCGTACCCTCCAGCAGTGCCTGGACGCGGGCCTCGCCCGAGGGCGGCTGCGGGGCATCCTCGTCGGGGGCGGACCGGTGCCCCCGGCGCTGGTGGAGCGGGCGCGGGCGGCCGGGTTTCCGGTCCTCCTGACCTACGGGCTCACCGAGGCCTGCTCCCAGGTGACGACCGAGCGCCCGGCGGCGGCCGACGGGCGGACGGCCGGACATCCGCTCCCGGGTCTGGAGCTCCGCGTGCTGGGTCCGGCCGGCCAGCCGCTGGCCGCGGGCGAGGAGGGGACCATCGCCGTGCGCGGCGCCACGCTGATGCAGGGCTACCTCGGCGACGGCGCGGCGACTGCCGAGGCGCTCCGGGAGGGCTGGCTCCTCACCGGCGACATCGGCCGACTCGACGCCGCGGGACGGCTGACCGTCCTCGCCCGGCGCACCGACCTCATCCTCTCCGGAGGCGAGAACGTCTATCCCGCCGAGGTGGAGGCGGTGCTCGCCGCGCACCCCGGGGTGGCCGAGGTGGCGGTGGTGGGTCGCCCCGACCCGGCCTGGGGCCAGGTCCCGGTGGCGGTGGTGGTGCCGCGGGCAGCGGGCGCGGTCGAGGACCTGCGCCACTGGGCCAGGGCCCGGCTCGCTGCCTTCAAGGTGCCGGCCGACGTGGTCCCGGCCAGGGCGCTGCCGCGGACCGCGGCCGGAAAGGTGGACCGGGCCGCGCTGCAGGCCACGCTCGCCGCCGCAAGTGGCCCTTGTGACTTCGAAAAGCCTGGCACGACAGAAAGCACGGCGGTCCCGGTGGAGTTCAAGTAGTCTTGAACAGGGTGAACCCGATGGAGAACACGCCCGAGGCAGGACGCTTCCTGGAGGCGGCCGAGGACCGGCTCGCCTCGGTGCTGTCGCGCGGCTCGGGCGAGGTGGCGCAGTCCGACACCCTGCTCAACGCGGGGCGGCACCTGTGCATCGGGAGCGGCGGCAAGCGGGTGCGGCCGACGATGGTCCACCTCTTCGGGCTGGCTGCAGGCGCTCCCGACGACGGCCTCCTCCACGTGGCCGTGGCGGCGGAGCTCGTGCACTCGGCGAGCCTGCTCCACGACGACGTCGTCGACGCGGGGATGTATCGCCGCAGCCGCCCCACGGTGAACGCGCTCTGGGGCAACGTGGTGGCGGTGATGGGGGGCGACCTGCTCCTCACCCTGGCCCTGGACGAGCTGGCCGGGCTCGACCGGGAGATCACCTTCGCCGCCGTCCGGACCGTCGCCGAGATGACGCGGGCGACCATCGGCGAGGTGGAGGCCCGCGGGGACCTGTCGCTGTCGGTCGAGCGGTTCCGGAGCATCATGGAGGGCAAGACCGGAGCGCTCTTCGGCTTCTGCGGCGCCGCCGCGGGCCGGCTGGCCGGCAGGGACGAGGTCGCCCGCCGCTTCGAGACCTTCGGCCGGCACCTCGGGGTGGCCTTCCAGATCGCCGACGACCTGAAGGACCTCAACGGCGGAGACCCGGGCAAGCCGGTGTTCGCCGACTTCAAGTCCCGCACCCCGTCGCTCCCCATCCTGCTCGCCGCGCAGATGGACGAGCCGCTCCGCCGGCGAATCAAGGACCTCTGGGCCTTCGGCTCCATGGCCGACGACCGGGTGCGCGAGCTGGGGACCGCGGTCCTCGCCACCGACGCTCCGCGGGCGGCGCTGACGCTCATGGACCGGGAGATCGACGCCGCCCTCGATGCGCTCGGCCCCCTGCGCGACTCCCGCGGGGCCGACGAGCTGACCAGCTGGGCCAGACGGCTGGGGGCGGCCTTCCGCTAGCGAGAGCTCCACGATGCCGGCCAAGGGTTACAGCTGGTCCGATGCGCCTCGCCTGGGCGCCCCCGATCCCGCTCCGGGGCTGCCGCGCTGGGAGGCGCTGGCCATCGACGCGGTGGGGAACGTCATCGAGTTCTGGGGCTTCAAGCACAACCAGGGGCGCGTCTGGGCGGTGCTGTACCTGCGCGGCACGTCGATGACCGCCACCCAGCTCGAGGAGGAGCTGGGGCTCAGCAAGGGCGCGGTCTCGATGCTGGTCCGGGACCTCGAGCGCTGGGGCGTGGTGCTCCGCATCCGGCAGCCCGGCACCGGAGCCTGGCACTTCCGCGCCGAGACCGACCTGGTGCAGATGGTCCGGCGCGTCATCCAGGAGCGCGAGACCGCGTTCATCACCCGCATCCGGGCCGACCTGGAGGAGGCCCGGCGCCTGGCGGCGGCCAGCGGGGTGGGGCGGGAGCGGCTCGCCCGGCTGGAGAAGCTGGCCGCGCTGGCGGTGGGCGCCGAGCGGGCGCTCCGCATCTTCCTCCGGACCGCGCGGGTGGACCTCTCCTCGCTCCTTCTCGCCCTGGGTGAAGGCAGGCTCCGCCCCAAGGGCTGATCGGCGGCGGTTCGTGCGCAATCCCCGGGCGACGTCCCGGACGGCGCGCACCGTTTGCGGGCCGGGCCGCTCCCACAGCCTCTCCCCGGCAGGCCTGCGAGTTGCACCGTGCGGCCCTCCGATGCTCGAGGATCTCGTCGTCGGAATGGTGGGTTCGGGCGGAGACGGCGTCGTCAGCGCCGGCGAGTCGCTGCTCGCGGCGGTCGCCTCTCAGGGCTTCCATGCCCTCATGACCAAGAGCTTCGGCTCGCAGATCCGGGGTGGCGAGTCCTCCTGCCGCGTGCGGATCTCCGGCCGCAAGGTCCTGAACCCGGGCGGGGTGCTGGACGTGGCCGTCGCCCTCAACTGGGAGGACTTCCGCCGCTTCGGCGCGGAGCTGCCGCTGGGGCCGGACACGGTGGTCATCCACGAGGCGAAGGCCGGCCCGCCGCCCGCCGACCTCGCGCCGCCTGGCCATGGCCCGCGCCAGGTCCTGGCCGTGCCGCTCGGGGAGCTGGCGAAGTCGGCCGCGGGCACCGACCGCGCGAAGACCACCGTGGTCCTCGGCATCCTCTCCGGCTGGTTCGGCATCCCGCCGGAGGCGCTCGACCGCGCGCTCCAGAAGAAGTTCGCCCAGAAGGGGGAGGGGCTCCTCGAGGCGAACCGCAAGGCGCTGGCGGCGGGGATCGCCCACGCCCGCGCCCATCCCCTCGAGGCGCCGCGCGTCCTGGCTCCGCCCCCGTCCTCGACGCCCAAGCTGCTCTGCGACGGGAACGAGATGTGCGCCTCGGCCGCCATCTTCGCCGGCTGCGAGTTCTTCGGCGGCTACCCCATCACCCCCTCCACCGAGGTGATGCAGATCCTCTCCCGGGAGCTGCCGAAGTACGGCGGCGTCGTGCTCCAGGCCGAGGACGAGATCAGCGGCGTGGGCGCGGCGGTGGGAGCCTCCTTCGCCGGGAAGAAGTCGATGACCGCCACCTCCGGCCCGGGCATGTCGCTCAAGACCGAGGTGCTGGGCCTGGCGTCGATCGCCGAGCTGCCGCTGGTGCTGGTCGACGTGCAGCGCGGCGGCCCGTCCACTGGCCTCCCCACCAAGCCAGAGCAGGCGGACCTCTTCCAGGCGGCGTTCAGCGCCCATGGCGACGTGCTCCGCCCGGTGCTCGCCCCCACCGGCGTGGAGGACACCTTCCGGCTCACGGTCGAGGCGTTCAACCTGGCCGAGCGGTACCAGACCCCGGTCGTCCTCCTCTCGGATCAGGAGATCGCCCAGCGCAAGGAGACGCTGGAGCCCATCGACGTCTCGCGGTTCGAGGTGCTGCACCGCCTCGTGCCGACGCCCGAGCAGCTGGCGGAGGGCTACCAGCGCTTCGCCGAGACGCCATCGGGCGTGAGCCCGCTCAGCCATCCGGGGATGCCGGGAGGCAACTACCTCGCCGCTGGAATCGAGCACGACGTCCGCGGCGCCCCCACCGCCAGCGGCGCGGTGCACGCGTCGATGAACGCGAAGCGCTTCCGCAAGCTCGGCGCGCTTCAGGAGAGGGCCGATCTCTTCGAGCGGGAGGGCCCGCGCGACGCGCCGCTGGGCCTCGTGAGCTGGGGGAGCTCGGCCGGAGTCGCCCGCGAGGCCTTCGCGCTGGCCCGCGCCCGCGGCCTGCCGGTCCAGCTCCTGGTCCCCCACCTGCTCTATCCGGTGGCCGAGCCGGTGTACCGCGAGTTCTTCGCCTCGGCGCGGCGAGGCCTGGTGCTGGAGCTCTCGCACCAGGGGCAGCTGTACCGGGTGCTGCGGATGTTCGTGGACGTCCCCCCGGGCGTGACGTCGTTGGCCCGGAGCGGGGCCCAGCCATTCCACGCCGACGAGGTGGTGGAGCGGCTGCAGCAGCAGGCGGAGGGCCTGGTCCGATGAACGCCTTCCTCGCCCCGAACGACTACAAGAGCCCCCTCAAGCCCATCTGGTGCCCGGGCTGCGGAGACTATGGCGTGGTGCAGGCGCTCTACCGGGCGCTGAGTGCGATCGGCCGCCCCCCGCACGAGATCGCCTTCATCTCCGGCATCGGCTGCTCGAGCCGCATCCCCGGCTACACCACGGCCTATGGCTTCAACACCGTCCACGGCCGCGCCCTCCCCATCGCCCAGGGGGTCAAGCTCGCCAACCCCGACCTCCTGGTGGTGGTGGCCGGCGGTGACGGCGACGGCTTCTCCATCGGCGGAGGCCACGTCCCCCATGCCATCCGCCGCAACGTGGACCTCACCTACCTCGTGATGGACAACCAGGTGTACGGGCTCACCAAGGGGCAGCTCTCGCCCACCTCGCCCCGGGGCCTGAAGACCGTCACCTCGCCGATGGGGAGCCTGGAGCAGCCCATCAACCCGCTGCTCACCGTCCTCGCCTACGGCGCGGGCTTCGTCGCCCAGGCCACCCCGGCCGACATGCCGGGCATGACCGCGCTCATCGAGGAGGCCCTCCGCTACCCGGGCTTCTCCTTCGTCAACATCCAGTCGCCCTGCGTGACGTTCGGCGAGGAGGAGCAGCAGCTCCGCGCCCACAAGACGCGGATGAAGTCCCTCGCCAGCCTGGGGCACGATCCGACGAACCAGCTCGCGGCGCTCGACCTGGCGCGGGCCTACGGCACCGAGCTGTACACCGGCGTCTTCTACCGGAACCCCGACCCGCCCCCGACCTACGAGGCCTTGGTTCGCCAGCGCCAGGCCGAGCTGCAGCGGGGCGAGCCCCGGTCGAGGGCCCGGGTGCTCGACGGACTGTCGAGCCGAGGAGGGTAACCCCATGACTCCGGTCACCGGCATCGACTTCGAGCGGCTGACGCTCCGGGACGCGCTCGACCTGGCCATCCTCATCGAGGAGGAGGCCCGCGACCGCTACCGGGAGTTCTCCGAGCAGCTCGCCGCCCACGCCACCCCCGAGGTGGCGGACTTCTTCACCCGGATGGCCCGCATCGAGGACCGGCACCGCTCCGAGCTGCTGGAGCGCCGGCAGACGCTCTTCGGGGACGCTCCCTCCACGGTCGAGCGGACGCAGATCTTCGACGTCGAAGCCCCCGGTTACGAGCAGGCCCGGGCCTTCATGGGCGTCCGCGAGGCCCTGGAGACGGTGCTTGCCTCGGAGATCAAGGCCCATGCCTTCTTCGACGAGGCGCTGCCCCGCGTCAAGGACCCGGAGTTGAAGGCCCTCTTCCAGGAGCTCCGCGCGGAAGAGGTGCATCATCAGGCCCTGGTCAAATCCGAGCTGGCGCGCTGCCCCGAGAAACCGGACGATGGGGAGGCCTATGCGGACGACCCGGTCGCGCAGTAGGACCTCGGCCCCGGGAGCACGTGCATGACCCAGGGCCTCACCCTCCTCGCCTTTCTCGTCATCTCCTTCGCCGCCGTGGGGAGCCTGCTCGTCGCGGCGAAGCTCCTCCGCGTGCGTGCCCGCGTCTCGAGCCCGCTGAAGCGCGAGACCTACGAATGCGGCGAGAGCCCCCAGGGCATGGCCTGGGTACGCTTCCACGCCCGGTACTACGTGGTGGCGCTGTTTTTCGTCCTGTTCGACATCGAGGCGGCGCTCATCCTCCCCTGGAGCACCATCGTCCGCGAGGTGGGGAGCGCGGGGCTGGTCGCGGTGGGAACCTTCGTGGGGGTGCTGATGCTCGGCTGGGGCTGGGCGGTCCGGAAAGGAGCGCTGGAGTGGGTGTGAGGACGGTGGACGACGGGGCGGCGTTCGAGCACCCGCTGTACCGGACGCTGCTCAGCGTGCCCGGGCTGACGGTGGCCACCACGGTTCTCGACCAGGTGCTCACCTGGGGGATGAGCAACGCGCTGTGGGTCTTCCCCATGGCAACCAGCTGCTGCGGCATCGAGTTCATGGCCACCGCCGCCAGCCGGGTGGACATCGACCGGATGGGCACCATCGTCCGGGCAACCCCGCGCCAGGCGGACGTGATGGTGGTCGCCGGAACCATCACCGTGAAGATGGCCCCGCGGGTGAAGAAGCTCTGGGACCAGATGCCCGAGCCCAAGTGGTGCATCGCCATGGGCTCCTGCGCCATCTCCGGCGACTTCTACCGGAACCTGTACTCGGTCGTTCCCGGGGTGGACACCTTCCTCCCGGTGGATGTCTACGTCCCGGGCTGCCCGCCGAATCCGGAGGCGCTGATGCACGGCTTCCTCCGCCTTCAGGAGAAGATCCGGAAGCGGCGCAAGGGAGAGACGGTCACCCCCGAGGTGAACCCCGAGCTCCTCAAGATCACCAAGCCGTCCATCCCGCGCCTCGTGGACCCCGATCGCACGGCCGAGATGGACCGTGCGCAGGTGGAGTCGGCGGACGTCGCCACCGAGGTGGAGATCACCCCGCCGGTGCGCACGACGCTCGGAGCAGAGGCACCGGAGCCCGTGGCGGAGCGGCCCGACCCCTCGGGCTCCGACGTGCCGGCGGTGCTCGCCGAGCTGGGAATCGCCGCGAGCGGGGAGGGCGGTCCTCCGCTGGTCCCGGTGGCGCGGCACCTCGACGTGGCTTCCAGGCTCAAGGCCCGGGGCTACCGGCAGTTCGTCTCGGTCATCGCCACCCACTGGGTGCCGGGCACGGGCCGGAAGGGCAAGGCCCCCGACGAGGTCGAGCACTACGAGGTGACCTACCTCCTGCGGACCGTCGGGGCGGGTTCGCGCCTCGCCACCTGGACGGTGCGGCTCGCCACCGGCGAGCCGGTGCCCTCGCTGTTCGCGCTCTTCGCCGGCGCGGACTGGCAGGAGCGCGAGCAGTACGACCTGGTCGGGGTGGTGTTCGCCGATCATCCCGACCTGCGCCGGCTGATGATGCCGGAGAACTACGACCGCTTCCCCCTTCGCCGGGACCTGCCGGCCAACCTGCCGTACGCGCCCTGGCGATGACCGCACTCCCGACGGTCCAGATCACCCGCCGGATCGATCCCCACCTATCGGTCGACCGGTACGACCCCGAGGGCGAGCTGATGCTGCTCCACTTCGGGCCGCAGCACCCCTCCACCCACGGGGTCTTCCGGATGGACCTCTACCTGGACGGGGAGAAGGTGGTGAAGGTCGTGCCGCACGTCGGCTACCTCCACCGCGCGGTGGAGAAGCTCTGCGAGACGCTGGCCTACGTGCAGATCACCCCCATCGTCGACAAGAACGACTACGTCGCGCCGATGACCAACGAGCAGGCGCTGAACATGGCCTTCGAGGCGGCGCTCAAGCTCGAGGTCCCGCGGCGGGCGCGATGGATGCGGACGATCTTCGCCGAGCTGCAGCGGATCGCCTCCCACCTCCTCTGGCTCGGCACCTTCGCCCTGGACCTGGGAGGGGCGCTCGGCGGCGGCTCGACGGTGTTCCTCCACTGTTTCCGCGAGCGCGAGCTGGTCCTCGACCTCTTCGAGGAGGTCACCGGCGCGCGGTTCCACTACAACACCCACACCATCGGCGGGAACCGGCACGACCTGCCCGCCGGCTGGAGCGCGAAGGTGCACGCCGCGCTCGACCTCATCGGGCCGCGGATCGACGAGTACGAGGCGATGACGCTGCAGAACCGCATCTTCCTCGACCGGACGGCCGGCGTCGGGACGCTCGATGCGGAGCTGGCGCTCGAGCTGGGCATCACCGGCCCCATCCTCCGCGCTTGCGGGGTGGACCACGACCTCCGGCGCGACGCTCCCTTCCACGCCTACGACGAGGTGAAGGTCCGCGTCGTGACCGCGCAGGGCGGGGACTGCCTGGCCCGCGCCCGCGTCCGGCTGGGCGAGATGCGGGAGAGCGTCCGTCTGGTCCGGGAGATGGTCGATGGGGTCCCCGAGGGGAGCATCAACTCCGGTAAGCCGGTGAAGCTCCCGGTGCAGACCAAGATTCCCCCCGGCCAGGTCTACGTGGCCATCGAGACCCCGCGCGGTGAGCTGGGGAGCTACCTCATCTCCGACGGGACCCAGTTCCCGTACCGGCTCAAGATCCGGCCTCCCAGCCTCCACGCCCTCTCCGCGCTGCCCTACGTCATCCCCGGGGGCACGGTGAGCGACGCGGTGGCGATCCTCGGCTCGATGGACCCCATCATGGGCGAGGTGGACCGGTGAGCGAGGGGGTCGTCCACGGGGCGGTGTACTCGGTGCTGATCGTCACGGTGGTCCTCACCGCGACGGCGATGGCGCTGTGGTTCGAGCGGAAGTTCGCCGCCCGGCTCCAGACGCGGCTCGGCCCGACGATGGTCGGCCCCTCGGGGCTCCTTCAGCCGGTGGCCGATCTGCTGAAGCTGCTGCAGAAGGAGGACATCGTCCCGGAGAACGCCGACCCGGCGATCTTCAACCTGGTGCCCCCGCTCGCCGCCCTCGTCGCGCTGGGCGCCGCGGCGGTCGTTCCCTTCTCGCCCTCGGTGGTCGCCTCGGACCTTGACGTCGGAGTGCTCTATGTCCTGGCGGTGGGCGCGGTGACGGTGCTCCCGGTGTTCGGCGCCGGATGGGCGAGCAACAACAAGCTGGCGCTGCTCGGGGGGATGCGCGCGGTGGCGCAGTCCATCTCCTACGAGGTTCCGCTGCTGCTCGCGGCGATGGTGCCGGTCATCCTCTCCGGCTCGCTCCGCCTGGGGACCATCGTCCAGACGCAGGCCGACCACCACTGGTTCGTCGTCTGGCCCTTCTTCATCGGGCTGCCTGCGTTCGGCATCTTCGTCCTGGCGATGCTGGCCGAGGCCAACCGCATCCCCTTCGACATCCCCGAGGCGGAGAGCGAGCTCGTCGCCGGCGTCACCACCGAGTACACCGGGATGAAGTTCGCCATCTTCCTGATGGCCGAGTACATCCACACCCTGGTCGCCTCCGCGGTGGGCGCGGCGCTGTTCCTCGGCGGCTGGGACGGGCCGTTCCGCCCCGGGCTGCACTGGATGGTGCTGAAGACCCTCCTGCTCTTCACCGGCCTGTACTGGATCCGCTGGTCGCTCCTCCGCTTCCGGGCGGACCAGCTGATGGGACTGTGCTGGAAGGTGCTGGTGCCGACCGGCGTGCTCCTGGTCGGCGCCGCCGCGGTCTGGGTGGTGTTCCGGTGAAGGGCTACCTCTCCTCCGCCGCGCGCGCGCTGGCGACCAGCTTCCACAACCTCCTCCGCAAGCCGGTGACGGTCGAGTTCCCGAAGGTGATCCGCCCCCGGGCCGAGCGGTACCGGGCGAGCTTCGCGCTGCTCCACGAGGACGACGGTGACGAGGCCTGCATCGGCTGCCTGCAGTGCGAGCGCATCTGCCCGTCGCAGGTCATCGCCATCAAGGCAGGCGGAAAGCGCGAGTCGCCCATCAGCGGGAAGAAGCGCGGCTACGCCGACGACTTCGTGCTGGACCTGAACGCCTGCATCTACTGCGAGCTCTGCGTCCAGGTCTGCCCCACGGACGCCATCGTGATGACCCGCGAGCCCGAGCTGCCCGCCTACGGGCGCGAGGACCTGGTCCTCACCATGGCCAGGCTCTACGCGAACGAGAAGTCCAAGCACCGCGCCTGGGGAGACGCGACCCGGCTGAACGGGATGCAGGTGCCACCCAAGCCCCCGAAGGTGGAGGCCACCGCGGCCGCCCCGGCGAAGCCTGCCCCTGCGCCGAGCGCCGGAGCCGCAGCCGCGACCACGTCCCCGTCCCCGGGGGCTGCCGCGGGGCCCGCCCCCTCGGCCGGGACGGCTGCTCCCGTCGCGCCGTCGAGCCCTGGCGCCGCGTCCGTCGCTCCGGCCGCGGAGGGCGGCTCTCCGGCGGGCCCGGGCGGGAAGGGGACGACGTGAACGGCGAGCTGGGCTTCGGGGCGCTGGCCTTCGTGCTGGTGGGCTTCCCCGCGCTTCGCGTGGTGAGCAGCCGCGACCTGGTCCGGGCGGTGCTCTGGCTCGCCGTGACGCTGCTGGGGACGGCGGTGCTGTACGCGCTGCTCAGCGCCCCCTTCCTGGCCGGCGTCCAGGTGCTGACCTACGTCGGCGGCGTCGTGACCCTCATGGTGTTCGGGGTGATGGTGACCCGGAAGCACGCCGGGAACACCGTCCCGGTGGAGGCGGCCAACCGGCTCCGCGGCGCGCTGGCCGCCCTGGGCTTCTTCGCCGCCCTCGCCTGGGCCATCCTCCGGACGGACCTCTCGGGCTTCCCCCCCGTGTCGACTCCGTCCACCCAGGAGCTCGCCCAGGCGCTGCTCGACCGCTACCTGCTTCCCTTCGAGGTGGCCTCGGTGCTGCTGCTGGCGGCCATCGTCAGCGCGGTGGTCCTCGCGCGCCGGCGCGATCCCGCTCCCGACCCGGCCTCACCCGTCGAGCGGCGCGGCCTCGGAGAGGGGAGCACGCCGTGACGCTCCGAGCCCTCCTCCTCGTCGCGACCGCGTTGTTCAGCGTCGGCATCTACGGCCTGCTCACCCGCCGGCAGGCGGTGGCCCTCCTCCTCTCCATCGAGGTCATGGCCAACGCGGCGAACCTGGTCTTCGTCGCCTTCGCCCGCTACGGCGGCGCTCCCGGTCATCCGCTGGTGCTCTTCGCCCTGGCGGTCACCGTGGCCGAGGTGGCGGTGGGGCTCGCCCTGGTGCTCCTCCTGTACCGCCGCCACGGGGACACCCTCCTCGAGCTGGCCAGCGAGGCGAAGGGATGAGTCCCTCGGTCACCCTGGCCCTCGTCACGCTCGCCGCCCCGCTCGGCGCGGCGCTGATCTCGGTGGTCATCCCTCCGCTGCGCCACCGCGGCGTCCCGGCGGCGCTGCTGACCCTGGTCGGGAGCGTCCTCGCGACCGGCGCCGCCGCCACCCTCGTGCTCCAGGACGTCGCAGGCCAGGCCGTCCGCGCCACGGTCCCCTGGCTGGTCGTCCAGGGGAGGGGTCTGGGCGAGGTGGGAGTGCGCCTGGACGCGGTCTCGGTCCCGATGCTGGCGGTGGTCTGCCTCGTCGCGCTCGCGGTCCAGGTCTACTCGGTGGCCTACATGCACGGGGAGACGCCACGCTCCTACGGCCGGTACTTCGCCTACCACGCGCTCTTCCTCTTCAGCATGAACGCCCTGGTGCTCGCCCCGGACCTGCTCCAGGCGTTCGCCGGCTGGGAGCTGGTGGGCCTGGTGAGCTACCTGCTCATCGGCTTCCACTTCGATCGTCCGAGCGCCGCGCGCGCCGCGGTGAAGGCCTTCTGGATGACGAAGCTCGCGGACATGGGCTTTCTGTTCGCGCTCCTGCTGCTCTTCGCTCGCACCGGGGCCTTCTCCTGGGACGTGGCGCTCCGCCCCGAGGTGGCGGAGGCGACCGCGGCCCTCGTCTTCCTCGCGGTGATGGGGAAGTCCGCGCAGTTCCCGCTCCACGTCTGGCTCCCCGATGCGATGGAGGGCCCCACGCCGGTCTCGGCGCTGCTTCACGCCGCGACCATGGTGGCGGCGGGCGTCTACCTGGTCGTCCGGGCGGATCCGCTCTTCGCCCAGGCTCCCTGGGTCCAGGGCGGGATGCTGTGGATCGGCACCATCACCGCGGTGTTCGCCGCGCTCCTCGGCCTGGTGCAGACCGACATCAAGCGGGTGCTGGCCTACTCCACCTGCTCCCAGCTCGGCTTCATGGTGGCGGCCCTCGGAGCGGGCTCGGCCTTCGCGGGCTTCTTCCACCTCGGCACCCACGCCTTCTTCAAGGCGCTCCTCTTCCTCGGCGCCGGCAGCGTCATCCATGCCGTCCACTCCAACTACCTGAGCGACATGGGCGGGCTCGGGCGGAAGATGCCGGTCACCGCGGTCACCTTCGCCGCCGGCGCGCTCTCGCTCTCCGGCATCCCACCCTTCGCCGGCTTCGCCTCCAAGGACGCGATCCTCACCGCGGTGGAGGGGAGGGCGGGCTGGGTGCCCTGGGCGCTGCTGCTCGCCACCGCCTTCCTGACCGCCTTCTACATGGGACGGGTGCTGGTGCTGACCTTCCTCGGGAAGCCCTCGGCGGCCGCGGCGCACGCCCATGAATCGCCGGCGGTCATGACCGGCCCCCTGGTGGTCCTCGCGATTCCCACGGTGGCCGGAGGGTTCCTCGGGCCGTGGCTGGCGCGGGGGCTCGGCACCGAGCTGCATCTCCACCTCGGGCGGACGCCGGTGCTGGCCAGCGTCGCGGCGCTGGGCGGGCTCGCGCTCTCCGTCGCCCTCTACGGCCGCGGCCGGGAGGCGCCGCTGGCCGCTACGCTGGCCGCCCTGGACCGTGCCTCGCTCGTCGACCGGGTCTGGGCGTTCGGCTACCGTGGCGTGCTCCTGCCCCTGAGCGGTGTGCTGCGCTGGGTGGACCGCTACCTCGTCGACGGGCTGATGAACGGCCTCGGTTGGGGAACGCTGGAGGCGGGGGCGGCCGTCCGGCCCCTCCAGACCGGCCGGGTCCGCGACTATGCGCTGGCGGTGGTGCTGGGGGCGCTGGCGCTGCTCGTCCTGGGGGCCTGGCGATGAGCCGCCACCTGCTCGGGTGGATGGTCGCCTCGCCCGCCGTCGCCGCGGCGCTCCTCCTCGTCGTTCCCGGCCGGATGCGGCGGCTCGTCCGGTGGGTCGCGCTGGCCGGCGCCGGTGGGGGGCTGGTGGGCGCGGTCGTGGCGGCGCTGGCCTGGGACCGGGGGGTGGGAGGCTTCCAGCTCGCCGAGCGGTACCCGCTGGTCCCCTCGATGGGCATCTCGCTCTCGCTCGCCGCCGACGGCTGGAGCATCACCCTGGTGCTCCTGACCGGCATCATCATCGTCACCGGAGTGCTGGCGAGCTGGACGGTGCAGCGCCGGGACAAGGAGTTCTTCGTCCTCCTCCTGACCCTGGTCACCGGCGTGTTCGGCGTCTTCGTCAGCCAGGACCTCTTCGTCTTCTTCCTCTTCTACGAGATCGCCGTGCTGCCGATGTACCTGCTCATCGGCATCTGGGGGAGCAGCCACAAGATCGCGCCCGCCGGTCCCTTCCGGGGCGCGTGGCGGCGGTTCTCGGTGGGCGCCCGCGAGTACGCGGCCATGAAGCTCACCCTGATGCTGCTGGTGGGCTCGGCCGCGATCCTCGTCGCCATCCTCGGGCTCTGGTCGCGCGCGGGCGCGAGGACCTTCGACCTCGCGCACCTCGCCCTCGTGTCGTTCCCCCGCTCGACCCAGATGTGGGTCTTCCCCCTGCTCTGGCTGGGGTTCGGCACGCTCGCCGGCGTCTTCCCCTTCCACACCTGGAGCCCGGACGGGCACGCCTCGGCGCCGACCGCGGTCAGCATGCTGCACGCCGGGGTGCTGATGAAGCTCGGGGCCTTCGGCGTGATGCGGGTGGGGATGGTGCTCGCCCCCGAGGCGGCGGTGGCCTGGGCGCCGATCGTCGGCGCGGTGGCGGTGGTCAACATCCTCTACGGCGCGCTCTGCGCCGCGGCCCAGGACGACCTCAAGTACATCGTCGCCTACTCCTCGGTGAGCCACATGGGCGTGGTGATGCTCGGCGCCGCGACCCTGACCCCGGTGGGCTGGAACGGGGCGGTGTTCCAGATGTTCGCCCACGGCATCATGACCGGGCTCTTCTTCGCCCTGGTGGGCCTGGTCTACGAGCGGGCCCACACCCGGGACCTGGCGAAGATGGGCGGCTTCGCGCATTCCATGCCGGCCATCGCCGCGTTCTTCACCCTGGGGGCGCTCTCCTCCCTCGGCCTCCCCGGGACCGCCGGCTTCGTCGCCGAGTTCCTGGTGTTCCTCGGCGCGGCGACCGGCCGGAGCGCCTGGTGGACGGTGCCGGCGGTGCTGGGCGCGTTCGTCACCGCGGTCTACGTCCTGCGGGCCTCGAAGATCATCTTCTGGGGGCC
>DATJVY010000024.1:0-40652 GCA_035501615.1 Myxococcaceae bacterium
GCGGCCTCGCTCCGGCGCTGCGCGTGCCTGGATCGCCCCGGGAACATGGGTCTGACTGGCGGAGTACGGCCGAGCGTCCCGACCGGATTCAAGCGAAATCGATGTCCGCTCCACCGCCCGGGCCCGCTAGGGTCGGGCGCCCCGATGCGCCCGGCCCGGTCCTCCGTCGCCCTGATGCTGCTCGCCCTGCTCGTTCCGGAGCCGGCCCGGGCACATGCCCTGCGGCTGTCCACCGGCGACGTCCACGTCGACGGGCGCACGGTGACCGCCGTGCTCCAGTTCGCCCGGGTGGAGCTCGACCAGCTCCGGCCCGAGGACGTGGCGGCGACGGTCGAGGTCTCGGCCGACGGCGCCCCCTGCGCCCTCTCGGGCAGCTCGGTCGCGCCGGTCCAGGAGGACGGCGTGGCGGTCACCGCCCGCTGGGACTGTCCGCGCCCGCCGGTGCGGCTCCGGATGCGCCTGGGGTTCCTGGACCGGCTCCCCGACGGTCACCTGCACGTCGCGCTCCTGCGCCTGCCGGGAGCGACGGTGCAGCGGACCGCCCGCGCCGCCGCGCCGGTCATCGAGGTGGAGGCGCAGCCGGGGGCCTGGGCCGGGGCAGGAAGGTTCCTCCGCCTCGGGGCGGAGCACATCTTCCAGGGCAGTGACCACATCGCGTTCCTCCTCGGGGTCCTGCTCCTGGGAGGCACGTTTCGCCAGCTCCTGGCCATCGTCACGGCGTTCACCGTCGCCCACTCCTTGACCCTGGCCGTGGCGACCCTCGGCTGGCTCGTTCCACCACCGAGGGTGGTCGAGCCGTTGATCGCCCTCAGCATCGTGGCGGTGGCGGTGGAGAACCTCGTCGCCCTGCGCCCGCCGCTCTCCGCGGAGCGGGTGCGCGGCGCCATCGCCCACCGGTGGCGGCTCACCTTCGGCTTCGGGCTGGTCCACGGTTTCGGGTTCGCCGGCGCCCTGAGGGCGCTCGAGCTGCCGCGCGCGCTGCTCGCACCGAGCCTCCTGACCTTCAACCTCGGCGTCGAGCTGGGTCAGCTGGTCATCGTCGCCCTGGCCTGGCCGCTCCTCCGCTGGCTCCGGGGCATCCGGGGCGTCTGGCCGGGAGGGGCTCGCTGGGCCTCGACGGCGGTGGGCGCGCTGGGGACGTTCTGGCTGGTCCAGCGCCTACTCGGCGGATGACCGAGGTTCCCGTCCGGAGTGTCAGCTGATCGCCGATCCGGAAGAAGTTGCTTTGCTCCCTGGCGGCCAACGACTGAACTCTCCAGCCACCGCAACCATCCGCTGGAGGTCCGACCGCCATGGGCAACAAGGGCAGCTTCGCCACCGACATCGCCGCCATCCGCAGGCGGGCGCGCGAGAAGCTGGAGATGGGTGCGGTCACCGAGAACTACGGCGGCGACGTGCAGACCGCCATCGCCTTGCTCAACGAGGCGCTGGCCACGGAGATCGTCTGCGTCCTCCGCTACAAGTCGCACGCGGTCGCCGCCACCGGCCTCGCCAGCGAGAGCGTGAAGGAGGAGTTCGCCCAGCACGCCCGCGAGGAGGGGGAGCACATGGACCTCATCGCCGAGCGCATCAACCAGCTCGGCGGGCGGCCCAACTTCGACCCCGAGGGGCTCACCAGCCGCGCCGCCTCGCAGTACGATGAGGGAGAGAACCTGGTGGACATGATCCGCGAGAACCTGGTGGCCGAGCGGATCGCCATCGAGCACTACCGGGACCTCATCCGGTACTTCGCCGACAAGGACCCGACCACGAGGACCCTGCTCGAGCGCGTGCTGGCCCAGGAGGAGGAGCACGCCAACGACATGCACGACCTCCTGGTCACCCACGAGGGCAAGCCGATGCTGAAGCGCTGAGGCTCTCCGGGCGCGCAGCTCCAACGCCGTGGCGGGTGGGGGCTTAACTCCAACGGCATGGCGGGTGTTTGAATCTGGCCCCATGCCCGATTCCGACGCGCCTCCCCGCGGCCGCCGACGCCTGGTCTGGGCCTCCGCGCTCGTCCTGTTCCTGGTCGTCAGCCTGGTGGTCTGGAGGGTGGCGCGGCGTCCCCCTCCGCTCATCTACACGACCGCCGTCGCGGGCAAAGGCCCCGTGGTGGCGAGGGTCACGGCCACGGGCTTGCTCTCGGCCGTGGTGACGGTCCAGGTCGGGAGCCAGGTCAGCGGCAGGATCGCCCGGCTCCTCGCGGACTGGAATGACACGGTGAAGAAGGGAGCGCTGATCGCCGAGATCGATCCGGCCCTCTTCCAGGCCAACCTCGAGCAGCAGAAGGCCAACGTCCTCCAGGCCGAAGGGCAGCTCAAGCAGGCCGAGGCGAACGTGCTCGCCGCCAAGAGGGCCTACGACCGGAACAAGCCCCTCCGGTCGGGCAACCTCATTGCCCAGGCGGACCTCGACATCTCCGAGACCACCTACCTCGCCGCCCAGGCTGCCGTGGTGGCCGCCCGCGGCAACCTGGCCCAGGCCCGGGCCCAGCTGAACCAGGCCCAGGTGAACCTCGACTACACGAAGATCAACTCACCGATCGACGGCACGGTCATCTCCCGCAGCGTGGACGTCGGCCAGACGGTCGCCGCCTCGCTGCAGGCCCCGACCATCTTCACCCTTGCCGGCGACCTGCGGGTGATGCAGGTGGACACCAGCGTCGCCGAGGCCGACGTGGGCAAGCTCGCCGCGGGGATGGACGCCACCTTCGTCGTGGACGCCTTCCCGGACGATCGGTTCCATGGAACCATCCGCCAGATCCGCAACGCGCCCCAGACGCAGCAGAACGTGGTCACCTACGACGCCGTGATCGACGTGAAGAACCCGGACCTCAAGCTCCGACCGGGAATGACCGCCAACGTCACGGTGATCTACGCCGACCGGGAGAACGTCCTCCGAGTGCCCAACGCGGCCCTTCGCTTCCGTCCGCCGCCGGAGATGCTCGCCGTCCTCGGTGCGGGTGACGGCGGTGGGTTCGGGGTCGCTGGGGCTGCCCGGGCTGCGACTCGACCGGGCGGTCAGGGCGGTGGTGGGCGTGGGGGCGGAGCGCAGGGAGCTGCGCCGCCTGGGACGCGCGGCATCTGGGTCTTGCGGGACGGGCGGCCGTCGCCAGCGCAGGTCACGGTGGGCGTCTCGGACGGGACCCTCACCGAGGTGCTCACCGGGCCGCTCCAGCCCGGCGACAAGGTCATCACCGGCGTCGAGACCGGGGGCAACGGAGCCAAGCCCGCGGGAGCTCCGACGGGTCCGGGGGGACCGGCGCGCCGGCCGTTCTAGCCATGGCCGCTCCGCTGATCTCGATCCAGAACGTCACCAAGGTCTTCGAGATGGGGGACGTCCAGGTTCGCGCGCTCCGCGGGGTGAGCCTGGACGTCCAGACCGGCGAGTTCGTGGCCATCCGCGGCCCGTCGGGGAGCGGGAAGTCCACCCTGATGAACATCATCGGGTGCCTCGACCGGCCCACCACGGGCAAGTACCTGCTCGACGGGAAGGACGTGGCGCCGCTCGACCGGGACGCCCTGGCGAGAATCCGCAACCGGCTCCTGGGGTTCGTCTTCCAGAGCTTCAACCTCCTGCCCCGGACCAGCGCGCTGGAGAACGTGGAGCTGCCGCTCCTCTACTCTGGCGCGCCGCGGGCGGAACGCCATCGGCGGGCGGCCGGGGCGCTGGAGCGGGTGGGGCTCGCGGACCGGATGGACCACACCCCGAACCGCCTCTCCGGTGGCCAGCAGCAGCGGGTGGCGATCGCCCGGGCCCTGGTGAGCGAGCCCAAGCTCATCCTCGCCGATGAGCCCACCGGCAACCTCGACTCGAGGACCAGCGTGGAGCTGATGGCGCTCTTCCAGGAGCTGGGGCGGAGCGGCATCACCATCGTCCTGGTGACGCACGAGCCGGACATCGCCACCTTCGTCGGCCGGCAGATCGTCGTCCGCGACGGGCACATCGCCAGCGACCGCCGCCAGACGCCGGTGAGGGCCGATCCGAACAACATCCCCGCCGAGGACGTGGCGTGAACGGGCTGGAAACGCTGCGGGTGGCTTTCCGGGCCCTGCTGAGGAACAAGCTCCGCTCCTTCCTCACCACCCTGGGGATGATCTTCGGCGTCGGGGCGGTGGTGGCCACGGTGGCCATCGGCGAGGGGGCGCGCTCGGCGGTCGAGGAGGCCTTCGCCTCGATGGGCACCAACCTCCTGGTGGTGTTGCCCGGCTCGGCCAACACCGGCGGGGCGCGCGGTGGGTTCGGCTCCCAGCCCACCCTCACCTGGGAGGACCTGAAGGCCATCCGCGCCGAGGTGCCGAGCGTGCGCTACGCGGTTCCCTACCTCCGCAGCTCCTCGCAGGTGCTGAGCGAGGAGCAGAACTGGACCACCCAGATCGCGGGCACCGAGCCGGATTACTTCGAGATCCGCAACTGGCCCATGGCGCTCGGCACCCGCTTCACCGACTCGGACGTGGACACCGGAACCAAGGTGGTGGTCCTGGGAGCGACGGTCGCGGAGAAGCTCTTCGGCCCCAACTCCAATCCGGTTGGGATGACGGTGCGGATCCGGAACATCCCCTTCCAGGTGGTGGCCGTCGCCGGGAAGAAGGGGCAGACGCCCACCGGTCAGGATTCGGACGACGTGGTCTTCATCCCGCGAACCACGTTCCAGGCGAAGATCCAGGGAGGACTGGGGAAGTTCCTCCAGGGAGCCATCTTCATCAGCGCCACCAACGCCGCCCTCGGCGAGCGCCAGGTGACCGAGCTCCTCCGTGACCGACACCGCATCGGCGGCCCGACCGACGACGACTTCCAGATCCGCAACCTCGCCGAGGTGGCCAGCGCCCAGGAGGAGAGCAGCCGCACGGTGACGCTGTTCCTCGCCATCGTCGCCGCGGTGTCGCTCCTGGTGGGCGGCATCGGGATCATGAACATCATGCTGGTGAGCGTCACCGAGCGGACCCGGGAGATCGGCACCCGCATCGCCGTCGGCGCGCGCGGGCGGGACATCCTCCGCCAGTTCCTCGGCGAGGCGGTGGTGCTGGCCGTGGCCGGAGGGCTCCTGGGCCTGACCGCGGGGGTGGTCACCGCGCGGTGGCTCACCGCGGCCTTCCACTGGCCGGTCGCGTTCCGGCCGGACGTGATGGTCCTCGCGGTCGTCTTCAGCGGAGCGGTCGGGGTGGTGTTCGGGCTCTACCCGGCGCGGAAGGCCAGCCAGCTCGATCCCATCGACGCACTCCGCTACGAGTGAGGGTCGGCGGCCCGGGTCGCCGTCGGCCCCAAGATCCGAGCCCCGTCTCCCGCAGTCGTTGCGTTCTCCCCGGGCCGACGCGCAGCGAATGCGCAAGTTTGGCGCTCCGCCGTCGGGGGCAGGTCGTGGCTCGGCCCTTGCTCCCGGCATTCGCCTCGAGATTTCGGAGGGCCGTCATGCAGCAGGGCCGGCGGATCGAGGTCGTGGGCACCGTCCAGGGCGTCGGCTTCCGCCCCTGGGTGTACCGCGTCGCGACGCAGCTGGGCATCGGCGGACAGGTGCGGAACGACGTGGGCGGCGTGACGGTGGAAGCCTTCGGCGAGCCCTCGGCGCTCGACGGCCTGGTGCGCGCGCTGCGGTCGGAGCATCCCCCGGCGGCGGAGATCCGCTCGCTGCGGTGGCAGGAGATTCCGCCCCGGGACGTCGTCGACTTCGTCATCGCCCCCAGCCAGCCCGGCACCGAGCGCCGGGTGTCGATTCCCGCCGACCTGGCGACCTGTCGGGCGTGCGTGCAGGAGATCTTCGACCCCTCCAACCGCCGGTACCGGTACGCCTTCACCAACTGCACCGACTGCGGCCCGCGGTTCACCATCGCCACCGATGCCCCCTACGACCGTCCGGTGACCTCGATGGCCGGCTTCGCCATGTGCGAGGCCTGCCTTCGAGAGTACGAGGACCCGCGCGACCGCCGCTTCCATGCCCAGCCCAACGCCTGCCCGCGCTGCGGGCCCCGCCTGCGGCTCATGGGCTCCGCCGGGAAGGAGCTGGCCTCGGCCGATCCGCTGCACGACGCGGCGATCGCGCTCCGCGCCGGGAGCGTCGTGGTGGTGAAGGGGCTCGGCGGCTTCCACCTGGCCGCAGACGCCACCTCCAGCGTCGCGGTGCGGCTCCTGCGCGAGCGCAAGAGGCGCGACGCCAAGCCCTTCGCGGTGATGGTCCGCGACCTCCGCGAGGCGCGGAGGCTGGCCGTCCTTTCCAGCTCGGAGATCAAGCTGCTCGAATCCGTGGAGCGGCCCATCGTGCTGGTTCGGCGGAAGCGGGTGGGGAACGCGGTGGTCCCGGAGGTCGCCCCGGACAACCCGCTCCTCGGGCTGATGCTGCCCTACAGCCCGCTCCACCACCTGCTGCTCGCGGAGGTGGATCGGCCGCTGGTGATGACCTCGGGCAACGTCTCCGACGAGCCGATGGTCTTCGAGGACGCCGAGGCGCTCGAGCGGCTGGGTCCCATCGCCGACCTGTTCCTCGTCCACGACCGGCCCATCGTCACCCGCTGCGACGACTCGATCGCGCGGGTGGTGGGCGGCGCGCCGGTCCTGCTGCGGCGCTCGCGCGGCTACGTGCCCCGGCCCATCCCGCTCGCACGGCCGGTCGCGCGCCCGGTGCTCGCCTGCGGCGCCCAGCTGAAGAACACCTTCTGCCTCGCCGCCGGGGACGTGGCGGTGCTCGGGCCACACGTCGGCGACCTCGACCAGCTCGAGGTCCACCGCTCCTACGAGGAGTCGATCGATCGGATGCAGCGCTTCCTCGGCTGCCGGCCCGAGGTCATCGCCTACGATCTCCACCCTGACTACGCCTCCACCCGCTACGCCCTGGATCGACCGGAGCCCCTGAAGGTCGCCGTCCAGCACCACCATGCCCACGTGGCAAGCGCCATCGCCGAGCACGGCCTGGACGAGCCGGTGATCGGCGTGGTCTTCGACGGTGCCGGCTACGGAACGGACGGCAGCTCCTGGGGAGGCGAGATCCTGGTGGCGTCGACCGGGGCCTTCCAGCGCTCCGCCACCCTCCGCCCGGTGGCGCTCGCCGGCGGAGAGCGGGCCATCCGCGAGCCCTGGCGCATCGCGCTGGCGCTCCTCCTCGACGCGTACGACGGTGATCCGCCCGGGCTCTGGAACTTCCCGGTGATCCCCGAGGACGCCGCGGTGCTGGTCCGCCAGGCCCTGACTCTCGGCATCAACGCGCCGAAGGCGCACGGGATGGGCCGGCTCTTCGACGGCATCGGCGCGCTCGTCCTCGGGCTGGGCAAGTCCCGGTTCGAGGGCGAGGTGGCGCTGGCCTGGAACCTGGCCGCGGACGCCGGCGGGCACGGCCGCTACCCCTTCGGCATCGACGGCCACGGCTCGGTGCTCGAGCTCGATTTCCGTCCGATGGTCCGTGCGATGGTGGAGGAGCACCTGGTGGGCGTGCCGGCGCGGCGCCTGTCGGCGAAGTTCCACGACACCGTGGCCCACGCCACCGCCTCCGTGGTGGGGATGGTGCGGGAACGCGCCGGGAACCTCCCGGTGGTCCTCAGCGGCGGCTGCTTCCAGAACGCGCGCCTGGCCGAGGGCCTCTCGGCAGAGCTCGCGCCGGAGTTCAAGGTCCACCTCCACCGTCAGGTCCCGCCGGGGGATGGGGGCATCGCCCTGGGCCAGGTGCTGGTGGCGGACGCGACCACCCGAAGCTGAAGGAGGAGCCATGTGCCTCGGAGTCCCAGGACGGGTGGTGGAGGTCGACGGGATGGTGGCGACGGTCGACTTCTGGGGGCTCCGCAAGCAGGTCCGTCTCGACGTGGTGGACGCCCCGGTCACGCCGGGGGACTACGTGCTGAACCACGTGGGCTTCGCCATCCGGCGCATTCCCGCCAGCGAGGCCGAGGAGACCCTCGCGCTCTACGCCGAGCTGCTGGCGAAGGAGACCCCCGGGGACCTCATGGCCGCCGACGTGCGGGGTGAGCTCGACGCCACCGCCCGGAGCAGACGATGAACGGCGTTGCCGGCGATGCGGCGCAGCTCAAGTTCCGCGATCCGGCGGCCGCGCGGGCGCTCGGGGCGGCGATCGATCGGGTGACCCGGGAGATCGGCCGCGAGCCGGTGTCCGTGATGCACGTCTGCGGCAGCCACGAGCAGGCCATCGCCCGGTTCGGCCTCCGGGCGGCGTTCCCGCCGGCGCTGGACGTCATCATGGGCCCGGGTTGCCCGGTGTGCATCACCGACGTCCCCGAGGTCGACGAGGGCGTGGCGCTCGCTCGCCAGGGAGTCCGGGTGGCCACCTACGGAGACATGCTCCGGGTGCCCGGCTCCGCCGGCTCGCTGGCCGACGCCCGGGCCGCCGGCGCGACGGTGGACGTGGTCTACGGCATCTCGCAGGCGGTGGAGCTTGCCCGGCAGGTCCAGGAAGAGGTGGTGTTCTTCGCCACCGGATTCGAGACCACGGCGGTGGCCACCGCGGCGGAGATCCTCCGTGGCCCGCCCCAGAACTTCTCGGTACTCTCGGCGCACAAGTACATCCCCCCGGTGATGGAGATCGTCGCCGAGATGCCGGGGAGCCGCGTGGAGGGCTTCCTCGCCGCCGGCCACGCGGCGACCATCACCGGCTGGGCGGTCTTCGAGCCCTTCGTCGAGCGGCATGGCCTGCCGGTCGTGGTGGCGGGATTCGAGCCTCTGGACATCCTCGCCGGGCTGCTCCGGCTGGTGGAGCTGATCCGGGACGGCACTCCCCGGGTGGACAACCTCTATCCCCGCTGCGTGACCCGGGAGGGCAACCTCGCCGCCCAGGAGCAGCTGTGGAAGGTGTTCCGTCCGCTGGGCGGGCGGTGGCGGGGGATCGCCCACGTGCCCAACGGGAACCTCCGCCTCCGGGACGACTGGGCGCACCTCGACGCCCGCCGTCGCTTCGACATCGACGTGAAGGCGCTCTGGGACTTCGCCCCACCGTCGCTCGTCCAGCAGTGCATCTGCGGGGAGATCATGTCCGGCCGCGAGTCACCCACCTCCTGCCGGCTGTTCGGAAAGGAGTGCCAGCCCGAGACTCCGGTGGGTGCGTGCATGGTGTCCACCGAGGGAACCTGCCGGATCTGGCACCAGTACGGCGGACACCCGCAGCTCGGCCGCGTGGCGGTGGGAGAGGGTCGATGAGGGCGGCACTTCCCCTGGGGACCGCGGTGAGCCTGAAGCACGGTGCCGGCGGCCGGGCGATGCGGGCGTTGATCGAGCAGCTCTTCGCCGAGGGCGCAGAGCAGCCCCCCGGCTCGATCGGGCTCGCGGAGATGGACGATGGTGCCGCCTTCCCGCTCGGCGATCGCTGGCTGGTGCTCACCACCGACTCCCACGTCGTCGCCCCGCGGTTCTTCCCTGGCGGTGACGTGGGGCGGCTCTCCATCTCCGGGACGGTGAACGATCTGGCGATGATGGGCGCCACCGAGGTGCTGGGGCTGACCTGCGCGGTGGTGATCGAGGATGGCTTCCCCATCGCCGAGCTGGAGCGGATCCACGCCTCGATGCGCGACACCTCGCGCGAGGCGGCTGCGCCGGTCGTCACTGGCGACACCAAGGTGATGGGGCGAGGCGAGCTGGACGGCCTGGTGATCAACACCACCGGCGTCGCGCTCACCGGACGTCTGGTCCGGGACAATGGCCTGCGCCCCGGGGACCGCATCGTGGTCACCGGCACCATCGGCGACCACGGTTTCGCCGTGCTCGCCGCCCGGCAGAAGCTCGAGCTCCAGGGCGACCTCCGCTCCGACGTGGCCCCGCTGAACGGGCTGGTGCGCCAGGTGCTCCGCGCCGCCGGCGAGGGGGTGACGGCGATGAAGGACCCGACCCGCGGCGGCCTCGCCAGCGCCCTGCACGAGATGGTGGAGAAGAGCGGGGTGGGCGTGGTCCTCGAGGAGCGGGCGGTGCCCCTCTCGGACGAGGTGCGCGCCGCCTCGGAGATCCTCGGCATCGACCCGCTGCACGTGGCCAACGAGGGCAAGGCCGTGCTCGGGGTCCGGCCCGAGGCGCTGGACCGGGTGATGGCCTCCCTCGACGGCCACCCGCTGGGGCGCAGGGCGGCGGTGGTGGGTACCTGCATCGCGGAGCACCGCGGGCGCATCGTGCTCGACACCGGCCTCGGGCGGCGGCTCCTCGCCGAGCCCGAGGGCGAGCCGATGCCCCGGATCTGCTGAGGGGACGGTGGGCGCGACGACGCACATCCGGACGTCGAGCGAGCGCGGAGTGGGCGTGCTGACCATCGATCGACCCGAGCGATTCAACTCGCTCGACGTCGCGACCGCGCGGGATCTCCGCAAGGCCGGGCTGCAGCTGGCGCGGGATCCGGCGGTGCGGGTGGTGATCCTCCGCGGGGGGCCGGGCATGTTCTGCAGCGGCGCCGACCTCAAGTACATCCGCGCCGGGGGCGATTCCTCCGACCTCGCCTATCTCACGCCCGGCGCGCGCCCCGTGCCGCTCGGTCCCGGGGAGATCTTCAAGCAGATCCTCGAGTACCTCCACGCCACCATCTCGGAGATCCGCCGGGCGCCCAAGCCCTTCATCGCCGCGGTGGACGGCGCCTGTGCCGCCGGCGGGCTCGGCCTGGCGATGGCCTGCGACCTGGTCTTCGCCTCGGAGCGGGCGACCTTCGAGTGGGCCTACACGAAGACCGGTCTCTCCGGCGCGGAGAGCTCGACCTTCTTCGTTCCCCGGCTGGTCGGCCTGCGCTTCGCCGCCGAGATGCTGCTCCTCAACCCCCGCCTGGATGCCCCGGCCGCACGGAGCGCAGGCCTGGTGAACGGAGTCCTGGCCGTGGCTGGCTTCGACGCCCAGGTGGAGGCCTTCGCCCGGCGGATCGCCTCGGGCCCTGCCGCCGCCCATGCCGCGGCCAAGCAGCTCTTCAACGAGGCGATGGGCGTGGACCGGCTCGACCATCACCTCGATCGCGAGCTCGAGGCGCTGGTCCGCAGCGCCGACTCGCCGGAGTTCGCCGAGGGGATCGACGCGTTCTTCGGCCGCCGGCCTCCGCGTTTCCCCGGCACCGGCTGAGGCCCCCATGAGCCCGTCCCTCGGGCTCGAGTGCGCACAGCTTGCGCGCCGGCACGGCTTCCACGCAGGTCCTGCCCCCCGGCGCGCCGTTCGTCTCCTGGCGGAAACACGGGGCTTATCTCTTGCAAGCCGACCATAAGCCGCGGCGGCGACCCCCTCAGGTGTGAATTCTGGCCGCACGCCCCGAGACGGAGGGTGTCATGGCGAGTCGGGAAGGCTGGCTGTCCGAGGAGCTCCGCCGGCGCGGAATCAGCCGCCGCGAGCTCCTCTTCTTCTGCGCCGGGGTGGCCGGCACGTTCGGGCTGCCGGCATCCGCGGCGACGCAGATCGCCAGCGCCCTCACCAAGGCGAAGAAGCCGATCCTGGTCTGGCTCGAGTTCCAGGACTGTTGCGGAAACACCGAATCGTTCCTCCGCTCCAGCGCACCCTCGGTGGGAGAGGTGGTCCTCGATCTCCTCAGCGTCGACTACCACGAGACGATCATGGCGGCCGCCGGCACCCAGGCGGAGGAGGCGCTCCACGGGGTGGTGAAGGACTCCGCCAACCAGTTCATCGCCGTCGTCGAGGGAAGCATCCCCACCGGCGCCGACGGGGCCTACTGCACCATCGGAGGGCGCTCGGCGCTGGACCTCGCCCGCGAAGTCTGTGGCAAGGCCGCGGCCACCATCGCCGTCGGGACCTGCGCCACGTACGGAGGCCTGCCGGCAGCGGCGCCCAACCCCACCGGGGCGCTGGGCGTGGCCGACGCGGTGCCGGGGGTGAAGAACCTCATCAACCTCTCGGCCTGCCCGGTCAACGCCGCCAACCTCGCCGCGCTGCTGGTCTACCACCTGACCTACAAGCGCTGGCCCCCGCTCGACGGCTTCCGCCGCCCGCTCTTCGCCTACGGCAAGACCATCCACGACAACTGCGAGCGCCGGGCGCACTTCGACGCCGGTCAGTACGTCGAGATCTGGGGAGACGACGCGCACCGCTCCGGCGCCTGCCTCTACAAGATGGGCTGCAAGGGGCCGGTCACCTACCAGAACTGCCCCACCGTCCGCTGGAACGACGGGACGAACTGGCCCATCGGCTGCGGCCACCCGTGCATCGGCTGCGCCGAGCCCGACTTCTGGGATCGGATGACGCCGTTCTACAAGCACCTGCCGACCGTGGCGGGGTTCGGAGCCGGCTCGGGCGTGGACACCGTGGGCGCCTGGCTCACCGTGGGCACGGCCGCCGCCTACGTCGGGCACGGGGTGCTGAAGGGCGTCCAGAACTCCAGGAAGAAGAACAAGGAGGGCGCCGGTCCGCCCGGTGACGGGGGCGCGTCGGGCAAGGCAGGGAGCCAGCCATGAGTCACGTCGTCGTGGATCCGGTCACCCGGATCGAGGGACATCTCAGGATCGAGGCAGAGGTCGATGGCGGCCAGGTTCAGGACGCCTGGTCGTCGAGCACGATGTTCCGCGGCATCGAGCTCATCCTCAAAGGTCGCGATCCACGGGATGCCTGGGCCTTCACCCAGCGCATCTGCGGTGTGTGCACCACGGTGCATGCCATCGCCTCGATTCGAGCCGTGGAGAACGCGATCGGGGCCAAGCCTCCGCCCAACGCGCGGGTGCTGCGCAACCTCATCATGGCCGCGCAGTGCATCCAGGACCACGTCATTCACTTCTACCACCTGCACGCGCTCGACTGGGTGGACGTGGTCTCCGCGCTCAAGGCCGATCCGGAGAAGACCTCGGCTCTGGCGCAGTCGATCTCCGACTGGCCGCTGTCGAGCGCGAAGTACTTCGCCGGCATCAAGGGGCGCCTGAAGGACTTCGTCGATCGCGGACAGCTCGGGCCCTTCGCCAACGCCTACTGGGGGCACCCGGCCTACAAGCTGCCGCCGGAGGCCAACCTCCTGGCGGTCGCGCACTACCTCGAGGCGCTCGACTGGCAGCGGGACTTCATCAAGATGCACGCCATCCTCGGCGGCAAGAACCCCCACCTCCAGTCCTTCCTGGTGGGCGGGATGGCCACGCCGGTGGATCCGGATCGCCAGGCCTCGATCAACATGGGATCGGTCGCGCGGATGAAGGAGCTGACCCACCGCGCGAAGGACTTCGTCAACAAGGTGTACCTGCCCGACGTCCTGGCGGTGGCGAGCTTCTACAAGGATTGGGCAGGGGTGGGGGGCGGAGTCGGAAACTATCTGGTCTACGGCGAGTACCCCGAGACCGATGACGACAAGCCACCTCTCTTCCTGCCCTCCGGAGTCATCCGGAACAAGAACCTGGGGAAGGTCGAGCCCCTCGACCCGGCGAAGATCACCGAATCGGTGAAGCACAGCTGGTACGAGGATGGTGGCGGGAAAGCCCTTCATCCCCGCGACGGGGAGACCCGGCCCAGGTACACCGGGCCCAAGCCGCCGTACGAGCGCCTGGAGACGGCAGCGAAGTACAGCTGGCTCAAGTCGCCTCGCTACGACGGCGAGCCGATGGAGGTGGGCCCGCTGTCCCGGATGCTGGTGGCCTACGGCTCCGGACACAAGCGGGTGCAGGAGCTGGTGGGCACGGTGCTCACGTCGCTGGGCGTCGGCCCGGAGGCGCTCTTCTCGACCCTGGGGCGCATCGCGGCCCGATGCGTGGAGACTGTGCTCCTGGCCGAGAAGATCGACAGCTGGGTCGACGCCCTCGCGGCGAACATGGAGAAGGGAGACCTCCGGATCCACGACACCGGGAAGTGGGATCCCTCCTCCTGGCCGAAGGAGGCCTTCGGCGCGGGGTTCCACGAGGCGCCCCGGGGCGCGCTGGGCCACTGGGTACACATCAAGGACGGCGCCATCGAGAACTACCAGTGCATCGTCCCCAGCACCTGGAACGCCGGGCCGCGCGACGGCTCGGAGAAGCGCGGGCCATACGAGGCGGCGCTGCTCAAGACCCCGGTGGCGGACCCGAAGCAGCCGCTGGAGATCCTCCGCACGGTCCACTCCTTCGACCCCTGTATGGCCTGCGGGGTCCACGTGGTGGACGTCGAGCGACGGGAGCTGGTCACGGTGAGGACGCCATGAGAGCGGTCGCCACCCATCCGCCGGAGGGGATCCCGCATCCGGCGGCGCGGGGCACGCGCGTCCGGATCTACGTCTGGGACCTGGTGGTGCGGAACACGCACTGGGTCATCGCGCTGGCGATGGTCATCCTCATCACCACCGGGCTCTACATCGCCCATCCCTTCGGCTTCCCCGGAGGGACGCCGGGCCCCCATTTCCTGATGGGCTGGATCCGGGTGGTGCACTTCTACGCGGCCATCTTCTTCACCCTGGCGGTGCTGGTGCGGATCGTCTGGTTCTTCGCCTCACCGGTGCCCTACGCCCGCTGGAAACAGTTCGTCCCCTGGCAGCGGTACCGGCGCCGCGAGCTGCTGAACGCCATCAAGTTCTACTCGTTCTTCCGTGCCCGGCCGCCGGACGTCATCGGCCACAACCCGCTCGCCGGCCTCTCCTACCTGGCGGTCTTCCTTCTCTACTTGGTGATGATCACCTCGGGTCTGGCGCTCTACGCGGGGAGCAGGGTCCCCGGCGAGTACATGAAGGCCTTCCAGTTCCTCATCCCCATCTACGGAAGCCTGCAGACGGCCCGGTTCATCCACCACCTGGTGATGTGGGTGCTGATCCTCTTCGTCACCCTGCACGTCTACGCCAATGCGCTGACCTCGGCGCTGGAGGAGAACGGCGAGGTGGATTCCATCTTCTCCGGCTACAAGTTCGTTCACCGCGAGGACGTGGAGAAGGAGCTGGCCGACGAGGCGGCGGAGCACACGGGACGCCCCCGTGCCTGAGCCGCTCCTGGTGCTCGGCCTGGGCAACCCCCTCTGTCAGGACGACGGGGTGGGGGTGGTGGCCGTGACCGAGATTCTCCAGCGGTGGAGCCCGGGACCCAGCCTGAAGATCATGGAGGGGGGCACGCTCGGCCTCTGGCTGCTCCCGCTGCTCGAAGCCTACCGCAACGTGCTCCTCGTGGACGCCATCCGCGCCGAGGGCGAGCCCGGGACGCTGGTGCGGATCGAGGGGGAGGAGGTCGCGCGCGCGGCCGCGCATCGTCTGTCGGTGCACCAGGTCGGCGTGGGCGACCTCATGGACGCTGCCGGGCTCCGGGGGACGCTGCCACCGCGGCTGAGCCTGCTCGGCGTGGTTCCGGAGTCGGTCACCCTGGGGCTGGGCCTGACGCCGCGCGTGGAGCGGGCGCTGCCGCTCCTGATCGAGCGGGTGATCGAGGCCTGCGCCGAACGCGGCCACCCGCTCCGCCCGAGGACCGAAGATGAGAGCCTGGTGGGTGCTGACGATGGCCTGCGCCGTGTCCTGGGCATGTCTGCCCCGGTGCGCTGAGACCGACGACGTGCCGCGCGCCCGACTGCGCGACCCGGGGGTGCGGGCGAGGGGAGCGCAGCTGTACCGGGAGGACTGTGCCCTCTGTCACGGCGAGAACGCCGACGGGCGAGGGGCCCGCAGCATGGGCCTGGACCGGAAGCCGGCGAACTTCACCGACCCGGTCTGGAGCAGGCCAGAGAGCGCAGGGCGAGCGTTCCAGGCCATCAGCGAGGGCGTCCCGGGCTCGGCCATGCCCGCCTGGAGCGCGGCGCTCGGTGTCGACGATCGCTGGGCGCTCGTTGCCTACCTGACGGCGGTGAGCGAGCACGGCCCCGCTGCATCGTTGCGGGACCGTTGACGCCGGCGACAATCCGTCAGATCGCTCCGCGCAGCTGGGAGAGCACGTCCGGGAGCTTGACCTGCTGCGCGAGCGACTGGATCTGGCCCTGGACCTGGGGGAGCAACGCCTGGGCCTCGCCCTGGAAGCGGGTGAAGAGCGCGCGCATGTCGTCCGCGGAGAGCTTCCGGCCCTGGGCGTAGTACTGCTTGGCGGCGTGGCCCAGCGCGTAGGTCGCGGCGAAGGTCACCGCCGCGCCCGCCGCGACGCCGGTCGCCCCACCGATGAGCCCGCCCAGCAGGCCCGAGGCGATGCCGCCGAGCGCCTTGCGGACCGTCCCCTCGACCATCTGCGCGGCGGCTCCGAGGCCGAAGGTGCCGGCCAGGTCCTTCACCTGGTTCGCGTCGAGCTGCTGTCCGTATCGCTGCCCGACGTCGTAGACCAGCCGCAGCTGGAGGGGGAGGATGGCCACGTTCGCCAGACGCTCGGGTAGCAGCTCGAGCGCGCCGGTGAGCATCGCCTGCTGGAGGATCCGCTGGTCGAGCGCGGCGTCGGTGGTCGCGCCGACCGCCGGGAGCGCGCCCGCGATCGGGGCGGAGCCGAGCAGCCGCAGCTGCTTCTCGAACTCGTGCGTCGCCGCGGGGGCGAGGCCGAGCGCTCCGTGGAGCGCGCTGAGGAAGGTCTGCTCCGGGGCGTTCGGCGCTCCGTCCACGCTGCACACGGCGAGCGCGACCTCGTAGGCGGTCCTGCGGGCGTCGGCGTCGGAGAGGGAGGCGGCGAGCACGCCGATGCCCTGCCGGGCGGCCTCGGGCTGGTCCAGCGCGGTCGTCGCCGAGGGGACCCCGAGGCGCGTGGCGATCGAGGCGAGCTCGCGCTGCTCGTCGGGAGAGATCTCCCCGTCGGCCATGGCCGCCATCAGGGCGATCTGGGCAATGCGGGAGGCGTCGTCGGCGTTCATGGGAACCTTGTACCGGACGGTGGCGGCCCCCGCGAGGTCCGGCGCATCGACTGCGCGCCGGCCCCCGGATGGCCACCCGCGGCCCGGTGCGGCCCTGCTCTTGCACCAAATCTTCCCCGACGGACCGCAAGGAGGTTCCCATGGGCTCCACCGAACAGCTTCACGCCGTGAACGGGTCCGGAGGCATGCTCCAGCGGCTGGCGGAGACCGTGGGGAGCTCGATCCACGTCCAGGCGGTCTACGGGCAGCCGGTCGAGCGAGACGGCGTGACGGTCATCCCGGTCGCCCGGATGGTCTACGGATTCGGCGGCGGCGGGGGCAAGGCGGCCTCCGGAGACGAGCTCGGGGAGGGGGGCGGCGGCGGGGCGCAGGTCCGGCCGGTGGGCTTCATCAGCGTCCGCGGCGGCTCGGCCGAGTTCCGCAGCATCCCCGATCCCTCCGGCGAGGCACGCCGCATCTTCGCCCTCGTGGCGGGCGCCGGCCTCGGAGCCTGGCTCGTCCTCCGGGGAATCCGCAGCCTCTTCCGGTGATGGCCGTGGACGGCGTCGAATCGCTGCGGGAGCGCCTGGTCCGGACGCTCGCCGCGCGTGGCATCGGGGATCCGGACGTCCTGCGGGCGTTCGCCGAGGTTCCCCGGCATCGCTTCCTTCCCGGGGCGATGGCCGAGTTCGCCTACCAGGACATCCCCCTGCCCATCGGCGAGGGACAGACCATCTCCCAGCCGTACATCGTGGCGTTCATGATCGAGGCCGCCGGCGTGAAGCGCGGGCAGCGGGTGCTGGAGGTGGGCACCGGCTCGGGGTACGCCGCCGCGGTCGCCTCTCGGATCGCCGGCGAGGTCTACTCGATCGAGCGGCACGCCACGCTGGCCGAGGGAGCCCAGACGCTGCTCGGCGAGCTCGGCTACCGGAACGTCCACGTCCTGCACGCGGATGGGACGCGCGGCTGGCCCGAGCACGCCCCCTACGACGCGATCCTCGTCGCCGCCGCCGGCCCGGCGGTTCCCGAGGTGCTGCTGACCCAGCTGGCCCCGGGAGGCGCGCTGGTGATGCCGGTGGGCTCGACCGAGCAGCAGACGCTTGTCCGGGTCCGGCGCGGCCGGGACGGCGCGTTCGAGCGGGAGAGCCTGGGCGACGTCCGCTTCGTCCCCCTGGTCGGGGAGCACGGCTGGGCGCCGGCCCGGCGGTCCACGGAGGCCGGCGTGGTGGCCCTGATGACCGAGTGCGCCGAGCCGATCGAGGACGTGGAATCGGCCGAGCTGCCGGCGCTCCTGGAGCGGATCGCCTCGGCGAAGGTGGTGCTGCTCGGCGAGGCGACCCACGGCACCCACGAGTTCTACCGGATGCGCGCCCGGATCAGCCGAGCGCTCATCGAGCACCACGGCTTCCTGGCGGTGGCGGTGGAGGCGGACTGGCCGGACGCCGCCCGGGTGGACCGCTACGCCCGCCACCTTCCTCCGGCCTCCGTCCCCTGGAAGCCGTTCGCCCGCTTCCCCACCTGGATGTGGCGAAACGAGGAGGTGCGTCTCTTCGCCGAGTGGCTCCGGGCACACAACGGACGGGTCGAACCGGAGCGGAGGGCAGGGTTCTACGGCCTCGACCTCTACAGCCTCTTCACCTCGGCGGACACGGTGCTGCGCTACCTCGACCAGGTGGACGCTGCCGCTGCGGCCGTGGCCCGGGCCCGGTACGGTCTGCTCACCCCGTGGCAGAAGGATCCGGCCGCCTACGGCCGCGCGGTGGTGACCGGCCGGTTCGAGAGCTGCGAGGACGAGGTGGTGCAGGTCCTGGTCGATCTCCTGAGGCAACGCCTGGAGTACGAGGCCCGTGACGGCGAGCGCTTCTTCGACGCGGCCCAGAACGCCCGGGTGGTGGCGGATGCCGAGGCCTACTACCGGGCGATGTACCGGGGAAACGTCGCCTCCTGGAACCTGCGTGACCGGCACATGGTGGAGACGCTGCTCGCCCTGCGGACCCACCTCGGGTCCGACGCCCGGGTGGTGGTCTGGGCCCACAACTCCCACGTGGGCGACGCCACCGCGACCGAGATGGGGGCGCACGGCGAGCACACGCTCGGCCAGCTCTGCCGGGAGCGGCTGGGGTCCGACGTCCGGCTGGTGGGGTTCGGGACCGATCACGGCACGGTGATCGCCGCCTCGAACTGGGACGAGCCCCACCAGCTCAAGCAGGTCCGGCCGGCAGACGACCGGAGCTACGAGGCCCTCTGTCACCGCGTCCGGATGCCCGGCTTCCTGCTCTCGCTCCGTCACCCGCGGCGAGAGGTGCTCCGCGACGAGCTGACCCCGTCGCGCCTGGAGAGGGCCATCGGCGTCATCTACCGGCCGGAGACCGAGCTGCAGAGCCACTACTTCCAGGCCAGCTTGCCGGGCCAGTTCGACGAGTGGATCTGGTTCGACCGCACGACCGCGCTCCAGCCGCTCGGCACCGGGCCTCTCGAGCCCGGGTTGCCCGAGACGTATCCCTTCGGTCTCTGAGTGGCTCGAACGGGAGGGCGAGAAAGGAGCGAACGATGGGGACCGAGGTCGGCTACGGATATACACGGACGCTTCCGGGCGTGGGCTACGACGAGGCCGTGACGCGCATCACCGAGGCGCTCAAGAAGGAGGGCTTCGGGGTCCTCACCAGGATCGACGTCCAGGAGACGCTGAAGCAGAAGCTGGGGATCGACTTCCGGCGCTACCTCATCCTGGGCGCGTGCAATCCTCAGCTGGCGCACCGGGCCCTCACGGTCGAGCCGGGGGTGGGGCTGGTGCTTCCCTGCAACGTCGTGGTGTCCGAGGGCCCGCGGGGCGCGGTGGTGCAGGTGATCAAGCCCGAGGCCATGCTCGGGTTCATCGGACGGAAGGAGCTCGAGCCGATCGCCCAGGAGGCCGACGCGCGGCTCCGCCGAGCGCTGGACCAGGTGGGCTGAAGCGCTCTCAGAGCAGGCGGCGGATGGGGTTCGGCCGGCCCTCGACGAACCTCTCCGGCCGGAGCGCGTGCACGTCCAGCGCCGGTCTCCGGCCGGTGAGCATCTCCGCGGCGAGCTGCCCCAGCGCGGGCGAATGCATCACCCCGTGTCCCGACGAGCCGTTCACCAGGAAGAGCGCCTCGAGCCCCGGAGCCGGACCGAGCAGGGCGTGCTCGTCGGGCGACATCTCGTAGAGGCCCCCGTAGGTCGAGGCGATCGCTACGCCGGCGAGCGGCGGGACGCGGTCCTCCGCCGTGACGGCGATCTGCCGCGTCCACTCCGGCTCGACCGAGACGTCGAACGGGTCCTCCGCGCCGTCGTCCGGCCACAGGAGCAGGACGTGATCGTCCCGGACCCGGAAGTGGAAGCCGTCGGCGAAGATGACCATTGGCGTCGAGGCCGGCAGGGCCGAGGTGGGTGCCGTCACCGCGACCTTCCGCCGGAGCGGCTGCACCGGGATGTCCACGCCGGCCATCGCTCCCAGGCCCCGGGCCCAGGCACCGGCGGCATTCACCACCACGGCAGCCTCGTGCCACCCCGCCGTGGTGTCCAGCCGGAGCCCGGGGCCGGCCCGGCGGAGACCGGTCACCTCGGCGGCGAGCTCCTCGACTCCCGCCCGCAGAGCGGACTCCCGGTACCCGCGGCGGATCTCCATCGGCCGGATGAAGCCGTCGCGCGTGCCGAAGGTGCCGCCCACCACGCCGTCCGGCCGGATGCAGGGGGCGAGCCGCCGCACCTCGTCCAGCTCGACCGGGGCCGCGTCGTGACAGCCGCAGGCGCGCTGGACGTCCAGCGCCGCGGAGAGCTGGCGCCGCTGAGCGTCGGTCGCGGCGAGGAAGAGGTACCCGGCCGGGCGATACCCCGGGTCGACGCCGGTCTCGTCCCGGAAGCCGAGGAGCTTCTCCCGCGAGAGGAGGGAGAGGCGGACGTTCACCTCGGTCGCGAACTGGGTCCGGAACCCGCCGGTCGCGCGCTCGGTGCTTCCACCGCCCCGGTCGACGACCGCGATGCGCCCGGCGCGGGTGCGCGCCAGGTGGTGGGCGACGCTCCAGCCGATCACCCCGCCGCCGACGACGAGGAAATCCCACCTCACCGGGAGTAGACCGCCCCCGGGTTCCGGAACGCCTTCATCTCCAGCGCGTTCCCGCTCGGGTCGAGGAGGAACATGGTGGCCTGCTCCTCCGGCTTGCCGAGGTAGCGCACCGAGGGCGGGATGACGAACCGAACCCCGGCGGCCTCGAGCTTCCGCGCCAGCGTCTGGAACTGCTCCCAGCCCAGCAGAGCACCCGAGTGGGGAATGGGCACCTCGACCCCGTCCACGTGGCCGAACGCGCCCGGCGCCGGGGGCGTCCCGAGGTGGGCGGAGATCTGGTTGCCGAAGAAGTCGAAGTCCACCCAGGTGTCGGTGGAGCGACCCTCGGTGCAGCCGAGGAGTCCGCCGTAGAACGCGCGGGTCGAGGCGAGGTCCTTCACCGGGAAGGCGAAGTGGAAGGGGAGCTGGCTCACGGTGCCGGGGAGCAAACCTCCCCCGAGGCGCCGGCGCAATGCCCGGGTGCACTCAGCCGCGAGGGGGCGACTCCGGCTGTGCGCGTGCGAGCAGCCCGAGCCGGACGTGCTCCTCGCGCTCCCGCTCGTCCAGGGCCGAGCGCACGCGGGCCGCCTGCTGGCGAAGCGAAGGCGCCACCCGCCGCTCCAGCCGGTTCACCTGCCGGGTGGTCTGGGCGAGCGCGTCCCCCAGCCGGCGAAGGAGCATCTCCCGCGGCGCGGCACGGACCAGCAAGTCCGTGAGCCGCTCGAAGGCCTCCGCCGCCTCCACCGCCGCGGGTACCTGGCCCGGGGGAACGCCGCGCGCGGCGAGCGTGCGGACGATGGGTCCGGCGGATTCCAGATCTGCCACCGGGACGCCCCACACCACCCGGGCCGTCACGCGCACCCCGAGGGTACGGGACGGCCAGGCGAGGGCGCTCAGGGCTCCGGCCCCCTCCGCGGCCAGGGCCTCCAGGTACGCCGGCCAGGCGGCGCGGGCCTGGGCGTCGATCTCCTCCCGGGTGTCCCGGGCGGCACGGGCCAGCGAGAACAGCTCTGCCACCAGCGCCTCCCGCTTCCTGCGGAGCAGCGAGGTGCCGCGCTCGAGGCGCTCGAGCCGCCGCTGCGTCCGGAGCAGCCCCAGCCGCGTCGCCGGGAGGCGTGGCTCGCTCACCGGTGCACCTCCGCGCCGAGGTGGCGCTCCCAGGTCGATTCCCGGATGCGGATCAGGTCCTCCCTGGGGAATGCGCGCATCAGCGACCAGCCGGCCTCGAGCGTCTCGGAGAGGGTCCGGCGGACCCGGCCCTGTCCGACCAGGGTGTGCTCGAAGCGGTCCACGAAGCCGAGCGCGCGCCGGTCCGCCGGGAGGAGGCCGCTCTCGCCGACGATGGTGGCCATCAGCCGGGCCTCGGTTCCCCGGGCGTAGAGCGCGTAGAGCTGGTCCGCCCACTCGCGGTGCTCGGGGGCGCTCCGCCCCTCGCCGATCCCGGCGTTCATCAGGCGCGAGAGCGAGGGCAGCACGTCGATGGGCGGGAAGACGCCGCGGCGGTGGAGGTCGCGGCCGAGCACCACCTGCCCCTCGGTGATGTAGCCGGTGAGGTCGGGGATGGGGTGGGTCAGGTCGTCGTCCGGCATGGTGAGGACCGGGAGCTGGGTGACCGACCCGCTCCGGCCCCGGACCAGGCCCGCGCGCTCGAAGAGCGAGGCGAGGTCGGTGTACATGTAGCCGGGGTAGCCGCGGCGGCCGGGGATCTCCTGCCGCGCGGTGGCCAGCTCGCGAAGCGCCTCGCAGTAGCTGGTGACGTCGGCCATCACCACCAGCACGTGCAGGCCGTGCTCGAAGGCGAGGTGCTCGGCCTGGGCCAGTGCCACCCTCGGCGCGAGCAGCCGCTCGATGGTCGGGTCCCGGGCCTCGTTGAGGAAGACCACGCTGCGCTCCAGCGCGCCGCTGGACTCGAAGCGCTCCAGGAACTCGCTGGTCTCGCGCGCGGTGATGCCGATCCCGACGAACACCACCGCGAACGGCTCGCCCTTCGGGGCGCGTGCCCACTCCACGATTCGCGCCGCCAGCTCCAGCGCCGGCAGACCCGGACCGGAGAAGATGGGCAGCTTCTGTCCGCGGACGAGGGTGTTCATCCCGTCGATGGCCGAGACCCCGGTCTCGATGAGCTCGTTCGGCGGCAGCCGCGCTGCCGGGTTGAGCGGCGCCCCGTTCAGCGGCCGGAGCGCCTCGCCCACCGGTGGGGGGAGGCCATCCAGCGGCGTGCCCAGCCCGCTGAAGACGCGGCCCAGCAGCTCCCGGCCCACCACCGCCCGGGCCACGTCGCCCTTGAAGGCCAGCCGCGCCCGCTCGGGGACGAGCTCCAGGCCCTCCTCCAGCAGCTGGAGCACGGTGTGGCGCTCGCCGGCGTCGATGACCTGCGCTTGCCACCGTCGCCCGCCGAGCGCGAGCTCCACCTGCTCGCCGAGGGCCACCCGGCGGACGTGCTCCACGAAGACCAGCGGTCCGCGGATGCCCGCGGCGCCCGCCACCTCGCGGGGGAGCGTGCTCATGCCGCCGCCCCCCGGGCCGAGAGGCGGTCCAGCTCCGCCGTCGCCGCCGCGGCCCGTACCTGAAGCTCGTCCTGCGCTCCGTCGCGCAGCGCCACCAGGGCGCGGTGGAGAGGCCCGAGGTCCAGCTCGGAGAGCGCGACTCCAGCCTGGAGCCGGCCGAGCACCCGGTCCGCTGCTGCGCAGGCCAGCGAGGCCAGCTGGAAGGTCTTCTCCGGCGAGGAGTGGGCGTCGTTCGGATGGTAGGCGCTCTGTCCCAGCACCACCTCCCGGAGGAGCTGGGCCACGGCGAGCACCAGGCGGTCGGCGTCCTGGAGGGCCTCGGGGCCGACGAGGCCGGCGATCTCGCGCAGCTCCCGGTCCCGCTGCAACAGCTCGAGCGTCCGCGCGCGCACCCCCGCCCAGCGCGCGTCCACCGACGCGGCGAACCACGGAGTGGTCTGCTCGGCGTGGAGGCTGTAACTGGTCGCCCAGTCCACCGCCGGGAACTGCCGCTGGTGCGCCAGGTCGGCGTCGAGCGCCCAGAGCGTCCCGGCCACGCGGAGGCTCGCCTGGCTCACCGGCTCGGAGAGGTCGCCCCCGGGAGGCGAGACGGCGCTGATCAGCGTCAGCGCGCCCTCGCGCTCGGGCCGGCCGGCGGCCTTCACCCGGCCCGCCCGCTCGTAGAACTTGGCCAGCCGGCTGGCGAGGTAGGTCGGGTAGCCCTCCTCGCCGGGCATCTCCTGTAGCCGGGCGCCGATCTCCCGCAGCGCCTCGGCCCAGCGGGAGAGGCTGTCCGCCATCAGCGCCACCCGGAGGCCCTGGTCGCGGAAGTACTCGGCGATGGTGACGCCCAGGTAGACCGAGGCCTCGCGGGCGGCGACGGGCATGTTGGAGGTGTTCACCACCATCACCGTGCGGTCCATGATCGACCGGCCGGTGCGCGGATCCGCGAGCCGGGGGAACTCGGAGAGCACCTCGGCCATCTCGTTCCCGCGCTCGCCGCAGCCGATGTAGACCACCACGTCGGCCTCGCCGTGCTTGGCCAGCGACTGCTCGATGACCGTCTTCCCGGTCCCGAATCCACCGGGGACCGCCACCGTGCCGCCCTCGGCGACGGGGAAGAGGAGATCCAGGATGCGCTGCCCGGTCAGGAAGGGACGGCCCAGGGGCAGCCGTGCCCCGACCGGGCGAGGCCGGCGCACCGGCCAGCGGTGCGCGAGCCGAAGCGGCGTCCCGTCCTCGAGCTTGCCCACCGGCTGGTCGACGGTGAGCTCCGCCCGGTCGAGCGTGACCAGCGTGCCCTCCACGCCGGGTGGGACGAGGACGCGGTGGGCGAAGCCGGGGCGCTCCTCCACCGAGCCCAGCACGTCCCCGCCGCTCACCCGGTCGCCCGGGGCGAGCGCGGGGACGAAGTGCCAGCGGCGAGCAGCGTCGAGCATCCGGAGCTCGCGGCCAGGTGGGACGAAGGGCCCCGCCTGGGAGGCGAGCACGTCGAGGGGCCGGCCGAGCCCGTCGAGGATGGAGCCCAGGAGGCCGGGCCCCAGCTCGGCCTGGAGCGTGCCTCCGGTGGCTGCCACCGGCTCGCCGACCGCGAGGCCGTTGGTGTCCTCGTAGACCTGGAGGATGGCGACGTCGCCCACGAGGCCGATGACCTCGGCGAGGAGTCTGGCCTCCCCCACGTAGGTCAGCTCGTACAGGGCGATGCCGGAGGCTGGGGTGGCCTCCACCAGCGAGCCATTCACCCGCGTGACTCGAAGGCCGCTCATCGCAACCTCACCTGGTAGCCGATGGCGCGCCGGAGCAGCTCGACGATGACCTGGTCGGCGGTGGCGTGCTCGGTCCAGCTCGGTGCCGGGACGGGAACCACCAGCGGCACCGGCCGGGCCGAGAGCCGGCGCTGGAGGTCGGCGTCCAGCCCGTCGTGGAGCGGCCCCTCGACGAGCACCAGGCCGACGCGCGGATCGGAGAGCAGCGCGGTGAGGCGGCGGGCTGCCTCCTCGGCCTCGGCGACGACCAGCGGGCGGAATCCAGCGAGGGCGAAGGCCGGGGCCACCTCGGGCCGGCAGATGAGCGCGACGCGGAGCTCGCTCATCGACGACCTCCGCGTGTCGCCGCCGGCGCGCCGAGCGCGATGGCCCAGATCACCCGCTGCAGCTGCTGGACCTCTTCTCGCACGCCCAGGACGTAGGCGATGAGCGGCGCGGAGCTGAGTGGCGCGGTGCGGGCACGGCCCCGTGCCACCTCGAGCGCGGTGGCCCAGGCGCGATCGCGCGCGAGCGCGACTCCTCCGCCTCCGGAGAAGGCCCGCTCGAAGGGCGTTCCGGCGAATCCCTGGCGGGCAAGGGCGAGCGCGGCGGCCACCGAGCCCGCCGCCCCGATGGTGCGCCAGGCCGCGGGCGGGAACCGGTGGCCGCCGGGGACGGGCTCGAGCTCGGGGCGATCGCCGGAGGCGCCGACCAGGGCCACCGCGGTCAGCGCGTTCTCCAGGTCGATCGTCACCGAGACGTACCGGCGAAGCTCGTCGTCGACGCGTGCGGCGGCGGCGGTCGCCCGCGACGCCCAGGAGCGGGTCAGCGCCGCATCCAGGGCGAGGAGGTCCGGGGGCCCCGGGGCCCGGATGCTCGCCAGCGCCGGGGCGTCGGGGTGGTGCCAGACACCGAGCAGTGCCGCCATCGCCGGCACGCTGGTCTGCGCGGCCAGGGTCGCCAGCGCACCGCTGGGAAGCGCGGGCGTCGGAACCACGCCGCGGAGCCGATCGGCCGGCGCGGCACCCTCGACTGCTCCGTGGAAGAGGAGGCGGAGGTTCCTCCGGTCTTCCTCGCCCAGGAGCACGGTGAGGACGTCGGGCACGTCCGCGCACCACCGGGCCAGCGCCGCCAGCCGTGCCCCTGCGCGGCGCCGGATGGCCGTCTCCAGCGCCTCCGGCGTGGGGGCGCCGGGACCGGCGAGCACCGCCGGGTCGGGTCCGGTCCGGAGCCGCTCCGCCACGGTCCCGAGGTCGAGCGAGGCGCGGAGCTCGTCCATCGCGGCCGCGGGCAGCAGATGGGTGGACAGCCCCCGGGCGCGCGCGACGCCGGCGTCGAGCACGGTCACCCCGCCGCCTCCAGCGCCGGGCCGAGCGCGATCGCCAGCGCCGGCCGCTCCCGGGTGAGCCGTGCCCGGATGGTGAGGTCGATGGCGAGGCGGCCGTCCTCGGCGGTGCAGGACACCCCCGCCGGGATGTCGGGCGCGGGCGTCACCGAGACGGCCGAGCCCGCGACCCAGCTCCGGATCCGTTCGACGTCCGCAGGAGCGCAGCTGAGCGCGCAGGGGTCGCCGCCGAGCAGCTCCAGCACCTGGCGGACGCTGGCCTCGAGCGCCGTCGCGTACTCCGGCCAGCCCAGCACAGCCGCCGCACGGGAACGCGCGGCCTCGAAGACCCGGTCCAGCAGCGCGGCCCGCGCGCGGAGAAGGCGCGCTGCCGCCTCGCGCCGGGCAGCGACCCGCCGGCGCTCCGAGGCCTGTCGTAGCCGCGCGCGCTCCACCTCGAGCGTTCGCCCCAGGCGTGCGTCCGCATCGGCCCGCGCAGCGGCGCGGATCGTCTCCGCCTCGCTGCGGGCGGCGGAGAGCACGCCGGCGACCTCCTCCTCGTTCGATCGCCCGAGCGCCTGCAGCAGGTCCGGCAGTGGCACCGAGCTACCCCCCGGCGCGGAGCATGATGAACATCGCCACCACGAATCCGAGGATGGACATCGTCTCCGGGATGGCGAGCATCACGATCACCGTGGTGCTGAGCTCGGGTTTCTCCGCCAGGCTCGCCGCCGCCGCCGGGCCGATGCGCGACTGCGCCCAGGCCGTGGCCAGCGCGGGGATGGCGATGGCCAGCGCGGCACTGAGGGTGACCCAGAAGATCTGCATCAGTGCGTCCTCCAGTGGGTGAAGGGTCGGTAGCGCACGCCGCCCGGGCTGTAGAAGCGGCCGAAGAACTCCACGTAGTGGAGGCGGAGAGCGTGCACCGTGGGGCTGAAGAGCCCGAGGGCGAAGTTCACCAGGTGGAAGAGCAGGGCGAAGAGGGCTCCCACCACCACGCTGCCGATCGCTCCGGCGAGCCGGTTGGCGACCACCGCGAGCATCACCGACGCGGTGCCGAGCGCCATGATACGGGCGTAGGAGAGGATGTTCCCCATGGTGGCCAGCAGCTCCACCGGGGCGACGATCCCCTCGGCGATCACCAGGACCGGGAAGGCGATCAGGAGCGCCACCACCACCGGCGTGAGGAGCTGGCCCGGGAGGAGCTTCACCGCCGCCAGGAGCGCTGCCACCACCAGGAGGATCATCACCGCGGAGAGCCCTCGACCGAGGGCCTGCTTCCGGTGTCCGTGGAGCGCGTTGAGCACTCCCAGGACGAGCCCGAGGATGACGTGGACCCCGCCGATGCCGACGCAGAGGACGAGGAAGGCGACGATGTCCTTCGGCTCCTCGCGGTCGAGAACCAGGGGGTGGAGCCCGAACAGGTGCCGCCCCGCGTCCCCGAACAGCTCGCCGAAGAGGATGCCGAAGATGATGGTGAAGACCGAGCAGATGAGGGCGATCTGCGCGATCGCCCGGAGGGGCGTGCCCTCACCAGAGCGACGGTGGAGGAGGACGCCCAGCCCGAGAAGCATCAGGCCGTAGCCGATGTCGCCGAGCATGAGCCCGAAGAACACCGGGAAGAAGACGGCCACGAACGGGGTGGGATCGATGCTCCCGTAGGTCGGGAGCGGCATCATCTCGACCAGCAGCTGGAAGGGGCGGAAGAGGCGAGGATTGTGGAGGACCACCGGCGCATCGACGTCCACTCCGGGGGGCAGCTCCTCCAGCGTGATCTCCGGGCCGACGCGCTCCCTCAGCGCCTGACCGAGCGCGGGCAGGTCCGGGGCCGGGACCCAGCCCTCGACCACGAAGGCGCTGCGGGTGGAGGCCGCGAGCCCTACCGCCTCGAGGCGGGAGATGGCGTCCCGGGTCGCGGCGAGCATCGGAGGAAGCACCGTGGCCGCGGCCGCACCCTGGGTCTTCCGCCCGGCCTCCACCTCCTCGATGAGCGGCGGGAGCGCCTCGAGGCGGGCGCGCATCCGCGGAAGGGCCTCCGCGGCCGTGGCGCGCTCGTAGCCGGCGGGGAGTGGGACCTCCTGCACCCCGCTCTCCCCGAGCAGCCGCTCCACCCGGCCGGTTCGAGGCAAGGGAACGAGGAGGAGCAGGGCGGTGTCACCGCCGGAGAGGGTGCGGGTCCGGAGCTCGAACGCGGAATCGAGCACCTCGGTCAGGGCCTGACGGAGCGGCTCGACCACCGCGGACTGACCAGGCCGGAGGACGATGTGGTACGCGCGCACCGCGGCGGGGAGGTGGCCCGCCTCGAACAGGCCGGAGAACGCATCGAGCATCTCGCGGTACTTGCCGAGCAGCGCCCGCTCCTCCTCGAGCCGCTGCCGTCGCTCGCCGAGCTGCTCGGCGCCGTGGCGGAGCCGCCGCGCCTGGCGCGCCCACGCCGCCCAGGGCGCGGGATCGGGGACGGGGCCAGCGGGAGGGACGTCGGCGAGCCCGAGGAGCGAGCGCGCCGCCTCCGCATCGGCGGCCAGCGTCCGGAGCTGACGCAGGAGCCTCTGCTCGCGCCGGGTCGCCGGCGAGGGGTTCAGCGCCGGCAGGCGGGGCGGGGAGGCGAGGTGGACCGAGCCCAGGTCCTGGAGGACGCCCAGGGTTCGCTCCAGCTCGCGGCGCGGGCCCATCACGCGAACGCGGCGCATGGTGCGGATCACGGTCCGCCTCCGGCGAGGAGCGCCCGGAGCAGCTGGTCGGCCAGCGCCGCCACGCGGGCCTCGTCCACCTTTGCCAGGCGGTCGACCCGCGCCGCCGTCTTCTCAGCGAGCTGGGTCAGCTCGGAGGCGAGCGCCCGGTCCTCCTCCTCGGCGAGGGCCTGCTTGCCGAGGAGCAGCGCGTCGGCCGAGTCGTTCCGCAGCGCCTCGGCCTCGGTCCGCGCGACCTCGACCAGCGCGCGCGCCTCACGCCGCGCAGCGTCGATCTGGGCGGCGAAGGCCCGTTCCGCCTCCAGGAGCTGTCCGAGGTCCGCTCCCATCGGGGGAGAGACGTGCAACGGCGGGGCCCTTGCAGTGGCCCCCACCGTCCCGGAGTCGTCCGTGCGCGCCCACGCATGGCCTGCGTGACCCCTGGCCCGCGCGCAACTTCTGCACCCCGGGGCGCTCTGGTGGAGCGCCGGGGCAGGGACGCACGGCGGTCAGTCGTCGTGGCGGTGCGACTTGTCCCAGCGCGGATTCTTCGGGTCGAAGACCAGCGGCCGCAGGTAGTCGTTGGGATCCACCAGCCAGCGCACCTCGGGCCGATCCTGGGCGGGGATGCCCATCGCGTCGAGCTGCTTCGCGTAGCCCACCTTCCACTCCAGCGACGAGCTCTCCACCGCCACCGCGGTGGTGTGGCAGGGGATGAAGACCTTGGGGGTGACGTGGGTGTTGTAGTCCACGATGTCCCGCTCGCCGTTGATGCCGAAGCCGAGGCTCACCACCGATCCGATCTCCAGATCGGTGGGACCGAGCGCCTCCATCAGGTCCTCCAGCTTCTGTCCGACGGCGGGACCGAAGCAGCCCTGGGCGTCCTGGCCGGGCTGGCTGGGCTGAGGCGGGGCGGTTCCCGGGACGTTGTTGGGGAGCGCGCAGCCCTCCCGGAGCGCGCCGCTGGTGTTGTGCCAGACGAAGGTGAACTCGTTGTCCCCGCGCAGCCGGAACGAATAGTAGATGCTGATCGGCCCGCCGAAACCGGTGCGGGCGGTGGCGATGTTCAGCACGGTGGAGAGGGGCGTTCCGGCCGGGAACATCGCCGCGTCGCGCGGATCCGCCAGATTGCAGGGCGGAACGCAGGTGTGCGTCGTCGGATCGGGGGAGTTGATCACCACCGGCGGGAAGCTCGTGTCCTGGGGAGCGGTGTTGGTCGAGTGGAGGTGCTTGAAGGCCTTGATCGTCGCCACCGGCTCCAGCTGGTGGATGGTGACCAGCTCGCTTCCGGGAATCGATCCCCGCGAAGTGATCTCCACGCACGGCACCGTCGTGCCCGCACCGAAGATCCGCGCAGCGTCGAGCTGCATGTTGTCGCACGTCTCGGGGGTGGCGTAGATGGTCGCTCCGGTCTGCTTGGAGATGTACGCGGCGTTGTCCGCGTGATCGAAGTGACCGTGCCCGATGAAGAGCGCTTCGGGCTTGAGGTCCACCAGGTCCTGGATCACCAGCGGCGTCCGGCCGGCGGTCACCTCCAGGCGGGTGACGAAGGTGTCGAGGAGCACCACGCGGCCCCGCACCGAGGCGGCGAAGCTGGCATTGGTGATCCACGAGAAGATGACCTTGTCCGAGCGAACCTGCCCGGATCGGGAGTCGACGTTCTCTCGCCCGAACAGCTTCTGGCGTGCGGCGATCATCGCCGGATCCGGGCGGGAATGGCCGTGGTCGTCCCCCGCGAGCGCGAGGCCCGGGAGGGTGGTCAGCGAAGCAAGGACAGCCAGCCAGGTGAGTGTTCGCATGGGTGGTGCTTCCCTCGGATGCCGAGGCATCCCCGTCGAGTGAGACTGCTGCCCCCGCCTCCGCGCGTGGTCCGGGCCACGGTGGGCGGCCGACTACGCCCGCGGAGATCGACGATCAAGCGCGTTGCCGAGGACGGGCGTGCAGGGTTGCGTGCGCAACGAAGAGGCAAGACCACCAGCCATGAACGGCGCAGCGCGTCTGGCGAGGAGTCAGGAGGCGGCGCCTCGCGCACATGGACGCGGTCACGGACTTCACATTCCGTTCACACTCCCGTCATCGGCTGCTCTGCGGCGCGGCCCGGATGGTCCGGATGCCCCGCCGAACGTGAGCGAGCTAACAGTGCAGACGAAGGTGATCCTCATCCCCGGCCGTCGGCGCCGGCCGATGGCGGTCGTGCTGCTGATCGAGGGCTATCTCGGCGCCATCGGGCTCCTGGCCCGCGACGACCGGGTGCACACCCGCTCGGCGCCCGCAGCTCGGGAGGCGGGCCGCAGCGCGCCGGCGTCGGTCGAGGTGGCCACGCACCCCCGAGCACTCTCGCGGTCCTTGCCACGCCCGCCCGGGCTTGAGTAACAGCCCGGGACCTTGAGCCCCGGCCTGGCGATCGAGGTGGAGCAGCTGGTCAAGCGGTTCGGTGACCTGGTCGCCGTCGACGGAGTGGATCTCGCCGTGCCGGCGGGAACCTGCCTCGGGCTGCTCGGGCCCAACGGTGCGGGGAAGACCACCACGGTGGAGATCCTCGAGGGCCTCCAGCGGGCCACCTCGGGGACCGTTCGCGTCCTGGGACGCTCCTGGGACGACGACCCGGACGCGCTCCGGGCCCGGATCGGAGGAACCCTTCAAGAAACGCGCTTCCACGAGAAGCTCACCGTCGAGGAGACCCTCACGCTCTTCCGGAGCTTCTACCCGCACGGCCTCACCGTGGAGACGGCGCTGGCCCAGGTGGGGCTGGAGGAGAAGCGGAGCGCCCGGGTCGGCACGCTGTCCGGCGGGCAGAAGCAGCGGCTCGCGCTGGCCGTCGGCCTGGTCGGGGATCCGGAGCTGCTCTTCCTGGACGAGCCCACCACCGGGCTGGATCCCGTGAGCCGCCGCGGGCTGTGGACCATCATCGAGGGGCTCAAGGGGCGCGGCCGGACGGTGGTGCTGACCACGCACTACATGGAGGAGGCGGCGGTCCTCTGCGACGAGATCGTCATCGTGGACCACGGCAAGGTCGTCGCCCGCGGCACGCCCGAGGCGCTGGTGCGCTCGCTGGGGGGCGATCAGCTCCTGGAATTCGTCGCCCGGCCGGAGATCCCTCCCCGGGCGCTGGAGAGCGTTCCCGGATTCAGCGGCCGGCGGCAGCGCGGCGAGACGGTGTCGCTCTCGGTGCAGGCGCTCCACGAGGCGGTCCCCGCGCTGCTCCGCATCGCCGACGAGCACGGGAGCGAGCTGGTCCAGCTCTCCACTCGCGCTGCGACCCTGGACGACGTCTTCCTCGCCCTCACCGGGCGGACTCTCACCGAGGCGGAGGAGAAATGAGGGGCGCGGCCGGCTGGCTCAACCCCCGGTGGCAGCTGTTCCTGATGCGCCTGCGCTCGTTCACCCGCGAGCCGGCGGCCACCTTCTGGGTGTTCGGCTTCCCGCTGCTCATGTCGATCGCCCTGGGGCTCGCCTTCCGGAACCAGGGGGCGAGCCGGCTCTCGGTCGCCGTGGCCGAGGGGCCCGAGCGCTCCGCGGTACTCTCCGCGCTCTCGGCCAGCGACGGCCTGAGCGCGTCCCCATTGCCCCTCGAGGAGGCACGCCGCGCTCTGCGCCAGGGAAAGGTGGCCCTGGTGGTGGTGCCCCAGGCGACCCCGCAGCTCCTGCTCGATCCAACGCAGCCCGACGCGCGCACCGCCCGGCTGCTCGCGGTCGATGCGCTCCAGCGCGCGGCGGGCCGGACCGATCCGCGCGCACTCTCCGAGGAGCGGGTCACCGTCCCCGGCACCCGCTACGTCGACTTCCTCATCCCGGGCCTTCTCGGCTTCGGGATCATGTCCTCGAGCATCTGGGGGCTGGGGTGGATCATCGTCCAGATGCGGATGGGAAAGCTTCTCCGGCGCCTCGCGGCCACCCCGATGCGGAAGCTGGACTTCCTCCTCGCCTTCGCCGCGGGAAGGCTCCTCCTGGGGCTCCTCGAGGTGCTGTTCTTCATCGGCTTCGCGCGGCTTCTCTTCGACGTGCGCATCGCCGGGAACCCGGTGACCTTCGTCGGGTGGGCGCTCGCCGGCGCGCTGAGCTTCGCCGGGCTGGCCGCGCTGGTGGGCAGCCAGGCCCAGACCTCGGAGACGGCCAGCGGGCTGATGAACCTCGCGACCCTCCCGATGACCGTGGTCTCGGGCGTGTTCTTCTCCGCCAGCCACTTCCCGGTCTGGCTCCAGCCGGTGCTGCGGGCGCTTCCGCTCACCGCGCTGATCGACGGGTTGCGGGCGGTGGCCATCGATGGGGCTGGCGTGGCGGCGCTGCTGGCGCCGGGCCTGGTGCTGCTGCTCTGGGGCGTGGGGAGCTTCGCGCTGGCGCTGCGCCTGTTCCGCTGGACCTGAGCCCCAGCGCTAGAGCGACTTCCCGGCGGCCCGCAGCACCTGGGCGGCGATCTCGTCCACGCCCACCCCGTGCGTCACCTGGGCGAAGACGGTGGGCCCGGTGCCTCGCATCTTCCGCGCGTCGCGGTCCATCACCCCGAGGTCCGCCCCGACGTGCGGCGCGAGGTCGGTCTTGTTGATGACCAGGAGGTCCGACTGGGTGATGCCCGGACCGCCCTTGCGGGGAACCTTGTCCCCGCCGGCGACGTCGATGACGTAGATGGTGAAGTCCGCCAGCTCCCGGCTGTACTGCGCGGCCAGGTTGTCGCCCCCGCTCTCGACGAAGAGCAGCTCGGGTGCAGGGCGCACCTCTGCCATCAGACGCTCCAGCGAGAGGAGGTTGTGGCTGATGTCCTCGCGGATGGCGGCGTGGGGGCAGCCGCCGGTCTCCACCGCGCGGATCCGCTCAGTGGGGAGCGCCTCGTTGCGGACCAGGAACTCGGCGTCCTCCCTCGTGAAGATGTCGTTGGTCACCACCCCCAGGCTCACGCGGTCGCGCAGGAGCCGGCAGAGCGCGAGCACCAGCGCCGTCTTCCCGCTCCCCACCGGGCCGCCGACGCCCACGGTGAAGGCGCGCTCGCGGGTGTCCCGGCGCATCGGGCGCTCCCGCTGATGGAAGTGGCCGGGATGGTCCGCGTGGGTGTGGTCGCCTTCGTGGCCCATGGGGAAGAACCTCAGGACTGGAACAGCCGGGAGTGGAGACGGTCGTGCGTGGCGTGGAGGAGGTCGAGCAGCGGTGCGGGCTGCGCGAGGTCGTCCGACCCGAGCGCGGCGCACCGCGCGGCCACGCCGTCCAGGGTGGGCCCGAGCTCGGCCAGCATCCGCTGCGCCTCGTAGGTGCCGGCCAGGCCGAGGCGCACGCCGGCGGAGAGGACGCCGCGGGCCGTGCTCCAGAGGAACAGGTGCCGGGCATCGTCCAGCGTCATCTCCAGCGCGCGGAACGCCACTCCCCAGAGCGGAGCGAGGTGCATGCACAGGCCGGCGGGCAGCGCGAGTGCCTGGTGGGGGAAGACGCGCGCGCAGGTGGAGAAGAACGCCCCTCCCTGGGTGCGGCTGGCGCGGTTGGCGACGTGGTTGGCGAGGAAGACGTCCGCCCGGGCGTCGAGGCGAGGGAGCGCCGCCGGCTCGAGCCAGGCGTCCCGGAGGAGCGGAAGCGCGCCGAACCCCGCCTGCCAGAGCGCAGCGCGGACGAACGCCAGGACGTCCGCCGCCTCTCCGCCCTGGGCCGCGGCCTCCAGCCCGCCGGAGTGGGCGAAGCCTCCGGTGGGGAATGCCGAGTCCGCGAGGTGGAGGAGTCGCCAGGAGACCATGGCGCTAGAAGAGCGAGTACCGCTGGGTCAGCGGAAGCGTCCGGGCCGGCTCGCAGCGGAGCAGGAGGCCGTCGGCGCGCACCTCGTAGGTCTCGGGGTCGACCTGGAGGCGGGGGAGGGCGTCGTTGAGCTTCATGTGGCGCTTGCCGAGCCCCCGGCAGCCACGCACCGCGGACAGGCGCTTGCGCAGGCCGAGCCGGCTGACCGGTCCCTCGGACACCGCGCGCTGCGACACCAGCGCCAGGCTGATCGCTCCCGGCGCCCGCGCCCCGAACATCGGCCGCATCAGCAGCGGCTGCGGCGTCGGGATGGAGGCGTTCGCGTCACCCATCTGCGCCCAGGCGATGAACCCGCCCTTGATGACCAGCTCGGGCTTCAACCCGAAGAAGCCCGGCTTCCAGAGGACCAGGTCGGCGAGCTTGCCCACCTCGACCGAGCCGGTCTCGTGGGAGAAGCCGTGGGCGATGGCGGGGTTGATGGTGTACTTCGCGACGTAGCGCCGGATGCGGAGGTTGTCGTTCTGCCCCTGCTCCTCCGCCAGCCGCCCGCGCTGCTCGCGCATCTTGTGGGCGGTCTGCCAGGTGCGGGTGATGACCTCGCCCACCCGCCCCATGGCCTGGCTGTCGCTGGACATCATGCTGATCGCCCCCAGGTCGTGGAGGATGTCCTCGGCGGCGATGGTCTCGGCCCGGATGCGGCTCTCGGCGAAGGCCACGTCCTCGGGGATCTCGCGATCGAGGTGGTGGCAGACCATGAGCATGTCCAGGTGCTCGTCCAGCGTGTTCACGGTGAACGGCCGGGTTGGATTGGTGGACGAGGGCAGGACGTGCGGCACCCCGCACACCCGGAGGATGTCCGGGGCGTGTCCTCCGCCCGCTCCCTCCGAGTGGTAGGTGTGGATGGTCCGGTCGCGGAAGGCGGCGATCGAGTCGTCCACGAAGCCCGACTCGTTGAGGGTGTCGGTGTGGATGGTGACCTGAACGTCCTCCTCCTCGGCGATCCCCAGGCAGCAGTCGATGGTGGCGGGCGTGGTGCCCCAGTCCTCGTGCAGCTTCAGCCCGATGGCTCCGCCGCGGATCTGGTCCACCAGCCCCTCGGGAAGCGAGGCGTTCCCCTTCCCGGTGAAGCCGATGTTGAGCGGGATGTCGTCCACCGCCTCGAGCATCCGGGCCAGGTTCCAGATGCCCGGGGTGCAGGTGGTGGCGTTGGTCCCGGTGGCCGGCCCCGTTCCGCCGCCGATCCACGAGGTGATGCCGCTCGCGAGCGCCTCGTCGGCCTGCTGGGGGCTGATGAAGTGGATGTGGCTGTCGATGCCCCCGGCGGTGAGGAGGAGGCCCTCCCCGGCGATGGCCTCGGTCGTCACCCCCACCGTCATCCCCGGCGTCACCCCCGCCATCACGTCGGGATTGCCGGCCTTGCCGATCCCGGCGATGCGTCCGCCCTTGATGCCCAGGTCGGCCTTGTAGATGCCGGTGTGGTCGATGATCAGCGCGTTGGTGACGACGACGTCGAGCGCATCCTGGTCGGCGGCGCCGGCCTTCTGCCCCTGTCCGTCGCGCAGCACCTTGCCGCCTCCGAACTTGCACTCGTCGCCGTAGTGGGTGAGGTCGCGCTCCACCTCGGCCACGAGCGCTGTGTCCCCGAGGCGCACCCGGTCCCCGGTGGTGGGCCCGTACAGGTCGGCGTAGTGGCGCCGGTCGAGGCGGCGGCTCATGACTTGCCTCCGGACTGGAATCCCCGCTCGCGAGCCGTGGCCAGGAATCGTGCGCGGCCCTCCTCGCTGACCGGCCCCTCGCCCAGCGCGTTCCCCCCGCGGACCACGCGCGCCCCGGCGAAGGCCACCAGCTGCACGGTCTTGCTCTCGCCCGGCTCGAACCGAACCGCCGTGCCAGCGGGGATGTCCAGCCGCATCCCGTAGGCCCGGGCGCGATCGAACTCGAGGGCGCGGTTGGTCTCGGCGAAGGGATAGTGGCTGCCCACCTGGATGGGCCGGTCGCCCCGGTTCAGGACCGGCAGGCTCACCACCTCGCGGCCGGCGTTGAGCTCGATCTCGCCCGCGGCGGGGAGGATCTCCCCCGGCGTGGGTATCGACTCCGCCGCGGGGAAGGACCCCGGCACCGGAAGGAAGCTCCCGTGGAGCGCGAGCGCGAGGTCGCCCTGCTCGACGGCGATGGGGTGGTGGACGGTCACCAGCTTGGTCCCGTCGGGGAAGGTACCCTCGACCTGGACCTCGGCGATGAGCTCCGGGACCCCGGGGAGCACCTGCGCGCGCCCCAGCATGCGGCGGCCCAGGTCCATCAGCTCGGCCACGGTGCGGCCCTCTCGGATCAGCTCCAGGAGCTGCGCCGAGACGAGCGCCACCGCCTCCGGGTAGTTGAGCCGCAACCCCCGGGCGAGCCGCTTCTGCGCGAGGAACCCCGCGCCATGAAGGATGAGCTTGTCGATGTCACGCGGCGACAGATGCATCGAGCCTCCAGGGATCGTCCCCGAGCAGCGAGGGGAGGGTGGCGAGGTGGTGGCGAAGCCGGTGCACGAGCTCCTGCACCGAGAGGGCGGCCAGACGGACGACCAGCGCCCCGTCGCGGAGGGGGCTCGCCGACTCGACCAGCGGCGCGCCCGGCCTCGGCGGGCGGGAGTCGACCTCTGCCCGCGCCGCGGCCGCCACGGTCGAGAACAGCGGCCCGGCGAGGAACAGGGTGCCGATGGCCCCGAAGCGCCCCATCCGCTCGGCGACCGCGCCCTGCTCTGGATCGAGGAGCCATGTCTCGTCGAGGAAGGGGAGGATGCGAAGGGCGCTGGTGCACCGGGTGAAGCCCCACCGCTCGCGCCCGGCGGAGACGACCTCCCAGAGCGCCAGCGAGGCCCGCGGGGCGAGCGTGACCTCGGTCCGCTGCGCATACCGGGCCCCGGCGAAGCAGGCGATCGGATCCGGCGCCAGCACCAGCGCGCCGTCCTCGGCAACGCGGGCGAGCGTCTCCGAGGAGCAGCCTCCGGGCGAGCGGAAGACCCGCGTCGGCCCCTGCGAGGAGACGAACGCCCGGGCCCCGGGGCCGACCGCGATCTCCAGCTCGAGGCGGTCTCCGTCCACGAGCCCGCCCCCGAGGGTGCTGGTGTACGCCCAGGCGGCGGTGCCGTGGTTGCGCGGGGTGAGGAAGCGGAGCGGGCTCTCCGCGAACGCGGTCTCCACCGCGGTGCGTGTGCCGGCCTGCCGGAATGCGAGCTGGCCCCGAGCCATCGCGCCCCTTCTACCCCAGCTTCACACCGCGAGGTGTCGCCGGACCTGGGCCGGATCGAGCTCTCTCGTGCGGCCGCGGAGGACGATCTCGCCGCGGGACAGGACCACGCAGTGCTCGGCCAGCTCGAGGGCGAAGTCCAGGTACTGCTCCACCAGGACGATGGTCATCGCCCGATCGAGCAGTGCGCGCAGGACCCGGCCGATCTCCTTGATGGTCGAGGGCTGGATGCCCTCGGTCGGCTCGTCGAGCAGGAGAAGGCGCGGCCGGGAGATGAGCGCCCGGGCAATCGCCAGCTGCTGCTGCTGTCCTCCGGACAGATCTCCGCCGCGCCGGTTCCGCATGGTGCGGAGGAGGGGAAAGAGCTCCTCCAGCTCGCCGCGGGGCATGGTCGGCCCGCCGCGGGCCGCCGACTCGCCGACGGTCAGGTTCTCGGCCACGGTGAGCCGGGAGAAGATCTCCCGCCCCTGGGGCACGTAGCCCATCCCGCGCCGGGCGCGCTCGTAGGAGGGCAGCACGGTGACGTCCTCGCCGCCCAGCTGCACCGAGCCGCTTCGCACCGGCAGCTCGCCCACGAGACACCGGAGCAGGGTGGTCTTGCCCACGCCGTTCCGGCCCATCAGGGCGGTGCAGGTCCCCGCCGGGACCTCCAGGTCGATCGACCGGAGGGTGTGGCTCCCTCCGTAGTACTGCTCGAGTCCGCTCACGCTCAGCATCAGCGCCCCAGGTAGACGTCGATCACCCGCGGGTCCTCGCGGATGACGTCCATCGGTCCTTCCGCCAGGACCCGGCCCTCGTGGAGCACCGTCACCTTGCGGGCGATGCTGTCCACGAAGTGCATGTCGTGCTCCACCACCACCAGCGAGTGCTTCCCCGCCAGGGAGCGGAGGAGGTCGCCGGTCCGCGCCGTCTCCTCGTCGCTCATCCCGGCCACCGGCTCGTCGAGGAGCAGCAGGCCCGGGTCCTGGACCAGGAGCATGCCGATCTCCAGCCACTGCTTCTCGCCGTGGGAGAGGAGGTCGGCCAGCGTCGCTGCCTTGCTGCGGAGGCCGATGAGGCCGAGAACCGAGTCGATGCGCGCCTCCTGCTCGGGCGTGCGCCGGGCGCGGAGGGTGGGGAACACCCGCTTGTCCATCTTCAGGGACAGCTCGAGGTTCTCGAACACGGTGTGGGCCCGGAAGATGGTGGGCTTCTGGAACTTGCGGCCGATGCCGGCGTGGACGATCTCCGCCTCGGACATCCGGGAGAGGTCGTGCGCCTCGCCGTATTGCACGTCGCCCGAGTCGGGCCGGGTGCGGCCGGTGATGACGTCCATCAGCGTCGTCTTCCCGGCGCCGTTCGGGCCGATGACGCAGCGGAGCTCGCCCGGCTCGACCAGGAGGCTGAGCGAGTCCAGCGCCTTGAACCCATCGAAGGTCACGGTGACCCCGCTCAGGTAGAGGACCGGCCCCGCCGGCGTGTCCAGGTTCACGTCCGGTCCTCCCGCCAGAAGAGCCCCAGCACCCCGCGGGGCAGCCACCGGGTCACGAGGATGAACATCAGCCCCAGGACGAACAGCCACAGCTCCGGGAAGGCCACGGTCAGCACGCTCTTCGCTCCGTGGAGCAGCGCCGCGCCGAGGATTGGCCCGAGGAGCGTGCCCCGCCCGCCGAGCGCCACGGCGATGGCGATCTCCACCGAGTTGGCGGGAGACATCTCGCTGGGGTTGATGATGCCGACCTGCGGCACGTACAGCGCCCCGGCGATGCCGCAGATGGCCGCGGAGAGGGTCCAGACGAACAGCTTGAACGACACCGGGTCGTACCCGCAGAACCGCACCCGGTCCTCCGCGTCGCGGATGGCGGTGAGCACCCGGCCCACCTTGGAGAGCACCAGCGCCCGGCAGGCGACCAGGACCGAGAGCAGCAGGGTGGCGGAGAGGACCAGCAGCACCACCCGCGTCCGGGGACTGGCCAGCGGGAAGCCGAGGATCCGCTTGAAGTCGGTGAAGCCGTTGTTCCCCCCGAACCCGGTCTGGTTCCGGAAGAAGAGCAGCATCGCCGCGTAGGTCAGCGCCTGGGTGATGATGGAGAAGTAGACGCCGCGGATCCGCGAGCGGAAGGCAAACCAGCCGAAGACGAAGGCCAGCAGCCCCGGGACCAGCACCACCAGGAGCGCCTGCTGCAGGAGGTGGTTGCTGCCCGTCCAGTACCAGGGCAGCTCCTTCCAGTCGAGGAACACCATGAAGTCGGGCAGCACCGGATCGCCGTAGACGCCGTCCCGCCCGATGGCCCGCATCAGGTACATCCCCATCGCGTAGCCGCCCAGGGCGAAGAACAGCCCGTGGCCGAGCGAGAGGATGCCGGTGTAGCCCCAGACCAGATCCATCGCGAGGGCCACGGTGGCGTAGCAGAGGATCTTCCCCGCCAGCGTCACGGTGTAGTCAGAGACGTGGAGCGCCGAGCCGGCCGGCACCAGGAGGTGGAGCACCGGCATGCCGATCGCCAGCACGGCGTACACGGCGAGGATGATCGTCCAGACCGGGCGCGGATAGAGGCGCCGCCCCGGGCTCGCCGGTTCCACCACGGTGGGCTGGAGGGCCACGCTCGCCGTGCTCACCCCTCCTCCAGTGCCCGCCCGCGCAGCGCGAACAGCCCCTGCGGGCGCCGCTGGATGAAGAGGATGACGAACACCAGCACGACGATCTTCGCCATCACTGCTCCCGCCCAGGGCTCGAGCAGCTTGTTCACCACCCCCAGGCTGGCGGCAGCGATGGTGGTGCCCGCGAGCTGGCCGACTCCACCCAGCACCACCACCATGAAGGAGTCGACGATGAAGCCCTGG
>DATJVY010000025.1:0-60683 GCA_035501615.1 Myxococcaceae bacterium
GGCGCTCTCCATCGGCGGTCCCACCTTCATCCATTCGCTCGACCCTTGCCCGAAGGGCTGGGATTACGATCCCATGCTGTCCCACGAGCTGGGCGAGCTGGCGGTGACGTCCGGCGTCTGGCCGCTCTACGAAGTGGAGGAGGGCGTCCTCAAGCTCGTCGGCAAGACCCGTGACATCGCCGACGGCCGCCTCAAGCGGTTGCCAGTGCGCGACTTCCTGCTCAAGCAGGGACGCTTTGCCCACTTCACCGAGGACGACATCGCCTATTTCCAGAGCAAGGTCGACGAGACCTGGGAGAAGTGGCTCATCCCGGGCGTCATTCCGTTCCGCAAGCAAATCGAGGAGGATCGCCCGCCAGCCTGAGGCGCGGAAACGAGGGCCGCCTCGACCACTTCGCACCGCGGATGTCGTCTGGGTCGAGCGGCCAGGAGAGGGACCGGCCAGGACCGAGCCGGTCCTGCGCCGAGAGGGCTGGACCGAAATTACCCGCCGTCCTAGATCGCACGACTCGACTGCAGCTCGCTCGAGGGAGGTGTCACCTGGCCGAACCTTCCACCCCAGGGCCCGCACGACCCGTCACACCCCCGGTCGCGCCACCGGTCACACGACCCCCGGCGGCCTCTACCGAAGGGGCGGCCGCAGCGACTGCCGAAGTCACGGCCGCGGTGCGCCCCCCTGCCATCCGCTGGGCACAGCTCTTCCTCGGCGTGCTCAGCATGGTGATGATCGCCAACCTCCAGTACGGCTGGACGCTCTTCGTCGGCCCCCTGGACCAAGCGCACCACTGGGGGAAGCCGGCGATCCAGGTCGCCTTCACCTTCTTCGTTCTGACCGAGACCTGGCTGGTGCCGGTCGAGGGGTACCTGGTGGACCGGTTCGGGCCGCGGATCGTGGTCCTCGTCGGGGGGCTGCTGGTCGGCATCGCCTGGGTGATGAACTCGATGGTCACCACGCTGCCCGGCCTCTACACGGCGGCGGTGATCGGCGGGGTCGGCGCCGGCGCGGTCTACGGAACGTCGGTGGGCAACTCGCTGAAGTGGTTCACCGACAAGCGCGGGCTCGCCGCCGGGCTGACCGCGGCCGGATTCGGGCTGGGGTCGATGTTCACCGTCCAGCCCATCGCCGACCTCATCAAGAGCAGCGGCTACCAGGCCGCCTTCTTCCGCTTCGGATTGCTCCAGGGCGTCGTGGTGATGCTCTGCGCGCTGGCCCTCCGGGCGCCCCGCTCGGGTGAGGTCCCGGTCATCACCGTCAAGCTCAAGAACAAGCAGACCGCCCGCGACTACACCTGGGGCGAGTCGTTGAAGAGCAAGCCCTTCTGGGTGATGTACGTGATGTTCGTGGCGGTGGCCACCGGCGGACTGATGGCCGTCGCCCAGCTGGCCCCGATCGCCAAGGACTACAAGGTCGCGGACGTCCCGGTAACGTTCCTCTGGATGACCGGCCCGGCGCTGCTCCTCGCCCTGAAGCTGGACCGCTTCATGAACGGAATCACCCGGCCGTTCTTCGGCTGGCTGTCCGACCACCTCGGTCGCGAGAACACGATGTTCGGGGCCTTCCTCGTCGAGGGACTGGGTATCCTCCTGCTCCTCAAGTTCGCCACCGACCCGGTTCTCTTCGTCGTCCTCAGCGGGGTGGTGTTCTTCGCCTGGGGGGAGATCTACAGCCTCTTCCCGGCGACGACCGCGGACATCTTCGGCCGGAAGTACTGCACCACCATCTACGGGTTGCTCTACACCGCGAAGGGCACGGCCGCGCTCCTCGTGCCCGTGGGCAGCGTGATCGCGCTGCACTCGGGCTGGTCGATGGTCTTCATCGTCTCGGCGGTGCTGAACTTCTTGGCCGCATTCCTGGCACTCCTCGTCCTGAAGCCGATGCGACAGCGCGCGATGAGCCATGAGCTCATCCCGGACGCGCTCGGCATCACTCGAGTCTAGGGGGCATGTCCCGCTTATCGATCGTTGCACTTCTCGAGGGGCGGCGGGCGATGCGCGAGGAGCTCGTCCCCGACGCGTCGGGCATCAGTCGTGCTTAGACTCGTGGGGAATGCCCCACCCATCGATCTTTGCACTCCTCGAAGCAGGTCCCGCCGACGCGCCGGCCATCAGCGCACCGGACGGCGTGAGATCGCTCACCTTCCGGGACCTCGTCGAGCTGGCCCGGCACACGGTGGAGACGCTGAACTCGATCGGAATTGGCCGCGGCGACCGGGTGGCGATCGTGCTCCACAACGGGCCGGAGATGGCGACCTCGTTTCTCTCGGTCGCCGCCGGTGCCGCCACCGCGCCGCTGAATCCGGGGTACCGGGCGGAGGAGCTGGAGTTCTACCTCGGTGACCTCAAGCCGAAGGCGCTCGTCCTGGACGCCGGCGTCGATTCGCCGGCCCGCGCCACGGCGAGCAAGATGTCCATCCCCGTGCTCGACCTGAACGCGGATCGCTCCCGGGGCGCAGGGTGGTTCACGCTCTCCGGCGGCGCGAAGGGAACGCCCGCCCGAGGGGGGATGGGCGACAAGGACGATCCCGCGCTCCTCCTTCACACCTCGGGGACGACGTCCCGGCCGAAGCTGGTCCCGCTGCTGCAGCGGAACCTCCTCGCCAGCGCCGAGAACATCGGCCGGACGCTGGCCCTGACCCACGATGACGTCTGCCTGAACATCATGGCGCTGTTCCACATCCACGGGCTGGTCGCGGCGACGCTCTCCTCGCTGGCCGCCGGCGCCTCGGTCTCGTGCACCCCGGGCTTCAACGCCCTCAGGTTCTTCCACTGGCTCGATGAGGTGCGGCCCACCTGGTACACGGCGGTGCCGACGATGCACCAGGCGATCCTCGCCCGGGCCAAGCGGCACGGCGAGGAGATCGCCCGGAGCCGGCTACGGCTCATCCGCTCCTCCTCGGCATCACTCCCCGCGCCGGTGATGGTGGAGATGGAGAAGACCTTCGGCGTCCCGGTGATCGAGGCCTACGGGATGACCGAGGCCTCGCACCAGATGGCCTCCAATCCCCTTCCTCCTCGGGCGCGCAAGCCCGGCTCGGTGGGCCTGGCGGCTGGACCGGAGGTGGCGATCCTCGACGAGGATTGGAAGCCGGTACCGCGCGGCCAGCTCGGGGAGGTCGCCATCCGCGGGCCCAATGTCACCCCCGGGTACGAGGCGAATCCCGAGGCCAACGCGAAGTCCTTCCGGGACGGCTGGTTCCGGACCGGCGACCAGGGGGTCCTCGACGAGGACGGCTACCTCCGTCTCACCGGGCGCTTCAAGGAGCTGATCAACCGCGGCGGCGAGAAGTTCTCCCCGCTGGAGGTGGACGAGGTGCTCTCGTCGCACCCCGCGGTTGCGCAGGCGCTCACCTTTGCCATGCCACACGACAAGCTCGGCGAGGAGGTGGCGGCGGCGGTGGTGCTCCGGGAAGGGGCGACGGCGACCGAGCGAGAGCTGCACGACCTCTGCGCCGCGAAGCTGGCGCACTTCAAGATCCCGAGGAAGGTGGTGTTTCTGAAAGAGATCCCGAAGGGCGCCACCGGCAAGCTCCAGCGCATCGGCCTCGCCGAGAAGCTGGGGCTCGGCTCGTGAGATGAAGATCTGCGTCGTCGGCGCCGGAGCGATCGGCGGGCTGCTGGCGGCGAAGCTGGCCGCCCAGGGCCACGAGGTGGGCGTCATCGTCCGCGGACCGCACCTGGCGGCGATCCGCGAGCGCGGGCTGAGCCTCCAGGAAGACGGCGCCGAGCGGACGTTCCAGGTCCGCGCCACGGATCGGGCGGCCGAGCTCGGCGTGCAGGACCTGGTGGTCATCGGCCTCAAGGCGCACCAGGTCGCGGGCGTCGCGGCCGACGTCCGGGGGCTGTGCGGGCCGAGCACGCTCGTGGTGACCGCCCAGAACGGGATCCCCTGGTGGTACTTCTCCAAGGTGAGTGGCCCCTACGCGGGGACGGTGCTCGAGTCGGTGGACCCGGGCGGGGTCATCGCCCGCAACATCGACGTCGACCGGGTGCTGGGGTCGATCATCTACCCGGCAGCGGAGATCGTCGCTCCCGGCGTCATCCGGCACGTCGAGGGCGATCGGATCTCGCTCGGCGAGGTCGACAACTCGGACACCGAGCGGCTGCGGAGCACGGCGAAGCTGCTGCGCGACGCGGGCTTCAAGGTGCGGGTGTCGACCGACCTGCGCTCGGAGATCTGGGTGAAGCTGTGGGGGAACTCGACCTTCAACCCCATCAGCGCGCTCACCCACGCGACGCTGGTCGACATCTGCCAGTTCCCGCCGACGCGCGCGCTGGCCGAGCGAATGATGCGCGAGGCGCAGGAGATCGGCCAGAAGCTCGGGGTGCGCTTCCCGGTCTCGCTGGAGAAGCGCATCGCCGGCGCCGAGGCGGTCGGGAAGCACAGGACCTCGATGCTCCAGGACGTGGAGACCGGCCGCCCGCTCGAGCTGGACGCGCTGGTGGGCTCGGTCCTCGAGCTGGGCCGAATCACCGGAGTGCCGACCCCCAGCCTCACCGCCGTTCACGCCTGCGTCGCGTTGCTGGCCAGGACGCTCGGCGAGTCGAGGGGCCGGCTGCGGATCGAGCCCGGCCGGTAGCAACGTCGACGCATCTCGATTGCCTGACGGCACTGGACGCGGGTGCGCGGCGTGAGCACACCTTGCAGGTGCTCGCCGCGCGCGGGCCATACTCCCGCGATGGGTGAACTTCGGGTCCTCTGTCTCTGCACGGTGCTCGCGCTGGCCCCTGCGGCGTGCTTCACGGGAACCGTCGGAGGAGACACGAGCGGCGGTGGAACGCCGGATGGCGGCGGAGGAGGCCCGGACGGCGGAGGTGGAGGACCGGACGGTGGCGGCGGCGGTCTAGACGGCGGCCTGGCGATCACCACCTTCGGCGCGGACAACCGCCGCGACGGCGTCTTCGTCGATCCCGCCTTCACCAAGGCCCGCCTCCAGGCGATCGCCGCCGACGGGGGCCTGAAGCCGGACCCCAGCTTCGCACCCGCCATCACCGGGCGCGTCTACGCCTCGCCACTGTTCGTCGAGGGCGGCGTGAACGGAAAGGACGCGGTGTTCATCGCGACCGAGGAGAACCACGTCTATGCCCTCGACCCCGCGACCGGGACCGTGCTCTGGAACACGACCCTCGGGCCGCCGGTTCCTCTGAACCAGCTGGGCTGCGGGAACATCGACCCGATGGGGGTCACCGGGACGCCGGTGATCGACGTGAGCCGCGGCATCCTGGTGCTCGATGCCGAGATCGATCAGAGCGCCAGCGGTCCGGGGCATCACACTCTCTTCGGACTCACCCTCGCGACGGGCGCCGTGTCCTGGTCGATCGATCTCGACGCGAACGTGACCGGGTTCGACACCACCTACCAGGGCCAGCGATCGGGGCTCCTGCTGCTGAACGGCACGGTCTACATCCCCTACGGGGGCTACTATGGGGACTGCGGCGTCAACTACGGGTGGGTCATGGGGCTGCCGCTGGCGACGCCGACCGCCTCGGCGCTCTTCCACTACGAGACGCCCGGGCAGGGCGGCGCGATCTGGTCGCCGGCGGGGATCGCCTCCGACGGGACGTCGATCTTCGCCGTCACGGGCAACGGCGAGGGGAACCAGCCCACCTGGGCCTCGGGCGATTCCGACGCGCTGCTGCGCCTCAGCACCTCGCTGGTCTTCAGCGGCAACGCGACCGACTACTTCGCCTTCAACGACTGGCAGGGCGTCTCGGCCGCAGACGGGGACCTGGGCAGCAACGGGACGGTGCTCTTCGACCTGCCCGGTGCGGGGTCGGGACACCTGGCGGTGGTCATCGGCAAGTCCAAGAACGCGTACCTGCTGGACCGGGACAACCTGGGCGGCATCAACACCCCCGACCGTCCGCTCGCGGAGCTCGACGGCATCGCGACCGACGACGCGTCGGGGAGCATGGCGACCTACCAGCCCGCGAGCGGTCGTTACCTGCTCTACGACGCGCCCTGCCCGAACGGGAACGGGCTCGGGCTGCTCAAGATCAACCCCGGGAACCCGCCGACGATCACCCAGCCCGTGGGGTGTCTCGATCAGGGAGCGAACGGCACCGACCAGGGCGGCGCGCCCATCGTGACCACGCCCGACGGGACCAGCGACTTCGTCATCTGGGGCACGGGCGCCGGCGGCGACAACCAGCTCCACGCCTTCGACGGCGAGAGCGGAGCATCGCTCCTCACCACGACCGGAGCCCGCGGAACCACCCACTGGGTCGCGCCGCTGGTCGCGAAGGGAAGCATCTATCTCCCGGGGAACGGGACGGTGTACGCGTTTCGCGTGAAGTGACCTGGGGACAGCGAGCCCACCTCAACCCTCTCCGGGATCGGCGCGCTTGATCTTCGGTGACTCGAAGTGGCCCCGCATCCGGAGCCTCTCCACCGGGCGACCCTCGACGAGGTGCGACTGCACGATCTCGTCCACGTCCTCGAGCTTGACCCGGCCGTACCAGACCCCCTCGGGATAGACGACCACCGTGATCCCGAAGGCGCAGGCGTCCATGCACCCGGCCTGGTTCGCCCGGACCTCGCCCTTCAGGCCGAGCGTCGCCACCTTCTCCTTGAACCGGGCGAGCACCGCCTCGCTCCCCTTCTCCCCGCAGGAGCCCTTGGGGTGACCGTCGGGCCGGCGGTTGGTGCAGACGAAGAGGTGGAGCCGAAACGGGGGCATGTCCGGGATGCGCTCCTAGCACGGAATCCCCGGTGCGCCGCGGCGGGCGCTCGGGCACGCTGGTCGCCGCATGGACGCCCTTCCCGAGTCGCTCCGCTCCGCCTTCGACCCCGAGCGCTTCCGCACCGAGGGGCACGCCGTCGTCGACCAGCTCGCCGACTACCTGGCGGCGGCGACCACCCGGGCACTGCCCGTCCTCCCCTGGGTCGCGCCCGAGGCGTCGCTCGCCCTCTGGCCGGAGGCCCCGCCCGAAGAGCCGGCCACCTCGCCCGGCGAGCTCCTGGGCAAGGTCCTCGCAGGGTCCAACCACCTCCACCACCCCTGCTACGTCGGTCACCAGGTCACCGCACCCCTGCCCTCCTCGGCGCTGGTCCACCTCGCCACCGCGCTCCTCAACAACGGGAGCGCCGTCCACGAGATGGGCCCGATGTCCGTGCCGCTCGAGCGCCGCGCCCTGGCCTGGATGGCCGGGCGGGCCGGGCTCCCCCCCGGCGCCGACGGAGTTCTCACCTCGGGCGGCTCGGTGGGAAACCTCACCGCGCTCCTCGCCGCACGGCAGGCGGCGGCGGGGCGCGACCCGTGGGACGAGGGGCTCGCCGGCGGGAGGCCGCTCGCCATCCTGGTCCCCGAGGAGACGCACTACTGCGTGAAGCGGGCGGCGCAGATCCTCGGGCTGGGCAGGGGCGGCGTCGTCCCCATCCCGGTCGACGACCGGTTCCGGCTCCGGCCCGAGGCGCTCCCCACGGCCTTCGCCGCCGCCGAGCGCGCCGGTCGCCAGGTCTTCGCCGTGGTCGCCAGCGCCGGGTCCACCTCGACCGGGGCGTTCGATCCCCTCGAGCCGGTGGGGGACTTCTGCCGCGGGCGCGGGCTGTGGCTCCACGTCGACGGAGCCCACGGGGCGGCGGCGGTCCTCTCTCCGAGGTACGCCTCGCTCGCCGCGGGCCTGGAGCGTGCCGACTCGCTGGTGTGGGACGCGCACAAGATGATGCTCCTGCCCGCGCTGATCACTGCGGTGCTCTTCCGCGACGGCCGCCGCTCCTGGGAGGCCTTCTCCCAGCGGGCCGACTACCTGTTCCGCCAGCACGCCGCCAAAGAGTGGTGGAACCCGGCGCTCCGCACCCTCGAGTGCACAAAGCGGATGATGGGCGTCGAGCTCTGGGCCGCGCTCGCCATCCACGGCACCCGGATGTTCTCCGACTACGTGACGAGGACGTTCGACCTCGGCCGGACCTTCGCGGCCATGCTGGACGACGCCGACGACTTCGAGCTCGCGGTCGAGCCCGACTGCAACATCGTCTGCTTCCGGCACGTCCCCGACGATTTCCGGGACCTCGACCGGCACCAGGAGCGCGTGCGCGCCCGGCTCCTCGCCGAGGGGAGCTTCTACCTGGTCCAGACCCGGCTCCGGGGCCAGGTGCACCTCCGGGTCACCCTCATCAACCCGCTCACCACCGAGGAGGACCTCGAGGCGCTGCTGGGGGCCATCCGGCGCGTCGCCGCGGCCTGAGCGGCTGCCCCGGGGAGACGCCATGCCGACCCGACCCTCGTTCCTCGTCTCCGCCACCGACGTCCCCGAGACGCGCCACCGCTACCCCAACAGCGACGAGCAGATGGCGCCGTCCCGGGCCATCGGTCGCACCGCGGGGCTGAAGAAGATCGGCCTCCACCAGGTGCGCGTGCTGCCCGGGACACGGACCTCCTGGCCCCACGCCGAGTCCTCGGAGGAGGAGTTCGTCTACGTCGTCCAGGGCGAGGTCGACGCCTGGATCGACGGCGAGCTCTTCCGGCTGAAGGCCGGCGACCTCGCCGCGTTCCCCTCCGGCACCGGCATCTGCCACACCTTCCTGAACGACGGCGAGCACGAGGCGGTGCTCCTCGTCGGCGGCGAGGCAGACAACGACGACAACCGCATCGTCTATCCGGTCAACCCCAGCCGCCGGACCGACCTCCCCCAGCACCGGTGGTGGCACGACGCGCCCGCGCGCCCGCTCGGCCCGCACGATGGCCGGCCACGCCGGAGATGAGCGGCGGAGCCTCGTCCAGACCCCGTGTCAGACCCCCGAGGGATGTTCGATCCCCTGCCTCCGGACTCCCCGGAGGCCGGAGATCGACCAGGGGACGCCATGACCGTGCGGTCGCGGGGAGACACGGTGCACCTCAATTCGTTGAGTGTTGGCGAACAAAGCCCCCCTACAGGTTGAGCTTTTGAGCGGTCAGGCGCTTGACAGCCTGTCCGCTTCGAGCAAAATCCATTTCCCAATACGGCGGCGCTTCGGAAGGCGCTGAGAGTCAAACGGAAGTCGGGTCCGCCGCCGAAACCCATCCCACCACCAGAGCACGGCCGGACGCGCCGGAGCGCGCGTTCCCGAGGGATCCGTGCGCGCGAGGGCGTTACCTTTCGGAGGGTTCATGGAGCGTGAGCTGAAGTCCCCGGGGTCGAAGGAGCGAAGGCAAGGGAAGGAGCGGAAGGCGGCGACGGCGCGCGGCGGCGGGCTGGCCGTTCCGCGCTACTTCACCACCGCGGGGGTGGACCCTGCCGATGAGATGGCCTGGGAGTACCGGACCGCCGGTATCACCGGCGAGGACGGCAAGGTCGTCTTCGAGCAGAAGAACATCGAGGTCCCCAAGTCCTGGTCGATGCTGGCCACCAACGTGGTCGCCTCGAAGTACTTCCGGGGCACCCCGGGCACGCCCGAGCGCGAGACCAGCGTCCGCAAGCTCGTGGCCCGGGTGGTGGACACCCTCACCCGCTGGGGTCAGGACGGCGGCTACTTCGCCACCGAGACCGATCGCCTCACCTTCCACGCCGAGCTCACCCACCTCCTCCTGAGGCAGAAGGCGGCCTTCAACTCGCCGGTCTGGTTCAACGTGGGCGTCGAGTCCCACCCGCAGTGCTCGGCCTGCTTCATCAACTCGGTCGAGGACTCGATGGAGAGCATCCTCGGGCTGGCCAAGACCGAGGGGATGCTCTTCAAGTACGGCAGCGGCACCGGGAGCAACCTCTCCCCCATCCGCTCCAGCAAGGAGCTGCTCGCCGGCGGCGGAACGGCCTCGGGGCCGGTCTCCTTCATGAAGGGGTTCGACGCCTTCGCCGGGGTCATCAAGAGCGGCGGCAAGACGCGCCGCGCGGCGAAGATGGTCATCCTCAACGCCGACCACCCCGACATCGTCGAGTTCATCCGCTGCAAGGCCGACGAGGAGAAGAAGGCCTGGGCGCTGATCGACGCCGGCTACGACGGCAGCTTCACCGGCGAGGCCTACGGCTCCATCTTCTTCCAGAACTCGAACAACTCGGTCCGGGTGACGGACGCCTTCATGAAGGCGGTGGTGGAGGACCAGGCCTGGCAGACCCACTCCGTCCGTGACGGCCGACCGATGGAGACCTACCGCGCGCGGGACCTCTTCCGGGAGATCGCCGAGGCCGCCTGGCTGTGCGGTGACCCGGGGCTGCAGTTCGACACCACGGTGAACGACTGGCACACCTGCTCCGTCACCGCGCGGATCAACGCCAGCAACCCCTGCTCCGAGTACATGTTCCTCGACGACTCGGCCTGCAACCTGGCGTCGCTGAACCTCATGCTGTTCCGCAGCCCGCTGGACGGCAGCTTCGACGTCGAGGCCTTCAGGCACGCCGTGGACGTGGTGCTCCTGGCCCAGGAGATCATCGTCGGGTTCAGCAAGTACCCCACCCAGAAGATCGAGGTGAACAGCCACGCCTACCGGCCGCTGGGCCTCGGGTACGCCAACCTCGGCGCGCTGCTCATGGCCTCCGGGCTCCCCTACGACTCGGACCAGGGCCGGAACTACGCCGCCGCGGTCACCTCGCTCATGTGCGGCGAGGCCTACCGGATGTCGGCCCGGGTGGCGGAGCGAATGGGCGCCTTCAGCGGTTACGCCAAGAACGCCGAGCCCATGCTCCGGGTCATCGGCAAGCACCGGCGCGCGGCCTACCACGTCGCCCCCGACGGCGTGAGCAAGGACCTCTTCGAGGCGCAGCGCGCGGTGTGGGACGAGGCGCTCACCGCAGGCACCGAGTTCGGCTACCGGAACAGCCAGGTGACGGTGCTCGCCCCCACGGGGACCATCGGCTTCATGATGGACTGCGACACCACCGGCATCGAGCCGGACATCGCGCTCATCAAGTACAAGAAGCTGGTCGGCGGCGGGATGCTGAAGATCGTCAACAACACCGTCCCGCTCGCGCTCCAGCGGCTGGGCTACAGCACCACCGAGGCACAGGGGATCATCCAGTACCTCGACCAGCGGGAGACCATCGAGGGCGCCCCGGCGCTGAAGCCCGAGCACCTCCCGGTGTTCGACTGCGCCTTCAAGCCGGCCAAGGGCGAGCGCAGCATCCACTACCTGGGCCACCTCCGGATGATGGGCGCCACCCAGCCTTTCCTCTCCGGCGCAATCAGCAAGACGGTGAACCTCCCCAACGCGGCCACGGTGCAGGACATCGAGGAGGCCTACCTCGAGTCCTGGAAGCTGGGGCTGAAGGCGGTGGCGGTGTACCGGGACGGCTGCAAGCGGAGCCAGCCCCTCAACACCTCCAAGAAGGCGAAGGAGGAGCCCACCCCCGCCGTCCCGGTCGAGCCCGCCCGCGCGGTGCGGCGGCGGCTCCCCGACGAGCGGCGGAGCATCACCCACAAGTTCAGCATCGGCGGCCACGAGGGCTACCTCACGGTGGGGATGTACGACGACGGCACGCCCGGCGAGCTGTTCGTGGTGATGGCCAAGGAGGGCTCGGTGGTCTCGGGCCTGATGGACAGCTTCGCCACCTCGGTCTCGCTGGCCCTCCAGTACGGGGTGCCGCTGCGGGTCCTGGTGGACAAGTTCAGCCACACCCGGTTCGAGCCGTCGGGCTTCACCGGCAATCCGGACATCCCGATCGCCAAGTCGATCACCGACTACCTCTTCCGCTGGCTGTCCCTGAAGTTCGACAAGCCGGCACTGGAGGAGAGCACCGACGGAGACGCGGCCGAGTCCACGCCGGAGGTGAAGGCACTGCCCACGCCGGCGCCGGAGCGGATGGTCGACCCGGTGGAGGCCGCCCCACGGCAGGCGTTCCTGAACCAGCAGGACGCGCCGCCGTGCCACACCTGCGGCGCGATCATGTACCGGAGCGGCGCCTGCTACAAATGCAACAACTGCGGCGCCACCAGCGGCTGTAGCTGAGCGGGAGCCGATGCTGGAAACCCCGTGGACGGCGCATGCGCGTCGTCCTGGCGTCCTTCGTACAGCGCCTCCCAGGCCCAGACGTCGATGGCGTCGCCGGCGAGGGCCCTGGTCACGAGGTAGTCGCAGAAGAGCTCGTCATCGTCGAACACGAGCCGATCGGCAGCACGCGCACCGCGGTCGTGCCAGTGCTCGACGATGATGGGCCCACGCTCCAGCTCCACCCGGATCGTCTCCAGCGTCTCGGGAGCGGCGATGGAGGACCCCTCGGTCGTCCAGCCGTCTGCCTCGACTCGGTGGTGCGTCTTGTACCGCGTCGTCATGGCAGCGCCCCCAGGGCTCCTTCGGCGACCGGATGCTCCCCCACCCTCGCCAGGAACTTGCGGCATCAACGAGGAGGCGGACGAGAGCTGTCAAGCTCGGCAATGTGGGGTAGAGGGGGCGGTCGATGCCCCTCCGGCCTGGTGCCCTGCTCCCCCTCCTGGTCTTCTCCGCTCCCCTGATGGCCGCCGAGCCTCGACCCTCCTCCGCCCTGGCGACGCTGCTCTCCGAGGACTGGGAACACCACCTGTCGCGGAGCCCGACCTACGCCTCGATCCTCGGCGACCGCCGCTGGAACGACCGCTGGGACGACCTGTCGGCCGCGGCGCTCGAGGCCGAGCACCAGCACGACGTCGCCTTCCTCGACAAGCTGGCGAAGGTCTCGAAGGGCAAGCTCTCCGACGCGGATCGGCTGAACATCGAGCTGATCGGCCGCGAGCACCGCCTGCACATGGAGGCCGACGCGCTCGGCCTCCAGTACCTCCCGATGAGCCACGACCACGGCCTGCCCGAGACGACCGGCCAGTTCCCCGGGGTGCAGAACGCCGGCCAGCTCGCGGGTCAGCTCCGGTTCCAGACCCTGGAGGACTACCGGGACTGGATCGCCCGCCTGGACGGGTTCGGCGCCTACGTGGACCAGACCATCGCCCTCCTCCAGGAAGGCGTGCGGCGGAAGATGATCTGGCCGAAGGTGGTGCTGGAGCGCATCCCGCCCCAGCTCGACGCGCTCATCGGCGCGGCGCCCACGGCGACGCCCTTCTACGCGCCGTTCCTCCGGATGCCGGCGTCGCTCCCCGAGGCCGACCGGAAGACGCTCTCCCAGACCGCCGAGCGGCTGATCCGCGAGGGGGTCCAGCCGGCCTACAAGCGGCTGCGCGACTTCGTCGTCGCCGTCTACCTGCCCGCGGCTCCGGCCGAGGTCGGGATCGGGCGCTGGCCGGACGGCGAGAAGCTCTACGCCTTCTGCATCCGCCTCAACACGACGACCGACATCACCGCCGAGCAGGCGCACCAGCTCGGGCTCTCCGAGGTGGCGCGCATCCGCGCCGGGCTGGACGCGGTGCGGGCGCGCGCCGGCTTCAAGGGCACGCTGGCCGAGTACTTCCAGCACCTCCGGACCGATCCGAAATACTTCTTCAAGACCGGAGACGAGCTCCTCCTCCACTCGCGCGATCTGGCCAAGCGGATCGACCCTCGGCTGGTGCGCCTCTTCGGGACGCTGCCCCGCCTGCCCTACGGCGTCGAGCCCACGCCGGCGGCGATGGCGCCGGATGCCACGACGGGCTTCTACTACCCGGGCGCGGAGGACGGCTCGCGCGCCGGTACCTACTGGGTGAACACCTACCGGCCCGAGACGCGCCCCCGCTGGGAGATGGTGCCGCTCACGCTCCACGAGGCCGTCCCCGGTCACCACCTCCAGGTCTCGCTGGCCGCCGAGCAGCAGGACCTGCCTGCGTTCCGGCGCCACCGTTACGACATCGCCTTCGGCGAGGGGTGGGGCCTCTACTCCGAGGGGCTCGCCGACGAGCTAGGCCTCGTGGACGACCCGGCGGACAAGGCCGGACAGCTGACCTACGAGATGTGGCGCGCGGTGCGGCTGGTGGTGGACACCGGGATGCACGTGAAGGGCTGGACCCGGGCGAAGGCCATCCAGTACTTCATGGAGAACGCGCCCCGGGCCGAGCTGGACGTCACCAACGAGGTGGACCGATACATCGCCCACCCTGCGCAGGCGCTGGCCTACAAGATCGGGCAGCTGAAGATCCGCGAGCTGCGGACCCGGGCGGAGAAGGCGCTCGGCTCGCGGTTCGACGTCCGGACGTTCCACGACGCCGTGCTGCTCCAGGGCTCGCTCCCGATGGACGTGCTGGAGCGGCGCATCGACGACTGGATCGCCGCCCAGAAGCCCCACTGAGGCGCGGCGGGCGTCCCGCTTCCGGGACGACCGGGACCGTTCGCTCGCCTCCGGCGACAGTTGGCCACTGCGGGCGCCGTGGACGCGGGAGCAGCGGCTAGAACGCGCCCGTCCTTCCCGGGAGGGGTCGATGCTCACGGTCCTCTGGTGGAGCTGCATCCTCGTCGCGGCGGCCCAGCCCCCGGTCACCGTGGAGGTGCGCCCGGCGAGCGTGGCGCTGGAGCAGGTCGGGCCCGGGCTACGCCTCGACGTCGACTTCGTCCTGACCAATGCATCGGCCGAGGAGCTGACCGTGGGGGCCATCCAGCTCTCGGTGCGAGATGGCGCGGGGAAGCTGGAGCTGCAACGGGAGGTGAACAGCGACGGCGAGCGCCCGAGCATCGCGGTCGTGGGCGAGCACGTGCTCCGCCCCTCTCAGCCGACGCTGATCCTCAACCCCTTCCAGCGCCTCGACGGACCACTGGAGGCAGCCGAGCTCGCCTTCGACTTCAAGCTCTACGGAAAGGACGAGGTGCACCACGCGACGCTCACCCTCCACCCGAAGAAGACCGTCGCCACCACCGTCCGCCTCCCGCTCGCCGGCCCCCTCTGGGTGTTCGACGCCGACGACTTCTACTCCCACCACCGGCGGTTCGACTTCGCCTCGCCGATGGCGCGCGGGCTGGGGTTTCGTTCCAACGTCCTCCGCCACGCGCTGGACCTCGTGCCGATGGACGAACGGGGAAGGACGTCGGAGGGCGACCCCGACCGGAACGAGAGCTGGTTCGGCTTCGGGCGTCCCGTGCTCGCCGCCGCCCCGGGAATCGTGGTGGCCGTCGTCGACTCCCGGCCTGACAGCCGCCGCCTCGACGTCGCGCTCCTCAGGACCGACCGGATGGCGATGTTCGGCAACCACGTGGTGGTCAAGCTGTACTCGGGCGAGTACGCCCTTTACGCGCACCTGAGCCAGGGGAGCGTTCGCTGCAAGGCCGGGGACCGGGTCCGCGCCGGGCAACCGCTGGGCGCCGTCGGGGCCTCGGGAGGCGCGGCCATTCCTCACCTCCACTTCGAGCTGCAGACCACGCCCGACGCCGACGGCGAGGGGCGGCCGGTACGCTTTCGGAGCGTCCGGCGCATCCTCGGCGCGCGCGTCCTCCCCGCGGGCACCGCCCGCCTGGACACCGGGGAGATCGTGGAGGCGGCGCCGGAAGCGCGCTGAAGGAGGGGAACCGACCGCACCGGCGAAGGCCTCGGGGGTGCTTCCCCCTCGAACGCGCGGTCGACGTGCTAGGACGCCCGGGTGCCGGCGCCACGCCGGCGAAATGCGTCGATCCCGCACGCTCCTCCGCGCAGCACGGCGCGGGTGCTGCCTCCTCCTCCTGGCCGGGTGCTCCGCGGTCGAGCCGCGCGCCGTCTCGCCCGATCTGGCAGAGCCGGTGTTCGCCTCCGGCTGGCTCCTCCAGGGGTCCCTCTCCCTCGAGCCCGGGTTCTGCTCGCTGGCGACGGTCGGGCTGGACGTGACGGTGCTCCCGGCCGAGCTTCCGCCGCCGGAGCACACCCGGCCCCTGGAGCGGGGATGCCAGGACGCGATCGCGGCCCCTTCCCTCTCCTCGACCGGCAGCCCCGGAGAGTGGATCCGGCTGGACGGCGCCGTGGCCTGGGTCGACGAGCCGGTCCGCGTGGAGGCCCGGCGGACCGACGTGCTCGCGGTGCTGCTCCGGGTGCCGGAGCCCCGGGGAATCGCCATCCTCTTCGCCGGCCTGGCGATGCCGGCTGACAGCGACGTCATGCGCCGCTTCGCGGACGCCCTGGCCCGCCGGGGCTGGCTCTCGGCCACGGTCCTCCGGGACGATTCGATCTCCGGCTTCGATCCGCTCTGGGAGGCCCATCGCGGCCTGGCGCTGGCCCGGGAGCTGCGGCGGGTGTGTGCTCCGGGAGCGCCGGCATTCGCCTTCCTCGGGCTCTCCATGGGTGGGATCGAGGCGCTCCTCGCCGGGCGGGATGCAAGCGGCAGCGTCGGTGCGGCCGACATTCGCGTCGCCGTGCTGGACCCGGTGCTCGACTTCCGCGCCGTCGCCTCCCACCTCGACGGCTACTTCCACGACGTCTCCACCGACGCGATGCAGACCTACTTCCAGCGGATCATGGCCGGCCGGTACCGGATGGCTCCGGTCCGCTTCGGGGACATCCTCGCCCGGGTTCCGCCCACTGGACGGGCAACGCGCCTGGACCAGGACCCGCCGTCGGCGTGGCTCTGCGACGGGCCGGTGAATCGCTACCGGGTCTTCCTCTCCAGATTCGACCCGGTTCTGGGAGACGAGCAGCGAGCAGCCCTCGAGGCTCGGGGCTTCCCCTTCCGCCGATCCACCGCGGCCGGTCACATCCCTCTCGCCTGCGACCTCTCGCTCTTCGACCTCATGGTCGATGCGGCGACCGGACCACCGTCACCGGACGCGGGCGGCTGTCGCCCGCCAGACCGCTGAGGACCGGGGGCTCAGCCCGGGAAGGGCCGCCGGTGAGCCTCGAAGAGGTCGACCAGCTCCTGGCGATGGCTCGCGTCGTGCTCGTCCATCAGGGCCGCCAGCCGCGCGATGGTGATGTTCCCGTGCTCGCCAAAGCGCGCCGTCCGGGCGAACGCACGCGCGTCGAGCGAGCCGAGCAGCGCGAGGTTGGCCGCGCGGGCCTCGGCGAAGGCCCCCGCTGCCGCGAGCGGGTCCTGGGCTGGGTAGGCGCGCCGCGCCGCCACCGCGGACCCATCGAAGTCGTCCAGCGTGGGTCCGGACTCGCGGAGCATCCGTCGCAACCGCAGCGTGTACCCCTCCTCCTCCAGGTCGCGGAGGTGGCAGCAGTGCTCCACCAGCGAGAACAGCCCGGGCGACGGTGGCCGTGCCCATTCCGTCCGGGGCAGGCTCCCGCAGCAGGCGAGCACCAGGCGGGGCATGGTCCGCAGTCGCTCGACCAGCTCGGGGGAGAGCATCAGTCCTCCAGGGCCCGGTCGGCCGCGGCCAGGGCGTGCAGGGGCGTGGTGTCGAACACTGGCACGGCCATGTCGCCGCCGGACAGCACCATTCCCAGCTCCGTGCACCCGAGAACGACCCCGCCCGCCCCGCGATCCACGAGGCCGCGGGCGATCTCCCGGACGCTTCGCCGTGCCGCCTCGGTCACCGTCCCGTGCACCAGCTCGTCGAAGATGATCCGGTGCAGCACCTCTCGCTGCGGCCCGTCCGGCACCAGGGCCTCCACCCCGAGCGAGGCGAGCCGCTCCACGTAGAAGCCGTCCTCCATGGTGAAGCGGGTGGCGAGGAGCCCCACCCGGTGGACGCTCGCCCGTCGGATGGCGTCCGCGGTGACGTCGACGATGTGCAGGAAGGGAACGCCGAGGCCCTGCTCGATCGCTGGCGCCACCCGGTGGAGGGTGTTGGTGCAGAGGACGATCAGCTCCGCCCCCGAGGCTGCCAGCCGACGCGCGGCGGTCCCGAGGAGCTCACCTGCCTCGTCCCAGCGTCCGGCCCGCATCCGGGCCTCGATGTCGGCGAAGTCGACGCTGAAGAGGAGGAGGCGGGCGGAGTGGAAGCCGCCCAGCCGCTCGGCCACCCGGCGGTTGATGAGCTGGTAGTAGGGAACCGTCGACTGCCAGCTCATTCCCCCGAGGAGGCCCAGGGTCTTCACGTCGTCGTTCCGGGGCGCCTGAAGCTCGAGGTGCGGATCACCTCCGCCACCTCCATCTCGTAGAGCTCGTACCAGCGCTCGCGCCCGCGCCTCTGGGCCTCGAGGTGCCGGGGCACGTTCTTCCACTTCCGGAGCGACTCCTGGTCACGGAACCAGACCACCGTCAGCCGCTCACCGTCCTCGGCGCGGTACGACCGGTGGCCGACGTAGCCATCCTGCCGGTGCACCAGCTGCTCCAGCTCGGCGTCGAGTTCCTGGTAGTCCCGACCGGCGAGCGAGGTCAGCCGGGAACGGAAGAGGATCACGACCATGTCCGGCATGGTAGCCGGGCGGTGCGCTCCAGACCGGTACAGATTCAGGCTGCCTGGGGCGTGCGCGCCTGCGAGCCTCCGGTGATCTGCGCGGCCCGAGCCTCCCCTCCGTGCACCAGCACCAGCAGCGCCGGCTGGAGCAACCGGGGGAGGACTGCCAGCATCAGAGCGCCTCCGATCACCACGATTGCCAGCGGGCGCTGGGTCTCGCTCCCGATGCCCCGGGAGACCGCCGCCGGGAAGAGGCCCAGCATCGCCACCGAGGTGGTCATCAGCACCGGACGGAGCCGGCGCTGCGCCGCCGCCAGGGCCCCCTCCTCGATCGACATCCCCGAGCGCCAGTAGGCCTGCGCGGCGGTGACCACGATCAGCGCGTCCTGCACCGCCAGCCCGAAGATGGAGATGAATCCCATCGCCGCCGAGATGGAGAAGGTCGTTCCGGTCACCAGGAGCGCGAGGACTCCGCCCGAGCAGGCCACCGGGATCCCGGCGAGCACCACCAGCGCGTCCCTCCAGCGCTTGACCGTCCCGTAGACGACCATGGCGATGAGCACCAGCGAGGCGGGGACGATCCACAGGAGGCGGCCAGTGGTCTCGTTCAGCTGGTCGATCTCCCCCGCCCACTCGAGGTGGGTGTCGTAAGGGAGGCTCACCGCGTCGTTGATGCGGGACTCGGCCTCGGACACCGTCGAGGCGAGGTCCCGCCCCCGGACCGAGAACTTGATCGGCACGTAGCGCTGGATGTCCTCGCGGTAGATCAGGGATGGCCCCTCCTCCTGCACGACCTCGGCGATCTGCGCCAGCGGCACCACCGTTCCGTCCGGCGTCGGCACCGGGATGTCGCGGATGGTGTTGGGGTCCTTCCGGAAGGGAGGCGCCCAGCGGACCACCAGGTCGAAGTGACGCTCCCCCTCGTAGACCTGGGTGACCGCCTGTCCGCCGATGGCCGCCTGCACCACCGCGCCGACGTCACCCACGTTCAGGCCGTACCGACCGGCCTTCGCCCGGTCGGGGGAGATCCGGAGCACGGGCTGTCCCAGCGAGCGGAAGATGCCCAGGTCCTCCACCCCCTTCACCGAGAGCATGGCCCGCACCACCTCCGCGGCCTTCTCCTCGTCCACCTTCACGTCGGGGCCGACCACCTTGACCGTGTTCTCGCCCTTCACCCCGCTCATCGCCTCCTCCACGTTGTCGGCGATGACCTGCGAGAAGTTGAAGATGACCCCGGGGAACTCGCGGCCCAGGTCGGCGGAGAGCTCGGCGGTCAGCGACTCCTTGCTTACGCCCCGGCGCCACTGCGAGCGATCCGCCAGCGGGGCGAAGATCTCGATGTTGTAGAACCCCACCGGATCCGTTCCGTCGTCGGGCCGCCCGAGCTGCGAGACGACCGTCTCGATCTCCGGCCGGGTCCGTTTGCCCGGCTGGCACTCCCCGGTGCGGGGGCAGCCGAGGACGATCTCCCGCATCCGGCCCACGTACTTGCTGGACTGCTCGAGCGAGACCGAGACCGGAAGGCTGGCCCGGATCCAGAAGTTCCCCTCCTCGAGCTTGGGCATGAACTCGCGGCCCAGGAGCGGGGTGGCGAGCAGCGTCACCACCACCACCATCGCGGCGATTCCCACCGCCAGCGTCTTGTTCTTCAGCGCGAACCGGAACACCGGCCGGTACGCGCGGGACAGCGTGCGCATCAGGGCGTTCTCGTGGGCCTCCTGGTCCGTACCTCCGGGCGCCTCGAGGTACCGCGCCGCGAGCACCGGGGTCAGGGTGAGGGCGAGGAGGATCGCGCCGCCGATCGCGAAGGCATAGGTGTGGGCCATCGGCGAGAAGATGACCCCCGCCACGCCGGTCAGCGAGAAGAGGGGGATGAAGGCCAACCCGATGATCAGGGTCGAGGAGAACATCGGACGGCCGACCTCGGTGGCGGCGTCCAGGCAGCGCTGGGTCCGCTCCCCCGGTCTGGCCCCTCCCAGGTGGCGAAAGATGTTCTCCACCATGATCACGGTGGAGTCGACCACGATGCCGAAGTCCACCGCCCCGAGCGAGATGAGGTTCGCCGGCGTCCCGGTGGCCACCATCCCCACGAACGCCGCCATCAGGGCCAGGGGGATGTTCACCGCGGTGATCAGCGCCGCCCGCCGGTGGCCGAGGAAGGCCCAGAGGACGAGGGTGACGAGGATCATCCCCACCAGGAGATTCTCCAGCACCGTGTGGGTGGTCACGCTGACCAGCCTGGTGCGGTCGTAGTAGGGGACGATCTCCATCCCCGGGGGCAGGAGGTGGAACTTGCGGATGTGCTCCAGCCGCGCGTGGATTCCCTTGAGCGTGGTGAGCGAGTCGCCGCCGTAGCGCATCAGCACCGTGCCCTGGATGATGTCCGGCTCGTCGTCCTTTCCGACGATGCCCAGGCGCGGGGCGTGGCCCACCTCCACGTCGGCCACGTCCCGGATCCGGATGGCGATGCCGTTCTTCTCCGCGACCACCACCTCGGCGATGTCGCGGATCGACTTGATGAGGCCGGTGCCGCGCACGTCGAAGGACTGCTCGCCGACCGTGATCCGCCCCCCGCCCACGTTCTGGTTGGCGTTGCCCAGCGCGGTCAAGACCTGAGGAAGCGTCACCCCGGCGCCCCGAAGGCGGAAGGGATCGACGTTGACGTGGTACTGCTTCGTCTCTCCCCCGAAGCTGACCACGTCGACGACGCCGGGGACCTGCTTCCACTGCTTCTCGAGGAGCCAGTCCTCGGCGCTCTTCAGCTCCTGAAGACTGTAGCCCTTCCCCACCAGGCGGTAGCGGAACACCTCTCCGATCGCGTTCCAGGGCGAGAGCTGGGGCTGCAGCCCGTTGGGAAGATTCAGGGTGGCGAGCCGGTTCAGCACCCGCTGCTGGGCCGTGTAGTAGTCCGGGGTCCAGCTGAAGTAGCACTTCACGTCCGAGAGGCCAGCCAGCGACTGGGAGCGGATGTGATCGAGGTCGATCATCCCCGACATCGCGGTCTCGATGGGGATGGTGACGTAGCGCTCGACCTCCTCGGCGCTCCAGCCCGTCGGCTGGGTGATGATCTCGATCATCGGCGCCACCGGGTTCGGGTAGGCCTCGATGTCCAGCTGACCGTAGGCCCACAGACCCGCACCGAGCAGCACGACGGCGAGGAACATCACCAGCGCCTGCGACTTCAGCGCGAGGCTGACGATCGCCCGGACCATCAGCCCACCTGACTCAGGAGCAGCGCGCCGTCCACCACGACCACCTCGCCCGGATCGAGCCCCCGGTGCACGGGCCAGTAGTCCCCGGAGACGTTGTCATCCACCTCCACCGGCCGACGCTCGAAGCGGGCCTTTCCCTCTGCCGTCGTCCCCTTGGCCACGAAGACGAGCGTGGTGTTCTGCAGATGGATCACCGCTCCCTTGGGGACGGCCACCTGCCTTCCCCGGTCGATGTGCATCTCCAGCGAGGCGTACATCTCGGGCTTGAGCAGCCGCTCGGGATTGTCGAGCACGCAGCGGACACGGGCGGTGCGGGTCTGCGGGTCGAGGGCCGCGGAGATCCAGTCCACCCGACCCACGAACACCCGGTCGGGATAGCTCACCACCCGGATCCGCATCTCGTCGCCCTTGCGGAAGGAGGAGAGGTCGAGCTCGTGGACGTCGGCGAGGACGTAGACCCGGTCCAGCTCGCCGATGGTGAACAGCTCCACCGTGTTCCCCCCGGCGAGCTGACCCTGCACGTCGACCCCGGGGTTGGCAGTGCGGGACACCACCTCGCCGTCGATCGGAGCGCGGAGCGTGAACTCCTGGGTGACCACATCGCCGTCTGCGACGTGGAAGAGGCGCGCCCGCGCGCGGGCCCGCTCGAACTCGGCCCGGGACCTCTGCTCGGTGTCCACGGCGGCCTCGTAGTCCTTCTGCGAACCGGCATGGGCCTCGTAGAGCTCCTTCTGCCGGCGGAGGTCGCGGCTGGCCGCCTCGAGGTCCGCCTTGGCCTTGGCCAGGTCGGCCAGCGCGCTCCCGGCGTCGGGCGAGGCGATGATCGCCAGCGGGGTGCCCTTCTTCACCCGCTCGCCGGGCGAGGCGAGGACCTGGGTGATCCGCCCGGCCACCGGGGCGAAGACGTGGCTCACCCGGAGGTCGTCGAAGGCGATCCTTCCGCCCACCAGCAGCGTGTCGTCGATCTTCCGGCGCTCCACCCGCTGGGTGCGGAAGCGATCGGCCTGGGTCCGATCGACCCACACCTCTCCCGAGGGCGGAGTGGGCTGCGGCGGCGGGTGGCTCCGCGAGCATCCGGCGAGCAACAGCAAGACGCAGAGGGCTCTCACTCGAGGGTTCTCCCCACGGCCTGCTCGAGCTTGAACACCGCGGTCCAGTACCCGGCGAGGTCCTGGAGCGACTCGAGGTTGACCGAGATGTAGGTCCGCTGGGCGTCGAGGTACTCGAGCAGCGACGCCGCTCCCTTCTGATACTGGATCTGCACGAGGTCACGGGCGCGTCGCGCCGAGGTGAGCAGCCCGCCCTCCTGCATCCGCAGCGCCTGCTCCCGAGCACCGACGTAGCCGGCCCACGCAGTCTGGACGTCGGACTGGACCTGGGCAAGGAGCTTCTGCTGCTGGAGCTGCTGCGTTCGCAGGTCCGCGCTGGCCTTGGCCACCTCTCCCTGCTGCTGGTAGAAGACGGGCAGCGAGGTGCTCACGCCGAAGCTGACCGTGGGCGGGCTGATGGCGTTCACGCCCAGCCCCTGCACGGCGTACTGCGCCCCCAGCGCGAAGTCCGGCCACACCTGGCGGTGGGCGAGCTCGACCGAGGCCGCGGCCCGGTCGGTCTGTGCCTGCTGCGCGACCAGGTCCGGCCGGTGCTCGCGGGCGAGCACCATCAGGCTCTCGACCGTGGCCCCCTCGAGCCCCGGGGGGCTGCCCAGCCCGAGCAACGCGTCCTCACGCACCACGAAGCTGGGGAGCTCACCCCGCACGCCGAGCAGGAACGCGAGCGACGCCTTCGCCTGCACCAGGTTGATCTCCGCCTGGGTGATCGCCTGGTCCACCTCCAGCTTCGCGGTCTGCACCCGAGCCAGATCCGCCTCGGAGATGGCTCCCGACTGGTAGCGCCGCTGGGTCAGCTTGAGCTGATCGGTCGCCGCCGTTCCGGTCTCGCGGGCGAAGCGAACCGCCTCCTGCGCGACGAGGGTGACGACGAACTGCTGCTTCAGCGCCGAGCCGGTCGCCCGCTCCGTGTCCACCCGCAGCGCCCGGGCGGAGCGGAGGCCCGCCTCCGCCACCTCGATCCGCAGCCCGCGCTTGCCCACCACCCAGTCCATCAGCGCGCCCTGGTCGCCGAGCGCGAACGCCCACAGCGGCGGCCCGCTCCAGCGGCAGGGGCCCTCGCAGACGAAGGACTTGCCGCCGGTGAAGCCGAGGCTCGGGTTGGCCACCGCGTGTGCGCTCCTGAGGTCGGCAGCTGCCGAGTCGACGGCTGCGTCCGCGAGCAGCAGGTCGAGCCCCGCGCTCCGGTACAGGGCGAGCGCGGCGGAGAGCGTGAGCTCCGCAGGCACCTCCACCGGCGGCGGCGCCTCGGCGGCCGCCCCGGCCGTGCTCTGGAGGATGGCGAGGAGCAGGAGGAGACGACGCACGGGTGAATTGACCCGGTGCAGCAAGAAGGACGCCACCGAGCGAAGGTACCGCCACCCCTGACGCTTGTGGGCGGGGGGCGCAAGAACCCCGTCGAAGGTGAAACTTCCTTGCGTCAGCCACTTCAATCGATGTCGTGGAGTGACATCACCGCCCCTGGAGGGGCGAGCTCGCTCAGGCCCGATCGGGTGCGGGCAGGGGCCTGCCACCGGCACGTCCGAGGAGCGGCCAGCCGCCATTCAGGGCGTTGACCACCACCAGCGCCGCCGGAGAGAGACAGGTTGATCAGCGGGATTCCCCAGGCGCAGGCGGCGACGAGGGGCCGACTCCTCCGGAGGAAGAAGGCGAGGGCGAAGGCCGTCTGACAGGGGATCACGTTGACCGTGAAGACGAAGGCCGGGGTCGCGGGACAACCCGAGTCCAGCGGCCGGCCGATGAGGTCGCACAGGAAACCGAGGAACGCGTAGCGCCGCCCGAGCAGGTCGATGCCGTGCTCCTCGAACATGTGGAGCAGGTACATCGGCCAGACCCAGCCGAGCACCCAGCCAGGGCTCCGCCAGGCGGGCGCGCCTGCTCCGAGCGCCTCGCGAACGAGCACGGCGACGAGCGCCGCGGCGCGGCATACGGCCAGTCGAAGAGAAGCGCGTGCATCGTGCGCCGGGACGTCGGCGGGGCGCTCAGGCCTCGATGACGTCCTGGACGCCGCCGAGGATAACGTGCTCGAGCAGAGCCTTCTGCACGTGCAACCGGTTCTCCGCTTCCTCGAACACGCGGGACTGCGGGCCCTCGAGCACCTCGGCGGTGATCTCCTCGCCCCGGTGCGCCGGAAGACAGTGGAGCACCACCGCGCCGGTCTTCGCTGCAGCGAGCAGCGCTCCGTCGACGGTGAATCCCTGGAAGGCCTTCAGCCGGGCCGCCGCCTCGGCCTCCTGACCCATGCTGGTCCAGACGTCGGTCGCCACCACGTCCGCCCCGGCCACCGCCTGGCGGGGATCGGCGGTGACGACGACGTGACGGCCCGCGGCCTGGAGCTCGGCCTGGGGAGGACGGAACCCGGCGGGCGAGCCGAGCTGGAGCGTGAAGTCGAGGAGCGGCGCCGCCTCGAGGAAGGAGCGGGCCATGTTCCCCGAGCCGTCACCGACGAACGCGATCCGGCGCCCGGCGACCGCACCGGTGGCCTCCTCGACGGTGAAGAGATCGGTGAGCACCTGCACCGGGTGGCCCGAGTCGGTCAGGCCGTTGATGACCGGGACCGAGCTCCAGCGCACGAATTCCTGGAGCCGCTCGTCGCCGGTGGTCCGCATCACCACCGCGTCCGCGTAGGAGGACACGACACGCGCCGTGTCCGAGAGCGGCTCGCCCCGGGCGAGCTGGCTCGTGCCGGCGCTGAGCTCGATGGCGTGGCCCCCGAGCTGGAAGGCCGCGGCCTGGAACGAGAGGCGGGTCCGGGTGCTGGCCTTCTCCATCAGGAGGACCACCGTCTTCCCGGCCAGCGAGTCCTCGAGCCTTCCCTCGCGCCGGCGGCGCTTGAGCTGCGCGGTCCGCGCGAAGAGGCGGCGAATCTCCCCGCGCTCGAGGTCGGTCATCCGCAGGAAGTGCCTCATCGCGCCCCTCCGGAGAGGGTGAGGAAGAGCTGGGCCAGGCGCGGTACCCCGGCCGCCGCGCTCCGGGCCCCGGACGCCGCCTGCCGGAGCGCGGCGATCTGCCGGTCGACCTCGCCCGGCGCGGTGGAGCCGGCGCTCCGCTTACCGGCGACCGAGGCCGGGAGGTCTCCCACCGAGGCCAGCGCGGCGCCGAGCTCGGGGTCGGTCTCCCGGGCCAGCTCCTGCGCCTCGAGCAGCCCGAGGCCGGCCGCCTGTGCCTTGCGGACCAGGGTTCCCACCCGCCGGTAGGCGGAGCGGAACGGGACGCCGGTGCGGACCAGGGCCTCGGCGACGTCGGTCGCCTGGGTGAAGTCGCGCTCCAGCGCCGCGCGGCAGCGTGCGGGATCGAAGCGAACGCGGGGGAGGGCCACCCGGAGCGCTCCGAGGACCGACAGCGCGTTCGCCGCGGTGCCGAGGAGAGGCCCCCGGTCCTCCTGGAGGTCGCGGTTGTAACCGGCGGGGAGCCCCTTGAGGAGGGTGAAGAGCTGGACCAGCGCCCCCACCCCCTGCGCGCTCCGGCCGCGCACCAGCTCGAAGACGTCGGGGTTCTTCTTCTGTGGCATCAGGCTCGAGCCACAGGCGATGGCGTCGTCCAGCACCAGGAAGCCGAACTCGCTGGTCGCGAAGTCGACGACGTCGGTCGCGAGACGCGAGGCGTGGAGGAGGAAGCGGCTCAGCGCGTAGACGAGGTCGAGCGCGAAGTCCCGGTCACCCACCGTGTCCAGCCCGTTGAGCGTCAGCCGGGAGAAGCCGAGCAACTCCTGAGGAACGCGGCGGTCGGTGGGAAGCGACGTCCCGGCGATGGCACCAACGCCGAGCGGCGAGGCATCGGTCTGTCCGAGCGCGAAGCGCACCGCCTCCACGTCGCGGGCGAACATCGCCCCGAAGGACGCCCACCAGTAGCCGCCGCTCACCGGCTGCGCGCGCTGGCGGTGGGTGTACGCCGGAAGGAGCACCTCGCGGTCCGACTCGGCGCGGGTGGCGACGAGCGCGAGGAGCTCGCCGAGGCCGACCAGCACGTCGGCGCACCGCTCGCGGGCGAAGAGACGGAGGTCGAGCGCCACCTGATCGTTCCGCGAGCGGCCAGTGTGGAGGAACCCGGCCACCTCGCCCAGGCGGCGCGTCAGCTCCGCCTCCACCGCCATGTGGACGTCCTCCTCGGCCGCCGGGACGAAGGCTCCGGACTCGGCGTCGCGCCACAGCCCGACCAGGCCCTGGTGGAGGGCGCGGGCCGCCTCCTGCGGGACGATTCCCTGGCGGGCGAGCATCGCCAGATGCGCCATCGAGCCGACGAGGTCCTCGCGCAGCAGAGCCCGGTCCTGCTCGAGCGAGCTGGAGAAGGCCAGCACCTCCGGGAGCAGCGCCGGTCCCCCGGCGGCGTCGGTCTTGGCGATCAAGCCCCTCCCCCGTGCAGCCGGCTGTACTCCTGGAGCTGGAGCCCGAGGAGGTTGATGAAGCCCTCGGCGGCCCGGTGGTCGAACTTGTCCTCCCGGCCATAGGTGGAGAGCAGCTTGTTGTACACGCCGTACTCCGAGCTCCGGCCGACGACCCGCAGCGAGGCCTTGTACAGCTTCAGCGTCACCTCGCCGGTGACGTAGCGGTCGTTCTCGTCGTTGAAGGCCTGGATGGCGCGCCGGAGCGGCGAGTACCAGAAGCCGTCGTAGGTGATCTGGGCGAAGGTGGCATCGAGCTGCGCCTTGGTCCTCGCCGAGAGCCCCAGGGTGGTGAAGCGCTCCAGGTCCTGGTGGGCGGCGATGAGGGCCACCGCCGCCGGGCACTCGTAGGTCTCGCGGCTCTTGATGCCCACCACCCGGTTCTCCATCAGGTCGATCCGGCCCACGCCGTGCAGTCCGGCGAACTCGCCCACCTTGGCGATGAGCCTGGCCGGCGAGAGCTTCTCGCCGTTGACGCTCACCGGGTAGCCGGCCTCGAACCCGATGCGGATCAGCCCCGGCTCGGCCGGAGCGTCCTTCCACGAGCGCGTCCAGGCGAACGCCTCCTCGGGGGGCTCGGTGTTCGGGTCCTCGAGGACGCCGCCCTCGATGCTGCGGCCCCAGAGGTTCTCGTCGATGCTGAACGGGCTCTTCCGGGTGGTGGGCACCGCGATGCCGTGCTTCGCCGCGTAGTCCATCGCCTCGTCTCGGCTGATGTTCCGCTCGCGCTGGGGGGCGATGATCTTCAGCGCCGGGTCGAGTCCCTTCACCGCCAGGTCGAAGCGCACCTGGTCGTTGCCCTTCCCGGTGGCGCCGTGGGCCACCGCCGTCGCGCCGTGCTTGTGGGCCACGTCCACCAGGTGCTTGGCGATGAGCGGCCGGCTGAGCGCGGCAGAGAGGGGATAGACGCCCTCGTAGAGCGCGTTGGCCTGGAGCGCCGGGAAGCAGAAGTCCTTCGCGAACTCCTCCTTCGCGTCGACCACCTCCATCGCCACCGCGCCCGCGCTCTTCGCCCTCTCCGCCAGGGCCTTCGCGTCGCGCGCCTCACCGACGTCGGCGTGGCAGCAGACGACGTCGTAGCCGTAGTCCACCGAGAGGACCCGCACCAGGACCGAGGTGTCGAGGCCTCCCGAGTAGGCGAGGACGATCTTCTCTCTCTTCATGACCTTCTTCCCTTCCGGAGGAGTCCCTGGAGGACCCGGGTGAGCCTCGACGCCGAGGCAGCCTGCATCGGGGCGACGAACACCGTGTCGTCGCCGGCAATCGTTCCCAGCACCTCGGGGAGCCGGGCCTGGTCCAGCGCGAGCGCCACCGCCTGCGCCGCCCCGGGCGTGGTGTGGACCACGACGAGCGCGCCATTGTCGCGGATGCCTCGCACCAGAGGATTGAGCGCCTCGATGACCCCGGGGACGGCCGCGGCGTCTTCGGAGGGGAGCTCGTAGACGGTCCCTCCCTCGACGTCCGGAGCGCGGCGGGCGCCCAGCCGGTGGAGGTCGCGGGAGAGCGTTCCCTGCGTCACCTCGAAGCCCTGCCCGGCGAGGAGCCCGCGCAGGTCCTCCTGGGTCGCCACCCGGCGGCCACGGATGAGCCGGCGGATGGCCTCCCGGCGGGCCTCGGTGGTCTGCTCCTCGCGGGGCCTCATCTGGCGGTCACCAGCGTCCCGACGCCCTGGTCGGTGAAGAGCTCGGCGATGGTGCCGTGGGCCATCCGGCCGTCGAGGACGTGCACCCGCTCCACCCCACCGGCGAGGGCGCGAAGGATGGCGTGGACCAGCGGCTTGTTCTGGGGAGACACCGCGCCGTCGGCCAGCTGGTGCTCGAGGTCGTCGACCGTGAGCTGGTTACGGACCTCGCCGCCGTCGATGAGCCCCTTGGCGTCCTGGAGGAGGATGAGCTTCGGCGCCCCGAGCGCGATGGCCACCTCGGCGGCGGCGCCCTCCGGGGAGAGGTGAAGCGTCTCGCCGCCCGGGCCGATGCCGACCGGGGCGATGACCGGGAGGTAGTCCTTCTCCATCAGCATCTCGAGGAAGCCGCGGTTGACCTCGCGCACCTCGCCCATCCGCTCCTGGCGGGCGGCCGCGTCGGTGACCACCGGCACGGCGCGGAGCAGCTGGCCGTCCTTTCCGGAGATGCCCACCGCGCGGCCACCGCCCCGGTTGAGCAGGGCCACCAGGTCTCCGGTGATGCGGCCGGTGAGGACCATCTCCAGCACGTCGGGGTCGACGGGGGGCATGCCCTCCTCGGGGGGGACCGCCCCGTGCACCACCACCGGGCGCAGCCCCACCGAGCGGAGGAGCACCACGTCCTCGCAGAAGCTCGCCCGGAGCGATGCCTTCCGGAGCCCCTCGCCGCCGTAACCGAGCACGCAGGTCGTCCCCGAGAAGCGCGAGATGTACTTCAGCGCCTCCACCAGGAGCGTCTGCTTGAAGCCCGGGCTGTAGCGGGTGAGCCGGTCGTCGCGGCGGACCGAGCCGTCGGGCTCGGGGACGATGAGCGAGGTGTAGTCGGCGTTGATCTTCACGTAGTCGTAGCTGAAGTCGCAGCCCCAGGCGGTGGCCGCGTCCTTGCCCGCCGCCAGGGCGACCTCTACCACCACCTCCGGCTCGCGCATGCGCGCCCGGAGCCTTTCCGGATCGTGGGGCTGGGGGTTGCCGTCGCCGAACACCCGAACGCCCTGGATGCGGACCTCGGCCCGCTCCGGGTCGATGGGGTAGCCCTGGCTTCCGGCCCGGGCGCCCACGGTCGCGAGGACGCGGCCCCAGTTGGGGTCGGCGCCGAAGAGAGCCGTCTTCACCAGCGGCGAGACGGCGATGGCCTTGCTGATGTCGCGGGCGATGACGGCGCTGGGCGCCTGGGTCACCTCGACGGTGAGGAGCTTCGTGGCTCCTTCCCCGTCGGCGGCGATGTCCCGCGCGAGCTCGGCACAGACGTCGGTGAGGGCGGCGCAGAAGCTCTCGTAGTCGGGCCCGGCCTCGGCCACCGGCGCGTTGGCGGCGAGGCCGTTGGCGAGGGCGAACACGCAGTCGTTGGTGCTCATGTCGCCGTCGACGACGACGGCGTGGAAGCTGGCGTCCACCGCGCTCCGCAGCGCCCGGGAGAGGACGTTGGGCGGCACCGCAGCGTCGGTGCAGACGACGGCGATCATCGTCGCCATCTGCGGGGCGATCATCCCCGACCCCTTGGCCATCCCGAGGATGTTCACCTCGCGTCCGCCGAGGTGGATCGACCGGCGCGCCACCTTGGGATGGGTGTCGGTGGTCATGATCGCCTCGGCGGCCGGCTCGCAGCTCGCCCCGAGGGACTCGGCCAGCCGCGGGAGCCCCTGGGTGATCTTCTCCACCGGGAGCGGAACCCCGATGACGCCGGTGCTCGCGGTGAGGATGGCCTCCGGAGGCACGCGGAGCACCGCCCCCAGCGCCCGGCGGACCTGCACCACGTCCTTCCGTCCCTGGTCGCCGGTGAGGGCGTTGGCGTTTCCGCTGTTGACCAGGATGGCGCGGACGCCGCTGGCGGGGAGCCGGGGCTCGGCATCGGTCACCGGGGCGGCCTGGGCGCGGTTGATGGTGAAGCATCCGGCGGCGGTGGCGGGCACGTCGCTCATCACTAGCGCCAGGTCCTTCTTGGCGGGCTTGATGCCCGCGTGCAGCCCGGCGAACCGGAACCCCTGCACCATCATGGAGACACTCCCGGCGCGGGCTCGAGCGCCATCCGCTCGGGGAGGCCGAGCACGAGGTTCAGGTTCTGGACCGCCTGGCTCGCGGCGCCCTTGAGCAGGTTGTCGATGGCAGAGACCACGACCGCGCGGCCCGGGTCGAAGCCGGCCTCGGCCACGGCCACCGCGACCGAGGCCCGCGCCGTCCCGGCGACCCGGGCGATGGCCACCTGCTCGGGCGCATCGAGCACCTCGACCAGCGGCTCGTCGCGGTAGGCGGCTCGGAGCGTCTCGGCGAGCGCGGCGGCGCGGGCTCCGGGGGCGAGCCGCGCCGACGCGGTGGAGAGGATGCCCCGCTTGATGGGGAGCAGGTGCGGGGTGAAGGTGACGCGGACGGGCTTGCCGGCGCCGCGGGCGAGCGACTGGGCAATCTCGGGCGTGTGCTGGTGCCGGAGAACCTTGTACGGACGGACGTCGTCGGCGACCTCGCAGAAGCTGTAGGCCTCGGAGGCCTGCCGGCCCGCGCCGGACACGCCCGAGGCGGCGTCGACGACGATCGCCTCGTCGGCGAGGAGGCCCGCCCGGAGGAGCGGGACGAGGGCCAGCGCGGCGGCCGTCGGGTAGCAGCCGGGATTGGCGACGAGACGAGCGGCGGCGATGGCCTTGCGGTCCTCGATCTCGGGCAGGCCGTAGACGGCGTGCGCGAGGAGCGCCGGGTGGCGGTGCTCGAAGCCGTAGTGCCTCGGGTAGGCGGAGCCGTCGGCGAGGCGGAAGGCGCCGGAGAGGTCGATGACCTTCACGCCCCGTTCGAGGAGCTGAGGGGCGAGCTCCAGGGAGGCCTCGGCCGGGGTGGCAAGCAGGACCGCGGCGCAGCCGTGCGCGGCGCCGACCGCCTGGGCGTGGGGGACGTACGACAGGCCGCCCACCGAGCCGCCGATGCCGGTCTTTGCGCGGACGGTCACGCCCTCCCAGCGGTCGCTGGCGACGAAGCGGACGTCGACCCCCGGATGGGCGGCGAGGACGCGGCAGAGCTCGATGCCGGAGTAGCCGGAGGCCCCCACCACCCCGATGGCATACTTATGCATTTTGAGCGCATATCTATACGTTCACGCCGCGGCGCGCAAGTGACATCGCGATGAATGGGCCGGGTAGGCTGTTGGCGTGCTCTCGACGGTCGTCGCCGCCCGAGCGAAAGGTGGAGCGGGAGGGATTCACCGCGCCCTGAGATCAGCGACGGTGACGAGGTGTCACTCGAGGACCCGCAGCGCGACCTCGGCGGCCATCTCCAGCTCCTGGCGGCGGACACCAGCGCGGGCGAGAACCGCGAGCCCGTGTCCCTCGGCGGCGAGGAAGCGCGCCAGGGTGCGGACGTTCTCCCGGGCCGCGATCGCCGGGTCCCGGGCCAGCGCCTCCTGCAGCCGGTCGGTCGAGGCACGCACGCCGGCGATCACCTTGTCGTAGAGCGCGGAGGGAGCCGTGCTGCTGCCGGCCAGGGTGTTGATCATCAGGCAGCCGCGCGGTCCGCCGGGCTGCGTCGCGGCGGCGATCAGCGCCGTGAACCAGGCACGGACCGCGCCGGCGCCCGACGCGGGAGGGGCGAGGGCGTGGAACACGGCCCCGTTCACCTGCTGCCCGTAGCGCTCCAGCACCGCCCCGAAGAGCTGCTCCTTGTCACCGAAGGTGGCGTAGAGGCTCGCCCGGTTCACCCCGAGGGCGTCGACCAGGTCCTGGACGCTCGTCGCCTCGTACCCGCGGGCCCAGAAGACCTCCGTCGCACGGTCGAGCGCCTGGTCGACGTCGAACTCCCGGGGACGGGCCATCCAGCGACTGTAACCCCTCGGATTCCGGACGGCACGCATCCGTCACCTCAGATTTTGGAACGCTCATTCCATAACTGCATCCAAGCCCCCGCGCCGGACACCGGGGCCTCTCGCTCCGGGCGGTGGCGTGAGGAGCGGTCGACGATGAAGCGCTTCGATTCGAAGGTGGTCCTGGTTCTCGGCAGCAACGCGGGCATCGGCCGGGCGGCGGCGGAGGCCTTCGCTCGCGAGGGGGCGAAGGTGGTGGTCTCGGCGCGCCGGGAGGATCAGGGCGTGGCGGTGGTCCAGGCCATCCAGAAGGCCGGCGGCACGGCGAGGTTCATCCGGGCCGACGTGGCGAGGGAGGCCGACCTCAGGGCGGTCATCGACGGGACGGTGAAGGAGTTCGGCCGGCTGGACGTGCTCTTCAACAACGCGGGCATCGAGGGGAAGAACGGGCCCATCGCGGACCTCGGCGCCGCGGACTTCGACGAGACGTTCGGAGTCAACGTCCGGGGCACCTGGCTGGCGATGAAGCACGCCCTGCCCCACCTCGCGCGGACCAAGGGCACCATCGTGAACAACGGCTCGGTGGTCGGCGAGATCGGCATCCCGAACCTCAGCATCTACTCGGCGAGCAAGGGTGCCGTGCACGCGCTGACCCGGGCCGCCGCGCTGGAGTTCATCTCCCAGGGGGTGCGAGTCAACGCCGTGGCCCCGGGGCCGATCGAGACCGACATGGCGGTCCGGATGTTCGGCGGGCTCGAGGCGATGCGCGCTTACTTCAAGCCGCAGGTCCCCGCGGGCGGGCCCGGAGTGGTCGAGGACATCGCAGCGGCGGTGCTCTACCTCGCCTCGCCGGAGGCGAAGTTCGTCGTCGGACAGGTGCTGCTCGTCGACGGCGGCATCACCGCCCGCTGAGCGGTCGCAGCCCGGAGCCTCGTTCGCACCACGCCGGGTCCTGGACCTCGGCCCGGCGTGGACGCCGCGTCGACGATCCGCGCGGAGCTCGGGCCGAGGAGGGGCGCCAGTTGGACGGAGGTCGTATCCGACCGGCGCGGGGCGACGGCCGTGCGCCCTCCAGGCGCGGGTGTACGGTCCTCGACATGCCCAACCTGCCGCTGGTCGAGATGAAGGAGCTCTCGTCCTTCCGGAAGATCGCGCTGGGGACGTGGCGAACCGCGTACGACCCGTCCATCTACGGCACGCTCGCGCTCCGGATGGACCGGGCGCTGGCCTACATCGAGCGCTTCCGGGCCCGGACCGGCCGCCGTCTCACGGTGAGCCACCTCATGGCCAAGGCGTCGGCGATGGCGCTCCAGGCGTGCCCGGAGGCGAACGCGATCCTCCGCTGGAATCGCATCTACCTGCGCAAGCGGATCGGCGTCTTCTTCCAGGTCCTGATGAGCGACGAGGGGAAGGCCGACCTCTCCGGGGCCACCCTCTACGACCTGGAGCAGAAGTCGCTCCTCGAGATCGTCGACGAGTTCGAGAAGAAGGTCTCGCTCGTCCGCCAGCGACAGGACCCCGCGCTGGAGAAGACGCGCGGGACGTTCCAGCACCTGCCGTACCTCCTGCTCCGGCCGTTCCTGCGGGTGCTGTCCTTCCTCTGTTACACGCTCAACCTCGACCTTCGCCGCTTCGGCGTCGCGTCCGATCCCTTCGGCAGCCTGATGATCACCAACATCGGGAGCCTCGGCCTGGACACCGCCTACGCGCCGCTCGTCCCGTTCTCGCGCGTGCCCCTGCTCTTCGCGATCGGCGAGGCGAAAGAGGAGGTCCTGGTGGAGAACGGCCAGCCCACCGTCGGGCGGGTGATGAAGGTGAACGCGACGATGGACCACCGGGTCATCGACGGGTTCCATGCCGCCCGCATCGCCGAGGTGCTCCGCCAGTGGATGGAGAGCCCGGAGACGCACTTCGACCCGCCCGAGGCGCCCTCCGCGACAGGCGAATCCACCGCCGCCCGGGAGTTCAGCGGACCGCGGTAACCGTCCGGCGACCCCCGCGTACCGGGGAGCAGGAGAGCCACCGCCATGCCTTCCCCCCTGCTCGAGTCCCGCCGCGGCCTGCAGCTCCAGTCGCTCGGCTCCACCGTGCTCCGGTTGAGCCTCGCGTTCCTGCTCGCCCTGTTCGGGACCTTCAAGTTCTTCCAGTTCGAGGCCACCGCGATCCAGCCGATGGTCAGCCACTCTCCGCTGCTGGGCTGGATGTACGCGGTGCTCAGCGTCCGTGCCGCCTCGGCGGTCATCGGTGTCGTGGAGCTCGGAGCCGCCCTCGCCCTGCTCCTCGCGCCCTGGCGTCCGAGGCTGGGCGTCCTCGGAGGCCTGGTGGCAACGGCGACCTTCCTGACCACGCTGTCCTTCCTGGTCAGCACGCCCGGCCTGCTCGCCCCCGGCAACGACGGCGCAGGGTTCCTCCTCAAGGACCTGGTCCTGCTCGGCGCCGCGCTGCACGTCGCCGGCTCCTCGGCCCTCGCGGAGCGGGCCGCCTCGGGCCGGGCAGCCGCGGTCCCGGCCACGGCCCGGTAGCACCTCCGGACCGCGGATGGTCGTCCGGTACAGTTACGATTAAAAATAGGCAACGACAAGCCTTTACCTATTGAATATTCGACGGACCGACGCAAGATGTCGTTCCCATGGACGACGTCGACGCCGAGATCGTGGACCTGCTCCAGGCCGACGCCCGGCTCACGCAGGCCCAGATCGCGAAGAAGGTGGGGCTGTCCCAGCCCTCGGTGGCCGACCGCATCCGGAAGCTCGAGGAGCAGCAGATCGTCACCGGCTACACCGCGCGGGTGGATCCCCGGAAGCTGGGCAAGGACATCACCGCGTTCATCGGGGTGGGCATCGAGCACCCGAAGTACTTCGAGGCGTTCGCTCGGAGGGTCCAGGGCCTCGAGGAGGTGCTGGAGTGCCACCGCGTCGCCGGACAGGACAGCTATCTCCTGAAGGTCCGCACCGAGAACACCGGCACCCTCGACCGGCTCCTGACCGAGGAGCTGCGCACGCTGCCCGGAGTCACCCGGACGCACACCACCATCGTCCTCTGTCCGGTGAAGGAGGAGACCCGGGTCACCACCCGGAGGGAGCCCACGCGATGACCATCCAGGTTGCGAGGCGGATGCACGGGGTGGCCCCGTCCGCGGTCCGGGAGATCCTCAAGGTCGCCGAACGACCCGACGTGCTGTCCTTCGCCGGAGGCCTGCCGGCACCGGAGCTCTTCCCTGCCCAGGAGCTGGGCCAGGCCTTCGAGGCGGTGCTGCGAAAGCGGCCCGGCGCGGCGCTGCAGTACGGCATCACCGAGGGGTTCCTTCCGCTGCGGGAATGGATCGCGGACCAGCTCCGCGCCAGGGGCATCGACGCGGCGGCCGAGAACGTCGTCGTCGTCAGCGGAAGCCAGCAGGGCATCGACCTCGTCGCCCGCGTGCTCCTGAACCCGGGCGACACCGTGCTGGTCGAGAACCCCAGCTACCTCGCCGCCCTGCAGGCCTTCGCCGCCTACGAGGTCGACATCGTCGCGCTGCCGGGTGACGACGACGGACTGCGGACCGAGCTGCTCGAGGAGGCCGTGCGCGAGCACCGGCCGGCGCTCCTCTACGTCGTCCCCGAGTTCCAGAACCCCCGGGGCACCACCCTGGCCGCGCACCGCCGGAAGGTGCTGGCCGCGGTCGCTCGCAAGCACGGCGTTCCGGTGCTCGAGGACGACCCGTACGGAGCCCTGCGATTCCGGGGAACGGCCTCCACGCCCATCGCGGCGCTGGCCGGCGGGCTCACCTTCCACCTCGGCACCTTCTCCAAGACCCTCGCGCCTGGCCTGCGGATCGGGTGGGTGCACGGGCCGAAGGCGCTGATGCGCGCGATGACCATCGCCAAGCAGGCCTGCGACCTGCACACCGCCACCCTCACCCAGCACGCGGTGGTCGAGCTGTTCGAGACCTTCGATTACGAGGCGCACCTCGTCCGGCTCCGCTCCGAGTACCGCCGCCGCTGCGAGGCGATGCTCCGTGCGCTCGAGCGCACCATGCCGCCCGGCACGCGCTGGTCCAAACCCGACGGCGGCCTCTTCCTCTGGCTGCAGCTCCCGCGCGGCCTCCGCGACGAGGCGGTGTTCCGGGCGGCCATCCAGCATTCGGTGGCGGTCGTGCCCGGAAGCGGGTTCTTCGTCGGCGCGGCGGAGCACGGCTTCCTTCGCCTCAACTTCTCCAACCAGGGCCTGGCCAACATCGAGCTCGGCATGGAGCGCCTGGCCTGCACGCTCTCCGAGCTCCGGGCGGCGTCCCCCTCCGTCGCGGCCGCGCTCCAGTCGCCGGCCGCGCACGCCTCGCGCGCTCAGTAGGCGTTGCGGGAGAGGAAGCCTCCCAGCGCGGTGCGAAGGAGGATCTTGAGGTCCAGGAGCAGCGACCAGTTCTCGATGTAGTAGAGGTCGTACTCGATCCGCTTCTGGATCGAGGTCTGGCCTCGCAGCCCGTTGATCTGCGCCCAGCCGGTGATGCCGGCCTTCACCTTGTGTCGCAGGTGGTACTTCGGGATCTGCCGCTTGAACTCCTCGATGAACACCGGGCGCTCGGGCCGCGGCCCGACGAGGCTCATGTCCCCCCGCAGCACGTTCAGGAGCTGCGGGAGCTCGTCCAGCGAGGTCCGGCGCAGGAACGACCCCAGTCCGGTGCGGCGGTCGTCGGCCGCGGTGGCCATCCGCGCCCCGCCCATCTCCGCGTCGGTGCGCATGGTGCGGAACTTGAGGATGGAGAAGACCGCTCCGTCCATCCCCATCCGCTCCTGCCGGTAGAGCACCGGGCCCCGGCTGCTCAGCTTCACCGCTGCGGCGATCACCAGCATCAGCGGAGAGAGGATCAGCAGCGCCAGCGCCGAGAAGAGGATGTCGAAGGCCCGCTTCGCGACCAGGTTCCAGCCCTCCAGGGGTCCGCCCTGGAGGCTGACGATCGGCAGCCCCCCGAACTCCTCCAGCCCGCCATAGAGCGTCACGTACTGGAAGAGGTCGGGGACGATCTTCACGTCCACGGTGTGGAGGGCCAGCCGCTCCATCAGGGACTTCATGAGCGGCATGTCCTCCGAGGGCAGGGCGAGGATCACCTGCTCCACCGGCAGCTCGGCGAGCACCCGCTCCAGCTCGTCGGTGGTCCCGATCACCGGCACCCCGCGCACCGTCGTCCCGGGGAGCAGGAGGTCCCGGGAGAGCACGCCCGTCACCCGGAAGCCCAGCTCGCGGTGGTGGTCGATGGTGTCCACCACCCGCTCTCCCAGCTCGCCGGCACCCACCAGGAGGATCGACTTGAGGTTCAACCCACGCCGGCGCACCGACTCGAGCCACATCCGGAAGGCGACGCGGGTCGCGGCGACGAGGACGAAGGAGTAGCCGGCGAAGAACAGCAGGGTGAGGCGCGAGTAGCGCTCGCGGCCGAAGTAGGTCAGCGCCACGAGCACCAGGCTTCCGGTGATGGTGGCCTTGAAGAGCTCGAACACCTCCTCCAGGTGGGTCCGGACCCGATTGGTCGCGTAGAGGCGCGACTGCCGGTAGGCCACCGGGAAGAGCACCAGCACCAGCGCCAGGGTGATCAGTGTCTCCCTCGACGGCGGGAGCGGCCGGCCGTGGAGCGCGTCGAACCGCGTCAGGTAGGCGAGGACGAACGCGAGCGTGAGCACCGCGACGTCGATGGCCACCTTGATCGAGGTCCAGAACCGCCGGAGCCGGTTGAACACGGCTCCTGCACTACCACGGAAGCCGGGCCCGGAGGTCGGGGCGGCCGCCGAGCAGCGACTCGACCTTCGCCCGCACGGCGTTCCGGAAGCGTTCGTCGGAGAACTGCTCGGCCCGGGCGCGGGCAAGGCCCGGGTCGAAGGTCCGCTCGAAGCGCTCGAACCGGCCGAGGGCGTCGAGCAGCGCATCGACCGTGGGCGCGTCGAAGAACAGACCGGTCTCGGGCGTCAGCGTCTCGAGCACACCGCCCCGGGCGAGGGCGATGACCGGCCGCCCGGACGCCAGCGCCTCCAGGGGGGCGATGCCGAAGTCCTCCTCCCCGGGGAAGACCAGCGCCCGGGCACCCCGGTAGAGCGCCGGGACCTCGGCGTCCTCCACCTTCCCCAGCCACTGGACGTTGGGCGGCAATCCCGAGCGCAGGAGGCGTGCGTCCTGCCCGTCCCCGGCGATCCACAGCACCTGCCCGCTGCGGCGGAACGCCTCCACCGCCAGGTCCACCCGCTTGTAGGGGGCCAGGGCGCCGAGCCAGAGGAAGTAGCCTGGCCGAGCCTGGAGGGGCGGAGCGGGGGGCGCCACCGCCGAGGTGGAGAGCATGCCGAAGCGCCCGAGGTCGACCGGAGGATGGATGACGTCCGCCTCCCGTCCCCAGAACCGGGCGATGCGCCGGGCGACGTGGTGGCTGTTGGCCACCAGCGCACCCGGATCGGCGGCGGTGCGCCGGTCCCATGCCTGGAGCGCCGGACGTGCCGCGGCCGCGGCCAGCCGCACCGGAAGGCTCGCCCGGCCGGGGCCGAAGTAGGCGTCGAACTGATCCCACATGTAGCGCATCGGCGAGTGCACGTAGGCCAGGTGCGGCGTCCCCGCCGGTACCCGTGCGCCCTTGGCGACGCAGTGGCTTGAGGAGACGACCAGCTCGAAGCCCCCGAGGTCGAGGGAGCGAAGCGCGGCCGGCATCAGGGGGAGCGCGCTCCGGTAGCGCCGCGCGATGCCAGGAACGTGCTGCAGCGGCGAGGTGTGGATCGGCCGGGATTCGACGTCCGGGCCCACGGACCCCGGCACGTGGAGGAGGGTGAAGATCTCCGAATCCGGAAAGAGCCGGATCAGCTGCGCGAGCACCAGCTCCCCGCCGCGGCGCCCGGTGAGCCAGTCATGGACGAGAGCGACGCGCATCGGCAGGAGCGACCGGGCGCCCGGTGTAGCATGCCCTCGTCGCCACGAGTGCCTCGACCGGGGCGTCGTGAGCAGAGCGAGAATGGCCGAGACCCAAGCGACACGGCGCACACGAGGAGCGAGCAGCGGAGGCGTGCCTCGTGGCAGTGAGCCTGGTACTGCCGCGCCCCCGCGCGGCTCCGCGAGCCTCCCCCTGGTGCGGGGGGCGTCGAGCAGCGCAGGGCCGAGTCTGCGCGTCGCAGCGAGAGGATCGGCCGTCGCAGCGCTCGGGATGCCCCGGCCGAGGGCCTAGCATGCCCTCCCGGGTGCTCATCGATCTCCGGATGGTTTCCGGCCGGCTGCACGGCATCGCGCGGTACGCGCTGGAGCTCGCCCGGGTGCTCCCGGGCCTCGCGCCCGATCTGGCGTTCGAGGGGCTCGGCCCGCCCGGGGGCCTGCCCGAGCTCGGCCCGCTGAAGCCGCTGTTTCCGGTGCACGCCGCCGCCGCAGGATTCCTCTCGCCCCTTGAGCAGCCTGCCCTGGCCGCGGCGCTCCGCAGGATCTCCCCGGACCTGTTCCACGCGACCTCGTTCTCCGTCCCGCTCCTCTGGCGCGGTCCGCTGGTCGCGACGCTGCACGATGCCACCCATCTCGTTCTCCACGCGGACTTCGGACGACTGACCGCGCTCTACTACCGCGTGGTGGTCCGGCCGACGGTGCGGCGAGCGCGGGCGCTGCTCACCGTGTCCGAGTTCGCCCGGGGCGAGCTGGCACGCGCGCTCGGGGTTCCCCAGTCGCGCTGGGCCGTCGTGCCTCCGGGGGTGGATCCACGGTTCCGCCCCACGGCGCCCGAGGAGCGTCTCGAGGTCCGCGCCCGCCTCGGGCTCCCTCCGCGCTATCTGCTCGCGGTGGGCAACCCCAAGCCGCACAAGAACCTGGCGCTCCTGGCCCGCATCGCCACCCGCCTCCCGCTCCCGCTGGTGCTCCTGGCCGGCGACGGCGCCTCGCGCGTCTTTCCCCGGCCAACCCGGGTGCTGTCCGAGGTGGACGAGTCGCAGCTTCCGGCGCTCTACGGCGGCGCCGAGGCGCTCCTCCTCCCCTCGCGCCACGAGGGGTTCGGGCTTCCGGCCCTAGAGGCCATGGCCAGCGGCACCCCGGTACTCGCCGCGAACGCCGGGGCGCTTCCCGAGGTGACCGGCGGCGCGGCCGAGCTGCTCGATGCGGACGACCCCGAGGCATGGATCACCGCCGCCCGCGCGCTGGTCGCGGATCCGCTGCTGCGCACGCGCCTGGTCTCGGCCGGCCGCGAGCGCGCCCGGGCCTTCACCTGGGAGCGCTGCGCTCGCCACACGCTCGCCGTCTACCGCTCTGCGATGTGAGCCTCGACGGGCGGCACCGGTGCGCCAGGGTGCACCAGGCCCGCCCCGAGGATCAGCGCGAAGCCGAGCGCCACGCTCGGATGGAATGGCAGGTAGTGGGCCACGCCGAGCACCTGGTACCCGAGCCAGCTCAGCACGGCCCCGAGCGCGACGGCGTTCCCGGCCCGGGCGCGGCGCAGGAGCGCCAGCGCGAGCGAGGCGTGGAGCGCCACCCAGAGCAGGAGGCCCAGGAGACCCGTCTCCGCCCAGACCGTGAGCGCGATGGAGTGGGCGTCGCGTGAGAGCTGGTCCGGGATGCCGGTGACGTCGCGCCGAGCGACCGCCGCGGCCCGGTAGTTGCCGAATCCAACCCCCAGCCAGGGGTGAAGGCCGACCAGGTCCCGGCCCGCGGCACGGGCCTGCGCGCGCTCGCCGCCCACGAAGTTGTCGCCCGCCGCCGCGAGCCGGGCGTGCCAGCCCGGGCTCACCACCGCCGCCCCGGCCACGGCGAGCACGGCGACCAGCACCGCGGTGCGCAGGCGCGCGCTCCGCGCCGCCACAAGCCCGGCGACCGCCACGAGGAGCATCGCGGTGAGGAGCGCGGCACGGGCGTAGGAGAGGACGATGCAGCCGACGCAGGCTGTCGCCAGCGCCACGGCCGCGACCCGCCGGCAGCGGCGCCCCGGACGCAGCGCCACCGCCAGCCCGGGCCCGAGCGCGGCCACCGAGGCGTGGGCCAGCCGGAGCCGGTGGAAGAAGAAGCCTCCCGCGGCGTACCGGTCCTCGCCTCCGAAGGTCTCGTGGACCCGGTCCACCGGGACGCGCAGCACCGCGGGGACTGGGAGCGACCAGCGCACCAGGTGCTGCACCGCCGACAGGCCGAGCGAGAGCAGCGCCCCGCCGGCCAGGACCGCCTCGGGCCAGGCCCACTGCACGGCCTGCGCGCCGAGGAGCGTGGCCGCGGCGACCGCCGCCGTGTCGAGGCAGTGGAGCCAGAGCGCCAGCGATGGCAGCCCCGGGGCTCCGAGGGCCCGCGCCACGAGTGGCGAGACCGCTTGCCACCCGGCCAGCGCGAGCGCGGCCCGGACCGGCACCCGCGCCCAGGGAGGCAGCGCCGCGCCCCGCAGCGCCCACGCCGCCGAGACGAGGAGCGAGAGGTCCGCCACTCCCTGGAGGAGCCCCTCCGAGAGCCAGAAGGCGGCGGCCCACGCAGCGAGCAGCGCCGTCGCCACTCGCCCGCGGGTCACGCGCCCGCTCCGGACCAGGCCCGCCGGTGGAGAAGGCGCCGTCCCGCGCCCGGCGGGACCCAGAGGAGCACCACCAGCGCGGCGGCGAGGAGCACCACCGGAAGGGCGGCGGCGAGGAGCGGCGCCATCCTCCCGGCGTTCACCAGCGCCCGGGCGACGACGGTGAGCCCCCACAGCCCCATCGTCACCGCGAGCCCCTCCACCAGCGCACCGGTGAGCGAGCTTCCCCGTCCCGGGCGGAGGGCGAGCGCGACCGCCAGGAGCGCGGCCGCCACCCCGGCGAGCGGATAGAGGAAGCGGTTGCCGAGGGCGAGGACGTAGAGGCGGTCGGAGAGGCCCACCGCCCGCCGCGCGCGGATCTGCTGCCGGAGCACCGGCAGCCGCATCTGCTCGGGGCGGCCGGGCCGGATGCCCAGCACCGCTCGGGCGATGCCCAGGTCCACCGTGTCCTCGGGGAGGTGGGTGAGCCGCAGCCCGCCCTGGCGGTCGAACACCCGCCGCGTCACCCCGACGAGCCGCCACCGCGTGCCGCCGGCGTGCTCCATCCCCTCGGCGTCCACCCGCTCGGCGAGGCCGAAGTCGGGAGTGAGCCGGAGCACGGTGACGCCCCGGAAGCCGGACTCCACGTCGCCGTCCTCGAGGTGGAGGATGAGGTCCTGGTGACGAAACCACTGCTTGCGCTCGTAGAAGGAGCGCCAGTCGCCCCAGCGGTGGAACCGCAGGGCCGTGATCTCGTCCACGCGGCGGCTGGCATGCCCGACAACGAACTCGTCCAGGAGCCCCAACGCGATCGCCGTCACCAGCGCCACCACCGCGACCGGGAGAAAGAGCACCCGCCGGCCGAACCCGAGCGCGAGGATGGCGGTCAGCTCGCCACGGCGCCGGAGCAGCGACACCAGGGTGGCGCTGGCGAGGAGCAACGCCGCCGGGGCGAGCTGGTGTGTGGCCACCACCGCCTTCCAGCCGTAGAGCTCGGCGACGTCGCGCACCCAGTTGGGCCCGGTATACGCGCGCGCCCGGTCCACGAAGTCCGCCACCAGGAAGACGACCAGCACCCCGGAGAGCACGGCACCGACCAGCACCAGGTACCGGCGGAGCAGATGGCGGAGGAGGAGCCCGCGCATCAGGCCACCATCCCCCGCCGGGTGAGGCGGACGAAGAGCCAGGTGCCGAAGGCGCCGAAGACGAGGTTCGGCGCGAGCCCCACCAGCCAGGGCGCGAGCCGCCCGGCGGTCCCCCAGTTCTCGAAGCTGCGCTGGACCAGGTAGTAGGCGACGTACACCGCGAGGGCGAGCAGGTATCCGCGGGTTCGCGCCGCGCGCGAGGACATCGCCAGCGGGACGCCGAACAGCGCGAAGGCCAGCGGGGTCAGGGCCCCGGCCAGCCGGACGTGGAAGGCGGTGAGGAAGGGGGCCGGGCTCTTCCCGGTGGCCTGGGCCTCGTCCGCCGCGGCGAGCAGCTCGCGGGGGGTGAGCTCTTCCTTGGGCGAGCGGAAGTGGTTCTTGCGGAGGATGGAGTCCTCCACCCCGACCGAGAGGTTGCCCTCGCGGAAGCTGAGGATGGCGTAGTCGGTCCCGGAGTGCTCGGCCCGGTGCACCTCCCCCGCCTTGAGCCCCACCGATAGCGAGGCGCCCCGTCCGGAGGGATTGACCGTTCCCTCGTGGGCCAGGACCAGCAGCGGCGCCCGGGGGTCGCGGTCGTCGTGGACCAGCACGTGGGTCCACACCCCTCGCTCCTTGTCTACCTCCTGGGCGTAGAGGGTGAGGTCGGTGAGGTCCTCGTAGAAGACGCCCGGCCGAACGTCGCCGAGCACGTTCCGCTTGATGACCTCGCTCATCTGGACCTTCACCTGCTTCAGGCCCCAGGGCTCGGCGGTCGAGGCGAGCACCAGCACCGCGAGGCCCAGCACCCCGCCCACCGCCAGCGGCACCCGGGCGAGCTGCCAGGGGGTGCTCCCCAGCGAGAGGAGGGCCAGGAGCTCGCGGTCCTCTCCGAGGCGACCGAGGCCGAGGAGGATGGCGAGGAGGAAGCCCACCGGGAGCGACATCACCAGGAGGTGGGGGCTCAGGTGGAGCACCAGCCGGAGGAAGTCCCAGGGGGTGACCGCCGAGCCGAGCAGCACCTCCGTCCCCCGGAGGAACTGCATCACGAAGAGCAGGAGGAAGAGGAAGACCACCCAGAGCAGGAGCGGCCACAGCAGCTCGCGCAGGAGGTACCGGACGAGCAGCGGCAGCTCGGGCCACCTCACGCGCGCTCGGTCCCGAGCCCCCGGGCCCCGATATCGCGCCGGAACTGCATGCCCTCGAAGGAGATTCGGCTCACCGCCCCGTAGGCGTTGGCGCGCGCCTCGGCCAGCGTCGGCCCCCGGGCGCAGACGGTGAGCACCCGGCCGCCGGCGGTGACCAGGGCTCCGTCGCGCAGCGCCGTGCCGGCGTGGAAGACGACGGAGCTCCCCCCGATGCGCTCCACGCCCGAGATGCGCGTGCCGGTGACGGGAGCCCCCGGGTACCCCGGGCTGGCCAGCACCACGCCGACCGAGGCGCCGGGGCGGAGCACGAGGGGACGGGGAACGAGCGTCCCCCGGGCGCAGGCGTCGAGCCAGGGCAGGAGGTCCTCCTCAAGGGCCATCACCTGGACCTGGGCCTCCGGATCGCCGAAGCGGGCGTTGAACTCGAGGACCGAGGGCCCATCACGGCCGACCATCAGCCCGGCGTAGAGCGCACCGCGGAACGGGGTCCCCCGGGCGGCCATGGTCCGCAGGACGGGGGCGATGACCTCGTCGCTCACCCGGGCGAGGGCGGCCGTGTCGAGCACCGGCGCCGGGCAGTAGGCGCCCATCCCGCCTGTGTTCGGCCCCTGGTCGCCATCGAGCAGCCGCTTGTGGTCCTGCGCCGGCGGGAGGAGCACGTGGCGCGTGCCGTCGCAGAGCGCGATGACGCTGACCTCGTCCCCCTCCAGCACCTCCTCGAGCACCAGCGTCCGCCCGGCCTCGCCCAGCGCGGCGAGCGTGCGCACCGCCTGCACGGCCTCGTCGGCGCTCTTCGCGACGATGACCCCCTTGCCGGCCGCCAGCCCGTCCGCCTTCACCACCACGGAACCGCGGGCCCGGGCCCAGGCTTCCGCCTCGGCCACCGAGGTGAAGGCTCGCCCCGCCGCCGTGCGCACCCCGGCGGCGTGCATCACCTCCTTGGCGAACGCCTTGCTGCCCTCGAGCCTCGCGGCCGCGGCGTCCGGGCCGAACACCGCGATGCCCGCGGCGCGAACCGCGTCGGCGACGCCGGCCACCAGCGGGGCCTCGGGACCCACCACCACCAGGTCCACCCGGGCCTCGCGGGCCAGGGCGGCCACGGCCTCCGGGCGGTCGGGAGCCACCGGGCGGTTCTCGGCCAGCGCCGCCGTCCCCGGGTTTCCCGGCGCACAGATCAGCGCCGAGAGCGCGGGGCTCTGCGACAGCTTCCAGGCGAGCGCGTGCTCCCGCCCACCGCTTCCCAGGACCAGCACCCGCATCGACAGTCGATCAACCTTCCGGCGGCAGAAGGTACAAGGCCCGCCGGGCCGAGGCGTACTCCGGATCGAGCACGATGACACGCTGGAGTCGCTCGCGGGCGGAGACGATGGCCCCGGCGCGGGCCTCGGCCTCGGCCAGCCGCACCTGCGCGGCGAGCAGGCCCGGGGACAGCGTCTGCGCCTCGCGGAGCGCACGCCGGGCGCCCTCCACGTCGCCGTTGGCCAGGAGCGCCGAGCCGAGCGCGAACTGCGCGAAGCCGCTGGTCCTCCCTCCGGCCGCGGCCGCCTCCTGTGCTCGCGCGAGGGCGGCCGGCGCCTCGGACCGGGCACCGAGGAGGATGGACTTCCAGGCCAGCACCACCGCCTGGGTCCCCCCGTTCTTGAGGAGGCGATCGATGAGCGTCTCCGCCCCGGCGGTGTCCCCCTGGTGGATCCGCAGCACCGCCTCGGCGAGGAGCGGTTGCCCGTCGCGGTCGTCCTTGCTGAGGAGCACCAGCCGCTCGCCGGCCCCCTTCAGCCCGTCGCCCGGCCAGAGCGGGGGGACTCCCGGCCCGTCGCGGTACGGGTCGGCCTGGAGCGCCGGGGCGACGCTCTGCATCGCCCGGTCGCGCGAGCCGGTCATGGCCCAGGCCGCGCCGGCCCAGAGCTGGGCGTCGGTGCGGCGGGCGTCGGCGGCGGCGGCACGGTCGAAGGCCTCGGCGGCCTGCTGCCACCGCTGCTGCGCGGCCCGCACCTTTCCCTCGAGCAGCGCAGCCAGCCCGGCGTCACCCAGCCGGTCGAGGAGGGGGGGAAGGTGGGCCGCGGCCTGCTCCGGCGCTCCCCGGTCCAGTTCGACGAGCAGCGCCTGGAGGTGCGCGTCCACGTCGTCGGGGGCGAGCCCGAGGGCGGCGGTCACCGCCTGGACCGCGGCCGGGGTGTCGCCCGCGGCCCGCGCCACCCGGGCGAGGGAGACCTGCGCCCGGAGCAGCTCGGCGCCCGCCAGCCGCCCGCGCTGGATGGCGCGGGAGAGGAGCTTCACCGCCTCGGCGGGAGCGCGCTCGGCGCCAGCCCGGAGCACGGCCATCTCGATGACCGCCGGACCGTCCTGCGTCGCAGGATTCGCCTGGAGGCGCTCGTAGATGCGCCGGGCCTGCGCCGTCTCCCCCACCTGGCTCCACAGCCGGGCCAGCGCGCGCGACGTGCGCGGCTCGTCGGCATCCACCGCGAGGCGCGCCTGGAGGTCCGTCACCGCCGCCCGGGGTGCCCCCGCGGCCTCGTGCGCCGCGGCCCGGACGTTGAACACGTGCCGCTGGGCGGGGTCGCGATCCTGCACCTCCTGGAGCAACGACAGCGCGAGCGCAGCCGAGGAGCTGGCATACCCCTCGGCCAGGGCGAGCCGGGCCCGCGTGCCCCACAGAGGAGAGCCCCCGGCGACCGGCGGCGGGGGCGGGGCGGCGCCGGGGGCGGGAGGAGCGGGGGGCCGCGAGGCATCCAGCGCGCTCTGGGCCAGGGCGCGCGCCCGGTCGACGTCGCCGGCGGCGGCCCGGACGAGGAGCAGGTTCGCCACGCCGGTCTGGAGGCCCGGCTTGCGGCCCAGGCGATCGAGCGCGCTCTCCCCCAGCCGGACCAGCCCCTCCAGCTCGGCCCCGGGGAGCTGGTTTCCCCGGCCGCGGGCGACGGCCTCCATCCACAGACCGAGGGCATCGGCGCTCCGCGGCTCCTGGACGAGGGCGTTCTCCAGCGTCCGCTCCGCCGCGAGCCCGGAGGCTTCGGTGTCCTTGGCCAGGTCCGCCGCGGCGGCGGCGACCAGGTCGGCCACCGGGCGCGGCTGGGCCGGGGTCTTCCAGGTGGCCAGGCGGAGCGCGAGCCCGTCCGGCAGGGGTGTCTCCGGCGGGGGCTTCTTCTTCCCCGGACGGGGAAGCACCGCGGCGACGCGCCGGAGATCCTCCGGGTCGGGCCGGATCCGCAGGTACCAGAGCGCGGCCGAGACACCGATCACCACGACCAGGATGCCCAGCAGCACCTTGAGCGGCCCCCTTCGCTCGCGCTCGGGGACGGTGCGGAAGGCCCGCCGGGGGGTGGCGGGCGGGGTGGGGCTGCGCGGCGCTCCCTCGGGCGAGGCCCCGGGATCGGTGACGGCCAGGGATCCGGCGGGGGGCACGGCGCGACCGAGGGCGGCGGCGGTGCGGGCCCGGCACGCTCCGCACACGCCACTCGCGAGGTCGTCGGCGTCGACCAGCCGGGCCCCGCACGCGGCGCACGGTTCGGCCGGTGCCGGTGCCGGCACGGGCGTCGCGGTCGGAGTAGGCCCGGTGGGGCGCGGCGTGGTCCGGGGAACCGGCGTCGCCGGGCCCCGCGAGGTGACACCGGGGACGGTCGGGATGGAGTCCGGTCCGCGGCCGACGCGCTGAGGAGGGGGCGTCGACGGCGTCGCGGGCGATACGGGCTGGCGGAGGGTGGGCGGCTTCTGCACCGGTGGCAGCGGCGTGCGCTTCCAAGGGTCGGAGCGCTCGGTCTCGGGCCACTCGTCGGTCAGGGGCCCGGTCCGACCGGCGGGCGGAGACGCCGGCGGTGCCTCGGAGTCGCTGAAGTCGATGGGCGCCGAGGAGACGGCTCCCTGGAGCGGGCGGGGGGCCAGGGCCTCCGGCTGGCTCACCCTGGGGACGGCGGGAGGCGGAGGAGGAACGTCGTCGAACTGCACGTGGCTCCGCCCCACCACGAAGTCGAGCTGGGAGTCCGTCTCCCAGTCCAGCTCGCCGAACAGCTCCTCCTCCTCCTCGGGCGGAGGCTCCGGCTCGACGGTGCGGGTGGTCAGCGCCACGCGGCCGATCTGGCTCTTGCCGCCCGGGGGAGTGCCGAGGGGCACCCCTCCAGCGCGAAGCGCCTGGCTGTGCTTGCAGCGCGGGCACCGTCCTCGCGTCGCCCGGGCCACCGCCTCGTCCGGGAGCGAGTACTCGGTACCGCACTGTTCACATCGGAAGCGCATGTCCCGGGGGCGTCAGTGCCGGAAGTGCCGGACCCCGGTGAAGACCATCGCCACGTCGTGCTCGTCTGCGGCGGCGATGACCTCGGCGTCGCGCACGCTGCCTCCGGGCTGGGCCACCGCGCGGGCACCGGCATGGGCCAGCGCGTCCAGTCCGTCCCGGAAGGGGAAGAAGGCATCGGAGGCCACCGCGCTTCCCCGCAGCGCCTCCCCGCCACGGGCGGCGGCGATCTTCACCGACTCGACCCGGCTGGTCTGTCCGCCGCCCACTGCCAGGATCCGGTCGGCAGTGGAGAAGACGATGGCGTTGCTCTTCACGTGCTTGCAGACCCGCCAGCCGAAGCGCAGGGCGGCCAGCTCGGCCTCGGTCGGCGCACGCCGGGTGACCACCTTCCATTCAGTGGAGGGCTCGACGGCGTCCCGGTCCTGCACCAGGAGCCCGCCGGAGATGCTCCGGAGCTCCAGCGCGGAGTAGGGCCGCGCCCGGGGCGGCCACGCCTTGCCGGCGTCGAGGAGGCGGAGGTTCTTCTTCCCTCCGAGCACCGTGCGCGCCCCCTCGGAGTACCCGGGGGCGATGACGGCCTCGAGGAACGTCTCGCCCATCGCCCGGGCCGTGGCCTCGTCCACCTCGCGGTTGAGGGCCACGATGCCGCCGAAGGCCGAGACCTCGTCCACCGCGCGGGCGACGCGGTAGGCCCTCTCCAGCACCTCGTCCTGGGCCACTCCGCAGGGCGTGTTGTGCTTGATGATCACCGCCGCCGGTCGCTCGGGGAACTCGAGCGCCAGGGCCAGAGCGGCGTCCAGGTCGAGAAGATTGTTGTACGAGAGCTCCTTGCCCTGGAGCACCTCGGCGAAGGAGACGGAGGGGCCGGGCGGCGTGCGGTAGGCGCGGTACCAGCCGCCACGCTGATGCGGATTCTCCCCGTAGCGCAGCTCCTGGACCTTCCGGAACCCGAGCGCCAGCTCCTCGGGGAAGGTGAGCTCGTCGCGCTCGGCCATCCATCCGGCGATGCTCGCGTCGTAGGCGGCGGTATGGGCGTAGGCCTTTCGCTGGAGCCGGGCCCGCGTCTTCTCCGACGTTCCCCCCGCGCGCAGCTCCTCCAGCGCCGCCGGGTAGTCGTCCGGGTCGACGAGGACGGTCACCGACGCGGCATTCTTGGCGCCGGCGCGGATCATCGCCGGCCCGCCGATGTCGATGTTCTCGAGGACCTCTTGCTCCGGGAGCCCCTTCGCCACGGTCTCGCGGAAGGGGTAGAGGTTCACCGCCAGCACCGCGATCGGACTGATGCCACCGGCCTCCATCTCCGCCCGGTCGGAGGCCAGCGCGGGGCGGCCGAGCAGCCCGCCGTGGATGCGCGGGTGCAGCGTCTTCACCCGGCCGCCGAGGATCTCCGGGCTTCCGGTGTGCTCGGAGACCTTCCGGGCGGGGATTCCCGCGTCCTTCAGGGCCTGGAGGGTGCCGCCGGTGCTGAGGAGCTGGAAACCGAGGTCGACGAGGCCACGCGCGAAGGGGACGAGTCCCCGCTTGTCGGAGACGCTGAGGAGGGCGATCACGGATCCGGTGGGGTGAGCAGGGAAGCACCGGGACGAAACACCGCGCCACCTCCGAGTGTCAACGAATGTGCGTGCTCGCTCGGCGGGGGGTCTGCCTCGCCCCGGCGACGGCGGCGATGACCCGCGACGCGGAGTCTAGCGCTGCTTCAGTCTTCCGTCGCCTCTCGCAGCTTGGCCAGGCCGCGGGTCTCGACCTGGCGGATGCGCTCGCGGGTGAGGTTCATGATCTCCCCCACCTCCTCGAGCGTGATTCCGCCCTTCTCCGCGACGTCGAGCGCACAGGTGTGCTCGAGCTCCCAGATCTCCTTGTCGGGGAAGTTGAGCTTGATCGACCCGGTCTCGGGGTTCACGTCCAGATAGAGGTTGTGCTTGCAGGAGACGAAGAGGCAAGGACGTGGACCGTTGATGCAGTCGGCCCGGGTCCGGGGGCGGTTCTCCTCCACGCTGCGGAGCAGCTCCTGCTCCTCGGGGTCCACCTCGCCGGAGAGCCGGCGGCGCCGCAGCTCCCGGGCCATCTCCTTGCGAGACATCGTCTTGGATCGCCGGCGCTCGGGCGGCGCCCCCTCTGCGCTTCCCGGCTCGCCGGCGGGTTCGGAAGTCCAATCGGGCTTCGGCTGACTCATCTCTTCCCTCCTCCGGACCGCCCGACGGCGGAACTGGTCTCCATGGGTCTCACGACAGGTCGCTCCGCTCGGCGGAGCCGATCGCTCGCTGCGCGGTCAGGGCACTGCCGACCCGGGACAGGTCACGCACCAGGTCCCCGGCGCGGCGGCGCAGCCCGGTCAGCGCCCCTTCCAGGTTCCGCCGCTGCGCTCCCGCCAGGGGGCGCTCGCTCAGCTCGGACTCGAGCCCGCTGAGGGTCTCGTCGAGGCTGCGCTCCACCTGATCGATGTGGTTCTTCACCCCCACGAACGAGCGGCGGATCTCCTCGAGGGTGAGGCCGGCGGCCATCATCTTCTTGATGGCGTTGATCCGCCGGACCGACCCGACGGGGTAGAGGCCGTGGCTGCCCCGGTGCTTGCCCTTCCGGCCCACGCGGCGGCTCCGGGGCAGGAGCCCGGCCTGCACGTACTTGCGGAAGGTCGCCTCCGAGAGGCGCACGCCCTTGGGGCGGAAGATCTCGACGATCGCCCCGGCGGACAGCCCGCGGGCGAACTCGCTCTCGATGCGCGCCAGCTCTCCCGGGTCGAGATAATCCATTGAGTAGGGGATTGCGAATATCGGAGACTCAGAGGATGCTATTGAGTGGTTTCCACCCTCGTCAAGAGGGGTCCGCTCTGGAAGCCCAGGCCGGGAACGGTCGGGCGCGATCAGCGCCCGGCGGGGGGATGCTCGACCAAGGCGCCGGTCTGCCCGTGTCCCAATGGCACCGGGTAGGCGCGGGGAACCCCGTCCGGCCCGGTGAGCTCGACCACGTGGCGCCCCGGCCGGAGCCAGACCGTCCGGCTTCCCTGGACGTCGCCGGCGCGCTTGCCGTCCACCCGGAGCGCGGCCCAGGGCTTGGCGCGGATCAACAGGGGCACCCGCCCGGTCGACGGCCCCGCGAGCCCTCCCCTGCTCCGCCCCGGTCGCTCGGGGGCCGGCACCTCCACCGCGCGGCCCCCCGCCGTCGATGGCGCAGCCGGCGGCGCCACGACCGGGCCATCACCCGGGCCCGACGCGGCCGCCGGGGCGACACCGGGCGCGTCGCCGCCGGCCGGAGCCCCTGGCGGTTGCGGGACCCCGGCCGGGCGCGAGGCCTCGGCGGGGGGAAGCCGCTCGTCCAGGCCACGGATCACCGCCGTGCGCCAGCGCACTCCGGCCAGCGCGCCGATGGCGAGCACCGCGACGACCCCCGCCCATCCCAGGCGCCGCCGGCGCAAGTCGCTCCCGGTGCCGAGCACCTCGGTCGGTGGAGGCTCGGATGCGCCGGGCGTGAATCGCTCGGTCGGCAGAGCGGCTCCCGACGGCGCCGAGAGCGAGAGCGAGACCGGGATCGAGCCCGTCGCCGACACCCGCTCGGCCACCCCCGTCTCCTCGGGGAACATCCGGCGGAGGAACGCGCCCACGTCGGTGTCCTCGAGCGAGCGCGCGCCCGCCAGGAGCACCTCCGCGAGGGCACGCTCCAGCTCGTGCGCCGTGGGCCACCGCCGGGCGGGGTCGCGCTCCAGCGCCCGCATCACCGCGGCATCGAGCGGCGCGGCGATGGCGGGATTGAGCCGCGCCGGCGGGACGATGAGCCGCTCCTGCACCGCCCGCAGCACGGCGACGTCGCCGTCGCCCTCGAAGAGCCGCGCGCCGGTGAGCAGCTCCCAGAGGGTCACCCCGAGAGCGAAGACGTCGGTCCGGGCATCGACGGCGTCGCCCCGGGCCTGCTCCGGGGACATGTAGGCGAACTTCCCCTTGAGCATCCCCGAGGTCGTGGCGCGGCCTCCGGCCTTGGCGATGCCGAAGTCGGTCAGCTTCACCGCCCCGTCGAAGCTGAGGAGCACGTTGTGCGGGGTGACATCGCGGTGGACCAGGTTCAGGCTCTGGCCGTTCTCGGTGAGGCGGTGCGCGTAGGCCAGCCCGCGGGCGACCTCCATGCCGATCTGCGCGACGAGGATCGGCGGGAGGGCGACGCCGCGCTCCTGGCACCGCCGCCGCAGCTCCCAGAGCGAGTGGCCGCGGACGTACTCCATCGCCAGGTAGTAGGTGTCCTGGTGCTTGTCGAAGTCGAAGATGTGAACCAGGTTGGCGTGGTTGAGGCGGCTGGCCACCCGTGCCTCGGTGATGAACATCCGGACGAACTCCGGGTCGCCGGCCAGTCCGGGGCGGACGCGCTTGATGACCACGTCCTTCTCGAAGCCCTCGGGGCCGAGCGCCGCGGCGAGGTAGATCTCCGCCATCCCGCCCTCGGCGAGCTTGCGCCGGACGACGTACTTGCCGATGGGCGTCCCGGCGGCGAGCGTCATCGCGGAGGTCCTCGGGACGGGGTGACGGGGCCGACGGACTACGGTACCGGCCGGGTTCCGCGGGGGTCAAACCGCGGGTCCGCGGCGCCCCGGCCATCAGCCGCAGCCGCGGGTATAGGTGACCTCGATGCTCGCCCCCGGCGGGGGAGCCACGGCGAAGACCACGGAGTTCGACGGCGCGTCGTACACCCAGCCGGCCGCCGGCGCTCCGTTCACCGTCACGGTCACCCCCGACGCGTCCGGCGCGGCGCTCAGCGGGAAGCGCGTCTGGGCCGCGAACGCCCGGTTCACCACGTCCTGGAGCAGCGGGGCGAAGTCCTGGGCGCAGACCGACTCGATGGCCCCGCCGGTCCGGGCCGCGGTCTCGGCGTAGCGGATCCCCTGGCCCGAGGCGGTGGGACAGACCTCTCCCGACGGGACGATGGCGTAGAGCGAGGCGCGGCCGGCGGCCCCCGCTCCCTTCAGCTGCTGGAGGAAGCGGACATAGGTGTCCACCGAGTCGGGCGAGGTGTCGTCGTCGTCGCTCACCACCACCACCGCCAGCGAGGCGGTGTCGCGGTAGAAGCCCAGGTTCCCGTCGTCGGGCAGCGGCGTCAGTGGATCGTCTGCGCTGTTCACCAGCGGCGGGGTGAGCGCCCGGCGCATCCCTTCCAGGCCCTGCTGCTCGTAGGCGCACTCCCCCACCTGGACGGCCTGCTGGAGCGCCGTTCCGAGGCTGGGCGTCGCCCCGGTGAAGATCCTCGGCCCGCTGTCGTCGGCGGGGAAGAGGCGGCCCGCCTCGCCGCCCGAGGCGCCGCCGGGACAGCTCGGACCGGTGGGGTCGATGCCGGTGGTGGACACCCCGACGTGCAGGTCCACCCCCGTGGCCAGGGCGGCGCTGGCGAAGGCGGGCATCGCCGCCACGAGTCGAGGGCTCTCCTCGAGCATCGAGGCGGTGTTGTCGACCACGAAGAGGACGTCGACCTGACCGGGCGCGCCCTCGACGAACCTGTCGGTCTGCTGCGCGCTGGCGCTCGATTCACCGACCAGCGAGACGAGGAGCGGCGGCGCGAAGAGCGAGTTGTCGATGAAGAGCGGAGAGAGATTCAGCCCCGGCACGCTCGCCAGGTACTTCACGTCCAGGGTGAGGCTTCCTCCGGGGGCGAGGATCTGCGGCACCGGCGGGGCCACGGCGAAGAGGAACTCGCCGTCCGTGCTTCCCGCTCCGATGACCGCCGAGGTGACCGTGACCGCGGAGCTGCAGGCGTTCACGACGTCGATCTGGCGCGTCGAGGGAGGACAGGCCGGACTGGAGATCCCGAAGTCCACGTAGCCGGGGTCGGCGGCGAGGCAGCTCGTCCCGTCGTTGGCGCTCAGCGACACGGCGATCGGCGCCTGGCCCGTCCCGGTCACCGTGACCGTCCCGTGGAAGGTGCCCGGAGCGGATGGCGCGGTGAACTGCACCTCGAAGGTGAAGTAGTCGCCCGGGGCCATGCTCAGCCCGACGACGCTCCCCGCGGGCAGGTCGAAGACGTTCCCTCCGGTGTCGGTCAGCGCGACCTGCTGCAGCACGCAGACGTCCGCCCCGGCATTGAGCACCTTCGCCCCGAGCAGCGATTGGCTCCCGGGCACCACCGTCCCGAAGTCGATCGTCGAGGGACTGACCTGGAGGTCGCAGGGAGCAGAGCTGGCCGCGGTGCTCTGCAGCTGGACGTCGACCGTGCCGCCGGGGAGCGAGGTGACGATCTGCAGCTGCTCCACCACGTTCCCCGACGTGGTGGGGACGAAGCTCACCGGGATGGTCAGCGTGGCGCCAGTGGTGAGCGTCACCGGATAGGCGACCGGCCCGAGCTGGAACTGCGAGCCTGGCCCGGCGAGCAGCGTCGCCGAGTCCACCGTGAAGACGTCGCCCGGGCCCCCGCAGTTCTGCACCGTGACCGCCAGGTCCGTCCGGGTCCCGACGGCGTGCTGGCCGAACTCGAGCACCAGCGGCGCCACGCAGAGCTTCGCCCCGCCACCGGCCCCCCGCACGGGGATGGAGAGCGTGGGGTGCCGCACGCTGTCCGTCGACAGCACCAGAGTGCCGCTCGCCGGACCGAGATGGGTGCTGAGGTAGCGGAGGTCGATGGTGGCCGTCGCGCCCCCGGCGATGATCAGCGGCAGCGGCGTTCCCCCGCTGCTGAAGTCCGGGTCCGATCCGCCCGCGTAGGCCATCGCGGTCACCGTCACCGGCTGGGTGGAGAGGTTCTGGAGCACGGCCGAGGCGGTGACCGCGTAGTCGGTGGGCACCAGCCCGAAATCCACCGAGGGCGGCACGGCCACCAGCGCCTGGTCCAGCCCCTCGCCGGTCAGCGTCACCAGCACGTCCCCGCAGCCGGTGCAGGGCGTCACCGCCAGCGCGGCGCGCTTCACCCCGGCGGTCTGGGGGTGGAAGCTCACGTTCTGCGCCACCGTCTGGCCCGGCTGGAGCGTGAGCGAGGCCATGGAGAACTCGTCCGCTCCTGCGCCGACGATGCGTCCGCTCACCGAGACCGGGAGCGGGCTCGGGTTGGTGAAGGTCAGCGAGCGCAGCACCTCCTCGCCGAGTTCGACCTTCCCGAAGTCCAGCGTGCTCTCCTGGACCAGGGCCTCGGCGTCCACGCCCACGCCGCTCAGGGCCACCGAGGCCTGGGGTGAGGTGGTGCTGTCGGTGGTCACCACCAGCGTGCCGCTGACCGGCCCCGCCGCGCCGGGGCGGAAGGCCACCTGACCCTGCACCGTCTGGCCGGGAAGGATGGCCCCCTGGCCGGGGACGCTGACCTGCCAGCTGTCGCCCGCCGCGCCCTGGATGCTGAGCGCGGTGAGTTCCAGCCGTCCTCGCCCCCGGTTGCTGAGGCTGACGGGCAATGTGCGCTGGTCGTGCACCGCGACCTGCTGGAAGTCGAGCGCGTCCGGAGCGAGCTCCAGCGCCCCATCGACGCTCACCGTGTTCCGGCGATCGCCGCAGGCGGCGAGCAGGCACACCACCACGCAGCACGTGCGTCGAAGTACCCTCCCCATCGCTCCCGTCGAGACCTCCGGCGCGTCAAGCTAGGCACCACCCCCCGCGGCGGCAGGACCGGGCCGTCGACCAGATGTCAGTTGACCCGGGACCGAGGCGCGGGCTGTCATGGCTGCCGTGCACGAGACGACATCCGCGCGCCGGATCGCCCCCGGACTCGCGCAGCGGCCGCGGGCGTCCATCCTCGCTCCGCTGCTCGCTCTCGCCGTCGGGGCCTGCGCCTCGGGACGGAGCGAGTCCTCGGGAACGGCGCCTCCGGCGGGCGCGGTCCCGGCCTTCGTCCGGACCGATGGACCGTGCTGGGTGGGAGGCCGCATCACGCTCGATCCCTCGCTCCGGGCACAGTCGACGGCCGACGAGCTCGCGAACCTGGGCTGCGACAACGTGGTGCTGGTGATGAAGACCGACGACGGGAACACCAAGCTGGTGCACGCCGACGGCGTCCTCGCCGGCGGCTGGGGCGAATGCCGATACCAGGTGACCGACGTGCCCCCGGGCGGGGCCACCTTCTCCGGCAAGGTGGTGGCCCTCTCCATCCCCGACTACCGCTACGCGCTGATCTCGAAGGTGGAGTTCAACGCCGTGAAGTGCGGAGGCTCGCTGGCCTCGCTGAACCAGCAGCTCGACTTCGTTCTCACGGTGGCGGACGTGCGGGGTCGCTGACCGGCGCCTTCCGATCGGCCCAGGGCGTGAGCCAGTAGAGCATTCCGTTCACGTCCGAGAGGGAGATGGCGACCATCACGTCGTCGAAGCCGGAGAGCCGCCGGACGCCCACCGAGATGCCGAGGCGATCCTGGAGCAGCGCCACGCCGACCTCTCCGCCCCAGTCGGTGCCGCCGTTCCAGTGCACCGCGAAGCGCGGGCCGGCCAGGATGCTCAGCCCGCCCAGGTGAACCGCCGGGCGGAGGCCGAACGTGGAGCTGGTCCTGTTCCCGAACTCGATGTCCACCAGCTGCAGCGTGGTGAGGATGGAGAAGCGTGGCCCCAGGTGGAGCACCGGCTCGATCCAGGACAGGGCCAGCCCTCCCCGGGCGACGTCCACCGCCGCCCGGTAGGGCACCGCGTGGGCCGCCCAGATGGCCCAGGTCGGGCCGTCCGCCAGGGGCACCGAGGGGATGGTGGACGGATCGAGGGTGAATCGGGAGGCGGACCCCGGCACGTCGCCGCGGGTCCAGACCTCCCCGCCCGAGATTGCGAAGAGGATCCCCTTTCGGTTTCCCGTCTCCGACGGCGAGGTGGCAGTGAGCTCGATGGTGGCCGCGCGATCGAGACCCCGCCGCACCGTCTCCCGCCAGAACTGGGTCCGGTCCTCGATCGCCAGCTGCATCGCGCGGGACTCGGCCTTGTAGCCGGCGGTGGCGAGCGCGGTGAGGAACTCGTCGAAGGTGATGTCGGAGATGCAGAGCGCCTCCCGGTCCTGGTCGGTGCAGGGAGACTTCTGCGAGAGGAGCACGTAGCCCACGATGCCCAGCGCGCCGAGCGTCCGGGGGTCCTTCTCCGGTCCGACCCAGCTCCACTCCGGCCGGGCCAGCTCCTTCTCCGCCTCCGAGCTGCTCCCCAGCCAGGCGGCGAGCTCGGCGCGGGCAAGCCAGGCCACGATGGTGGAGGCCTTCTCCGAGGCGCCGAGCCCGAGGAGCACGCCCATCTGCCCCATCGCCGCGCCCACGCAGCGCTGCGTCTCCACCTGCTTCGGGTCCAGCTCCCAGCTGCTGGGGAGCCGCATCGGGGCCGGGCGCCGCTCCTCGGCCGGATCCTGCTCGCGACAGACGAAGACCGCCGCCGAGTGCACCCCGTCGTAGACCCCGGCGTAGTAGTCGAACTCGCGGAGCGGCTGGTCGAGGAAGCCGGCGAAATTCGCGAGCTGCGCCCCGGCCAGCGGGCTGAAGCGGGTGGACAGCGCCAGCGTCCGCTCGACGGTCCCCCCGGAGAGGAGCGCACGGGCGTCCTGCGCCACCTGGACGGTGTCGGCCAGCAGCGCCTGCAGCCGGGGCCGGAGCTGCACCAGCCGGTCGAGCCGCTCCCAGGCATGGAGCAGCGAGTCGTCCACCTGCGCGGTGGGAAGCGCGTCGAGGGAGGAGAGCAGCGGAAGGAGCCGCGAGAGGCCGAAGAGGGCCCCTGGCGCCTCGGCCCGGGCCTGCTCCAGCGCCCGCCGCGCCTCGGCCGGGATGTCGCCCGGGCCCTTGCGGGCGGCGAGCGCGGAGAGGGCCTCCTCGAGCTGGGCCGCGGCCACCCGGGCCAACGAGGGACCGAGCTTCTCGCCCTGGGTGAGGTTCCCCAGCAATTCCCGGCGGAGCTGGACCAGGCGCTCGTCGGCGAGATCGCCGTGGCTCAGGGCACCCAGCTGCTCGGCCAGGTAGATCTCGAACAGCGACCCGATCTCCAGTCGGTCGGCGAGCCGTTGCCCGAGCTCGATCCGCTCGCGCGGGGACGTCGCTGGGTCGAGCATCCTCCGCTCCGCGGCCATCCGGGGGGGGCTGTTCGGGTCGCCGAAGGTCCGGCTCACCAGCGAGGTGACGTCGACGATCTCCATCTGCGTCAGGGGCTCGGTGGCCCGCGCCCGGAGCGCGGGGTCGGACTCGAGGGGATCCTCCGCCGCGTCGCCCCGGAGGAAGGCCGCGCACTGCCGGGCCAGGGCAGCACCCGCGTCGTCGAGCCCGTGGGGGCCCAGGCGTTGCAGGCAGCTCTGCAGGGTCCGGGCGAAGCGCGCCCGCTCGGCGGGCGGCCCGTGCAGGGCCGGGGGAAGGGTCGGATTCGGGGGCGGCCCCTCCAGGTCGAGGAGCTCCCCGAGCAGCTCGAGGTACTCGCGGATGTGGCCCGAGGCGGTGAGGAGGAGCCGGCGGGTGGTGCGGTTCCACCGGCCGGCCTGGGCAGCACGGGACAGCTCGCGGTTGCGCGCCGTCTGCACCAGGTCTCCGAGGAAGGTCCCCACCGATCCAATACCGCGCAGCCCGCGGTCGATCTCCTCGCGGCGCTTCGCCGGCTGGAGGCGGCGGATGTCGGGGTCGACGAAGAGCGCGGTGAGCGGCTTCAGCACCCCGGGCCGGTAGAACGCCTCCGACTGCTCGAGGGCGAGGCCCACCGGCGCGTTGTCGAACACTCCGCCGTCCACGAAGCGCCGCATGCAGATCTTCAGCTGCCGGCCGCCCTGGGCGGCGGAGTGCGACTGGCAGGAGAGGCCGGTGAGCATCCCCGACGGGCCGGGACAGGTGCCCTCGGGCGCCTCCGGGTCTCCCCCGCAGTCGGTGGCGCACTCGCAGAGGATTCGCGGGCGGAAGGCCACCGGGAAGGCCGCCGACGCGAGGAGCGACTGGAGCACCACCTCGGGGTGAACGCCCACCCTTCCCATCTCGGCGACGTCGGCCAGCGCGAGCCTGCTCTCCGTGGCGTCGAGCGCCTCGGGCAGCGGCTGCCGCTCGAAGTGGACCTTCCCCGCCGGGTCGATGTCGAAGAGCATCGGGAGCACGGACCGCTGGGAGGTGATGCGGAGCCCGCCGACGTTCTGCTCCAGCGGCTGGACGCGGGTGACGGTCAGGCCCATCGGCAGCCGGCACCGGGGCCGGAACGCCATTCCTCCCTCGAAGAGTGCACGCCGCACGTCGGTCACCACGGGGTCGAGCGCCGCGGAGGCGAGGACGGCATCGTCCGGCCGGTAGGCGCGCGGGTCCTCGGGGAGGAGCGAGTCCAGCCCCACGTGGAGCCAGGCACTCCGGAGGAGGTTGTCGTCGACGCTGGAGCGGGCAGCCGACTCGTCGGTCTCGCAGTACAGGGCGGCGGCGAGCAGCGCGTTGATGCTCCCCGCCGACGCTCCACTGACCCCCACCAGCCGGGGCCTTCGCCGGAGCAGCATCTCCCTGGTGCCGTCGCGAAAGATGCGGACGAATGCCCAGTTCAGCCCCGCCTCGTAGGTGCCGAGGCTCACCCCCCCGCTGAGCGTGAGCGCGAACCCGTCCTCCAGCCGGGAGGGGTCGGGGGCGGCGGCGGTCATCAGCGCGAGCGTCAGCCCGAGCACCATGGAGCGAACCCTGGGGCCCTTCTACGTTTCCGGGGTCCAGAACTGTACTCTTGTCGCGTTCACGCGTCCGTCACACGATCGTCCCCGCGTGCGTACCGACGGGGTCGTTCGAGGCTGGCGGCGCGGTGGGCGGAGCTCGGAGCCCTGTTCGGGATGGCGCCTGCCGTCCTCGCGCTGTGCGCGCCCAGGCTCTCGCTCCCTTCCTCTTCGTCATCGCCTGGGTCTGCCTCGCGGTGCTCTGGCACGACCCGACCTTCCAGAGGGCGGGCCGCGCGCGCGCCTTCGCCCGCATCGTCCACACCCTGGGGAGCACCGAGCCCGAGACCGGGGCTCCGGCGCGGACCTACCGGCTGGCTCCCATCGTCCCCCGCCCCGGCCGGACCCGGGCCGAGGTCCGCGCCGAGCTCGGCGTTCCGGACGGGCAGCCGCTGGCGGCGGTCTACCTGAACCCCCACTTCCGCGATCCGTCGATCGCCACGTCGCTCGAGGAGGGCCTCGGGCGGCGAGGCTTCCGGCCGTACGCCGTGGGCGAGGGCTCCCGGGGACGGCCGGGATGGGTTCCCCGGTCCTGGTGGGAGACCCCGATCTCGCCTCCGCGATCGCCGTCGCCGCCGGGGCGCTGTCGCTCCGCCGCGGCGGTTCCCCCGTGTGGTCCGCGAGGAGCCGTGGGTCCGCGCCTTCGAGGAGCTGCTCCGCGCCACGCGCTCGGACCCGGGGTGCCGTAGCCACGTCCGGCCCCGGGAGCACCACACCGCCACACCCGCTCCGGAGCACTGGCACGGGTGCTGCTCCTCGATGGACGCGTGAGTACCCGCGCCGGGTCCATCCTCCTCGTCGACGTCTCCTCCGAGCGGCTCCGTGCGTCGGTGGCCGTGCTCCGCCACGCCTTCGGTCCCGCCGCCGTCCAGGGAACGACCGATCCCGAGGACGCCCTGGGGTGGATCGCCTGCGAGCGCCCCGCCGTGCTCGTCACCTCCTCCGACACGCTCGAGTCTGCCAGTGCAGCGCTGGTGGACGAGCTGCGCGGTCGCTGG
>DATJVY010000026.1:0-38336 GCA_035501615.1 Myxococcaceae bacterium
GCCTCGCCCCGCCGCCCCACCGCGCCCGCCGCAGGCTCCAGGCGCGCCGCCGGCCGCCGCCGCTCCCCCGGTGCCCCCGCGCACCCGCACCACACCGCAGGCCACGCCCGCGACACCGCCCCCCGGAGCACCCCGCCCACCCGGCACGCCGGCCCCCGGAGCCGCCCGTCCACCGGCCCAGGCCGCGCGGCCTCCCGCGCCGCCCCGCGTCCCCGCCGCCCCCGCGGTCCCCGCCGCCGGAGCGCCGCCTGCCCGCGGCCCGGCTCCGGGCGCCCCATCGCGGCCACCGACCCGCGAGGGACCCGCCGCACCGATGGGCACCCCCACCCAGGAGCTGCTCGCCGAGCAGGCACGGGCCGCCGGGCCGGCACCGCAGCCGGGAGTGCTTCCGGCCAAGGTCTTCCGCCCCGCGGGGCCGGGGACGACCAGCGCCCCCCTGCCGTCGCTGGGGGTGCGCATCGCGCCGGTCATCCCGCCGCTCGCCCCGCTCGCTCCGGGAAAGGCCCGCGCCGCTCCGCCGCCCGTCGAGGCCCGCGGAGGACACGACCCCATGACCGAGACGAGCCTCGGCATCCCGGTCACGCCCCCGGAGCCGCCGCCCGAGGCCGGAGCGCTCCCGCCCCTGGGCGTCCAGATCGCGCCGCTCGTCCCGCCGGTCGCCCCGGTGCCCCCGCGCGCGGCCGTTCCGGACGATCCCGACGCCCGCCTGGCGTGGAAGGCCGAGCGGCTGGATGCCCTCGACTACTTCGAGCTGCTGGGCGTCCCCACCACCGCGAGCGCGGTGGACGTGAAGCGCGCGTTCTACCGGGAGAGCCGCGCCTTCCACCCCGACCGCTTCTTTCACCTCACCGACGAGGCGTACAAGGCGCGGGTCCACGAGGTCTACAAGCGGGTGACCGAGGCCTACTACGTGCTCCGTGACGACGTCCGGCGCGCCAAGTACCTCGCCGACGTGACCGGTCCGGATCGCGCCCGGAAGCTCCGGTTCGACGAGCTGGCCGAGCAGGAGACGAAGGCCGCGGTGAAGCAGCAGGCCGTCGAGCAGATCGGCATCAACCCGAAGGCACGCCAGCTCTTCCAGACGGCGATGACCGAGCTGGAGAGGGGCGCCCTCGCCGGCGCCGAGCGCAGCCTGAAGATGGCGCTGACCTACGAGCCCCAGAACGCGCTCTACAAGGAGAAGCTCACCCTCGTGCAGGACCGCCTCTACGAGGAGTCGCGGGGCAAGGCGTTCAAGATCACATGACGGTCGATCTCATCGTCCTCGCGCTCGTGGCGGTGGGGGCGATCTTCGGCGCCCGGGCGGGGGCCGCGCGGCAGCTGGCCGGCTGGGGCGCCCTGGTGCTCGCCGCGCTGGCGGCCCGGCCGGGAGGGGCGCTGCTGGGGGCGACCTTCGGCAGGGCCTTTCACACCTCGCAGAGCCTCGGGTCGATCGCCGCGAGCTTCGCGACCTTCGTCGTGGTCGCGGTGCTGGTCCGGTTCGTGGGGACGCGCCTCCTCCAGGGCGTGCTGGGAGGAGGAGACCCCGCCGAGCGGGGCCCGGATCGCGCCCTCGGCGCGGTGCTCGGAGCGGGGAAGGTCGCCGCGGTCGCCTGGGTGGCCCTCTCGGCGCTCGCCTTCGTCGAGGGGAACGTGCAGCTGGCCGGGAAGGGGCTCGGCATCTCGCCGAAGGACTCGACCGCCTTCGCCATCGCCCGCCGCTGGAACCTCTTCTCGGCGCCCTTCTTCTCCCGGGTCGCCGACCTGGCCGCGGCGCAGAAGGTCTTTCGCTCCCCGGAGCTCTTCGAGCGCGTCGCCCACCATCCGTCGGTGGCCGCGCTGGAGAGGAACCCGCTGTTCCGGGCCGCCGTCGCCGACCCCGAGGTGAAGGAGGCGCTCGAGCGGGGGGACACGGTGGCCCTCCTCCGGAGCAGCGCGGTCCACAAGCTGCTCGAGGACCCCGAGGCGCTGGCCCAGCTCGCCAGCCTCCGCAAGCTCGTGGACCAGCTCCCCGACCGCAGCACGCCGAATGCTGTTGCCCCCGGTGCGCCACGGGTTAAGTGAGCGCCCATGGCGATGCTCGACGTCGGTACCAGGGCCCCCGCGTTCAGCCTCGAGGACCAGTCCGGGAAGACGGTGAAGCTCTCCGACTTCAAGGGCCGGAAGGTGGTCCTCTACTTCTACCCGAAGGACGACACCCCCGGCTGTACCCGTGAGGCGTGCGCCTTTCGCGACGAGCACTCGGTGCTGCAGAAGGCCGGCGCGGTCGTCCTGGGCGTCAGCCCCGATTCCGGGGCGAGCCACGCCCGCTTCGCGGGGAAGTACAAGCTGCCCTTCCCGCTGCTCGCGGACACCGACCATGCGGTTGCGGAGAAGTACGGCGCCTGGGGCGAGAAGTCGCTCTACGGGCGGAAGTTCATGGGCATCACCCGCTCCACCTTCCTCGTCGACGGCACCGGGAAGATCGCCCGGGTCTGGCCCAAGGTGAAGGTGGACGGGCACGTGGACCAGGTGCTCGAGGCGGTCCGCGAAGAGAGCTGAGCCCGAGGGGCCCGGCGGGCACCGTCCGCTTCACAGGCATGTTTCTGACTGCCGCCGCCGCGGTGTTGACGGACCCGTGTGTTTCTCTATTGTGGACAATCCGACCTCACGATGCCCACCCAACCCCTGCAGCCCTGGTCCCTGGCCGATGCCTTCGAGACGTACGGCGTGCGCAGCTGGGGCGCGGGGTACTTCGGCATCAATGACCGGGGCAACGTCACCGTCCACGCCGACGGGAACGGCCGATCGATGGATCTCAAGGAGCTGGTCGAGGAGGTCCGCCGCCGGGGCATCAGCCTGCCCCTGCTGATCCGCTTCACCGACGTGCTCCGCAGCCGGGTGGTGCACCTCAACGAGGCGTTTCGCCGCGCCATCGCCGAGCACGGCTACCGCGGCGCCTACAAGGGCGTGTACCCCATCAAGGTCAACCAGCACCGCTACGTCGCCGAGACGATCGTCGAGGCGGGCAAGCCCTACGACTACGGGCTCGAGGCCGGCAGCAAGCCCGAGCTGCTGGCGGTGATGGCGCTCCTCGACAGCGAGGAGGCCCTGATCGTCTGCAACGGGTACAAGGACGAGGAGTACATCGAGACCGCCCTCTACGCCTCCCGGCTCGGCCGCAAGGTGGTGCTGGTGGTCGAGAAGCCGTCCGAGATTCCCCTCATCGCCGAGGTCTCCCGCCGCGTGGGCATCCGGCCCCGGATCGGCATCCGGGTGAAGCTCAGCACCCGCGGCGCCGGGAAGTGGGAGGCCTCGGGCGGCGACCGGAGCAAGTTCGGCCTCTCGTCGAGCGAGCTCCTCGAGTCGATGGCCTTCATGGGCCAGGTGGGCCTCCTGGACTGCTTCGAGCTGCTCCACTTCCATCTCGGGAGCCAGGTCTCCAACATCCGCAACTTCAAGAACGCGCTCCGCGAGGCCAGCCGCTTCTACGTCGAGGTGGCGCAGGCCGGAGCCCCGCTGAAGTACCTCGACGTGGGCGGTGGCCTGGGCGTCGACTACGACGGCAGCCAGACCAACTTCACCTCCTCGATGAACTACACCACCCAGGAGTACGCGAACGACGTGGTGTTCAGCGTGCTCGAGGCCTGCAACGAGGCCGGGGTGGACCACCCCACGCTGGTCTCCGAGTCGGGCCGTGCCGTCGTCGCCCACCACGCGGTGCTGGTGACCGAGGTGCTGGGGGTGAGCGAGTTCGACACCCAGGGCGTCCCGGAGGTGCTGCCCGAGGACGCCTCGCCGGTGGTGCGGAAGCTCTGGGCGACCTTCCGGGAGCTGACCCGGAAGAACGTGCTCGAGGCCTACCACGACGCCACCGAGTACAAGGAGGAGTGCCTCACCCTCTTCTCGCTGGGGCACCTCACGCTCGCCGAGCGCGTCGCGGCCGAGAACCTCTTCTGGGCCGTGTGCCAGAAGGTCCTTCGCACCGCGCGCGAGCTGGACGACATGCCCGAGGAGCTGGAGACCCTCGAGCGCCAGCTGGCCGACACGTACTTCTGCAACTTCAGCGTCTTCCAGTCGCTCCCCGACAGCTGGGCCATCGACCAGCTCTTCCCCATCATGCCCATCCACCGGCTGACCGAGCGGCCCACCCGGCGCGCGGTCCTGGCGGACATCACCTGCGACTCGGATGGGAAGATCGAGCACTTCATCGACCGGCGAGACGTGAAGGACGTGCTCGAGCTGCACCCGATCAACCAGGACGACTACTACATCGGCATCTTCCTGGTGGGCGCCTACCAGGAGATCCTAGGCGACCTGCACAACCTCTTCGGCGATACCAACGCGGTCCAGGTCTCGCTGGGCCCGAGCGGCGGCTACCTCATCGACCACGTGGTGGCCGGCGACTCGGTGACCGAGGTGCTGAACTACGTCAGCTACTCGAAGGACGACCTGGTGGCCCGCGTGCGGCGGTTTGCCGAGGAGGCGCTCCGCAAGGGGACGATGACCCTCGACCAGTCTCGCCAGCTGCTCCGGGCCTTCGAGGCAGGGCTCGCCGGGTACACCTACCTGGAGCGCGAGGTGGACGCCCCGGCGGCGGCGGCCTCGGGCCAGCTCCGGCTGGTGGAGAAGGTCGAGGCCGGCCGGTCCTCCACCGGGACCTGAGTCGCTCGCCGCGGTCAGGGACGTGCAGTGACCGTGGCCGACGAGGTCGAGGCCCGGGTCCCGGGCGTGGCATCCCGGCCCGGCCCCGTCTCGGGCATCGCGGACACCAGGGTCAGCAGGGCGACGAGCGCCACCCCGCCGAGGACGAGAAAGCCGACCGAGTCGCCGGCCCGGTCCACCACCGTCCCGGCGAGGAACGGCCCGAGCGCACCACGCACGTCGGCGAGCAGGTCCCTTCTCTGCCATCCGCACGGAGGTGGGGACGGCGCCCTCCGTGGGCAACCGCCTTCAGTAGTGGAACCGGGTCTCGACCTTCACGTCGGGATGGAGGGTCCGCATCACCGGGCAGGTGTGAGCGACGTCTTCCATCCGCGCGCGACTCTCCCTGGGCAGCTCCGCCGGCATCCAGAGGTCCACCACCAGGGTGCCGATCCGCCTCGGGGCCGGGTGCATGTGCTTCTCCACCCGGCCTCGGGTCTTGCCCCAGGGGACGTTCTCCCGCTTCGCGACGATGGCCATCGTGGTCAGCATGCAGTCCAGGAGCCCGGTTGCCACGAGATCGGTGGGCGAGAAGCCCGCGGCGTCGCCGCCGTTGTCCTTCGGCGCGTCGGTGACGGTCGACGCCCGGCTCGGCCCGTGGGTGACCCGGAAGTGCAGCCCGCCCATGGACTCGGCGGTGATCTCGACGAAGTGCGGCTGCTCGGCCATCGGGGTTCCTCCGGAGGGCGACTCGGAGTCAGGGTAACGGGGGCGCGACCCGACTTCACCTCAGCGCACGACCATCTCGTGCTGCCCCCTCGTCGGGGCCTCGGTGTCCGGGCTCCAGTCCAGGGTCCCGAGGAGCTTCTTCCGGCGGCGGGCCACGTCCCGGTCGAGAAACCGGATGGCGTCCTCCATCCGGTCCATGAGCCGCATCGGGGGTCGCCTGGCCCCGGTGGAGAAGAGCGCGTGGGTGAGCCAGGGGAAGACCGCCGTCACGTCGGTGTGGACGTAGACCGATCCGGACTCCACCGCCTCCACCGAGACTTTGCCCCAGGTGTGTCCCTCCCCGGCCGGGCAGCTGGAGAGCGCCCCGTTGTCCACCGGGTCCACGCAGAACTGGAGGTCGATGTCGAAGCCGGTCGTGGGAACGGAGAGGATCTGGTCGAGGAGCGGCTCGCCCTGGAGCGTGTAGTTCTTCGGAACGCCGCCGCCGAGGATCCAGATCGCCAGCTTCTTGCTTCCCCGGTGGCGGCAGAAGTGCTGCATCGCCGCCATGGAGTAGACGTCGTCGTTGATGTCCAGCTCGAAGCGGAACTCGGGCCCGAGCAGGCGCTTCAGCTTCACCACGTTGAGGAAGATGCTCCCGTCCTGCACCGCCCCCACCCAGATCGGGACGGCGTGCTTGTACGCGGTGGCCAGGAGCGAGGGCTGCTTCACCCCCAGCGAGCGCTCGATGCCATGAACCGCCTTGCCCAGCAGGTGGTGGAACTCGGGGGTGGTCATCTTCCGCTGGAACTCCGGGCGGCGGATGACGGCGCTGAAGAGCCGGTCGGTGTCGAGCAGCGCCTCCTCCCAGAAGCCGAGGTCGTAGATGCGGATGATGCGCGCCAGCCGCATCTGGAGGTCCCCGGCGTTGGGGTTCACCTCCCGGATGGCGTGCCCGATGATGCGGTGGGCATCGTGGTACAGGTTCGCCCCGGTGGTGGTGAGGGCGCTGACGATGCCTCGCTCGATCAACGGGATGAGGCAGCTCTGGTGCAGGCCGGCCGGGGTCATCGCCCCCGACAGGGTGAGGAAGATGCTGCAGTCCTCGGCCATGCTCCGCTGCATCAGCTCGAACGCGGTGCGCTCCTGCCGGCCCACGTAGGCGCCGAAGGCGTGCTCGAGGAGATCGGTCGGCTTCTCCCGCCCGGTGATGGGGCGCGGATCGACGCTGCGAGACCGGGCGTAGGCGGCGCGCAGACCACGGGGCTGTGAGGTCTTGGGCATGGCGGGGCCGACTATCACGAATGCCTTTGCTCCGCCGCGGCGGATGCGAAACCATCCCCGGCCTTTTCCAGGGAGGCGGGACATGCCCAGTCGCGGGTGGGTGCTGGTCGGATCACTTCTCTCCGGGGTCGCGCTCGGTGCGGAACCGGCGCCGGCGCCCCAGGTCATCGTCGTCAAGGCGGGGGTGCTGATCGACGGCGTCTCCGGCGTGGCGAGGAGCAACCAGACGATCGTCATCCGCGGCAACCGGATCGAGAGCGTGGGCACCGGCGCCGCCCCCGCCGGGGCGAAGGTCATCGACCTCTCCGGGGCCACGGTGCTGCCGGGAATGATCGACGGGCACACGCACGTCTTCCTCCAGGGCGAGGAGCCCTCGGAGGGCGGCTACGACGTGCAGCTCTTGAAGTACCCCATCGCCTACCGCGCCGCCCGCGCGACCGTCGCCGCTCGCCGGGCGCTGGAGCAGGGCTTCACCACCATCCGCGACGTGGAGACCGAGGGGGCCGGCTACGGCGACGTGGGCATCAAGCGGGCCATCGACGAGGGCCACATCCCCGGTCCGCGGATGTTCGTCTCCACCCGCGCCATCTCCAGCACCGGTGGCTACAACCTCGAGGGCTACGCGCCCGAAGTCGTGGTCCCCAAGGGCGCGCAGCTGATCGACGGCCCGGTGGAGGCCCGCAAGGCCGCGCGCGAGCAGCTCGAGAACGGCGCCGACTGGATCAAGGTCTACATGACCCACCGCTCGTGGGTGGACGGGGCCGGGAATCTCCAGTCGCAGCCCACCCTCACCCTCGAGGAGCTCAGGGCCATCGTCGACGAGGTGCACGGCTGGGGGAAGAAGGTCGCCTGCCATGCCTACACCAACCCCGGGATGAAGCGGGCTCTGGACGGCGGGTGCGACTCCATCGAGCACGGGCTCGAGCTGGACGATGCCGCCGTGGCGCAGATGGTGAAGCAGGGGACGTGGCTCTGCCCCACGCTCGCCGCGTACTACGGTTACTGGGCTCCGGAGAACACGCCGGAAGGCCGCCGCGACCGCAAGCGGGCCGAGGTGCATGGTCCGTCCTTCCGCCGCGCGGTGAAGGCCGGAGTGAAGATCGCCTTCGGAACCGACGTGGGCGGCTTCTCCTGGAACGACCCGATGGCGAAGGAGTTCCCATACATGATCCAGTTCGGGATGACTCCGATGCAGGCGATCCAGTCGGCCACCTCGCGCGCGGCGGAGATGCTGGGGATGAAGGGGCAGCTCGGAGTGCTCGCGCCCGGCGCCCTGGCGGACGTCGTCGCGGTGAGCGGAGACCCGCTGAAGGACGTGAAGGTGCTGGAGAAGGTCGTCTTCGTGATGAAGGACGGGAAGGTCTTCCGAGACGCGACCCGCTGAGCGCTCGGGCGAGCCATCCCCGCCTCATCCCGGCCGGCAGGAGCGCTGGCCAGCGACGAGAGGCCCGCTCGAGTCAGGAGGCGATGGCCTCGATCTCGGGCGACTTCTCCATCCGGGCCTCGAAGCCGATCCCCTCCGTCCGGATCGTGCACGTCCGGAACGGGCTCCCGGCCACGAGCCTCTCGAACCGACCCGGCGTGTAGGCGCGGCGGCGGAGCATCGTCGAGAGGATCCACCGGGTGAGCACGGCGTCGAGGCCGCGGAGCTCCTGCTGCCGGATCTCCTCGGCGATGTCGGCGCGCGAGGCGTCGCGGCTCAGGTCCTGGATCACCACCGCGCCGCCCGGGCGCAGGACGCGGTGCATCTCCTCGAGCGCCGTGCCAGGGGCGGCGAAGTTCTTGAACGCCGCCTGACAGACGATGAGGTCGAAGCACCCGGCCTCGAACGGCATGTCGGCCACGTCTCCGAGGACGAAGTCGGCCCACACCCCTTCCCGGCGCGCGTTCTCGCTGGCGAGCTCCACGAAGGTCCGCCCGATGTCGAGGCCGGTCACCTGGACCTTCCCGGCCCGGGCCAGCTCGATGGCCAGGAAGCCCGGACCGGGGGCGACCTCGAGCACCCTGGCGCCGGGGCGCAGTCCCGCGGTCAGCTCCGCGGCCATCCTCCGCCATCCCTCGAGCTGGTGCGGCGTGCTTCGCTGGCGCGCATACCAGCGGGCGGTCCGTCCCTCCATCTCCGGCACCAGCTTGAACCTCTTCGTCCCCATCGCCTGCCTCCTGAACTAACGTTGTTAGGTCTATACTAACGATGGTAGTTAGGACGACCCATGTTAGCCTGTCAAGCATGGGGAGGCCAAAGCGCAGGAAGCCGGCGCGTCTCGGACGCTTGACGGCCTGGTCCGAGCCCGCCGCGCGGGCGCCCCTGACCCGGCCCCGGGTGGTCCAGGCTGCCCTCGCGCTGCTCGCCGAGGAGGGCTTCGACGGGCTGACCATGCGCCGCCTCGCCGAGCGGCTGGGGATCAAGGCCGCCTCGCTCTACAACCACGTGAGCGACAAGCTCGAGCTGCTCACGCTCCTCGGGGACGCGATCTGCGAGCAGGTCCCCGAGCCGGATCCGGCCGCCCCCTGGCGGGAGCAGCTCGAGGGCATGGGGCGGGCGGTGAGGGCCGTGCTCACGGCGCACCGCGACGGAGCCCGGGTGCTCGCCGCCACCCCGCCCGCCGGACCGAGCCGCCTCCGCCTCATCGAGCGCCTCCTGGCGATGCTGGTCGGTGCGGGCTTCTCGACCGCGGACGCCGCCGACGCCGGCCACGTCCTCAACTCCTTCGTCGTCGGCTTCGTGCTCGACGAGACCGCCGGTGAGCCGAGAGGAGCGGCCGACGCCAAGCGCATGCAGGAGGAGGCTCGGCGCTGGTTCAAGGCCCTCCCTGCGGACCAGTACCCCACGCTGGTCCGGCTCGCCGACGAGCTGATCGACACCTCCGCGGACCGGCGCTTCGAGTTCGGGATCCGGGCGATGCTGGACGGCCTCGAGCTCCGCCTGCGCTCGGGGCGCCGGTGACCGCTCAGCCGCGCGGGAGCCGGCGCCGCGGGCCGACGCGCTTGCGGACCTCGGGCGGCACGTCGGTCAGGAGCTCCCGGTGATCGCGCAGGCCCACCGACTCGCGCTGGACGAGCAGCATCCACAGCCGCTCCGCCGTCAGCTCGAGGAGCTCGGCCCGGCGCGCGTGCTGAGCCTCCAGCGTCGGGAGGACCTCGAGCTCCCCGGCCTCGAGCGCGAGCCATGCCGCCAGCGCCTTCTGGTACAGGTCCGCGATGCGGGCCAGCGCCGAGGCACGTTCGGCCTGGAGGTCACGCTCCAGCGCCTGCATCGCGTCGCGGGGCATGGGGAGACGCTAGGCGCCGCCCGCCGCGGCCGCGGGCGCCGGGGGAAGCTCGTGCGGCGTCAGCTCGGCCATCGCCAGCTGGTCGAGGGTCGCCGTGCGGTAGACGTCCACCATCCGCTCCTGTCCCCGCTTCCACACGCCGTAGAGCGTGCAGCCTCGCGACAGCCGGCACCCGTCGTGCCCGTCCTGGCAGAGGTTCACCACCACCGGGCCCTCGACCGCCTCGATGACGTCCAGGAACGAGATCTCGCGGGCCGGCCGGCCGAGACGGTAGCCGCCGCGCGCGCCGCGGGTGCTCATCGCCAGCTGCCGCGTAACCAGCTGCTTGAGGATCTTCGCCAGGAAGTCCTGGGGAACGTTCATCCGCCGGGCGATCTCCCGGAAGGGCATCACCCGGCCCTCGGGCTGGGCCGCCAGGCACACCATGGCCCGGAGCCCGTACTCGATGCGGCGGGAGATCTGGAGGGGGTGCTGCATGGTGAATCCGCTTGAGAATTCGAGCGTTTGAGTAATTATAGGGTCCAGCGGTCCATATTTCAACGCAGCCTGCCGGGCCCCCATGATCGACCTCCACTCCCACACCACGGCGAGCGACGGGGAGCACTCGCCCGAGGATCTCCTCGCCCGCGCCCGGGCCGCGGGGGTGACCGTCCTCGCGGTGACCGACCACGACACGGTCGAGGGGCTGGCCCGCGCCAGGGCCGCCGCCGACGCCCAGGGCATCCGGCTGGTCCCCGGCATCGAGGTCTCCACCGAGGCCGACGGCCGCGAGGTGCACGTCCTCGGGCACTTCGTCGAGCCCACCGAGCCGGGGCTCGCCGGCTTCTCGGCCCGGCTCCGCGGCGAGCGCGCCGAGCGCATGGCCCGGATGGTCCAGCGCATGAACGAGCTCGGCTTTCCGATCACCCTCGAGGAGGTGGAGCGCATCGCCGCCGGTGCCCACCTCGGCCGCCCGCACCTCGCCCTGGCCCTCCTCGCCCGCGGGTACGTGACCTCCAGCAAGGAGGCCTTCGACCGCTTTCTCGGGGACGGGAGGCCTGGCTACGTGGGCCGGTTCCGGCTTCCGGCGGAGGAGGCCATCGCCATGCTCCACCGCGCCGGCGGAACCGCCACCGTGGCCCATCCCGGGTCGAGCAAGGTCTCCGGCTACACGCTGGAGCGGCTGGCGAAGGCCGGCCTGGACGGGCTGGAGATCTTCCACCCCGACCACGTCCCGAGCCAGCGCGACGCCCTCCTCCGCCAGGCCGATGCGCTGGGGCTCGTCCCCACGGCGGGCAGCGACTACCACGGCCCGCGGGTGACGCCGGACCGGTCGCTGGGGATGGTCTCGCTCGATCCGTCCCACCTCGCTCGGCTCGAGGCACGAGCCGCGTCCCGGCACTGACGCCGTTGACACCCTCGGTGCCCCGTCGTTGTATGCGCCCGGCCCGATGACGCCCGACACCGCTCTCGCCCCCTACGGCCCGCTCCTGGTGGTGCTGCTCGTCGCCGGCGGCCTCGGAGCGGTGGTCAGCTTCATGTCCGCCCTCCTCGGCCCCCGGCGCACGTCGGCCATCAAGTCGACGGTCTTCGAGGCAGGGAGCGAGCCGTCGCCCGGCACCGCGCGCCAGCGCTTCGCCGTGAAGTTCTACGTGGTCGCCCTGCTCTTCATCGTCTTCGACGTGGAGACGGTCTTCCTCTATCCCTGGGCGGTGAACTTCAAGGCGCTCGGCTGGTTCGGCTACGTGGAGATGCTGGTGTTCGCCATCACGCTGGTCATCGGCCTCGCGTACGTCTGGAAGAAGGGCGCGCTGGACTGGGAGAGTTAAGAGAGGACCATGGCCGAAGCCGACGTCACCCCCGCGATCACCACCCGCCGCGACGAGGCGATGGGATTTCTCCAGCGGCTGCTGAGCAAGGGGCTCGGCTGGGCGCGCAAGTACTCGCTCTTCACCTACCCCTTTGCCACCGCCTGCTGCGGCATGGAGTACATGTCCGTCGCCGCGAGCCGCTACGACATCGCGCGCTTCGGTGCCGAGTTCCCCCGCTTCTCCCCTCGCCAGGCGGACATGCTGATGGTGGTCGGGACCATCAACCTGAAGCAGGCGCCCATCCTCAAGCGGGTCTACGAGCAGATGGCCGAGCCCAAGTGGGTGGTCAGCTTCGGGGTCTGCGCGTCGTCGGGCGGCTTCTACGACAACTACGCCGTGCTGCAGGGCATCGACCGCATCCTCCCCGTCGACGTGTACATCCCCGGGTGTCCGCCGCGGCCCGAGCAGGTGCTCGACGGACTGATGCTGCTCCAGGACAAGATCCAGCGTCAGGTGCACCGCATCGGTGGCACCGGACCCTCCGAGCACGAGGTCGGGCTGGATCTGCTCCAGACCTACCCGCACGAGAAGGGCCTCGCCACGCGGAAGGGCTGAGGCAGCGCACCCGCTCCGAGAGCCACGCCCATCCTGGGTGGTCTCCGACAGCCGGGCGGACGGGACCGACTGGTAAACTTCCCCGGGTCTGGACTCCGCTCGACGGCCTCCCCGACCTCTCCCGAGTGCTCCTGACCGCCCGCGCGCGGCGGGGCCGGGCTTCCTCCGGATTGCCGCGCTCCTCGTGCTGGGCTGCGCCACGCCCGCGACTCCGCCCGCCGCGCCGCCCGCTCCACCGGCCGGTGCCGCCGACGCCGCCTACCATCTCCTCGAGGGCCAGTTCGATTCCGCCGACCAGGCGCGAAGCTCGCCCGGATACGCGGCCTTCCAGATCGTCGCCTGTCCCGCGGATGCTCCGGCGCTGGGGCCCCGGGTGCTCTACGTCGAGCAGACCCGGATCGGGGACGCGGACACGCCCTACCGCCAGCGCGTCTACGCCCTCGAGCCCGGCGATCCGGTCGACTCCGTGGTGGGGATGCGGGTCTTTGAGCTCGCTGCGCCCGGTTCGGCGGTGGGCGCCTGCAGGGGAGGCGCTCCACCGCGCTTCGCGCGCGAGGACCTGGTGGAGCGCGTGGGATGCGCGTTCTCGCTGCACACGGATGGAGCGGTCCTCCGCGGCGGCACCAGCGGCCGGGGCTGCCCCACGACGCAGAAGGGCGCGACGTACATGACCGCGGAGCTGGTGGTCGGTTCGGTCGCCATCCGCTCGTGGGAGCATGGCTTCGACGCCGCCGGGACCAGGCGCTGGGGAGTGGAGACCGGCCCCTACGTCTTCGTCCGCCGGACGGCGCGGGTCGGTCCCTGAGAGCGTCGCCGGGGCGACGTTCCGGAGCGGCGCGCCAGGGCGTTGTCGTCCCGCCACCCCGTCGCCCGGGCCGGCCGGTGTACCCTTCCCGGGAGAGGACCATGGCCCCCAGGGACATCCACCGGCCGCGGGGCCGGGTGCGAGGAAGAATGGCGAGCGCGAGGCCCGGGGCGCCCTCGCTCCTCGCGTTGCTCTGCGCCGGATGCGTCACCTCCGCCCCGTCGTTCGAGCCGCCGGACCACCCCGAGCGGTCGAATGCCGCGGACACCCTCTACTGGCTGCTGGCGGGTCGATTCGACTCCGCCGACCAGGCGCGGAGCACGCCCGGCTACCCCGCCCTCCAGGTCGTGGCCTGCCCGGCGGAGGTGGTCGGCCTGGGGCCCCGCGCGCTCTACGTCGAGCAGGCGCGCATGGAATCGCCGCGAGCACCGTACGAGCAGCGGGTGTACGTCCTCGAGCCGCTCGAGCCGAGCAGCTCCGTCGCCGTGTCGCACGTCTTCGTGCTGGCCCAGCCCGCGGCCGCGGTGGGGGCCTGCGAGCAGGGGCGGCCGCCCCGCTTCGAGCGGGATGCGCTGGTGGAGCACCTCGGCTGCGCGGTCCGGCTGCATGCCGAGGGGAACGCCTGGCAAGGTTCCACCAGCGGGCAGGGGTGCCGCAGCGCGCTCGGCGGGGCGAGCTACGTCACCGGCGAGTGGATGGTGGACGCCCGGGGCTTCCGGTCGTGGGAGCGCGGATTCGACGCGACCGGCGCTCAGACCTGGGGCGTCGATTCGACTCCGTACGTGTTCGTTCGCCGCACGCCGTTGCCGTAGGCCTGCCGCGGCGTCTCACCTCGAACCAGGCGGGTCGTCGAAGGAGACGACCCGCGTGAAGCGGCCCTGCGGATCGAGGTCGACGAAGTCCACCCCCCGCAGTGGCCTCGCACCCGGCTCGAGCACCGTGGTCCACCGGACCCGCATCGCGCAGTGGTGCTGCTCCGGCGTTCCGAACTCGACGGTCGCCTGCGGGTAGCGCACGCGGAACGCGGTGATGCTGGGGGCGAGGGCCGCCGTCCCCTCGGTGCTGCCGGTGGGGTCCACGAAGCGCGCCGCGGCGACGCAGCAGCGGTCGAGCGCGCCGGTACGGGCCCCGGCGTCCGAGTCGTTCCAGGCCACGAAGAAGTCGTTGAGCGCGCCGAGGGCATCCGGGCACTCGGGATGGGGCGGCACCGGAGCCGGAGCGCTCGCGCAGCCGAGCAGGAGCAGCGCGACGGGAACGGCCACGCGAGCCATGGCACGAGTCTCCCCCGGACGCGGCGGAGCTGACCAGGGACAGGCGCGTCCGGCGCCGCGGTCGCGACCGTCCCGCGTCCGCGACGGAACGAGGAACCGCCCCGGGCAAGAGCCCTGCGCACGCCCCTTGCTGGGGCCGACCGGTCGGCGCGACCGTGCCGGTCGCCGTCCTGGGGGAGCTTCCACATGAACCACGTGCAGTCCGCGGGTGCCGCGTCGCCCGTCGAGTCCGTCCACGAGCTGGAGGAGAACGCCGCTCCGGCCGCGCAGAGCCGACGATTCGAGCCGGTCGACCCGGACCGCTTCGAGCTCGAGGAGCTGCGACCGGGCGGCGCGCCGTCGCGTCCCGGTGCGGCCACGGTCGAGACCGGTCATCTCACCTTCCACGGGGGCAAGGTGCTGCGCTCGCCGGACGTCGTCCCGGTCTACGTGGGCCCGTACTGGCAGACGCCCGCCGGCGCCGGCGATCGGGCCCGCAACGACGCTGCGATGGCGGCCCTGGTGAAGGACCCCGGGCAGACGGAGCTGTGGAAGGAGTACGGCGGGGGTGCCGGGACGACCTCGCCGTCGAAGGTGCTCACCGGTGTCTCGCGGCGCGACTTCTCCAAGGAGGACGTCGAGGCGCTGGTCGAGGCCCAGGTCCGCGCGGACGCGTTCGACGTCTCCGACCCCGAGCGCATCTTCACCCTCGTGCTGCCGCCCGGAGCGACGCTCCACGACGGAGGTGCCAGCTCCCCCGCGGGGCTCGGCGGCTTCCACGACAACGTCACCGCGCCCGATGGGCATCCGGTCTACTACGCGGTCGTCGTCTACTCCGAACGTTCCGGCACCCGGGTGAATGGCATCGACTTCACCGGAACGCCCATCGACAACGTCACCATCACCGAGAGCCACGAGATCAGCGAGGCGGTGACCGACCCGGACGTGGGGCTCGCCATCGACACCGGCGATTCGCATTACCTCGCCTGGTACGACGACACGACGCCCATCCGGCGTCGCGACGGGACGATGGTGCTCGACGGCCGGGGCCGGCCGATGCTCGGCAAGGGCGAGATCGGCGACATCCCGGTGCTCAACGCGGAGCTCGAAGGGGACTCCGCCCTGGCCAGCGTCTGGGGCCGCCGGGACGGCTTCGCTTTCCAGACCGAGTGGAGCAACCGCGACGGCAGGGCCGAGCTCGAGCCCGCGAGCGCCGTGGAACCGGCGTCGGGGCACGGTTGATTCCGCGCAGAGGAGAATGCCGGCGGTCCGCCCGCGCCCCTCTCGCTCGGCGGACGGATGCCCCGAAGGAAACGACCTGGGGTCCCGATCTGACCGTGTACAGTCCGGCGCCCCATGCAGGTCTGTCACGTCCTCCTCGTGCTCCTCGCGGGCGCCCCCGGCGGTGATGCTCCCACCGCCGCGTCGGCGAGCCTCCCCGAGATGAAGACGGTCCGGGGGAAGCGGCTCACCGTTCGCGTTCCCACGTCCTGGTCCCTGGACGACAAGACGGGACGCTTCGACGTACCGGGCGGAGATCGGCGTGGCTTCGCCGCGGCGGTGCTCTCCGAGCCGGCCCAGGGAACGCAGGAGGCGTTCCTCCGGGACCTCGAGCCGACCATCGAGGCCGCCCAGATGCACCGGCAGTCCCTGACGACCAAGCGGATCGACGGCGCGGACCGGGCCGACCTCGTCTACGGCCGGGGATCCTCGAGCCCGACGCTCACCATGAGCGGGGTTCTCACCACCGGCGGGCCCCGGACCATCCTCGCCTTCTGCGGCTCGACACCGGAGCGAAAGCCATCGGGCGAGGAGGTCTGCGCACCCATCCTCGACTCCGTCCGTGTCGCCGCGGAGGGCGCGAAGGTGACGGAGCCGGGACGGACGTCCGGTGACGGGTGGAGCGTCGTGCTTCCCCCGGGCTGGAAGGAACAGGCCAGACCGGATTCGGACCCCGGCACGCGGATGTTCGTGGCTCCCCAGACGGCCATCGCGCCAGTGTTCCTCCAGATCGGCAGCCGCCGGCGACCCGGTCAGGGCGAGGAGGACGCGCGGCGATTCCTGACCTCGTTCTTCGGACCGGGACAGAAGGTCTCGGTCGCCCCGGTGAAGCTGGGGGACCTCCCTGCGGTCCGCTTCCAGGGAACGAAGGCCCAGGCGGTGGATCCGGCGTTTGCCCTCCTGCGGACCTTGACCCGCGGTGGGTGGCGCACCGGTGTCCTCTGCATCGGAGCCAGCGCCGCGGATCGAGCGCTCTGCGAGTCCGTCGTCGATTCGCTCTCGATGAGCCGGTAGCCGGTAGGGAAGGCGCTCAGCGCGTCACGAGGCGGGTCATCCCGTCCGGGCTCCAGTCCTCGCTGCCCACGCCGTGGTGGACGAAGAAGAGCCCGGTCGGGTCGTACTTGCGCTTGATGGCCCGGAGGCGCGCGTAGTTGGACCCCCAGAAGGCGCGCTGCCAGCTGGGCTCGAAGTAATTGCTCTCGAGAACGTACGAGGCCGGTCGCCTGACCAGCTTCCGGACCTCGGCCATTGCATCGTGGATCCTCTGCGCATCGTCGCGCGCCTGCACGGGGTCGGGCTCGTGGCCGGAGACGCCCGGGTACTCCGGCGGGCCGCTCCCGGCGATGATCACGAGGACGAACGCGTCGAGGACTGCCGGGTTCGTGCAGGTGTCCCGCGCGGCCCGGATGACCTCCGGAGCCGCCCCGGCGAGCCCCTTGTTGAAGTGCAGCCCCACGGCCCAGCGCCGCGACGCTGCGAACAGCGCGTCGGCGAGCCTCTCCTGCCTCGCGGAAGCAAGGAGCGACGCGGGCAACCAGGTGGACTCGTACCCGTGCCAGTACGCGCCGAGCTCCTCCTCGTTGCTCGTCCACCAGAGGTTCTTGAAGGGCGGCGCGGAGGGCCGGTCATCGACCCTCACGTACGGGCCCAGGTTCGTCCGGAGGACTTCCGGGTTCCAGAAGTCACGGGCGGGAGAGACGACCACGCGCTTGTCCGCGACCGTGACACCGCTCCCCGTGCGCTCGACCTCGGCGAGGAACGGCCGCCACACCTCCTCCGCCCGAGCCTGGTCCATCCCCTCGAACACCATCTGCACTGCCATCCGGTTCGATGGGTGGAGCCGGACCTGCTCACCCAACTCGGGTTTCAGGAGCGACGAGGCGTAGAACGCGACGAAGCGGCGAATCAGCTTCCGGAAGGCTGCATCCGAGTCCGCCCTCAGCGTCATCAGCACGACGCCGAAGGTCGACGGAAGCGGATGGGTCCGCAGAGTCAGCCGTGTGACGACGCCGAACGTGCTTCCACCACCTCCCTTGAGCGCCCAGAACAGGTCCGGATGGGTGCAGGCGTTGGCGAGGCGGAGGACCCCATCCGCGGTCACCACCTCTGCCTCGAGCAGGCTCGCCGCGGCCATCCCGTACCGCTTGGACCAGCTCCCGAAGCCCCCGCCCAGGACGAGCCCGGGCACACCGACCGTCATGCACCCGCCACCCTGCACGTAGCGTCCGCCGCGCGTGGTCACCGCGTCGTAGGCGTGGAGCCAGAGCGTTCCCGCGTCGAGGCTCACCGCCGGGGTGGGCTCCACCTTCCCGGCGCACCCCTGCGGGACGAACGCCTCATGGAGCGTGACCGTCTCCATCGCCCGCGTCCAGACGAGCAGCGAGTCGGCGGCGTTCGATCCGCCGTAATAGCTGTGGCCGCCACCCTTCACCACCAGCCGGAGGTGGTGCGTGCGCGCGAAGTTCACCGCGGCCACCACGTCCGCCGCGTTCGTGGCAGACACCGCATAGGCGCTCGGGCTCGAAGTCCAGGCTCCGGCCCACCCGGTGCTCTGCGTGCCCCAGACCTGGTCGCCGATGAAGTACGGGTTCTTCATCTGCTGCACGAGCCCGGGACTCGCCGCCTCCAACGGCGAGTCGACCTTCAGCAGGCGGCCCTGTACCTGCTCGGCCAGTCCCTTCCACGCCACCTCGCCGGGCCAGCCGGGGTCGCCGGGGCGCACGCGGCGGACCGCCGTCGCGGCGCGCGCCGCGGGGCGCCACCCGCCGACCAGCCCGACGGCCGCACCACCCGCCAGCACCTTCAGGAACCGCCGTCGCCTCATCGGGCCCTCCCGGGTGGTCGATCACCAGCGATGGTACGCGGGGTGGCCGGGCTTCACGGCGACGAAGGTGCCGCGACACGTCGCCGTCACCTTGCCCTCGGCGGTGAGGGTCGCCTCCACGATGGCCCGGTCCCCCTGGATGTCGACCGCCTTCGCCCAGAGGACGAGCTCCGGCCCCATGGGGGTCGGCCGCCTGAGCGTCACCGCGAAGTCCGAGGTCACGGTGCAGGGTGGGCTCGACAGGCCCTGAGCCCTCATGAGCGCCGTGGTCGCCGCCCAGTTCGAGTGGCAGTCCAGCAGGGCCCCGACGATCCCCCCGTTCAGCACCCCGGGGAACGCCTGGTGGTGCTCCTCGGGCCGCCAGCGGGCCACCAGGTGGTCGCCCTCCTCGAAGCTGCGGATCCGGAGCCCCCTGGGATTGCTCGGGCCACAGCCGAAGCAGGCGTTGTGAGGGGCAAACCGCTCCTGGATGCTGGGACCTTCCATGAGAGGAAGCGTAATAAGTGCCCCATCTTCTTCAAGGTTGTCCGTTGACGTGCCCCGCGACGGACCAGTAGAACCCGCGGCGCCCGTTCGGCACGTCCCTCGTCCCGGAAAGGCCGTCCCGACCCCCGTGAGCCTCCGCGCCCTGACCCTCGTGCAGGAGAAGTACCCCGACGCCTTCGCCGAGCGGTACACCGATCGGACCGGAGGGGCCTGGGGCGTGGTGAAGCCGGGCTCGCTCCGGCAGGTCCTGGCCCACGTCAAGGACGACCCGCGGCTCGACTTCAAGCTCTTCCTCTCCATCGACGCCGTGGACCGGCTGCAGCTCCCGGACAACGTCCCCCGGTTCGAGGTCGTGTACTTCCTCTACTCGGTCAGCTGGAAGGAGCACCTCCGGCTCAAGGTACGCGTCGGCGAGGACCACCCCGAGCTGCCGAGCGTCACCTCCATCTTCCAGGGCGCCAACTGGTGGGAGCGCTTCGTCTGGGACTTCTACGGCATCCGGTTCACCGGCCATCCCGACCTGCGCCGCATCCTCCTCTACGAGGAGTTCAAGGGGCACCCGCTCCGCAAGGACTACCCGCTCCGCGAGCGCCAGCCGCTCGTCCCCGAGCGGCCGATCCGCGACATCTTCCGTGGCCCCGGCACCTCCGGAACCACCTGATCCGACCCATGGCCCACGCCGACGAACGACAGACCGAGGAGCTTCCGGCGGAAGAGGACTCCGAGCTCGAGGCCCACCTCCTGACCCGGCGGATGATGATCAACCTCGGGCCGTCGCACCCGGCGATGCACGGCACGGTGCGGATGCGGGTCGAGCTGGAGGGCGAGACGATCGTCTCGGCCGATCCGGAGATCGGCTTCCTCCACCGCGGTTTCCAGAAGAGCTGCGAGAACGTCACCTGGAACCAGTGCCTGCCCTACACCGATCGCCTGAACTACGTGTCGGCGATCATGAACAACCTCGGGTTCCTCAAGGCGGTCGAGGCGCTGGTCGGCCTCGAGATCCCCGAGCGCGCCCAGTACATCCGGGTGCTGTCCTCCGAGCTGCACCGGATGCACGACCATCTGACCTGCGTCGGCGCCATCGGCCTCGAGCTCGGAGGGTTCTCGGCCTTCCTCTACGCCATCGAGGCCCGCGAGCTGATCATGGACCGGGTCAGCGAGCTCACCGGCGCCCGGCTCACCACCACCTTCGGCCGCGTCGGCGGGCTGAACCGTGACCTCCCCGAGGGCTGGATCGACCGGGTCACCAGGACGCTGGACAAGATCCACGAGCTCCTCGGCGAGGTGGACGGCCTCCTCACCAACAACCGCATCTTCGTGGACCGCATGCGGGGCACGGGCATCATCACCGCCCAGGACGCGCTGGACTTCGGGTTCACCGGCCCCTGCCTGCGAGCCAACGGCATCAACTACGACGTGCGCAAGGCCCGGCCGTACTGGGTCTACGACCGGATGGACTTCGACGTGCCCCTCGGCCAGAACGGCGACAACTACGACCGCTACCTCATGAGGATGGAGGAGCTGAAGCAGTCGGAGAAGATCGTCCGCCAGGCGATGCGCGAGCTGCCAGGGGGACCGATCATCGTCGACGACTGGCGAATCGCCCTTCCGCCCAAGGCCGAGGTGTACGGGACCATCGAGGGCGTCATCTCGCACTTCAAGCTGGTGATGGAGGGCGTCCCAGTTCCCCCGGGCGAGGTCTACGACTGCACCGAGGCGGCCAACGGCGAGCTGGGCTGGTACCTGGTGAGCGACGGCTCGGGCCGGCCGTACAAGGTCCACGTCCGGGCGCCGGGGTTCGCGATCCTGTCGGGAGTCCCCCGGATGATCGAGGGGAAGATGCTGGCCGACCTCATTCCGACGTTCGACACCATCAACATGATCGGCGGCGAGGTGGAGCAGTGAGCGAGAGCGACGGCAAGAAGCCCACCGGCGACGCCTCCGCGGTCAAGCCGCCCGTGGCGCCCCCCGCGCCCGGGGGGAGGCCCGCGCCGAAGCATCCAGGGTTCGTCACCGTCACCGTCGACGGCAAGGAGCTGGTGGCCAAGCCCGGCGCCAACATGGTCGACGCGGTGAGGCAGGTCGGGGCCGACATCCCCTACTACTGCTACCACCCGCGGCTCAGCATCGCCGCCAACTGCCGGATGTGCCTGGTCGAGGTGAGCAACTCGCCCAAGCTGGTCCCCGCCTGCCAGACCCCGATGGCCGAGGGGATGGTCATCCAGACCCGGAGCCAGCGCGTCCAGGAGAGCCAGCGCGCGGTGATGGAGTTCCTGCTGCTCAACCACCCGGTGGACTGCTCCATCTGCGACCAGGCCGGGGAGTGCAAGCTCCAGGACTACTACCAGCGCCACGACTTCCGCCCCTCGCGGCTCGAGGGCGAGAAGGTGATGCGGGCCAAGCGGAAGGTGCTGGGCCCGACGGTCGTGCTGGACCAGGAGCGCTGCATCCTCTGCACCCGCTGCGTGCGCTTCATGACCGAGGTCGCCAAGGAGCCGCAGCTCGGCGTGTTCGGCCGTGGCAGCGCGGAGCTCATCGACACGTTCCCCGGCAAACCGCTGGACAGCAACTATTCGGGGAACACCGTCGACATCTGCCCGGTGGGCGCCCTCCTGAACCGCGACTTCCGCTTCCGCGCCCGGGCCTGGTTCCTCTCCGCGGCGCCCAGCGTCTGCACCGGCTGCTCCCGCGGCTGCAGCATCTTCGTGGACTACATGGGACAGGACACTTACCGGTACCGTCCGCGGGAGAACGAGGCGATCAACAAGAGCTGGATGTGCGACCAGGGCCGGCTCTCGTACAAGTCCGTGAACCAGCTCCGGGTCGGGGCGGCGATGCTCGGCCGCGGCGAGGACCGGCGCGAGGCCACCGTGGCCGAGGCGCTGAAGTCGGTGGTGGAGCAGTTCAAGGCCCTCGCCGGAACCGAGGGGCTGGCGGTGCTCGCCTCGCCGGTGGCGTCGAACGAGGACCTGCTCGCGACGCTGGCCTTCGCCCGCGACGCGCTCGGGGTGCGCTCGGTGTACGTCGGCGGCCGGCCCGAGGGCACGGGCGATCACTACCTCATGACCCCGGACAAGAACCCCAACCGGCGCGGGCTGGAGTGGGTGGCGCGGAGCCTGGACCTGACGCTGAAGCCCTTCTCCGAGCTGGGGAAGGCGATCAACGCCGGCACGGTGAAGGCCCTCTACGCCGTCGGCGGCGAGGTACCGGTGGATCCGTCGCTGGTCTCGGTGGGGTTCGCGCGGCTGGAGTACCTCGTGCTCCAGGCCTCGAACGAGTCGGCCATCACCGCGCAGGCGCACGTGCTCCTGCCCGCCGCCGTCCACGTCGAGGACGAGGGGACGTTCACCAACCTCGACGGGATCACCCAGCGCTTCCGCCGCGCCTATCCTCCCCGCGGCGACATCAAGCCGCACTGGGCCTGGGCAGTCGCGCTCGCGCAGGAGTTCGGCTTCCCCTGGATGCACGGGAACGCGCGGGACGTCTTCCGCGAGTGGGGCGTGAAGGTGGCCGAGCTGGCCAGCTTCGACTGGGATGGGGCCGCGCCGCCGGTCAAGGTCACCCGGGGGATCAATCCGCTGGCGACCGGTGCGGACGGACGCCCGCCCGGGTACCGCGAATTCGGCGCTCCGCGCGTCCGGGGGATCTGACGGCCATGAAAGCGCTCCAGGTCCTCATCGCAATCGGCGTCATCCTCGGGGCGATCTTCGGGATCAGCGCCGCCACGTACGCGCTCGGCGGCTGGATCGAGTCCGGGTTCCCGGTCCTCGGTCACGTGCTCGTCCCGGGCGGCCTTCCCGGCTGGTCGTGGACGATCAATCTGGTGGTCCTCCTGCTGGTCTTCGTGATGGTCATCGCCACCTTCCTCACGCTCGCCGAGAGGAAGTGGAGCGCGATGATGCAGGACCGCATCGGTCCCAACCGCGCGACCATCGACCTGCCCGGACTCCGCGGGCGGCCGCTGGGTGGCCTCTTCCACGTCGCGACCGATGCGCTGAAGATGCTCTTCAAGGAGGACTTCCGGCCGAAGAACGCCGACAAGCTCCTCTTCAACCTCGGGCCCATCCTCGCCTTCGCGCCGGTGCTGGCGCTGTTCGCGGTGGTCCCGGTGGGACCGGTGGTCGACGTCGGGGGCCACCGGATCGGGCTCCAGGTCGCGGACCCGAACTTCGGGCTGCTCTGGGTCCTCGCCATCGCCTCGCTCGCCGTCTACGGGACGTCGCTCGCTGGCTGGTCGAGCAACAACAAGTTCGCCCTGCTCGGAGGGGTGCGAGCCTCCTCGCAGATGATCTCCTACGAGGTCGCGCTGGGCCTGGGGCTGGTCGGGGCGATGATGGTGTTCTCCACCGTCCGGCTCCCGGAGCTCATCCAGGGGCAGACGATGCACCTCTGGGGCGGCGCGGTCGACGTGCCCGGGCTGGGGGTCGTGGACGTCGGCATTCCCGCCTGGGGGATCTTCCTCCAGCCCATCGGTTTCGTGGTCTTCTTCACCGCTGCGTTCGCCGAGACGAAGCGGGCGCCCTTCGACGTGCCCGAGGGCGAGAGCGAGATCATCGGCTACTTCGTCGAGTACTCGGGGATGAAGTTCGGCCTGTTCATGATCTCCGAGTTCGCCGAGGTGGTGATCCTCGCCGCGATCACCACCGCGGTCTTCCTCGGAGGCTGGCACCTCGGCTTCGCCGGCGACGCCTGGCTCACCGAGAGGCTGGCTGGACACGGGATTCTGCTGGGGGCCATCTACTCGACCATCTTCTGGATCAAGGTCCTCGTCCTCTGTTACCTGCAGCTGGCGATCCGCTGGACCTTCCCGCGCTTCCGCTACGACCAGATCCAGACCCTGGGCTGGAAGATCCTCCTGCCCCAGGCCCTGGCGAACGTCTTCGTCACCGGCGCGCTGGTGCTCCTCGACCCCTCCCTCCGCACGCTGGCCGTCGTCGGGTTCCTGGAGATCGGCTTCGTGCTGGCCCTGGCGATGCGCCTGACGGACACGGAGGCGGGCCACGCCGCGGGCGACACCCAGCACTCCGCCGACGCGCACGGGCAGGCGCCGGCGCCCCTTCCCGGACCCGCAGCCGCCTCGCACCACTGACGTCCCCGGACTCCTCGAATGGCCTACAACGCGAGCAAGAATCCCACTGGTGACCTCCGCGAGCGGCTGTACCTGCCGGAGCTGATCCGCGGGCTGGCCATCACCACCCGGCACTTCCTGCGGAACCTGTTCAACCCCCGCGACACCAACGTCCAGGTGGTGGACCGGAAGAGCCGGAACCTCGTCTCCACCGTCAGCTACCCGGAGGAGAAGACTCCCTACCCGCCGGGCTACCGCGGGCTGCACCGGCTGGTCCCTCGCGACGACGGCAAGCCGCGCTGCGTGGCCTGCTACATGTGCGCGACGATCTGCCCGGCCCAGTGCATCTACATCGAGGCCGGCGAGTACGAGACCGTCGATCCCGTGGCGGAGAGCCGGGTCATCGAGAAGTACCCGACGCAGTTCGTCATCGACGAGCTGCGGTGCATCGTCTGCGGACTGTGCGTGGACGCCTGCCCCAAGGACGCCATCCGGATGGACACCGGGCTCCACACGCCCTCGGAGTACACGCGCGCGGGATTCGTCTGGGACATTCCCAAGCTGCTCCAGGGACCGCCGGTCAGCCATGCCTCCGACCCCTGGAACAAGCGCCAGTCCTCGGCGCCGCCGCCGCACCAGCACCGCGAGGCCCACACGCGGATCGGCGCGGGGCTGGTGCCTCTCAAGCTGCCCGGCGGGGAGCCGCAGAAGCGCACCGAGGTGACGGACCAGCCGATTCCCGTCACCCGCTTCCTCAAGGACTGAGCCTGGGAAGCTTCAGCTGCGGGACAGCTGGTCCCGGACCTCGGCCAGGAGCGCGAAGGAGCGGACCCGCGCCGCGTGGTCGTGGATCTGCGCCGAGACGATGAGCTCGTCGGCGGCGGTCCGGGCGAGGAACCCCTCCAGCCCCTGGCGGACTGCCTCCGGCGCCCCGACGAACGCGCAGGAGAGCGCCTCGTCGAGGATCGCGCGCTCCTCCGGGGTCAGCGTCTCCTCGAACCCCTCGCGCGGGGGTGGCAGGCGCCCGGGACGGTTGCTCCGGAGCCGGAGGAAGGCCTGCTGGAGCGAGGAGAAGTGGAAGCGCGCCTCGGCGTCGGTGGGCGCGACGATGATGGTCGAGCCGACCATCACCCGCGGTGCCGAGAGCCACCGCGGAGGCTGGAACTTGCTCCGGTAGATGGCGAGCGCGTCGATCAGCTGGGCCGGGGCGAAGTGCGAGGCGAAGGCGAAGGGCAACCCGAGCGCCGCGGCGAGCGAGGCGCCATAGAGGCTCGAGCCGAGGATCCAGACCGGGACCTCGGTCCCCTCCCCGGGGACGGCCCGGACCCGCTGACCGGGGCGGGGCGGACCGAGGTACGTCAGCAGCTCGACGACGTCCTGGGGGAAGTCGTCGACGTCGCTGGTGAGCGTCCGGCGCAGCGCGATGGCCGTGCGGCCATCGGTGCCCGGTGCACGGCCGAGGCCGAGGTCGATGCGCCCGGGAAAGAGCGTGGCCAGCGTGCCGAACTGCTCGGCGATGACCAGGGGCGCGTGGTTGGGGAGCATGATGCCGCCCGCGCCGACCCGGATGCGGGAAGTGCCGGCGGCGATGTGGCCGATGACGACCGAGGTCGCCGAGCTGGCGATGCCGGGGATGTTGTGGTGCTCGGCGAGCCAGTACCGGAGGTACCCGAGGCGCTCGGCGTTCCGGGCGAGGTCGAGGGAATTTCGGAAGGTCTCCGCAGCGTCACTGCCCTCGCAGATGGGAGCGAGGTCGAGGACCGAGAAGGGCGGCGGCGAGCCTGGCATGGGCTCAGAGCTGTAACCGGCCCCGCTGCGCCTCGCTCAGATTGGACGATGGAGCGCGGCGACGAGGATCTCGACGACCGCCGACCGCCTCTCAGGAGCGAGGAGCCCGAAGCCGACGTAGATCGCGCCGATCCATGCGACGAGCGCTCCCTCGAGGATCACCCTCCAGCCGGGAGGAAACAGGAGCGCCGTGGCCCAGCCGAGCGCTCCGAGAGCTACCCCGACCAGCACCTCGCGCCAGCGGGGCAGGAGGGGTCGGGTCATGCCGCGCCGAGCGCCCGGGCGAGGTGGAAGGTGACGACCGCCCCGAGGTAGGCAAGCGTCCCCATCGAGACCAGGGCGAATACCGGCGCCTTGGCCGTGCCGGTCTCCTTGCGCATCACCGCGAGCGTCGAGGCGCACTGGAGGGACAGCGCGTAGAAGACGAGGAGCGCCAGGGCGGCGGCGAGGCCCATCCCCCCGAGCTGGAGGTGGGTGGAGAGCTGGCCGAGGTGGGTCCCGGCGTCCTCGAGGCCGTTCAGGGTCCCCATCGTGCCGACGAAGACCTCGCGGGCGACGAAGGAGGTGAGGATGCCCACGCCCGACTTCCAGTCGGCGCCCATCGGCCTGAACACCGGCTCGAAGAAGCGGCCGATCGCGGCGAGCCACGATCGCTCGAGCTGGCCGGAGCCGTGCGGGAAGTAGCCGAGGGCCCAGACCGCCACCACGACGGCGAAGATGACCGGCGCCGCACGCTGGACGAAGCTCCACGACCGCGAGGCCGCGGCGAACACGATGGGCCTCACCGCGGGAACCCGGTAGGGAGGCAGCTCGATGACGAAGGGCGCGTCGGCGAGCTTGCCGCCCGCGCTGCGCCGGCGGGTGAGGCGATCCAGCACGGCGGCGGCGAGCAGAGCGTTCACGATGCCGAAGGCGTAGATGCCCGCGAAGACCACGCCCTGGAGCCCGAGCAGCCCGGGGATGATCGCCCGTGCCGGGATGAAGCCGCCGATGAGGAGGGCGTAGATGGGGAGCCGCGCCGAGCAGGAGGTGAAGGGGATCACCATCACCGTGATCAGCCGCCGGCGAGGGGACTCGATGGTCCGCGCGGCCATCATCGCCGGGATGGCACAGGCGTGACCGGAGAGGAGCGGGAGGAAGCTCCTGCCCGACAGCCCGAACCATCCGAGGGGCCGGTGGAGCATCACCGCGGCCCGGGCGAGGTATCCCGAGTCCTCCAACGCACCGATGATCAGGAAGAGGATGAAGATCTGCGGGATGAAGGTGAGGAACGCCCCGAGCCCGGCGAAGACCCCGTCGCGGACGAAGTCGTGGGCGATCCCCGCGGGGAGGAGCCCTCCGACGAACGTGCCGGTCGCCGCCACGCCGTCCTTCACGAGGGTCATCAGCGGCTGGGCCCAGGTGAAGATGGCCTGGAAGAGCACGGCCATCACCACGGCGAAGATCGGGAGGCCGAACGAGGTGGAGAGGAGCACCCGGTCCAGCCGCTCCTGCGACTTGAGGAGCACGTCGTCCTTCGGCCCATAGGCGCGGGAGAGGCGGCGGGCGAGGCGCTTGCGCTCCTCGATGGACCCCGGGACGGCGCACCGCTCGCCCCAGGGGGCCTCGCGATCGAGGTGGTGGAGCGTCGAGCGCAGCTCCTCCAGCCCCTGGCCGGTCTTGGCGGAGACGCCGATGCAGTGGCAGCCGAGGGCGTTGCTGAGGCCGGGAAGATCGAGGCGGGCGCTGGGGCCCACGAGCTCGTCGATGATGTTGACCGCGGCGATGACCGGGACGTGCACCGCGCGCGCCCGGGGGAGCAGCTCGACGAGGAGATAGAGGCTGCGCTCGAGCCGGGTGGCGTCGAGGACGCAGACGATGGCCTTGGTGGTGGCGTCGGCGAGGGCCTTCTCCAGGCGCTCGATGGCGACCCGCTCGTCGAGGGTGAGGGGCTCGAGCGAGTAGATGCCGGGGTAGTCGTGGATGACGAGGCCGCCGGCGTGGCCGGAGCGGACCTCGGTGGTGACGCCCGGATAGTTGGCGACCTTCTGGGCGATCCCGGTCAGCCGGCTGAAGAGCAGGCTCTTGCCGGAGTTGGGGTTTCCGACGAGGAGGACGTCGGCCCGCTCAGCGTGAGCCGCCATCGCCGTCCGCCGGGCCCAGCATCACGTGCGCCGCGACGTCCATCTCGAGAGCGAACGCGGCCCCGGACACGGCGTAGACACGAGGGCCCCCGAAGGGAGCGCGGCGCACGCAGCGCACCTCGTTCCCGTCGACGAACCCGAGCTCGCGCAGCCGCCGCCCCACCTCCGGCCGGAGGTTCGACCCGAAGCCGTCGATGCGTGCCCGGGCTCCGGGAGGCAGCTGCGCCAGGTTCCTCATGGCCTCTTTATATTGAGACTGATTCGCAGAGTCGAGAGCGGGACCCAGAGGACCCACGGAAGCTGAACGTCCTCTAAGGGACTGTAATCACGGAGACATTGAAGGTGTCAGACACCTTCGGCAAGGGCGCAGAACCTGCGCACACCGTCCAGCTCATGCTGTCTGGTAGCTCGCCTGCTCGACCGCGGCCCAATCGGAGGCAATCGGAGGTGCCAGACACCTTCGACCCGCCGGGGCGCGTGCCTCGACCTTTCGAGGCCAGCCCTTCGGGAGGCCCTTGGCCCCTCGAGGCGTGGCTTTGCCCGGGCGTCGGACCCGGGAGACGATCGACCCCTGGCCCTCTCTCCCCCCACTGCCCAGCCGCTCACGCGACGCGAGCGCCTTGCCCGCGGAGCGGAGCGGCTCGCGCAGCAGCGGCACCTCGTCGCCGTCCGCGACGGCATCGTCGGCGCGCTCCCGCTCGTCCTCGTCGGCTCCCTCTTCCTCCTCCTCGCCCAGCCGCCCTGGCCCGCGCTCCAGCGCGCCCTCGCCCCATACCAGGCGCTCCTCCTCCTCCCCTACCGGGCCCTCGGCGGCTGCATCGCCCTCTGGGTCACGTTCGGTACCGCCCACGCGCTCGCCCGGAGCTACGCCCTCGACGCCCCCGCCGCCGGCCTCATCGCCGCCTCGGGATACGTCCTCGCCGCGCTCCAGCCCGCCGACCCGGGGCAGCCGCTCGGCATCCTCCTCACCCGGCTCGGCGCCGGCGGCATCTTCGCCGGCCTCCTCCTCGCCATCGCCAGCGTCGAGCTGACGCGTCTCCTCGTCTCCCGCAACTGGACCCTGCGCATCCCCGGCGGCGCGCCCGAGGTCATCGTCCGCAGCTTCGTCGCCCTCCTCCCCGCCGCCCTCACGCTGGTCGGCGTCTTCCTCCTGGTCCACGTCCTCGGCCTGGACCTCATCACCCTCCTAGCCCGCGCCATCGCTCCGCTGGTCCACGCCGCCGATTCGCTCCCCGGGGTCCTCGGCCTCGTCGCCCTCGACAGCGCGCTGTGGCTCCTCGGCATCCACGCCGCCGCGCTCACCGCCGGCATGCGCCCGGTCTGGGAGGCGATGCTCGTCGCCAACATGGAGGCAGTCGCCGCCCACGCCGCGCCGCCCCACGTCGCCCCGCTCCACTTCTTCCTCTGGTTCGTCTGGCAGGGCGGATCCGGGGCGGCGCTCGCCCTCGGGCTCCTCCTGCTCCGCTGCCGCTCCGCCCAGCTCCGCGCCGTCGGACGGGCCGGCATCGTCCCGGTCCTCTGCAACATCAACGAGCCGCTGCTCTTCGGCGTCCCGGTGGTGCTCAACCCGCGGCTCGCCCCGCCGTTTCTCCTCGCCCCGCTCCTCTCCGCGCTGGTCGCCTGGAGCGCCTTCCGGCTCGGGTGGGTCCACCCGCCTTACCTCGAGACGCTCTGGACCCTGCCCGCCCCCGTCGGCGCCTGGCTCACCACCGGGGGAGACCCGCGCGCCATCCTGCTCGAGCTCGCCACCCTCGCCCTCTCCATCGCCGTCTACTGGCCCTTCGTCCGTCGCGAGGACCGGAGACTCACCACCGAGGAGCAAACATCCGACCCGGCCGCTCTTCCGCCCGTGGGCCGGACGCCGTAAGACTGACTCGCCCGTGCCCAACTACCGCGTGTCCATCTGCAAGGGGCCGGATTGCCGTCGCAACGGCTCGGATCGCGTCGCGGCGGCCGCTCACGACGCCGTCCGGGAGCTCCAGCTCCAGGGCCGGTGCACCCTCGTCCGCGGTGGCTGCTACGGCCTCTGTCACCTGGGAGCGAACGTCGTCGTCCGCGAGGACCGCCCTCGCCCACCGGACCCGTTCCGCCAGGAGGATTTCCAGCTGATGGGCTGGGACGACGAGGTCCACTACGGGCAGATGACACCCGAGGGCATCCGCCGTGTCCTCGCCGAGCACGTCGGCCAGGGCGCCCCCGTCGAGGCGCTCAAGGGTCCGCGCGAGGACTGAGTCGTGGGTTCTGTCGGTCCCGAACGGACGCGTCGAGCAGACCCCCTCGCTGGCCCTCAGCGCGGTCGCCGCAGATCGCCTCGCCCGTCCCAGTCCGGCGGCGGCGGCGTCGTCTGGTACCGCCGTGCCCGCTCGGCCCAGAGCGCGCTCACCGCATCCACCGGGGCGTGCTTCTCGAAGAAGGTCAGCGCTCCGGCGAAGTCCCGGCGTCGCACTTGCGCCAGCGCCTCCGCCCATCCCTGGAGCACCGGGACGAGGGCAGCCGGGACCTCCCCGCGACGACAGATCAGCTCGTACAGCGTCTGCGCCCCGCCTCCGAGCGTCACCACGTCCAGCTCGCGGAAGACGAACTCGTCACCGGCGCGGCGCTGCGTCTCGCCCGAGACCAGCAGCTCCGATCCGTAGAGCTGGTTCGCCCCCTCCAGGCGCTCCGCGGTGGCGACCGGCTCGCCGAGCACCGTGTAGTTCGACTTCAGCGCGCTGCCCATGTCTCCGGCCACCACCTCCCCGGAGTGCAGCGCCATCCGCGCCCGGACCTCCACCCCGAACCGCCGCTGCCACTCGGGGCGGAGGCGCAGCAGCTGGGCCTGGATTCCCATCGCCGTCCGGCAGGCGATCGTCGCGTGCCGGTCGAGCCGCACCGGGGCTCCCCAGAAGGCGATGAGCGCGTCCCCCACGTACTCGACGTGGCCGCCGGTCTGCCGAACGAGGTGAGTCAGCTCGCCGAAGTACGCGTTGAGTAGATCCACCAGCACCTCGGGCGGAAGGAGCTGGTGGAGGCGGCGAAATCCCTCCAGATCGGCGTAGCAGATCGTCACCTCGCGCCGCTGCGGACGCATGAGCGCGACGTTGCGGAACACCTGGTCGGCGATGTCCGGGCTCACGTAGCGGCCCAGCGCGCCGTAGACGAACTCGCGCATCTGCCGCTCGGTCCGTAGCGCGTAGCGCCCGGTGATGAGCCACGCCAGACCGAAGGCCACCAGCGGCCCACCCGCGGCCAGCCACACCCCATCGACCACGAGGAGCCGGCGCACCCAGAAGAGCCAGGCGGCGACCACCGCCACCGCCGCCAGGACGTAGAGCAGCGCGCCGATCGCGGAGCGGAACAGCCCGCTGAAGCCGAGGGCCACGAACCCGCCCGCGAAGGCCAGGGCGAAGGTAGCGAGCACGTCGCTCCGGACCGGCACCCGCTCGATGCCCGCCCCGTCGATCCAGTTCTCCAGGGCCTGACCCACCACCGCCGCGTGGGAGACGCTGTCGCCGAGCGGAGTCGCCGGCCAGGTGCCCGCCCCGCGGAAGGTCTCGCCGAGGACCGCCGCCCGGTGCTGCACGTCGTTGCGCGCGTGCGCCGGAACTCCCTCCTGCGCGTCGTAGAAGTTCTGCAGGAAACGCCACGCGGAGATCGCACGCTCCAGCGAGCCCCGCCCGTTCCGGCCCGCCTCCGCGGCGTCCCAGCGGAGGAGCGCGTAGCCCGTCCGGTCCGCGGGGATGCTCTTGCCGCCCACCGCCACCAGCCGTCCCGCGCTCCAGGCGACCCGACGGCTGTTCGCCCGCGCCAGCGCACCCGCGAGCGCGAGCGAGGGAAGGACGTGCACCCGGCCCTGCGGTGACACCCAGCGCACGAGGTGCTGGATTCCCCGCACCCGTCCGTCCGGGTCCACGGCGAGCGCGTCGTGCCCGTAGTAGCTCTTCGCGCCGACCAGGACCGCGGCAGGCACCTCGAGCGACCGCGCCAGCGGGAGAGCGTCCACGTCCAGACCCTGGACGTCCACCTCGGCCACCCGCACCAGGAGGTCCTCGGGCGTGACCTGGAAGGCGCGGTCCGCGGTTCCGTAGTCGCGCAACAACGGATTGCCCGGGACGCCGAGCCGCTTCGCCAGCTGGCGCCCCTCGTCCTCGGAGCTCACCCCGGCCCAGATCCGCACCCGCGCGCCCTCGGCAACCGCGAAGGCAGGCGCGCGGCTCGCCAGCACGCGCCGGAGCAGCTCGGTCACCGCCGGCCCGTCACTCTCCTCGGTCCCGACGAGCAGCAGCGACGGGCGCAGGGGCCGCACCACCGCCGGCGGCGGCGCGGCCGAGACCGAGAAGCCGAGCACGTTTCCGGGCGCCCCGTCGAGCGCCCGGCGGAGCTGCTCGTCGTCCGGAACGTCCCCTCCCTGCCGCGGGCTGCCGGACTCCATCACCCAGTCGAGCACCACCGGCGACGCCCCCTCCCGCCGGATCTGCCCCACCAGCGCGCCGAGCAGCGCCCGCGGCCAGGGCCAGGCCGCCAGGTCCGGATGGGGGTCCTCGCGGGCAATGGCCATCGTCTCGTCGTCCACGCCGACGAGCACCACGTCGCGCGCTGGCTCCTCGCGCCGTCCGAGCTCACGCAGCCGCCAGTCGAGCAACGAGCGCTCCAGCGCGTCGATGGGCGCACCCACGAAGGTCCGGAGCCGGAAGCGCTGCCCGGGCTCCTCGTCCCTGAAACCGGGGGTCGCCGGCACGCGGGCGCTGACGATGGCGCCCACCGCGCTGCCGAGCACGGCGGCCTGGAAGAGGCTGAAGCCGAGCACGCGCAGGAAGCGGCGCCCGGCGGACGGGAGTCGGGGTGACAGGGGGCCGGCATGTTGCCGTCACCCCCCTGGGCCCGACAAGGCCGATTGTCTAGGGCGCGGAGCGGCTGGAGGCAGCCCCGACGCTGGCGGTCGCGCCCTTCAGAGGCTCGGGAAGCGCGTCCTGGGCCGCGCGGAGCTTGTCCCGGAGGTCGTTGCGCAGCTCCGCTCCCGGCTTCGGCGCCAGCAGGAGCCCGAGCCCCGCGCCCACCAGCAGGCCCACCCCGAGGGCAGTCAGCGCGGGCGCCACCCAGTCGTTGGAGCTCGACCGCTGGAGGCCCACCAGGTCGAGCAAGTCGTCGCGGTCCATCTTCTTCAGATCCCTGAGGCTCAGCATCGGGTTCTCCTGTCAGGAAGGCGAGGGCACGTCGTCGTTGTCGGCCGTGAAGCCCGAGACGGCGGCCTCGGCCAGGCCCAGAAGCTGGTTCTTCACCAGGGGGATTGCAGCCAGGCGCACCCCCAGGCCCACCAGCCGGAAGGTGAGTCCACTGAAGAGCCCACCCCCGAGCACGTACCCAACCCCCAGGGCGGCGACAACCATCCCGTAGGGGTGACGCTGCACGCGCCCGCGCAGGTCGACGGCTTGCCCAAGGTCCTCGAAGGTGCTCCGGGCCTCCTCGAGGAGCTGCTGGGCGCTGTCGTTGAGGTGTCCCACCCGGCCGGCGAAGCCCTGGGGCTGCTGCCCGTTGCCGGATCCGGTGTTCTGGGAAGAGTTGGCCATGGGTGTGCTCGGTCCCCGGGGTCAGCGGGAGGCGATCCGACCGATGACGAACCCCGCGGCCAGGGCGATGGCCAGCGAGGTGATGGGCCGCTCCTTGATGAACCCGGCGACCTTCCGGTTCAGCGAGTCGAGCTCGCGCCGAGCCTCCTCCATCTGCGGGCCCATGCGGTTCTGCATCTCGCGGGCCTTGTCGGACAGCGTGTCGGTGGTTGCCATCGGTCTCGTCTCCTCGTGGCGTTCCATGAAGGTGGGGTCAGCGGCGCCGGATGCCCAGCACGAGCCCGGCGGCGAAGGCGATGCCCAGGGTGAGGCCAGGCCGGCGGGCCACCCACTGGCGGACGTCCCAGGTGTCGTGGAGCTGTCGCTTCAGGGCGTGCGCGGTAACGACCACCTGGCTCCGAGCGCGTTCCAGCTCCTCGCGCACCTCGGCCTCCGAGCGGGCCGGACGCGAGCGGTGCTCAACGGTCATGGCGGGCCTCCAGCGCGGGCCGCCGTTCGCGCGAGGGGGCGAGCGCCTGGGCGGTCCGTTCCAGCTCGTGGACCGAATCGTCCAGCACCGGACGGCGGAAGCCACGGGCGGCGAGTACCACGCCCAGAACCCCGCCGCCGACGTTGAGCAGGCCCACCAGCGCCACCGCGCCGGCCAGCGGGAGCCAGCGCGCCAGGGCGAGCGCCAGGGCGGCATTGAGGAAGGCGTACCCCACCAGCACCAGCGGTGCGCAGGCGGCAATCTGCCCGACCCCGAGGCCCACCCGCTTGGCCGACTCGCCCAGCTCCAGCTTCGCCAGCGCGACGTGCTGGGCCACCAGGTGCCCCAGGTCATGGGCGAGCTGCGCCAGGAGCTCGGCCGTTCCGGGCCGCTCCTCCTGCGTCCTCTGCGCTGTGCGCGGGGCCGTCACGTGGAAAACGCTACACCCAGTACGCACGGCGGGGCGAGCGTCGGGGGAAAGATCGGTCGCGCAAACCGTGCGGAGTCATGGCCCGAACCTAGGAATGCGATGTCCGGAAGGAAACCCGTGCCCGCGAGGCGTCAGTGGGCCGGGGCGTTGAGGGCGTGGCGAACGTGACCGGTCCGCGCGTACTCCACCAGCTGCTCGGCCAGCTGGTTGGCGCAGGCGATCTGGCCCTCCTCGGTCGAAGCGCCGAGGTGGGGAGTGCAGAGGAAGTTCTCCAGCGAGAGCAAAGGATGGTCGGCGGGCACCGGCTCGGTCGCGAACACGTCCATCGCCGCGCCGGCCAGGGTCCCGTCCCGGAGCGCGGCCGCGAGGGCGCCCTCGTCCACGATGCCACCCCGGGCGCAGTTGACCAGGTAGCCGCCCTTCCGCATCAGCCCGAGCAGCCTCGCCCCCACGAGGCTCCGGGTGCTCTCCGTCAGAGGGACGTGGAGCGAGATCACGTCCGACCGCCGGAAGAGCTCGTCCAGGGGGACGATCTCCACCCCCAGGCGCCGCGACGCCTCCACCGGATGCGGGTCGTAGGCGAGGACGGTGGTGCCGAAGGCCATGCACCGCTGCGCGACCAGCTGGCCGACGCTCCCGAAGCCCACCAGCCCGACGGTCTTCCGGAACAGCTCGTGGCCTCCGGCGAAGCGCCGCTTCTCCCACCGTCCCGACTTGGTCGTGGTGATCGCCGGCACGAGCTGCCGGTGCAGGGCGAGCATCAGGCCGATGGTCAGCTCGGCCACCGCCACCGAGTTTCCGCCGGGGGTGTTCATCACCACCACGCCCTTCCGGGTCGCGGCGTCGACGTCGATGTTGTCCACGCCCACGCCGGCGCGGGCGATGAGCTTCAGCTGCCCGGGCCTCTCCAGCACCTCGGCGGTGACCCGGGTGGCGCTGCGGACGGCGAGCACGTCGTACTGGCCGACGAGGGCCTTGAGCTCCGCCGGCTTCAGCCCGGTCCTCACCTCCACGGTGAAGCCCGGGGCCTTCCGCAGCGTCTCCAGTCCTTCCGCGGACAGCTCGTCCGCGACCAGCACCTTCATCGTCGTGCCCTCCCGCGGTCAGGCCGGGGTGGCGGTGACTACCACCCCTCGACGATGCGGTTCCAGCGCGCTACTTCCGGGTCGACTGCCAGAGCCCGAGGGCCGCCCCGGTGGGGTCGGTGATGATGGTGAACTTCCCCATGTCGCTGACCGGCGTCACGTCGACCAGCACCTTGGCCCCGAGCTCCTTGGCCTTGCGCGTCGTGGAGGCCACGTCGTCGACCTGGACGTAGGCCAGCCAGTGCGAGGGCACGCCGGGAGCCGGGTTGGCCATCATCCCGCCCCCGGTGCCCTCCCCGACGCCGATCATCGTGTAGGTCCCCATGCCCGGCATGGGCGTGTCCTCGAGCTTCCAGTCGAAGAGGCGGGCGTAGAAGTCGCGGGCCTTCTTGAGGTCCGTGGTCTGCAGCTCCACGTGAACGAAGGGATTGGCCATGGCGTTCCTCCTGGGGTGGGCATCGGATCTGCTCGCCTCATCCTCGGGGGTCAACCACCGCCGGCTGCATGTCATCCGCGCTTCACCGGGAGGGTGCCTGGCCGGATGGCCAGCGTGATCAGCGAGGCCGCCGTGCAGAACGAGGTGCTGGTGATGCAGTGGTCACCGCGCCAGGTGCCGTCCTCGCGCTGGATGCTCGCCAGCCTGGCCCGGATCGACTTGCTCCACCGCGCCCACTCCTCCCCGCCGGAGCGAGCGAAGGCCTCGGTGGAGAGCAGGTAGGAGACGTGCTCCTCGCCACCGTAGCTCCCGAAGCCCCGGATGAAGGCCTCGTCCGCCAGGTGGGCCTTCGCCGCCCGGGCCGGCGCCTCGGCGAGCTTGCCGCTACGCGCGGCTGCCCCGAGCGAGCCCGCCGCCTGGTAGAGCGCCACCCCGGCCGAGTCGTCGGTCCGGAACTGCTTCCGGTCCTTGTCGTAGCCGCGGAGCATGTACTGCTCGGAGCGGGCCAGCGCCCCGGGGGCCACCGTCGCGCCCACGTCCTTGGCGACGTAGAGCCCGTTGGCGGCGAAGGCGCTGGAGAGCACCGGGGCCCAGCCGTCCTTCGAGAAGCTGCCGTCCTCGCGCTGGAGCGCCTGGATCTTCGCCACGAGGGCATCGAGGGCTGCCCGGGTTCGCTCGCGCTCCGGGCCGGCGGGCACCGAGGGCAGCGCCTCGCCCACGAACTGCGCGGCGAGGAAGGTGTCGATGCCACGGCCCAGCTTGCGCTGCGGCAGGGTGCCCTCGCCCTGGATGTAGGCGGCCGGCGCGGGGGCACGCTCGACGGCGCGGACGACGTACCGCAGCGCGCGGCGGGTGGGCTCGGTCAGGCCGGGATCCAGTCCCGTCGCCCCGAGCCGGAGGAGCGCGATGCCCGAGAGGCTGGTGGTGGCCACGTCGGCCGGAGCACCCGCTTCCTGGCCCCACCCTCCGTCCGCTCCCTGGGCCTGGAGCAGCCAGCGCAGGGGCCGGGCGATGTCGGGCTCGCTCCGGGTCTGCTGCGCCTGCGAGGGGTGCGGGGAAGAGACGTCGGAGGAGGCGAGCACGGTGAGTGCGGAGAGGAACAGCGCGGGGACGGGGGACATCGGAGGGCTCCTGGAAGGTGTTCCGGCGCTCGAACGCACCGGGATGGCTCGGGGATCTGCGCCACCCTCCTTCGCGCTCGCCCCGCCCGTCGCGCGGGGGTAGCGTCCGTCGTCGACGGAGGGTGCACGCATGACGCGGTGGGTCCTCGCGGGCTTCGGTCTCCTCGCGGCCGGGGGCATCCTGGTCGCCCAGGCGCAGCCGTCGGGGGGCGTTCCCGACCCTGCCCTCATGCCTGCCGAGCGCATCCCGAGCGAGAGCGAGGCGAAGCTCACCGACCGGATGAAGCGGCACGGCGCGGACCTGCTCGGGCTCACCCATGCGGTGACGACGCTCGACCGCAAGGCCATCGCCGAGACCGCGGACCGCATCCGCCTGGACACGGCCCTGACCCTGAAGGTGGACGGCGGGGTGGTGAACGACGCCCGGTTCCAGCAGCTGGACCAGCAGCTCCGGGAACGGGTGACCGAGCTCGCCATCGCCGCGCGGAAGTACGACGACAACGCGCTCGCGCCGGCGTTCGGGCGGACGATGGAGACGTGCGTGCGCTGCCACGTCTTGTATCTCCACAAGGGGACCCCGCCTCGCTAGGACTGCCATTCCGCGCCGGATCGCGATAGGTCTCGGTGGACCGTGCGCAGACCCGCGGCGCTCCTCGCGCTCCTCGTCTCCTCCGCAGCTGCCGCCGCGCCCTCGCTGGAGCTGGTGCCCTCCCGGGTGAAGCCCGGCGATCCGGTGCTCCTCCTGGTCCACGGCGCGACCGGAGCTCCCGAGGGGATGGTGGGTGAGCGCGCGGCGGCCTTCTACGCGCGCGGGGCCGACGCCGAGGCGCTGGTGGGCATCCCGGTCGAGCAGGAGCCGGGCATCCTCGAGGTGCGCGTCACCGTGGGAGAGGTCACGCTCGAGTCGCCGCTGGAGGTGATCCCTCCCGGATTCCGCGAGCGGCAGCTGACCGTGGCCAGCAAGTTCGTGAGCCCGCCGAAGTCGGCCCGCGCCCGCATCAAGGCGGACCAGGCGGCGTTCAAGAAGGCGTGGGCCACGCCGCTGCGTTCCCGGGCCTTCAGCGACAACTTCCAGAAGCCGCGCGATTCGGTCATCACCGCCGAGTTCGGCGACCGGCGGACCTTCAACGGGAAGAAGGTGAACCAGCACTTCGGCCTGGACCTCGACGGATCGACCGGCGACGAGATCCGCGCCGCCAACGACGGCCGGGTGGTGCTGGTGCGCGATTGCTACAACTCCGGGAACACGGTGCTGGTCGAGCACGGTGCCGGGCTGATCACCGCCTACTTCCACATGTCGAAGTTCCTGGTGAAGGTGGGCCAGGAGGTCCGCCGGGGAGACCTCCTCGGCCT
>DATJVY010000027.1:0-19824 GCA_035501615.1 Myxococcaceae bacterium
ACCCCCAATACGCTCCACCTCCGTCACCAAACCCGCCGGAGTCCTCGCTCTTCGTGATGCCACCGCCGGGGTGTCCGACGGGGGATGCGCCGCGAATTTGCAGGTCGGCGGGCGCTGGGCGACCGAGCGCGGTCGTGCTCGCAAAGCTCCGGCTCGGCAGCCGAGCGCCGGAGCCCGAGTCCGGGGAATCCTTGTTTCACCCGACGCCGGACACCCGAAGGCCCCAGCAGCGTACGAGCGCCTCCAAGGCCGCAGGATTCGCTCCAGGGCGTTGGAGCCGTTGGACTCGCTGAGAGTGCGCGGACGGGCTCCGGCTCGGCACCCGCACGGCAGAAACCGATGGCCATGGGTCTGGTGCGCGTCCAGACGCTGCTGACCGTCCGTGAGGCAGCCGAGCTCCTCCGGGTGCGCCCGGTGACGGTCTACCGCCTCTGCGCGCGCGGCGCCCTGCCCCACCCCCGGGTGTCGAACGCCATCCGGATCCGTGGCGAGGACCGCGAGCGGCTCCTCGGGGGCGGCGAGCGGTAGCCCGCGACGCCCCCAGCGTCACACGGGCACGTGCCCTGCTAGGGTGAGGCGCCACCCCTCCCCGTCCGCCCCGGTGCAATGGAACTGCTGGCTCTCGACAGCGTCGCCATCGGCTACCAGAGGGACAGGCCACTCCTGCCGCCGATCTCGTTCTCGGTGGCCCGCGGGGATCTGGTGGGCATCCTCGGACCGAACGGTTCCGGCAAGACCACCTTCCTCAGGACGCTCCTCGGCCTCCTGCCCCCGCTCCAGGGAACGCTGCGATACCCGATGGGGCGCAAGGCCCGCCTCGGCTACGTGACGCAGAGTCCGCAGTTCGACCTCACTTACCCACTCTCGGTCCTCGAGGTGGTGCTGATGGGACGCATCACCCAGCTGGGCCTCCTGCGCCGGCCCGGCAAAGAGGATTTGGCCATTGCCGAGCAGGAACTCGAGGCGGTCGGGCTCCGGGCCCTGTCGAGCCAGCCGTTTCGAGCCCTCTCCGGTGGGCAGCGGCAGCGGGTCCTGGTGGCGCGCGCACTCGCCGGGGCCCCGGAGCTGCTCATGCTCGACGAGCCCACGAGCAACATGGACGTGGCCGCCGAGCATGCCCTGCTCTCCCTGGTCCGCTCGCTGAGCGCGACGAGGAGCATGGCGGTCGTGTTCGTCACTCACGAGATCTCCGCCGCCGCGGAGATCGCCAGGACGGTGGTCCTCCTTGACAGCGCCAGGAGCTATTTCGCCTCAGGGCCGGCGGAAACCCTGGTGACCTCGGAGACGATGAGCACGCTCTTTGGCCACGCGGTCGAGGTTCGCCACGAAGACGAACGGGTCTTCGTCTGGCTCTCGGCCAATGGTGGCAGGAGCGACCAGCAGTGAGCTTCTGGGAAGCCCGGTTCCTGTGGGAGGAGCCGATGCTGGCCGCGGTCCTTGCCTCGGCGATGCTCGGTTACCTGGGCCTCTTCGTGGTGCTGCGCCGGATCGCCTTCATGAGTGCAGCGCTGAGCCAGGTCTCGGGCCTCGGAGTCGCCATGGCCTTCCTGGTGGGGAGCTTCGCGGGCGTCACGCCACACACCGAGACGCCGCTCTGGCTTCACCCCTCCCTCTGGGCGCTGGGCTTCGCCAGTCTCGGTGCCGCGGCGATGGCCGTGCTCGGCCGCTCCCGGCGGGGGACTCCGGAGACGGTCGTGGCCGTCGCCTATGTCGGAGCGAGCAGCCTGGTCCTCCTGGTGCTGGCCAGTCCGCGGCTGGTGCAGGAAGCGCACGAGATCGGAGACCTGCTCTTTGGAAACGCAGTGGTGGTCCGGCGGCAGGATGTCTGGAACCTCGGTCTCGCTGCGCTTCTCGTCTCCGTGGTGCACGGGCTGCTCTTCCGCTCGTTCCTCTTCGCCTCCTTCGACTCCGACGCCGCCCGGGTGGCCGGAGTGCCGGTGCAACGGGTGGACCTCCTGCTCCATCTCTCGCTGGCGCTGGAGGTCGCGGTCGCGACCCGTGCGCTCGGGACCTTGCCAGTGTTCTCGTTCCTGGTGCTGCCGGCCGGAGCGGCGCTGCTGCTCGCCGAGCGCCTGACCCTGGTGCTCCTCCTCTCGGTGGTGATCGCGGTGTCCTGCGCCATCGGCGGCTACGCGCTGTCATGGTTCCTGTCCCTGCCCACCGGCCCGGTCATGGTGGTCCTCGGGGTGGCCGTGTGGAGCCTGGCGGGCCTGAGGTGGCTGGGGAGGACACGGTTCCGGTGAGACCCAGGACGATCGGCGCCGTGGCAGTTGCTTTCGCCGCGCTCGCGGGTCCGGCCCGAGCCCAGGACGGAGGCGTGCCCCCGGCAACCGAACCCTCGCTGTCCGAGCAGATCGAGGCCGCTGCCGGCGGCGCTCCCCCGGCGGCGACCGCCCCGGCCGTCCCCGCCGGACCGGCCCCCCGCTCATTCCAGAGCTTCAATCCCGACCTATCGGTCATCGTCGATGCGACCGCCGGCTACGGGAACCGGCCCAGTTACAGCACGGCGGGCGACGATCCGGTGCTCAAAGGTGGGTCCTCGGAGCGGCCGGCCGGCTTCACGCTCCAGGAGCTCGAAGTCGCCTTCCAGGCGGTGGTGGATCCCTTCTTCCGTGCCGACGTCTTCCTGACCATTCCCAACCTCGAAGAGATCGAGGTCGAGGAAGCGGTCATCACCACCACCAGCCTGCCCGCGGGCTTTCAGGTGCGGGCCGGCATCTTTCGTTCGGCCTTCGGCCGGCAGAACGGGCAGCACCTGCACCTTCAGGACTTCACGCGCCGGCCGCTGATCAACGAAGCCTTCCTCGGTGTGGACGGGCTGCGTGCTCCCGGGCTTCAGATCTCCTGGCTCCTTCCGACACCCTTCTTCCTTCAGCTCAGCGCCGAGGCCTTCAGCGTCGGCCGTCCCGAGGACACCGGACATCTCACCAGCTTCGGGGGCGGGAAGAGCACCGACCTCACCTACACCACTGAGCTCAAGGTCTTCGTTCCCTTGGGGGACGCGCTGAGCCTCTACGGCGGCGTCAACGCCGCCTTCGGCAAGAGCACCCATCCGCGCGACGGCGCTTCCACCTCGGTGGAGGGCGTGGACCTCTACCTCAAGTACAAGCCGCCGAACGTGACGAGCGGATACTTCAGCCTGGCCTGGACGACCGAGTACTTCCTGCGACAGGTCCAGCCCCTCACCCCGGAGGAGAGCGTCGCCCAGGACGGAGGGCTCTACACCCAGCTCGTCTTCCAGGTGGCTCGCCAGTGGTACCTGGGTGTGCGGCAGGATTTCCTCGGGCTTCCGGAGTCGTCACTGCAGCCACGGGTCGAGCGCACGAGCCTGAGCGTCACCTTCGCCTTCAGCGAGTTCGCCCGGTTGCGACTGTACGGCGAGCGCGAAACCAGCCGCTCGACAGGCCCACCGGCCTCCTCCAATCCGGCGAGCTATGCCGCTTACCTTCAGCTCGAGGTGGGCATCGGCGCGCACGGTGCTCACCCCTTCTGAGGCTCGAGGATGCTCCGTTTCCTCTTCCGTCTGGTCTCGCTGGTCTTCGCGCTCGGCGTCGTCTTTCCGGCGGCCGGCGAGGAGAAGCTCCACGTCGTCACCACCATCGAGACCTTTGCCGATTTCGCCCGGCGCGTGGGCGGAGACGAGGTCGAGGTCCAGAGCCTGTCCCACGGCTATCAGGATCCCCACTTCGTCGAGGCGAAGCCCAATCTGGTCGTCATCCTGAACCGAGCAGATCTGCTGATCCGGGTGGGGCTCGATCTGGAGATCGGCTGGTTACCGCCGCTGGTGGTGGGCTCGCGGAACGCGCGGATCCAGCGAGGACAGTCCGGGGACCTCGATCTCTCGACGATGATCGACCCGCTGGACATCCCGACGACGAAGGTCGACCGCTCGCAGGGCGACATCCATCCCCTGGGCAACCCGCACTACTGGCTGCCGCCGGTGAATGCAGTGCGCTGCGCCAGGGGCATCCGGGATCGCCTGGCCGATCTCCGGCCGCAGCGCAAGGCCTACTTCGACGAGCAGTTCAGGAAATTCGTCGATGATCTCAAGGCAGCGGCGACGCGCTGGGAAACGGAGGCCAGACCGCTCTCGGGCCTGAAGGTCGTCACGTACCACAAGAGCTGGAGCTATGTGTCGCGGTGGCTGCGCCTGGTGGAGGTTGGCTACATCGAGGACCGTCCCGGGATTCCACCCTCGCCGTCTCATCTCGCGCAGCTGATCGAGACCATGCGCATCCAGGGCGTCCGGGTGATCATCGTGGAGAGCTTCTATAACCGCTCCATCGCGGAGAACGTCGCTGACAAGGCCGGGGCCAAGGTCGTCCCTTCACCATCCGACGTGGGAGCGACACCGGCGATCAAGACGTACTTCGATCTCGTCGACGCCTTTCTCAGGGGTCTGCTCGACGCGATGCCCCGAGCGAACTGAAACGCGTTTCATCCGGCACCACTCGCTTGCTCCACGGGGACTCTTCCACTCGACTGAACATCCCCAGCCCCCCTCACACACTTCCGTCAAAGTCTCGATCCTCCTTCTCGACCCTCACGATCTTCGATGGCCGATCTTCGATTGGAGGCCGTTTCTGGCCTCGAAAGGGCCATCCCGCGATCGAACGCGGGGCGAGGAAAATTGGGGGCGGGCTCGACAGGTGCCCGCGGCAGGGTGAGCACTGCCAGGAGTGTCGGCTGGTGCGGCGCCTGGCTTGCGGTTCTCGCGACTTGCGGAGTAGACACACGCCTCGATGCGCGCGTCGAGTGCAACGCGACGTCTGTCGAGAACCGTCCTGCTGACGGCGCTCGCACTCGTCACCCTTCACATCGCCCAGCTCGGCCACCTCCTCTTCGCGCAGCACGGCATCTGTCCGGAGCACGGCGAGATGATCGAGCTCGGTGCGGCCGGACATGCGGATACGGTCGCCCACGCACCGGGCCGTGCCGACGGGCTGAGCGAGGAATCGTCCAGTGCGGGCGAGCACGTTCACTGCCCCGTGCTCTACGGAAGGCGCGATGCCCTCGCCGCCGCGCCGCCCGTGGTTCGGGTCCTGGCGCTGTGTCCGCCTCCGTCGGACGTCGACACCCCTGCGATCTGGCCGCCTGACTTCTCCGGGCGGCTCGAGGTCGCACCCAAGCACTCCCCGCCACCGGTGTAGCGCGCCGGCGATTCGCTGACGCGGGGCGCTCGCCCGCGGGGACGACCCCCGTCCGGGTGAGGGTCACTGCGCCTCCGGACCGCGGCGCGCCGCGCGCCCGGGACACTCCGGTCACCACTATCGGAGAGGTCCCGGCTGCACTCGTGGGGCGCGTGGGCGCGAGGAGCGCCTGCGCGCAGGCATACGTCCAACTGGCTCTCACTCTCTCTCGAGGTGTTCTCAACATGCATCGTCTCGTGGTCCTTGCATCGGGCGCGGCCCTGGTCGCGCTTGCCGCCTGCGGCAGTAGCTCTGGAAACCCTGGGGGCGGTGGCCCCGACGGGGGACTCACCACTCCATTCACGCCACCGTTCACCCCATCGTCGACCGAGATCGCCAAGTCCATCCGGGTGACCTTCTCCGGCGAAACGCTGGGCGTCTCGGGATTGCCCTACACGGACTGCAACAACACCAATCCTTTCTTCGTCGACGGATGGAGCTTGTTCATCGACGAGTACCTGGTCGTCATCGACAACATCCGCCTCAATGCCACGCCCGGCAACATCGACCAGACCAACGTGGGCGCGAGCGTCGCGACCTCGAAGGGTGGTCCCTGGGTCATCGACATGCACAAGCCCCAGGGCTTCGTCGGCAAAGACGGAACCGAGCCTGCCGGCGCCCTCTACCTCTTCACCCAGGCGGACAACGGGAGCGCCTTCGATCCTTCGGTGAAGTACGCCTTCAGCTACGACATCGTCCAGGCGAAGAGCGGCGCGGTGAACGTCAACCTCACCGATGCCCAGGTCAGCTCTGACTACCAGCTGATGGTCAGCAAGGGGTACACGAAGCTCGTGCGTGGCCGGGCGGTCTTTGCCGGCACGCCGGGCTACAGCGGCAACACGACGGCGGACACGAACTTCCGGGCCATCCCCACCACCCTCAACTGGGTATTCGGCTGGGACGATCACGGAAGCGCCATCAACTGCATCAACCCCGACTTCGGACTCGAGGACACCGATCCGGCGGCGCGGGGAATCCAGGTCATCCCCACCGGCGCGGTCATCGCGCAGATCACGCTCCACGTGGATCACATCTTCTGGGACAAGCTGCGGATCGAGGGGACGCCGCTCCGCTTCGATCCGGTCGCGGCCTGGTTCAACTCGGGCAACAGCGCCGCAAGCCCACTGGACCTGGCGACGCTCGGGAAGCCCCTGGCAACGACATTCGCCGACGGGACGCCACTCCCCGACCGGGCCACCCAGCAGCCCACCGCGTCGTGCCTGCCGTCGGGCGATCAGCCGAACCCGGCCCAGGTCGTCCTCGATCCCGGCGGGGTACCGAGCTCGGCGGTGAGCAACCTCGCCGACTTCATGGCCTTCAGCGCGCAGTCGCAGATGCACCTCAACGCGGACGGCATCTGCTTCATCGTCGGGCAGCAGTCGCCCTTCTATTCCCCCGGCCTCCCGAAGTGACGCACCTGGCCCGGGTGCGCTCGCGGAGCCACCCGGGCCTCCTCTCGATGGAACGACATGGCACTGACCGAGCATCTCAAGCACGTTCTCCTCGACCTCCGAGCCTCCTGGGTGATGTGGCTCTTGCTCGTCCTCTCGGGGATCAGCATCTGGTTGATCGTCGAGCGCGCACTCTTCTTCCGCAGAATCCATGACGACGTGCCGGCGCTCTCCCGGGAGCTCGACGCGCTGCTCAGGGCGGGGCGATACCGCGACGCGATCGAGCGAATGAGCCGCTCGCCCTCGGCCGAGGCGGCGGCCGTCCTCGCCGGCCTCCGCGTCGCCGACATGGGCCCGGTCTCCGCGGAGAAGGCCATCGCCGGAGCGCTCGCCCTGGAACGCACCCGCATGGAGCGTGGCCTCGGCTTCCTGGCAACGCTCGGGAACAACGCGCCGTTCGTCGGGCTGCTGGGAACGGTGATCGGAATCATCGAGGCCTTCGACGTCCTGGGACGGCCGGAGGCGCTCTCCGCCGCGGGAACGCTGGCGCCCGCCGGGATCATGGGAAGCATCTCCGAAGCGCTGGTGGCCACCGCGGTGGGCCTCTTCGTCGCCATTCCGGCGGTGGCCGCGAACAACCTCTACCAGCGAAGGGTGGCCAACATCCTCGCCCGGAGCGAGGCACTGACCGACGTTCTGCTCGCACACCTCAACGCGGAGCTTCCGGAGAACACCGTCCGGCTCCCGAACTCCCAGGAGGGCGGGTGATGGCCGGAACCTCGAGCGGGAACGGAGGAGAGACGATCTCCGGCATCAACGTCACGCCGCTCGTGGATGTGGTGCTGGTGCTGCTCATCATCTTCCTGGTCACGGCCAAGCTCGTGGTCGCTCCAGGGGCAGCGCTCCCGCTGACGCTTCCCCGGAGCAGCACCGGTGAGGGAGTGAGCAGCGTCTTTGCCGTGACCATGCCGCTTCAGGGCCCGATCCGGATCAACGGCGCTCCCGTCGGGGACGACGCGGCCTTCCTCCGCGCCGCGCGGTCGGAGATCCAGAGCCATCCGGACCTGCGGGCGGTCATCCAGGCGGACCAGGCGGTTCCCCATGGGCGGGTGGTCCACGTCATGGACCTGCTGGGTCAGGCGGGCATCTCGCGTATCGCCTTCGCGGTCACACTGGAGAGGACGCCCTCCGGAACGCGATGACCTCTCGCCCGGCCCGTCGGAGACGACATGTGCGGCCTCCCGGGCTCTCGGGCGAGCACGCGGTCTCGCTGGAGCCGGCCGAACGCCTCGGCGCCTCGCCACCCGTGCGCCACTGGGTGCTTCCCCTGGCGGCCACCCTTGGAGTGCATGCGGTGCTCGCCGGCCTCGCGGTGGCAGGAGATCGGGAGCACCTTCCAAGGCCGCCTCGGGAGACGACGCAGGTGACACTCGAGCCGCTCCCCGTCGCCCCGGTACCTCCCGCGGCGCCCGAGCCGGAACCGGCCCCTCCGCCGCCGAGGAGCCACCCGGCCCGACCTCCTGCGGCTGCCCGCGCCGGAAAGGCCGTGACCGCCGAGCCTCGGCCCTCGGAGCCCATGGACATGACCCAGTTCGACATGCCGGTGGGCAAGAGCGAGAGCTACGCCGGAGGGTTCACCGCCCCGTCGGGAACGAGCAGCGTCGCGGTGAACGATTCGCGCGCCCGGGCCAATGGGGTCGTCGGGGGTACCGGGCCGGCGCTGTCGCGGGTGGCGGCACCCCTCCGGCACGACTGGGCGTGCTCATGGCCGGAGGAGGAGGCCTCCTCCGACCTCCGTGAGGCCCGGGTGACGATTCGCGTCACCGTGGACGTCGGGGGCCGCGCGGAGCGGGTAGAGGTCCTCGGGTCCCCGCAGCCATCATTCGCCGCAGCCGCCCGCGCCTGCGCCCGGAGCGAGACCTTCCTGACCGCGCGAGACGACGCGGGCCGGGAAACGCCCGGGACCACCGCCCCCTTCGTCGTTCATTTCGTGCGATGAGACGAACGAGCCTCGCCTTTCTCCTGTTCCCGTCGCTGGCGCTCGCCCAGGTGGTGGTCCCGCCAGCGCCCGTGGAGACGCCGCCCGCCGAGTACCCGCTGACCGAGTCGCGCCCGGCGACCGTCATCACCCAGGTGGTGGTGAGCCCGGATGGGACGGTTGGGGAGGCGAGCGTCGTCGAAAGCGCGGGAGCGGCCTTCGATTCGGCGGCGCTCGCAGCCGTGCGGCAGTGGAGGTTCCGGCCGGCCCTGCGAGACGGCCAGCCGTTCGCCGCCCGGGTCCGCATCCCCTTCCGCTTCGAGCCGCCGGCGGTGGATGCCGGAGTGCCGGCTGGAGGCGAGGGAGGAGGCAGCGCGCTCGCCGTGACGCCGGTTCCCGAGCCGGCGCCGCCCGATGCGGGTCCGGCTCGGGAGGAGGTCAACGTTCGCGGGACTCGCCAGGTCAACCGCGGCGGGAGCGACTTCCAGATCGAGGTCGGACAGCTCGCGGTGGTGACCCGGAACGCCAGCGCCAGTGACGTGCTCCAGTTCGCTCCCGGCATCTTCATCGCCAACGAGGGAGGAGAGGGCCACGCGGACCAGGTCTTCCTCCGGGGATTCAACCTGGAACAGGGCCAGTCGCTGGAATTCACGGTCAATGGGGTCCCGATCAACGACGTCGACAATCCCGACGGCCACGGCTACGCGGACACGCACTTCATCATCCCAGAGCTGATCCAGGAGCTCCGGGTCATCGAGGGACCGTTCGACCCGCACCAGGGCGACTTCGCGGTGGCCGGGAGTGCGGACTACCGCCTGGGGGTCCCCGAGCGGGGAATCCGGCTGCAGGGAGGCTTCGGGAACTACGGCACGAGCCGCGCGCTGGCCATCGTCGCACCCGCAGGCGAGCGTGCTGGCACGTTCCTCGGGGCCGACTTCAGCTCGAGCGACGGCTGGGGTAGCAACCGCGCCTACCGGTACTTCCGGGCCATGGGGCAATACGAGGGCGATCTCGGCGAGCGCGGTCTGTGGCACCTGCTGATGACCGCCTACTCCAACCACTACCAGAGCGCCGGCGTGCTCCGTCGCGACGTGGTTGACTCGGTTGGATTCTACGGGACGCTCGACCCCTCGCAGGGAGGAGACTCGCAGCGCTACACGCTGGCCGGCGATCTGCAGTCCCCGCTGGGCGCGGGCACGTTCAGCCAGCAGGTCTTCCTCACCTACCGCGCGCACCGGTTGGTGGAGGACTTCACCGGCTTCCTCGAGGATGTCCAGCTCCCGAGCCAGAGTCTCCACGATCAGCGCGGGGATGCCCGGCAGCAATCGTACAACGCGGTCGTCGCCGGAGGCCGCGGCAGCTACCGCGCCTCGACCGAGCTCCTCGGCCAGGAGCAGAGCCTCGAGGTCGGGTACTACGCCCGGTACGATCACACCACGCCGCAGACGCAGCGACTGCGCTTCGGGACCCAGATTCCCTACGAGACCATCGACGATTTCACGACGGACATCTTCAATCTCGCGGGGTACGTCGACGTCGACCTTCGCCCCCTGAAGTGGCTGTCCCTTCGCGGCGGAATCCGTCAGGAGTTCTTCTCCTATGACATCTCGATCAACTGCGACACCGCGCAGGAGTTCGTCCCCAACGCGCCGCTGAACGTGGACTGCCCGACGGTGGACCGGGCCGGTCCCCGCCTTCCGTCTCGACGGATCTCCGCCAGCGGCTCGCTGCTCGAGCCCAAGGGATCGGCGCTGATCGAGGTTCTCCCCTGGCTCTCGCTCACCGGGAGCTTCGGGATAGGCGCCGCCTCCACCGACGCCCGGTACATCTTCCAGGACGCCGAGGCCCCGTTCTCCGAGCTCACGGCAGGAGAGGGCGGGGCGATCTTCCGGCTGAGGAACGAGTCGCTCGATGGCTCGGTCAGGCTCGTGGGCTACTGGACCCACGTCGATCACGACCTGGTCTTCGATCCGGCCCTGGGCCGGCTCGATCAGACGATGGGCACGACGCGCACCGGATTCGTCGGAGCGGCGCGGTTGACCGGACGCTTCTTCGACGAGCTGGTCTCGGTGACCTATGCCCGGGCGCGCTACGACGACACCGGGCTGGCGGTCCCCTACGTCCCCGACTGGGTAGCCCGGTCCGACACGGCGCTCTTCGGCCCCATCCCCGGGCTGCGCCTGGCGGGCCGACCGATCCTGGGAACGCTCGGGCTGCGGGTCAGCTACATCGGGCGTCGGGCGCTCCCCTACGACCAGAGCTCTCCCTGGAACATCGTCCTCGACACCACGGCAACGCTCCGCTGGCGGCTCCTCGAGCTGGGCATCCGGATCGACAACCTGCTCGACCGCCAGTACGCGCAGAGCGAGTTCTTCTACGCCTCGGACTTTCACACCCGGCCGTATCCGACCCTCGCACCGGCCTCGCACTTCACGGCCGCCGCGCCGAGAACCTACCTCTTCACTGTCGCGCTGATCTTCGACCAGGAGTCGCGATGAGGCGCATGATCCTGGTGGCACTGGCGCTGGGCACCGTGTGCACTGCGCTCTTCCTGGGCTGTGGGGCGAGCACAGGGGGCGCGCTGATTCACATCCCGATGTCGGTCGGCGGTTCCGGGAACTCGACCTTCACCACACCGCTGGGGTGGACCGTCACGCTTCGGACCGCCCGCATCGCGCTGGGGCCGTACTACTTCAACGTGAGCAAGCAGCCTTCGACCACCACGGCCCAGAGCGGGCTGGTCATCGTGCAGGCCACGGAGCAGAGCGTGGTGGACCCGCTGGACCCCGCCCTCGTGCCCCTCGCGGGCGGGGCGGACGGCCAGAGCGGAGAGGCCTTCACGGCTTACATCGGGTTGCTCCCTCCCGATGAGCGGCAGTCCCCTGGCGACCAGGCGCTGCTCGGGAACTCCGTGGCCTACGTGGAGGGGACCGCGGTGAAGGGTGCAACGACCGTCCCATTCACCGGCTTCGTCACCATCGACATCAGCCAGGCCACACCCCAGCTCCCGCCGTCGGTTCTCCAGCGGGTGAGCGGGGCGACGGTGGACTTGACGTTCGCGTCCTCCCAGCAGCGGCTCCAGCTCACGGTGGACGCGACGCACTGGTTCGACCGCACCGACTTCTCGCTGCTCCTTTCGGGTCAGCCCAGCGACGCCGGGGTCTACACCTGGACGGACAAGGACCCGTTCCACGGCAGCCTGCTGAACGGCATCGAGAGCGTCGAGGGCGTGTACCTCTTCACGCTCGAAGGTTCATGATGGGCGAGGAGCCTCCAATGCACGAGCACACCCTCAAGCAGTGGACCCATCCTCATCGCTTCCTCGGTGCGCACCACGACGAGCACGCGCGACGGACGCGGTGGGTCGTGGCCCTGACCGCAGCGATGATGGTGGTCGAAGTGGCCGGGGGCCTGTGGACGCGAAGCATGGCCTTGCTGGCCGACGGCCTCCACATGTCCACTCACGCGCTGGCGATCGGCATCGCCACGCTCGCTTACGCCTACGCGAAGAGGCATGGTCACAGTGAGCGGTTCGTGTTCGGGACCGGCAAGGTCGGGGATCTGGCCGGGTTCGCGAGTGCGATCCTTCTGGGCGTCGTGGCCGTTGGGGTAGCCGTGGAGAGCATCCAGCGAATCGTTCGCCCCGTCCCGCTCGCGTTTGCGGAGGCACTGCCAATCGCTTGCGTGGGCCTTGCGGTGAACCTCGTCTCCGCCGCACTCCTTCACGACGACGACGAGAACGAGCACGACAACAACCTGCGCTCGGCGTACGTACATGTCCTCGCCGACGCGGCGACCTCGGTGCTCGCCATCTGCGCGATCCTGGGGGTGCACCACCTCGGATGGCGGTGGCTCGACCCGGCCATGGGCCTCGTCGGCGCTGGCCTGATCGCCAGCTGGTCCCTGGCGTTGATGCGTCGCGCGGCGGCGGTCTTGCTCGATCTCGCGATGGCCCCGGAGCTAGCGCAGCAGATCCGCACCCGGGTCGAGCGCGGCGATGTGCGGCTCAGCGACCTGCACGTCTGGAGGGTTGGCCCGGGCCACCACGCGGCCATCGTCTCACTGGTCACTCACGAAAAGACCGACGCGGATCGGTTCAGGCAGGCGCTCGAGGGCCTGCCGGGGCTCAGCCATCTCACGGTGGAGGTCATGCGCTGCGAGGAGGCGGCAGCGGGGGTCTGAGGGACGGAATCAGGCTCGGGCGCGTCGGCCGGTGAGCAGGGCCAGTCCCGCGAGGAGGGCGAGGCCGGGCAGCAGCGTGTCACCGGTGCTCGAGCAGCCGCTGGTGGTACCGCCGCTTGGGGATGCACCATTGAGCGCCACCGTGGCAATGTCGTTCGCTGGATTGTAGTTCGAGGATGACGACACGGTGACGCTGGTGCTCGCCGGGGCACTCGAGCTCGCCCGGAAGACCGAGGTCACGACACGCGACGTCTTCGGGGGAATGTCGCCCAGGGTGCAGGGGAACGCCGTCACGCAGTCTCCGGAGTTGGAGACGAAGGTCATTCCATTGGTCGTGTTGGCCAGGGTCACGCCGCTCGCCGTCGAGGGGCCGGGGTTGGTCACGGTGAAGGTGAAGCTCCCGGTGGCTCCAGAGGCGAGGGTGCCCGGCCCGGTGCCAGTGACGGAGAGATCGACCCGGAACCAGCCGACGTCCCGGAGGAGTGGCACGGTGAGATCCAGATTCGAGCCGAGCGAGTCGCTGATGACAGGCTCCATCAGGAGCGGGGGAGCCGGCGACGTATCCCAGTGCACGAGCGAGGAGCCCACCTGGACGCTGTTCGGTGCGTACATGTACACGCGGTTCGAGGCATCTGCTCCGGAGAAGCCCTTCGTGGCGTCGCGCCGGAGTGAGGCGCTGACTGGACCGGCGGCCACCGCGGCCTTGAGCGTGGCGCCATCGGCCTGGGTGATGGCGATCACAGGGATGGTCACGTCCGGTGCGTTGCCGGTCGGCGTGACCGTCCCGCTCGTGTAGTTCGCGACGAGCATCGCAATCGCACCGGCGCCCTGAACGTTCCTGGCCTTCTCCACGAAGGTGCACGGAGCGGCCTGCGGGCCGCGGTCGACGACGGCAATCGCGCCGCTGAGCGGGAGCAGCGCTCCGCTGTTGGTACACGCATCGGAGGGAGACGCCACCTGGACTGGTCCGGTGACCGAGGCGGTGCCCACGGTCGCTCCGAACTCCGCTTGGTTCAGGTCGAGGTAGTCCTTGACTGCGCCCGGACTCTGCGGGGCGGAGGTGACGGTCAACACGAGTGGTGGCTCGAGCGACGTGGGAACCAGCGACGTGACCGTCGGACCATCCCAGGCAAGCCCGTTGCCACTGGTCATTGATGCGAGCCGGCCACTGTCGTCCAGGTCCACCCAGTGCTTTCCGGTCCCCTCGTCGAAGAGGAAGTGCGACCAGACGTCGTTCTGCCCGTTCAGCTCCTTGCCTGTGCTCGGGTCGACCAAGGACATGAAGCCTAGACCGTGGCCGAACTCGTGGAGCACGACGCTGAGGAGGTTGATCTGCTGGCCGTGGTTCCCGTCGAGACCGTAATACCAGTCCACCCCGCCGAGGCAGGCGGAGGTCCCGATGCTGGAGTTGAACGCGGCGACGATGTCGTAGGTGTCCGGCGTCGTTCCGATGGCGGTGAGCAGGGCGCGTCCGGCGAACCGCTCGGTCTCGGCCGCAACGTACCAGGTGTTCTGCTGGGGAAAGTTGATGTTCGAGTTGCCGCTCGCGTAGACGACCGGAGAGAACGCGTGCCCGAGGATGCCCGACGTGGCGTCACAAGTGAGGGGCTGAAAGCTGGCCAGGATGGTGATCGTCACTTCGCTGTCGATCTGGAGCCCCCAGAGTCGTGCCGCTTCCTCGAACACCGCCAGGCGCTGAGCCCCGAGTGTGGTCCCCGGGTTGTTCCCGACGGGAACCACCGGCGTCGGATCGTTCAGGCCGGTGCCCGCCCCATCCCCGTTGGTAACCACCAGCGTCGCGCTGGCCCGTGCCGCGCTGGTCACGAGGAGCGCGGCGGCGAATGTCCCCCGCAGGCTCATCGCGTGGTTCCGCTGCCGCCGGCGAGGAACGTCTCCGCCTGGGACGCGCTGTCGACGCAGGCCGTCGAGACGGTGCCGTCGGGCTCGAGCCGTCCGACGGCGACATGGCGGTAGCCATCGCCCAGGACCACCCGATCGAGCTGGCCGCCGCCCGGAGCCGCGACGCGCTCGGTCTTCCCCGGCGCGCGCGCGGTTGCGATGCGCAGGGCCTCGATGACGCGGGGCGAAGCGCGGCTCGAGGGCTGGGGGGTGGCGCCCGAGGTGGGTTGGACCGGCGGCTCCGCACAGGCGCCCAGCCCGGACATCGCGAACACGAGGAGCACCCCGCAGGGCCCGAATCGAATCCTCAAGCGCATACCCTCCTTCGGCCCCTCAACGCAGGGCTTAGCGACTTCATTCAGCGAGGGTCAACCGAGAGGGACTGGGCACACGCAACCGAATGACGAGTCAGTCCTCCCCCGCTGGTCGTCTCGCGCGAGTGCGCGCGAGTAGACGACAACTGCCGGAGTTGCTCCGCGAGCACCTCCCACCCGGCCACGCGTCTCTGGCGGCGCACCGGCGCGGATGTGCGCGGGGCGCGAACCGCCCGCAATCCCTGGGGGCCTTGCTCCCCTCAGGGGGGCACGAGCGCTGCACTGGTATCGGCGCGTCCGGCGCAATGACGCCGGGTGGAGGCCGCCATGAACGCCCAGACGCAGTCGGTGTCCCGTATCTTCCAGAATTCCAGCCGTCGCTCGAACGTGCTCCTCGCCGGGGCCCTTCTCGTCCTCGGCTACTTCGCCGGTGCTGCCCTGCTGGTCCGCGACTACACGGTCCAGAGCTCCACCATCGCCCGCTCGGCCTGAAACGAGGCCGACTCCGTCGTGATCGCGGCCCGGGCGCAGCGTCCGGGCCGTCGTCGTTCTAGACCGCGTCGTGGTTCGCGGTGCATTGAGCTCGGGGAATACGAGGCCGGCACGCGACGACCGCAACGGGGCACGCCCGGTGCGAGGCCGATGGCCGACCTTCCCCGGGGGGTGCGGAGCCGGTCCCGAGCCAGGCGATTGTGCCCGGGGGCGACTGGGAGCCAGTCCCCCTCTGCTCGAACTGCGTCCACGTGTCGCACCCGGCCCGCGCCATCGCCGTGGGATACGGCCGGCGGAGGGAACGAATGACCTCAGGATTGCTTCGCCGCGCAAGCGCGATGGTCGCGCTAGGTCTGGCCGTGCTGGTCGGTGCCCCGAAGAGCGCCTACGCCTGCGCCTGCGGTTGCGGCGTGTTCGAGATCGGCGGTCCGCTGATGTACCCCACCGACGTCGGGGTGACCGCCTTCGTCGAGTGGGACTGGCAGAACCAGAACCAGAACTGGCACGGGACGAGCTCGGCCCCTGCGGAGGACAACTCGGACAGGCTGATCCGGACCAACTTCTTCACCCTGGGAGGGATTGCCCAGTTCAACCGCTCCTGGGGGGTGATTGCCCGCGTTCCCTACTGGTACCGCAACTTCGTGACCGCCGACGAGGACACGGGCGAGATCCAGGACCTCAAGAGCTCCTCGGTCGGGGACATCCGGCTGGAAGGCGTCTACACCGGCTTCTCCGAGGACCTCTCCACGGGGCTGACCTTCGGCTTCAAGCTGCCGACGGGCCAGTGGAAGGAGCCGGGTTTCGACCGGGACACGCAGATCGGCTCGGGCTCCGTGGACCTGCTGCTGGGCATCTACCACCTGGGGGCGATCACCTCGAACGGACTCGTGAACTGGTTCGTGAGCGGCAAGCTCGACTGGCCATTCGCCACCCAGGGTGGATACAACCCTGGCGCCGAGTTCGACACCAGCCTCGGCGCATATCTCGACCTGGCGCTCGGCGGAGGCGTGAAGCTCGCGCCGGTGCTCCAAGTCCTCGGCTCGTACCGCATGCGAGACTCCGGGCCGGAGGCCAACTACGTCGACACCGGCTACGTCAGGGTTCTCGTCGCGCCTGGCCTGGGGATCTCGTTCGGCCGCCTCTCCGTCTACGGCGAGCTCGCCTTCCCCATCTACCAGAACATGAACGGGAATCAGCTCGTGGCTTCGATGCTCGCCAAGGGCATCGTGGCCTACAGCTTCTGAGCGACTCAATCATCCGACGGGTCGCGCGAGGGCCAGCGCCGCGCGAAGGTCGTTCGCCCGCTCCCCGACGATGGCTCCATCGAATTCGCGAACCACCCTGCCGTCGGCCGCCAGGACGAGAGTGTGGGGGAGGCCACGGATCGCGAAACGTTCGAGGACCGACGAGCTGGGCCACCACACCCGGCGGGAGAGTTCCGGCTGCCCCGCCAGCCAGCGGTACACGGCGGATCCAGGCCCCGGATCCTCCCGGTAGTAGACCGCCTTCAGGTCCACGTCCGGGCCGGCTGCCTCGACCACCGAACGGATGACCGGAAATTCCTCGAGGCACGGCTTGCACCACTCAGCCCAGAAGGTGAGGACGACGATGCGCCCTCGCAGGCTCTCCAGCGGCTCCGGCGCTCCGTCCGGGTAACGGCTCAGCGTTGGCGGGCCATGGACGCACCCGGCGAAGAGTGGAAGGACGATCGGGAGAGTGCGGAGGGCTTTCGAGATCACCGCGACGAGGATGCGCGCGCGGCCGGCGATGGCAAGGCGTCGGACCTCGAGAACTTCCTGGACGAGAAACTCGCGGCAGGGCTCGCCCCGCGGACCGTGAATCAACTCCGGGGGTACGTGTCCCGCGCGTTCACCACCGCACGGCGCAAGGGTTGGTGGACGGGCGTGAACCCGGTGACCGATGTGCAGCGCAAGCCTGTTCCCTCGGGCGTTGTCGGAGACAACTTGCGCGTCGAGAAGGTCCCGGTCGTCCTCGAGCAGCTCGCCCGACGTTGAAGACCGCTCTTCGCCGGGGCGTAGTACACCGGGCTGCGAAAGGGCGAGCTCCGGGGCGGGCACGCAAACGCCATCCCCATCCACGCGGAGCTCGTGCAGTTCCTCCGGCATGCCATCGACAACTCGCCGAGCCCGCTCGTCTTCCCAGGGCACGACGGCGACATGTTCGCCGAGCACACCGACCTGGCGGCGTTGCTGCGCCGGGCGATGGCCCGGGCGGGCCTGGTGACCCACTCGACGCACGTCCGTCGGCGCCACCGGTGCACGCACCGAGAGGTTGCGCCCGACAACGGCCAGCGCCGCTGTGCGGAGCACCACTGGCTGCTCTGGCCGAACCCACACCTGCGTCCGATTCGCTTTCACGACCTGAGGCACTCGGCTGCGATCCTGCCGTTCATGGCTGGCGCGGACGCGGTGGCCGTGCAGAAGCTTCTCCGGCACCGCGACCTCCGGCTCACGAGACGTACGGCCACCTGGCTCCAGGCTACCTCCAGGCCGAGCTCGGCAAGCTGCGGCTCCTCTGCGGAGCTCGTCCCGCGAGCCGACGTGGCGAGCGCATCCCGCACGGCAGATCTATGGCAGATTTCTCCGGACGACGATCCACCGGGGAAAGGGGGCGGGATTTCCGCCCGCCTTTCCAGTGCTTCGAGTGAGCGGGAGACGGGGGGTCGAACCCGCGACCCTCGGCTTGGGAAGCACGCCTCGGACGTTTCGCCCGCTTCCACGGATTCGCATTGGGTCGCCTCCGGTCGTCATTCCGGCCCTTTGGCTCCGAGGGAGGACGCACCGCCCGTTCCATCCATTCCACTGGCTACACCCGGACCGCTCCCGTTTGCTTCACCGTTTGCTTCACGGGTCCAAGGTCCCGCCCGGGTGCGCCTCGTCGAGGGTCGGGGGCTGCTGACGGTCACCGAGGTGGCCGAGAGGCTCCGCGTGGCGCGGGTGACGGTCTACCGGCTCTGCGAGCGCGGCGCCCTGCCCCACTGCCGCATCTCCAACGCCATCCGAGTCCGCCCAGAGGACCTCGAAAAGTATCTGCGCGGTTTCCAGGAGTAGCCGCATGGCCACGTCCATTCCTCGCCCACCGGCTCAAGCGCCTCCCACGGCCCGCCAGCGCGGCCGCGTAGGCCCGAAGCGGCGGAACCTAACCCCCGAGGCCGTCCGCGCGCTCGAGGTCGCCCAGGAGCGCGAGGAGGCCATCCGACGGCCCTGCTGCGCGACGTGCTTCGATAGGCGAGGTTGGAAGTGACACCGTGACAGCGACGTGGCTGGCAATTCCGGAATGGCGGATCCGCTCGTGGCGCTCAGACTTGCGGACCTTGATCTCGGCCTCGCTCCGGGGCTCAAGATCCGTCGGCGCGGGGGGCTAGACGCGAAGTGCGTAAGTGACCGGGGGATCGTCTTGGGCCTGAAGAGACTAGAACGCATCTCACAACCGGGACGAGCGCAAGGCCTCGGAATTCGATCGGGTTCGGCAGGGGGGATCAACAGCAGATCGCACTCGTGATCTACCGTTGTGATGGACGTCACTGATGAGCAGTGGGAGGCCATCTGGGCTTGATCTGCCTCCGTGGACACTTTCCGAAAGGCGGATACGGTGTCCAGCATGGCCGAGGAGAGGACGCCACCGAGGCCGAGGCGTAGCTTCACCGACGAGTTCAAGGCCAGCGCCGTCCAGCGCGTCCTCGAGGGCGGGAAGACCGTCCCCCAGGTCGCTCGAGATCTGGACCTGACCGAGTCGCCACTCCGGGGTTGGGTGGAGCAAGCGCGAGCCGACACCGGCAGGGGGAAGCCCGAGGCGCTGACGAGCTCCGAACGGGAGGAGCTCACCCGGCTCCGGAAGGAGGTCCGCGAGCTGCGGACGGACCGGGAGATCTCAAGAAAGCCCGGCCGAGTTCGAAAGGGCAGCGGCGTAGTCCAACTGTCTACCGAATCGGACGCGGTCCAGCGGCTCGATGCCCCGCACGGCATCTACGCGGCTCACGGAGCAGCGGCGACGAAACCGCTGAGACAACAATGGACTACGAGAGCGGGAAAAGGGATTTGAACCCTCGACCCTCGCCTTGGCAAGGCGATGCTCTACCACTGAGCTATTCCCGCTGACGCTTCGAGGGCCTGTTACCAACGGGCCCCCCAGGGGTCAAGCTCTCGGCCGTCGGTGTCGGCGAGCCTGGGCATGGTAGATGTCGTTGCTCGCCCCGGGGGGTACCACCCGTGCATCTTCATCCTCGATCGATCCGCGGCCGGCTCGCGCTCCCGTCCGCCGTGCTCGCCCTCCTCGCCTGCGGCGGCGGCTCCGGCACGAACCTCGGCGGCGGCGGCGGCGGTCCGGGCGGGGGCACCGGAGGAGGTCCGGGCGGGGGC
>DATJVY010000028.1:0-6546 GCA_035501615.1 Myxococcaceae bacterium
GGGCATTCCCTTCCCCGCGGTGCAGGCGGCCATGGTCTCGGGCATCGAGCTGGTGGGCGGTACCCTGATCCTCCTCGGGCTGTTCACCCGGATCGCCGCGGTGCCGCTGATGGGGACCATGGTGGTGGCCATCCTCACCGCCAAGCGCCCGGAGATCGCCGGGATCCGCTCCCTCCTCGCGTTCGACGAGTTCCTCTACTTCGCCGGCTTCCTCTGGCTCCTGGTCGCCGGAGCGGGGAGGGCCTCGCTGGACGCGCTGCTCTTTGGGCGGAAGGCCGCGCTCCCGCGTCCGCTGCTCCGTCCGAACGCGACGCCTGCCGAGCAGCGCTGAGGGCGCACGCGCGCCCCTTCGTCTCGAGGAGGCTGGCCCGGTGCCAGCCTCTTTTTTTGTCGTTTGGTCGAGCGACCTCGATGGTCCGCGGTCCCGACCCCGTAACGAGCAGCGGACGGACCCACACCTCTCCTCTGTCATCCCGGGCGATGGGCGTCCGGAAGACAGAAAAGAACAAGGAGAAACGTCATGAAGATCCGTACCGCGCTGGCCCTGGCCGCGCTTTCCGTCACCCCCGCCTTCGCCACCGAGTCTGCCCCCGTCCGTCCGGTCGCCGACGAGACGATGACCGCGATGGAGAAGCGCACCGTCGACTCCCTGGAGAAGGAGATCGCCATGCTCCAGCAGGCCGTGGAGCAGCTCCGGAAGGCGTCCGCCGAGCGGGCGCTGATCCAGGCGGAGGCCCAGCAGGGCGACCGCGCCAGCAGCTGGGGCCTGTGGCCGTAGTCACTCCTGGAGCGCCGCCCGGACCCGGGCGGCGTCTTCCACCAACCATCGAACGATGTCCGCCGCGGGGCCTCTCCGGGCGAGTCGAGCTGCCTGTCCCGCCCAGAGCGAGAGCAGCTCGGTCCGTCCGGCGCGGGCTGCCGCGGTTCGCATGGGCCGGGTGAGCGCGTTCTGCAGCGGATAGGGCAGGACGGCCTCCGCCCGTCCCTCGAGTGCGGTGAGGAAGCGGTTCACCAGACCCCGCGCGGCACGCCCGGAGAAGGCGCGGGTGATCGCCGTCCCGTCCTCGGTCGCCGCGAGCACCGCCTCCTTGTATGCCGGGACGGCGCCGCACTCGTCGGAGGCGAGGAAGGCGGTGCCGAGCTGCACGCCGGCGGCGCCGAGCGCCTCGGCGGCGACCCATCCCCGGCCATCCATGATTCCTCCCGCGGCGACCACCGGGATCCGGACGGCGTCCGTCACCTGGGGCACGAGGGCCAGGGTCCCCACCAGGCCCCGCTCCGCGGTGCCGACGAAGGTGGCCCGGTGCCCCCCGGCCTCGCTTCCCTGGGCCACGACCACCTCGATGCCGGCAGCCTCGATCCGCCGCGCCTCCTCGACGGTGTTCGCCGTCCCCATCCGCACCATGCCCGCCCGCCCGAGGCGCTGGAGCTGTGCCGGGGAGGGGAGCCCGAAGACGATGCTGAACACCGCCGCCCCACTCTGCGCCACCGCCTCGATCTGGGCGTCGAGCGCGCTCGCCGGTGGCACCGGAAGCTCGGGCGGTGGTAGTCCCAGCTCGGCGTGGAGGGGACCGAGCAGCTCCAGCATCGGCCGCGGGTCCACCGGGGCGCCCGCCGGGACGTCGGCGAAGAGGTTGATGCCGAAGGGCCGATCCGTCCTTGCCCGCACCTCCCGGCTCCACTCGAGGATCTGCTCGGGGGTCGAGTATGCGCACCCGAGGATGCCCAGACCCCCCGCGCGGGACACCGCCGCGGCCAGCGCCGGAGTGCTCGGGCCGCCGGCCATCGGCGCGCCGAGGAGCGGATGCTCGATCCGGAGCAAGCCGCGGAGCTTCTGGGGCGCGCGCATCGGGACCTCCCGGGTGGACAAGGGCCCAGAGAACGCTACGTCCCGGCGTGGCGCGGCTCCACCCGGCCCGGCCGCCTCCCGCTACTCGTGTCCAGCAGGAGAAGCGCCGCCCCTCAGGGCGAGGCCGTGCTCTGCTTCCCGAAAGGCCAGAAGGTGCGGTCGGAGGTGGGGACCAGCGAGAAGATGAACACCAGCGTGCCCCCGACGATGCCCACGTAGATGTGGGGGACCACGGGGTAGATGATCCCCGAGAAGAACATCCAGAGCGCCAGCGCGGTGTTGACGTAGTTCGCCCCCCGCACCGCGATCGCCACGACGGCCACCGCGGCGATGACCAGCCCGATGACGAGGTCGTGCCGGAAGACCGCCGAGCCCGCCGGCTCCCAGGCCGCCGTGCCAGCGATTCCCAGCCCCAGAAGCAGAGTCACCACCCGAGCGATCATCCCCGTACCTCCCCCGATGGATGGTGAGGATGCCCCCGGCCGGGCTCAAGTCAAGCGCCTCTAGTGGGCGCCCGCCGGGGCTTCTCCCGGCCGGTTCTTCCGGAGGAAGAGCAGGATGAGCGGCACGAACACCGCGGTGACGATGGCCAGGATCTCGATGATCCGGACGTAGGCGAGCACCGCCGCTTGCTGCTGGATGGTCATGTAGATCGACACGTAGGCCCGCTTCGCGGCATCCGCCGGTCCAGCCGGGGTGAAGGCCTGCTGCAGCCGGGCCAGCCTCTCCTGGAGGTAGACGTTGGAGGGCGTCAGCCGGTCCACCAGGACGTTCTGGTAGATCTGCGAGCGGCGGGCGAGCGTGGTGACGAGGAAGGAGATGCCCACGCTTCCGCCGATGTTGCGCGCCAGGTTCATCAGACCAGAGACCTGGTTGTTCTGCTCGCGCGGGACGCCCAGGTAGGCCACGGTGTTGATGGGCACGAAGAGGAAGGCGAGCGAGGCGGCCTGGAAGACCCGGTACAGCGTCGCGGTGGTCGGATCGATGCTGAGGTTGATGCTGGTCATGTGCCACAGCGCCAGCGACAGCCCGGTGAATCCGGCGGTGATCAGGTACTTCGCCGGGACGCGCGAGACCAGGAACCCCACCAGTGGCATCATCGCCATGGTGGTGAAGCCGCCGGGCGAGAGCACCATCCCCGCTCTCTCGGCGCTGTAGCCCATCAGCGTCTGCACGAACTGCGGGATCAGCACCGTGCTCCCGTAGAGCACTCCGCCGAGGACGAACATCAGCGCGATGCTGGTGGCGAAGTTCCGGTTCTTGAAGAGGCGAACGTTGACGATGGGATTGGGGTGCGCCCACTCCCAGACCACCGTCCCGAACAGGCAGACGAAGGTCACGATGCTGAAGGCGACGATGAGCGGGGAGCTGAACCAGTCGTCCTGCTGGCCCTTGTCCAGCACGACCTGGAGGCATCCGAAGCCAGCCGCCACGAGCCCCAGCCCCAGCCAGTCCACCTTCACTCCGCGGGACTCCTCCTTCTCCTTCGCGATCCACGGCGGGTCCTCGACGAGCATCGAGCTCAGGAACAGCGAGAGGATCCCCACCGGGATGTTGATGTAGAAGATCCACCGCCAGCTGGCGTGGTCCACGATGTAGCCCCCGAGGGTGGGGCCGATCGCCGGAGCAAAGACGACCGCCAGCCCGTACATCGCGAAGCCCATCCCCCGCTGCCGCGGCTCGAAGGTGTCGGCGAGGATCGCCTGCTCGCTGGGGGCCAGCCCCCCGCCACCCACGCCCTGGAGCACCCGGAAGAAGATCAGCGACTGCAGCGTGGGCGCGAAGCCGCAGAGGGCGCTGCTGATCGTGAAGAGCACCACGCAGGCCATGTAGAAGCGCTTCCGGCCGACCCGGCTGGCGATCCAGGCGCTGATCGGGAGCACCACCGCGTTGGAGACCAGGTACGAGGTGAGCACCCAGGTCGCCTCGTCCTGGCTCGCGGAGAGGCCGCCGGCGATGTGGGGGAGCGCCACGTTGGCGATGCTGGTGTCCAGCACCTCCATGAACGTCGCCAGGGTGACGGTCAGCCCCACCAGCCACGGGCTGTGGCTGGGGCGCCAGCTCACGTCGGCATGGGCCTCGGCCGCCATCGCCTCACCGGGCGGTGGTGGCGCGATCCAGCGACACCCGGGCGATGCTCCGCTCGTACCGCGCGCGGGCCAGGTTGGCCCTCGCCGTGGTCAACGCCGATTGCGCGTCGAGCAGGTCGGTGGTCGTCGCGGTTCCCGCGGAGACCTGGGCGCTGGTGACCCGGTAGGCCTCCTCGGCGCTGGCGATGGCGGTCTCCGCCACCTGCACCGCCACGAACTGCGCCTCGAGCAGCGACGCCTTGCTCGACACGTCGTAGGCGACCTGCTTGCGCGCGTTCTCCAGCAGCGCGCTGGCGGCGTCCGCCTGGCGCTGCGCGCTCTGGGCCGCGTACCACCTGGCGCCCCAGGTCCAGAAGGGCCAGCTGGCGACGACGCCGATGAAGGAGCTGTTCTCCGGCTGGAAGAGCGACCCCCGGTTGTAGGCGTAGGCCGCCTGGACGTCGACCTCGGGGAGCAGCTCGTAGAGCCGCGCCTGGCCGTTGGCCCGCGCCGCCTCGGCCTGCTTCTGGGCACGCTGCACCTCGGGACGGTTCTTGAGTGCGCGGTTGATCTGCTCGTCCACCGACTCGGTGGGGTGCACCGCGGCCTGTTGCTCGAGATCCTCCGGCTCGACGAAGTCCAGCGAGGGATCCTCCGGATTGCGCGCCAGGTAGGTGAGCAGCGCCTGACGGGCGGTCTGGGCCGAGGTGGCGGCCTGGATCCTCTGCTGCTGGGCGTTGGCCACCGCGGTCTGGAAGCGGAGCAGGTCGGCCTTGGTGATCGTCCCGGCGTTGTACCGGGCCTGGGCGTCCTGCACCTGCTTCTGGAGCTGCTCGATGCTCGCGTCGGCGATGGCCACCCCCGCCTTTGCCTCGAAGAGCCGGAGGTAGGTGGTCCGGACCTGCTCGCCGAGCTGCGATTGGGCGTCCGCCTCGTCGGCACGGCTCGCATCTGCGGAAGCGTTCGACGACTTGAGGTCCCGTTCGCGGTGGAGGAGCCCCAGCACCGGCTGCTGTGCCGCGACGGTGAAGGTGTCGCTGTTCACGTTCCGGGCGATCACCCCTGGACTGGGAGTTCCGGGAGGAGCGAGCGAGATGACGAACGGACCATCCCAGTGCTGCCAGGTGTTGCTCGCGTTGAGCGCGGGAAGGAGGCGCCCGCGTGCGCTGCGCGCCATGTCCTCGGCGCCCTCCGCCCGGTAGCGCGCGGCCCTGAGCTGGTCGTTCACCCGCAGCGCCTCGGCCACCGTCTCGTCGATGGTCAGCCTCAGCGCGCCCTCGGCCAGCGCCGCCGGGGAGACGAGGAGCGCTGCTGCAATCAGCGTTCGTATCAAGGACGTACCTCCGTCAGTCTCGGTCACTTGTTCACGTGCACGGTCACCACCACCGACTGGCCCGCACGGAGCTCGACTCCGGATGGGATGGCATCGAGCGTGATCCGCACCGGGATGCGCTGAGCCACCTTCACGAAGTTGCCGGTGGCGTTGTCGGGGGGGAAGAGCGAGAAGCGCGCGCCAGTCCCCCCAGAGAGGCTCTCCACCTTTCCGTGCAGCGTCCGTCCATAGGTGTCGACCTCGACGTCGGCCGGCTGACCGGGGCGCATCTTCCCGATCTGGGTCTCCTTGAAGTTGGCGGTGACGTACTTCTGGACCGGCACGAACTGGGCCACCGTCTGTCCCACCGAGAGCAGCGCCCCGGGGTGCGCGGTGATGCGGGTCACCGCTCCGTCGCCCGGCGACACCACCCGTGTCCACTCGAGGTTGAGGTTGGCCAGCGCCAGGGCGGCCTCGGCGCTCTTCACCCGGGCGTGCTGGTAGGCGGCGTTGGCCACGGCCGCCGCGATGCTCGCGTCGACCGGGCGGCTGACCACCAGACGACCCTCGGCCTCGTTCACCTGGGCCTGCGAGCGACGGAGCTGGTCCGCCGCGGCGCTCACCGCCGCCTGGGCCGCGGTCACCCCGGCCTGCGCGGAGAGGAACTGGGCCTGCCACTGATCGAACTGCTGCTGGGGAATGGCGTTCGCCTGCTGGAGCTCGCGGGCCCGGGCGATGTTGTTCTCCGCCAGCTTGAGGTCCGCCTCGCGGCTGACCAGGGTGGCCCGCGCCTGCTCGAGCTGGGCGCGCGAGCCGGAGACCGAGCGGCTGCTACCGACCAGGTTCGCCTCCGCCTGGGTCAGCGAGCCGCGGGCCGAGGCCTCCGCCACCGCGACCTGTGCATCCGCGGCCTGTGCCTGCGCCTGGGTGCTCTCCAGCTCGGCCGTGGCCTGGGCAACGCGCGCCTGGTAGTCCCGGTCGTCCAGCTGGAGGACCACGTCGCCCTTCTTGACCGACTGGTTCTCGGCGACCGGAACGGCAGCGACCTGCCCCGAGACGTGAGGAGCGAGCTGGACGACGTCGGCGTCGATCTGCGCGTCGTCGGTCTCCTCCTTCCCAGCAGTGAAGAGCACGTAGAGGAGCACCCCGAGGACCACCACCCCGGCGACGCCACCGACGATCCTCAGCGCGCGCCGCTTCTTCGCGGCGACCAGCGCCGGGTCCCCGTTCTTGCCCTGCGCATCTCGTGCCTGGGCCTGCTCCGGTGCCCGCTCCACCGCGGCATCCGCCATCTGCTCTCTCCCTCGGGACCTCGA
>DATJVY010000029.1:0-26049 GCA_035501615.1 Myxococcaceae bacterium
TCGACGGCGCGCTCTTCTGCCACCGCCAGTAGATGACCACGAACTGAGGCGACTCCGGCGGCATCCCCGGCTGGAAGTAGCTCTTGTCGAACCGCATCAGCGCGCGGCCCCCGCGCTCCTCGGTGCCGAAGTCCTTGAAGTCCCCCACGCCTCCCTGCGCGAGGATCGCTGGCTGGCTCGCCTCCGTCGGCGACAGCGAGGCCAGCCGCGTCCTGGCCGCGGACTCGCGCTTCTGGACCTGCGCGTCGAAGTTGCGCAGGACCTCGGCCCTCTTGGTCGGATCCTGCGTGTACTTCTCCAGAGCCGCCCGCTGCGGGCCCGCCTGTGCCTGCGAGTAGGCCAGGTAGGCCTCGAGGAACTGCCTCCGCGTCACCGGCTTCAGCGGCGAGCGACCGCCCCGCGTGACGAGGATGGCCCGGGAGAACGTCTGCCCCGTGTTCGAGCTCTGGTTGTGAACGCCCTCGTACGCCGGATGGCCCTTGAAGCTGCCGGAGCGCTTGGTGAGCAGGTAGGTCGGGCTTCCCTCGACGCGGAAGTCCCGCGGCTGCTCCGCGAACCAGCCGAGGTGGTTCACGAACGCATAGGCCCAGGTCGCGGTCTCCGCCCCGAGGAGCACCTTGTGGAGGTTCGTGTTGCAGTACCAGGCCTTGTAGAGCGAGTTGTAGTCGTAGGCGTACGGACCGGGGCTCACCTCCGGCGTCGCGCCGAGGACCCGGTAGCCGGCGGCCTCCATCCCCCGCGGGTCGGGGTACGCCGCGCGGAACAGCTGGGCCAGCTTGTCGATCCGCGCGGCCACCTGCGGGGTCGCGCTCCTCGGCCGACCCGTGGTCGTCCCCGGAACGTCGGGCTGGGTCGTCCAGCTCCCCCGGATGGAGAGCATGTCCTGATCGCCGCTGCAGGGTCCCCCCTTGGTCGCCGCGGCGTGGGCGGCGATCGACAGCGTGCCGACGACGAGTGGGACGATCCGCCTCATGCATCTCCTCCGGGTCCGGGAAGAGGGTACCCCGCGATCGCCCGTCGCGCCTGGAAAGCGCCGGGCATCTGCGCCCCTCGCTGACCCATGTTAGAGGCCAGAGGTCGATGCCGGCCGCACAGGACACGACGGTCGACCTCCTCGGTCTTCCTCTCGATCGCCTGACCCGCTTCCTCGTGGAGGAGCTCGGGGAACGGCCGTTCCACGCCCGCCAGCTCTACCGCTGGATCCACCAGCGCGGCGAGACGGACTTCGACCAGATGACCGACCTGTCGAGGTCGCTGCGGGCCCGGCTCCAGGAACGCTGTGCCCTCGAGCCGCTGGTCAAGGACCTCGAGCAGCGGAGCACCGACGGCACCATCAAGTACCGCTGGCGTACCCGCGACGGCCGGCTCATCGAGAGCGTCTACATGCCCGCCCCCGACCGGAAGACGCTCTGCGTCTCCACCCAGGTGGGCTGTGCCATGGCCTGCAAGTTCTGCATGACCGGGACGCTGGGGCTGCTCCGCAACCTGACCGCCGCGGAGATCGTCGCCCAGGTGCACGCGGTGAACCGCGAGGTCGCTCGCAACGAGGGCCTCGCCCTGACCCGGCCGCTCACCAACCTCGTGTTCATGGGCATGGGCGAGCCCCTCCACAACTTCGAGGCGCTCAAGGACGCCCTCGACGTCCTGCAGTCCGAGGACGGCCCCAACTTCTCCCACCGCCACATCACCGTCTCCACCGTCGGGCTGGTTCCGATGATCGCCCGGCTCGGGGCCGAGACCGACGTGAAGCTCGCCATCTCCCTCAACGCCAGCACCGACGCACAGCGGGACGAGCTGATGCCGGTGAACCGGAAGTGGAAGATCGCCGACCTGATGGAGGCCTGCCGCCAGTTCCCGCTCCGCCAGGGCCGGCGGATCACCTTCGAGTACGTGCTGCTCCGCGGCGTCAACGACGCCGACGAGGACGCCGCCCGCCTGGTGGAGCTGCTCCGGGACGTCCCCGCCAAGGTGAACCTCATCCCCTACAACGAGAACCCCGGGCTCGGCTTCTTCACCACCGGCGAGGAGCGGGCGGAGCGCTTCCGCGAGATCCTCGCCCGCGGCCACGTGGCGGCCTTCATCCGCGAGAACCGGGGCCGGGACATCGCCGCGGCCTGCGGTCAGCTCGCCAACCGGCAGGGGCCGGCGGCCGAGGGTCCGCGCCCGGCGTGAAAGCGCGCCGTAAGTCCGCGACATCCGGGGCCGTTCTTGACAACCAGGCGGGCCACGACTAATCCCGCGCGTTCCCAAGGACGGAGAGGATTCATGGCTGTCGTGCTTCGGCTCGCACGCGCGGGCGCAAAGAAGATGCCGTACTACCACGTGGTTGCCACAGACTCGCGCAACCCGCGGGACGGCAAGTTCATCGAGGCGATCGGGGCGTACGACCCCAACCTCGAGCCCCCCAAGATCGAGTTCCAGCAGGAGCGCCTCGAGCACTGGCTCAAGGCGGGCGCGACCCCGTCCGAGACGGTGGCCGGCCTCATCAAGCGCGCTAGCAAGACCCCCAAGGCCTGAGTGCTCCGACCGGGGCATGCTGACCGCTGCGGCGGCCGATCCTCTCGCTGCGACGCGCAGCCTCGTCGCTCCGCCGCTCGACGTACGGCGAGGTACGCCGTCGCTGCTCGCTCCTCGGGTGCACCGTCTCGCTTCGGTCCCGGCCAGCTCGCACAGGTCACCGTGCCCCGGGCGGAGCACTAGCGCCGTGGAAGAGCTGTTGATGTCCCTGGCCCGGGGACTGGTGGACCGCCCGGACCAGGTCGAGCTGCGGAGCCAGCCAGCCGACGGCGGCACCCTGTTCGAGCTGAAGGTCGCCCCCGAGGACGTGGGCAAGGTCATCGGCCGCGACGGCCGCACCGTCAACGCCATCCGCACCCTGCTCTCCGTCGCCGCCCAGCGCCGCGGCGCCAAGGCACGCCTCGAGGTCCTCGACGACCGGCGCGCCGCCCCGGTCCCGGACGCACCGCCTCCGCCCGAGCCTCCACCGGCTGAATGAGCCCGCGCCCCCCCACGCTGCAGGTGGGGTACGTGGCGCGCGCGCACGGGCTCGGAGGGGAGCTGGCGGTCCGCACCTTCGACCCCGAGTCCCTGGCGCTCTCGGTCGTCCACCGCCTGGTCGTCCGGCTGCGCTCGGGCGAGGAACGCGAGGTCGACGTCACCCGGGCGCGCCGCGCCTCCGACGCCTTCCTGGTCACGCTCCGGGGCATCGACTCTCGCTCGGCGGCCGAGCCGCTCCGCGGCGCGACCGTGCTCGTGCACCGCGAGGACCTTCCGCCCCCGGCCGAGGGCGAGTGGTTCCAGGGAGACCTGGTCGGTCTCGAGGCCCGCACGCCCGACGGCGCGCCGCTGGGGCGGGTGACCGAGATCTGGAACACCGGCCCGGTGCCGAACCTGGTCATCGAGGGCACCGCCCCCGAGCCGCTGGTGGTCCCGTTCGTCGACGACTTCGTCCCCGAGGTCGACCTCGACGCCGGGGTGCTCGTCGTCAGGCCACCGGAGATGGTGGAGTAGGCCCCGACCGGCATGTGGCAGGCGCAGATCCTCACCCTCTTTCCGGCGATGGTGACCGGGTACCTCGAGGCGAGCATCCTCGGGAAGGCGCGCGCCCGCGGCCTCGTCCGCGTCGAGGCGCGGGACATCCGCGAGCACGCGGAGGGGAAGCACCGGATCACCGACGACGCGCCCTACGGCGGCGGCGCGGGCATGGTGATGAAACCCGAGCCGCTCGTCGCCGCCGTCGAGGCCGCGCGAGCCGCCCTCCCCGGGGCACGGGTGCTCCTCACCTCGCCGCGGGGCGAGCGCTTCACGCAGGGGATGGCCCGGGCCCTCGCCGCAGGCCCCACCGACCTGGTCCTCGTCGCCGGCCGCTACGAGGGGGTCGACGAGCGGGTTCGGGCCTACGTCGACGGCGAGGTGTCGATCGGCGACTTCGTCCTGACCGGCGGCGAGCTGGCGGCGCTGTGCATCGTGGACGCGGTCGCGCGCCTGCTGCCCGGCGTCCTGGGCAACGCCGATTCCACCGGCGCCGAGAGCTTCGAGGGTGGGCTCCTCGAGCATCCCCACTACACCCGGCCCCCCGAGTTCCGTGGCGTGGCCGTCCCCGAGGTGCTCCAGGGAGGCGACCACGCGCGCATCGCCCGCTGGCGGCGCTGGCACCAGCTCCATCTCACCCGGGCACGGCGGCCCGACCTCCTCGAGGGTGCGGCGCTGTCGGACGAGGACCGGCGGCTCCTCTCGCTGGAGGAGAAGGACCTCTGAATCCGGGGGCTTGTCGGGGCATCACCTTGCGACGGGACGGTCCGTCTGCTATCAGGCCCGGCTCCCTGTTCGTTGGAGTCAGTTGCCATGCGCCCGAGCGCCCTGGAATACGTCGAGTCGAAGCAGCTGCGGAAGGACATCACCGACTTCCGCACCGGTGACACCGTGCGTGTGCACTGGAAGGTCCGGGAGGGCGAGAAGGAGCGCGTTCAGCCGTTCGAGGGCGTGGTCATCCGCAAGACCAAGGGCAGCAACCGCGCCACATTCACCGTGCGGAAGATGTCCTACGGGGTCGGCGTGGAGCGCATCTTTCCGCTGCACAGCCCCCGCTACGAGCGCATCGATGTCCTGACCCGCGGTGACGTGCGCCACAACCGGCTGTTCTACCTGCGCGATCTCCGCGGGAAGGCGAGCCGGGTCGAGACCCAGGAGGAGCTGGTGGAGGGTGCCGCCGCCGAGGCCCCCGCCGCCGCTGCTGCTCCCGAGACGCCGTCCGAGCCCTCCCCCGCCGCGCCCCCGGCCCCCAAGGGCAAGAAGGCCAAGTCGGCCAAGACCGCCGCCGCGACCCGCGGCTGAGCGAGCACCCCGACCGGGTGCGCTGACTTGCCGGCCCGCTGGGCTACAGTCGGTCCCCGGGCATGCACTGGGTCGAGTTCGCGCTCCAGGGCGTCCGCGGGTTCCTCCCCAGCGTTCGCGTCTCCCTGAAGCCCGGGTACTGGACGTTGCTTCCGGCGACCGCCGGGGCACCGCTCGTGGGTCTCACCTCCGAGCTCTGCTTCCCCGACGGGCGCGGAGGCGACGCGCGCTATGCCGCGTCCGAGCCCGGCACCCCGAGCAAGGCCGCGCTCTGGCTGGTGGGGCGCGACCGCGCGACGTACCGCATCCTCCGCGAGCTCGGCCGTTCGGGGTCGCTGCACCGGGTGAACGCCACCACCCGGGGACACGACCTCATCACCGAGGACCCCGCGGAGATGGCCCAGTACCTCCGCGCGCAGGTCGGGTTTCCGCCGCGCGGCCGGTACGAGCAGCTCTTCACCTTCACCCCCTCGCAGCTTCCCTCGCGCCGGCCGAAGCGCGGGCAGCAGCCGCCGCAGCCCCGCCTCGGCGGCAGCAGCTCGCCTCCCACCCCCGAGCCGCCGATGGACCCGATGCAGGCCCGGGCTCGGCTCGCCGAGCTGGAGCGGGAACTGGCGCTGTCCTCCGAGGTCGAGCGGCTGCAGTTCCGGGCCGACGGGGTGACCGCGCAGATCTTCCAGCTCGAGACCCGCGTGAAGGCCGTGCAGGAGCTGGAGCAGCAGCTGGCCGAGGCCCAGCAGCGACTCCAGCAGGCGCCCACCGTGGAGGGGCTGGGGTTGATCCCCGACATCGTCGAGCGCGCCCGGGGCTTTCCCGCGCTGGTGGCGAAGGTCGACGAGACCCTGGCCAAGCTCGAGGCAGAGCGCCAGGTGGACGTGGCCACCGCTCCGGCCCCGGCCCCGCTCACCCGCGACGGGCGGTTCTGGGCGGGGATGGCCCTCGGGGCAGCGGCGCTCTTCACCGGGGCGACGGTGACCGGCCCCCTCAAGTACATCGCGCTCCTGGACATCCCGGCCTTCGGGCTGGCGGCGCTGGTGGCGCTGAAGCGCGTCGAGGACCTCCAGTGGTCCGAGCTGGCGGTGCGGAAGGGCGACCGGCTCGGCGATCGGGAGCGGCAGGTTCGAGACCAGTTCGAGGCCGACGCCCAGCCGGTGCGCAACGCGATGAAGATCCTCGCCGTCGAGCAGCCCCACGAGATCGTCGGCGCCCTCGAGGAGCACGGGAAGTGGGCCGCCCGTGCCGACGAGCTGGAAGGCCGGCTGTCCACCGCGAAGCTCAATCCGGAGTACGTGGCCGCTGCCAGTCAGCTGGCGGAGCTGCGGGCCGAGCACGACGCCCTCAACGGCAAGCTTGCCGAGAAGGGCAGCTACGTGCGCGACGCGCGCGAGGTGGAGCGGGAGATGGCCCGGGTGCGTGACTCCCTGGCCCCGGGGCCGCGCCGCACCTCCACTCCGGGCGCTCCCGCCGCCGCTGGGGGACCCGACGCGCTCGACGACTTCACCCCGGCGCTGGCGAACGCGGCGGCGGATCTCCTCGCGATCGACGTCGCCACCCTGGGGGCTCGGCTGGTCGAGCGCTGCGCCCAGTACGTGATCGCCCTCACCGAACGCCGCGTCGAGGGGCTGGAGATCGGCCACGACGGCAAGGGGGTGGCCCGGGTGGGCGGGCGGGCGGTGCCCGTCGGTCAGCTCGAGGCCCGCGACGTGGACTGGGTGTGGCTCGGGCTGCGGCTGTCGCTGCTCGAGCGGCTGGTCGCCCAGGAGCCCATGCCGGTGCTCCTGGAGGACATGGGCAGCGGGATGGACGAGGCGCGCCTTCCGATGCTCGGCCGGATGCTCAAGGCGCTGGGCAACGTGACGCAGCTCCTCCACGTCACCGCCCACCCGGTGTTCGCCTCGATGTCCGAGGGCTCCCTGAACGTCTGACCCTCCCCCTAGCATCGGCAGCCGGTCGAAGGTGGGGGGCGGGAATGGGCGAGGTCGATCGATCGAGGCTGGGGTCCGAGGCCGAGGAGCAGTGCGTGGCCTGGCTCGAGCGCGCGGGCTACTGCATCCGGGAGCGGAACTGGCTGGTGCGCGAGGGCGAGCTGGACATCGTCGCCGAGCGCGAGGAGACCCTCTGCTTCGTCGAGGTCCGGATGCGAACGTCGGCGAGGTTCGGTGACCCGTCGCTCACGGTGACCCGGGAGAAGCAGCGGCGGGTGGTGCGGGCCGCGCTCCGGTACCTCCAGCGCCGGCCGGCGCCGGGGCGGATGGTGCGCTTCGACGTGATGACGGTCCTGGGCCGGGGACGGGCGGCGGTCATCGAGCACCTGCCCGGGGCGTTCGACGCCGGGATGTGAGAGCGTCACCCGGTCGATGGCCGGAACCCTCCACCTCGTCGCGACGCCCATCGGGAACCTCGGCGACGTGAGCACCCGCGCGGTGGAGGTTCTGCGAGCCGCCGCGTTCGTCGTCTGTGAGGACACCCGGCACTCCGGACCGTGGCTCCGGTCGCTGGGCGTGGCCGCGCCACTCGTGAGCCTGCCGGCCTTCGCGGAGAAGGAGCGGATCGGCGGCATCGTCGCGCGTCTCGAGGGCGGCGAGGACGGGGCGCTCGTGACCGACGCAGGGAGCCCGGGAGTGAGCGATCCCGGGGAGGCGCTGGTGGCGGAGGCGGTGGCCCGGGGCATCCGGGTGGTGCCGGTGCCCGGGCCGAGCGCGGTCATCGCCGCGCTGAGCGCATCGGGGCTCCCCTCGGGTCGCTTCCACTTCCTCGGCTTCCTGCCCCGCTCGGGACCTGACCGGACCGCGGTGCTGGAGGAGGTGGCCGGGCTCCGGGCGACGCTGGTGCTGTACGAGTCGGCGCGAAGGCTGGGGGAGACGCTGGTCGATCTCGAGAGGGCGGTCGGCCCCCGCCGGGCGGTGGTCGCGCGCGAGCTGACCAAGGTGCACGAGGAGTTCGTGCGGGGCACGCTGTCCGAGCTCGTGGCGCGTTACCGAGGCGAGCCGCCGCTGGGGGAGGTGGTGGTGCTGGTCGAGGGACGGACCGAGGTGGCTCGCTGGACCGAGGCCGAGGTGGTCGCGGCGCTCGAGGTGGGGCTGGCCCGCGGGCAGCGGCTGAAGTCGCTCTCGACCGAGATCGCGCGACAGGCGGGGTGGACCAGTGCCGAGGTGTACCGCCTCGGCGTGATGAGGCGCACCTGAGGCATCGCGGATGAGTGCACCGACCGGCTCGGGACGTCGACGCTGGCTCGTCGAACCTCCTGCGACCGCATCGTTGCGATCGACGGAGACGGCTCGGCCTGCGCCGCTCGTCAGCGGACCGAGGCCGCAGGTGTGCCGCCGCGCGCTCCGGGGCTCGCGGCCACCGGCGTGGTCATCATCGACCGCCACCGTGCCACCTGCTCCAGGAGCGCCGGTCGATCCACCGGGCCGAGCGAGATCCGGTGCGTCGGCTGGACGTCGAAGGGGTCCAGCACCCGGTCGTCGGCGGACATCAGCTGGTAGTGCAGGTGCGGCGCGAAGCTGTGGCCGCTGTTCCCGCTGTGGGCGATGACCTCGCCTCGCTTCACCGCGGTGCCCACGGTCAGCGTCCGCGGCAGCTCGGAGAGATGGAGGAACACCGCCTTGAGATGTGGCGGCGCCGTCTCCGTCACCTCGAGGCTGTTGCCGTTGCCGCGAAAGAACCAGTTCTTCCGGGTGATGGTCCCGTCGAACGTCGCCTTCACCGGCGTCCCCACCGGAGTCTTGAAGTCCACGCCCTTGTGCCGCCGGCCGTCCTTGAGCAGCGAGGTGATCTGCTCCCAGCCGTCCAGCGGCGATGGGTCGAGCCGTAGCTCGAGGTCCTCTCCGTCCGGCCCGTAGAACCGCGCGAACTGCGCCCCGGCCGGCTTGAAGCGGTAGGCCTCGAACGTTCGGCCCACCTTCCCGCTCTGGAATCGCACCGCGTCGACCAGCGGCTCCTGCCCGGCCTGGGCCTCGTAGAGCACCTCGACGAGGTCACCCCGGCGAAGGTCGCCCGGGACCGCGACCCACCACACCATCACCCGCTTCACCACCTGGGTGAGCGCCAGCCCGGTCTCGGTGCCCGCTCCGGACACCAGCGCCGCCTCGAGCGGACCGTCCACGTGGACCGAGAGGAAGCGCGGTCCCGTCGGCAGCGTCGGTGTCACCGGCGCCTGCGCGAGACCCGGAACCACCGTCGAGCCCGGTGCGCTCAGGACCGGCGCCGGCGCCACGACCGGGACCGCCGCCACCGGCAGGGGAGGCCGGTGCTTCCGGTACCAGAACCAGCCCGCCACCCCTGCGAGGACCACGAGGAACACCAACCACTTCCGCCCACTCGACCTCCGTCGGGTCGACTGGCCCAGCACTGGCATCTTCACCGGCATCGTTGCTCGTCCGCCTCCACTCACGCGTCGCCGTCGTCGCGCAGCGAGAACTCCTTCATCTTCGTCTGGAGCGACTTCCGGCTGATCTGCAAGAGCTTCGCCGCCCGGGTCACGTTGCCGCCCGTCTCCTCGAGCGCGCGGGTGATCAGGTCCTTCTCCAGCTCCGCGGACCGCTGGCGGACGATGTCCTTGAGACCGGTCTCGCCGGCGGCGGCGGGAAGCGTCGGCGGAGTCGGCACCGGTCCGGGCAGCGGCGTCACCGCCCCCGGCGTGTGGATGAAGTGCGGCAGATCGCCCGCGCCGATCTGCGGCCCGTCGGCGAACAGCAGCGTGCGCTCGATCAGGTTCTCCAGCTCGCGGATGTTGCCTGGCCAGGCATAGGCCTGGAGCAGGGACATCGCCTCGTCGGTCATCCCCTCGATCCGCTTGTTGAGGCGGCGGTTGTACTTGTCGATGAAGTGCTGGACGAGGGTGGGGATGTCGCTCGGCCGCTCCCGGAGCGGGGGAAGGCTGATCGGGACGACCGCCAGCCGGTAGTAGAGGTCCTTCCTGAAGCGCCCGGCCTCGATCTCGGCGTTGAGGTCGCGGTTGGTGGCGGCGATGAGGCGGACGTCCACGTGGGTGGTCTTGATGCCGCCCACCCGCTCGAACTCGCTTTCCTGAAGCGCCCGAAGCAGCTTCACCTGCATCTCGACCGGGATCTCGCCGATCTCGTCGAGGAACAGGGTACCCCCGTCGGCCAGCTCGAAGCGCCCGGGCTTGGAGGTGACCGCACCGGTGAACGCGCCCCGCTCGTAGCCGAAGAGCTCGGACTCGATGAGCTCCCGGGGGATGGCCGCGCAGTTGATCCGGATGAACGGCTTGTCGTGCCGCGAGCTCCCCTCGTGGAGCGCGGTGGCGATGAGCTCCTTGCCGGTGCCGCTCTCGCCGGTGATCAGCACCGTCGACGGGGTGTCCGCCACCTTGTCGATGATCCGCATCACCTCCTGCATCGCTGGCGACGTGCCCACCAGCGCGTGCCGGCCACGCTCGCCCCGGGCGTTGCGCCGCGCCGACTCGTGGGTGCGGATCGCCTTGGCCAGCACGTTGGAGAGCTCGGACTGGTCGAAGGGCTTGGTGACGTAGTCGAACGCGCCGAGCTTGATCGCCTCCACCGCCGAGTCCACCGTTCCGTGCGCGGTGATGATGATCACCGGCACCTCCGGGTCGGCGGAGTTGATGGCCCGCAGCACCTCCATGCCCCCGACCTTGGGCATCACCAGGTCGGTGATCACAGCGTCCGCGCCGTTCTTCTGGAACTCGGCCAGGCCCATCTCGCCGTCCTCGGCGATGGTGACGTCGTATCCGTCGCGGCGGAGGAGGGCGGCGAGCACCTTGCGGAGGTTCGCCTCGTCGTCGATGACCAGGACCTTTGCCATGTGGGGCGAGCCGGCCACGATGCGGGCCCGGGCCGGATCGCGTCAAGAGGGCCCCGGCGTGTGTGGGGGCGTGAGCTAGAGTCCGGGCGCGCGTGACCGACACCCAAGCGCCATCGAGGAGCTCCGGGCGGGGTGCCACGCTGGTGGCGCTGGGCATCCTGGTCTCGCGGCTGATGGGGCTGGTCCGGCAGCGGGTCTTCGCCCACTACCTGAGCACCTCGGCCCTGGCCGGAGCGTTCACCGCCGCGCTCCGCATCCCCAACGTGCTCCAGAACCTGTTCGGGGAGGGCGTCCTCTCCGCCTCGTTCATCCCCGTGTACGCCCGGCTGCTGGGCGAGGGGCGTCGCGAGGACGCCGAGCGGGTCGCCGGCGCGGTGTTCGGGCTACTCTCGCTCCTCGTCGCGGTGCTGGTCGCGCTCGGCATCTTCGCCGCGCCCTGGATCGTCGGAGTGGTGGTGGGCGGATTCGCCGAGACCGGCCCGGCCGCGTTCGCGAAGGCGGTCCAGCTCACCCGCATCCTCTTTCCCAGCACGGGGCTCCTGGTGCTGTCCGCCTGGTGCCTGGGGGTGCTGAACAGCCACCGGAAGTTCTTCCTCTCCTACGCGGCCCCGGTCGTCTGGAACCTGGCCCAGATCGCCGTCCTGGTCGCCGCCGGCCCGCGGGTGAACGAGGACCGGCTGACCACGCTGCTCGCCTGGGGCGTGGTGGCGGGCAGCGCGCTGCAGTTCGCCGTCCAGGTCCCGGTGGTCTGGCCGCTCCTCGGGCGGTTCCGGCCCTCGCTGGACACCACCAGCGCCGCGATGCGCGCCGTGTTCCGGGGGTTTCTCCCCATCCTGGTCGCCCGGGGCGTGGTGCAGGTGAGCGCGCTGGTGGACACCTACTATGCCTCGCTCATCTCGCCCCAGACCGTGGCCGTGCTCGGCTACACGCAGCTCCTGGCGCTGCTGCCGGTGTCGCTCTTCGGGATGTCGGTCTCTGCGGCAGAGCTGCCCGAGCTGGCCCGCGAGAGCGCGCTGGGGCCGGAGGCCGCGGAGCGGCTCCGCCGGCGCATCGACACGGGGCTGGAGCGCATCGCGTTCTTCGTGGTGCCCTCGGCGGTGGCGTTCCTGCTGGTCGGCGACGTGCTCGGCGGGCTGCTGTTCCAGACCGGCCGCTTCGATGCCGCGGACACCCGCTGGCTCTGGTACCTCCTGATCGGTTCGGCGGTGGGGCTGGTCGCGGGCACACTGGGCCGGCTGTACGCCTCGGCGTTCTACGCGCTCCAGGACGCGCGCACGCCGCTCGTCTTCGCCGCCTTCCGGGTCGTTCTCTCCGCCGCGCTGGCGTACGTCTCGGTGCGGTACGGCCCCGGCTGGCTCGGGGTCCCGACCGAGCTCGGGGCGGTGGGCATCACCGCCACCACCGGGTTCGCCGCCTGGCTCGAGTACCTCCTCCTCCGGCGGGCGCTCGCCCGGCGCATCGGGCCCACCGGGATCCGCACCCGGCGGCTCGCCTGGTTCTGGGGAAGCGCGCTGCTCGCCGGTGGGCTCGCCCTGCTGGGGAAGGTGTGGCTCGCGCACCGGGCCGGCCCGGCGCCGTCGCTCGCCCGCTTCTGGGGCGCCGAGGTGCTTCCGGCGCCCGCGCTGAGCCCGGTCCTCGTGGCGGCGCTTCTCGTCCCGGTCTTCGGCGTCGTGTACCTGGGGCTCACGGCGCTCGCCGGGGTGTCCGAGCTCAAGGGCGTCCTGCGGCGGCTCGCGCGCTGAGCCGCGCTCGATGCCGGCGGCCGTGCGTGCGCAAGCACCGCGTGCGCCCAGGGTGCAACGGGCGCCGCTCCCCTTTCCCCACGGCGTGGGATGTGCGATGACCGCCGGCCTCCTGGGGGGTCGCGCCCCGGGCGGGGCAGAGCGGGAAATTCGAGGAGCGGAAGCGTGAGTGATGATCAGCAGAAGGGCCCGGACAAGGGTGGCTTCGGGCCGAAGCGTCCGCGGGCGACGTTCGGGGACGTGATGCTGGGCATCCCTGCCGGTCGCGGCGGCGAGCGCGAGGAGCGTCGCCGCGACGAGCGTCCGCGCGGTGAGCGGCGCCGTCCGGACCGCCGTCCCTCCGCGCCCGACGCCCCGGCCCCGGCGCCCGCGAGCGCCGACGCCTCCGCCAAGGGCACGCCGGCCGAGCCCGCCCGCCGCGAGGCCCGTAAGCCGGAGCGCCGCCGGAGCCAGGGACCGCTGGTCGTCGTCCGCCGGGCGAGCGGGGTCATCGAGACGCGCGACCCCGACGCTCCGAGATCGGAGCCGACACCCACGCCCGCGCCCGCGGCGCCCGAGGAGCCCATGCCCGCGCCGGTCGAGGCCGCCGCGCCGGTGACCCCCGCACCGAGCGCCGCGCTCTACGAGGAGGTCCGCGAGGACCAGTCCTTCGCCGAGATGTTCGAGGCCCACTCCAAGCAAGAGGGTGGAGCGCACCGCAAGCTTCCCCGGGTCGGCGAGCGCGTGACCGGCACCATCTTCCAGCTCGGCGCGGACACGGCCTTCCTCACCCTCGGCGGGCGCACCGAGGCGATGATCGACCTCCGGGAGCTGAAGGACGACGAGGGCATCCTCCGCTTCGGCGTGGGCGACACCGTCGAGGCCCACGTCGTCGAGGCCGGCGCCAAGGGGGTCATCCTCAGCCGGACGCTGTCCAAGGGCTCGGCGTCGCTGGCGATGCTCGCCGAGGCGCGGGCCGGCGGGATGCCGGTCGAGGGGCTGGTCCTCGCCGTCAACAAGGGTGGCTTCGAGGTCGCGGTGGGCGATGCACGTGCCTTCGTCCCCCTGAGCCAGATGGACCTCCGCTTCGTCGACAAGCCGGACCAGTACATCGGCGAGCGGCTCCGCTTCCGGGTGACCGAGGTGCGCGACCGCAACGTCGTGCTCAGCCGGCGCGCCCTGCTCGAGGATGAGCAGAAGGCGCTCGCCGCCGAGACGCGGAAGAGCCTCGCCGAGGGCAAGGTGCTCCAGGGCAAGGTCACCGGGGTGCGCGACTTCGGCGTCTTCGTCGACGTGGGCGGCGTGGAGGGGCTGGTGCCCGTCTCCGAGCTGTCCCACGTCCGGGTGGGACACCCGAGCGAGCTGGTGAACGTCGGGGACTCGGTCGAGGTGGAGGTGCTCCGCATCGAGCCGCCCAACCCGAACTCTCCCGACAAGGCGAAGCACAAGGAGCGGATCACGCTCTCCATGCGGGCCCGCCAGCAGGACCCGTGGAAGACGTTCGCCGCGGGCCTCAAGGAAGGTGACCGGCTCCACGGCAAGGTGGTCCGGCTCCAGCCCTTCGGCGCGTTCGTCGAGCTGCGCCCCGGGGTGGACGGGCTGATCCACGTCTCGGCGATGTCCGAGCGCCGCATCGCCCATCCGCGGGACGTGCTCAAGGTCGGCGACCAGGTCGAGGTGACGGTGGAGAAGGTGGACCCGGGCGAGAAGCGCATCGGTCTGCGGCTGGTGGTCGACGGGGTACCGGTCGGAAGCGGTGTCTCGACCTCCGCGCCGGCGCCGGCCGAGGCCGCGCCCGGGAAGGAACCGACCCCGAAGCGCGAGTCGGTGCCGCGCCCGAGGGCGGGCCTGGTGGTGGAAGGCACCGTGGACCGGATCGAGCCCTACGGCGTCTTCCTCGTCTTCCCTGGCGGCCGGGGGCTGGTTCCGGCGAGCGAGACCGGGACCGAGCGGGGCACCGACCTCAAGCGGCACTTCGAGCTCGGGCAGGCGCTGAAGGCGCAGATCCTCGAGGTGGACGGCGGAGGGAAGATTCGCCTCTCGCTCACCGCGGCCGAGCGCGCCGCCGAGCGAGCCGAGATGGAGGCCTGGCAGCGGACCCAGCGGCCCAGCGGCGGTGGCAGCAAGGGCTTCGGCACCCTGGGCGACCTGCTCAAGGGGCGCAAGCTGTAGCGATGGACGACGATCCCAGCGCCCCGGTGGTGGTCATCACCGGCGCCAGCGCGGGCATCGGGGCCGCCCTGGCGCGGGAGCTCGCCGGTCGCCACGCCGCGCTGGTGCTGGCCGCGCGGCGGGAGGAGATCCTCCGCGAGATGGCGGTGACGCTCGGTGGGGCGGTCGAGGTCGTCCCCGCCGACGTGACCCGGCGGGCCGACGTGCAGCGGGTGCTCGACCAGGCGCTGGCGCGCTTCGGGCGGGTCGACGTCTGGGTGAACAACGCCGGGCGGGGCATCTCCCGGCCCTCGGTGCTCGGCCTCTCCGACGAGGACCTGGAAGCGATGTTCCGGGACAACACCCGGTCGGCGCTCTACGGGATGCAGGCCGCCGTGCCCCACTTCCAGGCGCGTGGGCAGGGGGTGCTGGTGAACGTCTCCTCGATGCTCTCCCGGACTCCCCGGGCCACGATGCGCGCGGCCTACAGCGCGTCGAAGGCGGCGCTGAACTCGCTCACCGAGTCGCTCCGCTTCGAGCTCGCCGCCACCCACCCGAACATCCGCGTGGTCCTGGTGCTCCCGGGCGTCGTGGCCACCGACTTCGGGCTCCATGCTCTCGGCGGCGGTCCGGACTCGCGCACGCTCCCCGGGGCGCAGCCGGTGGAGGAGGTGGCGCGGGCCATCGCCGACGGGCTGTTCAGCGGCCCGCTGGACGTCTACACCCGGCCCGAGGGAGTTGAGCCGGTGCTCCAGCACCTCCGCGGGCTCGCCGGCCGCTGACGGGTCGGCCCGCACCGCTCAGGCTCCGCGCTCCGACCCGAAGGGCCGGTCGACGTGGAAGAGCCGGGAGGCGCGACGCATCCGCCGCGGCCGCGGCCAGCCGCCGGGCGCGGGAGTAGGAAACCGCGCCGGCGCGTGCATGGATGCGTCCGGACCCCATGACGCCCTGCGGCGAAGCGCCCCGGCGTAGGCACTGCGGGTCGTGGATCGGGCCGGTCCACCCCCCTAGGATGCGCCCGCGCTGCGAGTCACGGGCAACGGGGGGCACCCGTCCTCGCGGGCATGGGCGGGAGGCGAGGATGCCGGCGCCGGACACCTTTCCGCGGCTGCTGATCGAGCACGCGCGCCAGCGCGGCGACCGGCCGGCGATCCGCGAGAAGGACCTCGGCATCTGGCAGACCTGGTCGTGGGCGCAGGCGCTGGAGCAGGTACGCAGCCTGGCCTGCGGGCTGCATACGCTCGGGCTTCGCCGCGGTGACACCCTGGCGATCATCGGGGACAACCGCCCGCGGCTCTACTGGGCGATGGACGCGGCCCAGGCGCTGGGGGTGATCCCGGTCCCGCTCTACCAGGACTCGGTCGCCGACGAGATGGCCTACGTGCTCTCCAACGCCGACGTGCGCATCGCCATCGTCGAGGACCAGGAGCAGGTGGACAAGATCCTGGAGGTGAGGTCGCGCTGCCCCCGGCTCGAGCTCGTCGTCTACGACGATCCCCGCGGCCTCCGGCACTACGACCGGGCGGTGCTGCGCTCCTACGACGACGTGCAGGCCGCGGGGCGAGATCTGGAGAAGCAGCGGCCCGCCTTCTTCGACGAGGAGGTGGCTCGGGGGCAGGCAGCCGACGTGGCGATCATGCTCTACACCTCCGGGACCACCGGGACGCCCAAGGGGGTGATGCTCACCCACGACAACCTGATCGTCACCGGGCGGGGCGGTATCCAGCGGGAACGGCTCACTGCCGACGAGGAGGTGCTGGCCTACCTGCCGATGGCCTGGGTGGGCGACAACCTCTTCAGCTATTGCCAGGGCCACGTCGCCGGGTTCTGCGTCAGCTGCCCGGAGAGCCCGGACACCGTTCTCACCGACATGCGGGAGATCGGCCCGACCTACTTCTTCGCACCGCCGCGCGTTCTGGAGAACCTCCTCACCACGGTCTCCATCCGGATGGAGGACGCCTCGCGGTTCAAGCGGTGGCTCTACGCGCGGTGCATGGAAGTGGCACGGCGCTGGGGGCCGGCGATCCTCGACGGGAAGCCGGTGCCCGCGGGAGGCAGGCTGGCCTACGCGCTGGCCGATCTCCTGATCCTCGGTCCGCTCCGCAACGTGCTGGGCTTCAGCCGGATCCGGCTGGCCTACACCGCCGGCGAGGCGATCGGCCCGGACCTGTTCCGCTTCTACCGCGCGCTGGGGGTGAATCTGAAGCAGCTCTACGGAAGCACCGAGACCTCGGTCTTCGTCTGCATCCAGCCCAACGGGCAGGTGAAGCTCGAGTCGGTGGGCACCGCGGCCACCGGCGTCGAGGTCCGCATCTCGGAGCAGGGCGAGGTCCAGGTGCGCAGCCCCGGGGTCTTCCGCGGCTACTTCAAGGCCGACGCCGCCACGCGCGACGCAATGACCGCGGACGGATTCTTCCGCACCGGAGACGCCGGTTTCTTCGACGACGACGGGCACCTCCGGATCATCGACCGGGCGAAGGACGTGGGGCGGCTCCAGGACGGAACGCTGTTCGCGCCGAAGTATCTGGAGAACAAGCTCAAGTTCTTCCCCTTCATCAAGGAGGCGGTGGCCTTCGGCGACCGCCGCCCCTTCGCTGCCGCGTTCGTCTGCATCGACCTGGCCGCGGTGGGGAACTGGGCGGAACGGCGAAACCTCCCCTACACCGGCTACATCGACCTCGCCGGGCAGAAGCCGGTGCACGACCTGGTGCGGGGGTGCGTCGAGGAGGTGAACGCCGCGCTGGCTGCCGATCCGAAGCTGCGCGGCTCGCAGATCCACCGCTTCCTGGTGCTCCACAAGGAGCTGGACGCCGACGACGGCGAGCTCACGCGGACGCGGAAGGTGCGCCGCGGCTTCATCGCCGAGAAGTACGCCTCGCTGGTCGAGGCGCTCTATGCGAACCAGCCCGCGGTCCACGTCGAGACCCAGGTCCGCTTCGAGGATGGCCGGACCGGCATCGTGCGGGCCGACCTCCCGATCCTCGAGGCCATGACCGTCGAGGACGAGACTGAGCGGAGGGCGGCCTGATGCAAGGGACGGTGCCCGGCCCGGTGCTGTTGCAGGTCCGGGGCGCCTCGCTGAGCTTCGGCGGCGTCCATGCCCTGCGCGACGTGGACTTCCACGTCCACGAGGGCGAGATCTGCGCGATCATCGGGCCGAACGGAGCAGGGAAGTCGAGCCTGCTCAACGTCATCAACGGCGTCTATGCCCCGGACGCGGGCACCATCGCCTACGCCGGCGAGACCCGCCGCGCGATGCGTCCCCACCGTGCCGCGGAGCAGGGCATCGCCCGGACCTTCCAGAACATCGCCCTCTTCAAGGGGATGTCCGTCCTGGACAACGTGATGGCGGGCAGGGCCCTGAAGATGCGCCGGGGTGTGCTCTGGCAGGCGCTCTACTGGGGCCCGGCGGAGCGCGAGGAGCTCGAGCACCGCGCCCGGGTGGAGAAGATCATCGACTTCCTCCAGATCGAGCACGTCCGGCGCACCCCGGTGGGGCGGCTTCCCTACGGCCTGCAGAAGCGGGTGGAGCTGGCGCGGGCGCTGGCCGCCGAGCCGCGGCTCCTCCTGCTCGACGAGCCGATGGCCGGGATGAACATCGAGGAGAAGCAGGACATGTGCCGCTTCATCCTCGACGCCAACGACGAGCTCGGCGTCACCGTGGTGCTCATCGAGCACGACATGGCGGTGGTGATGGACATCGCCGACCGGATCGTCGTCCTCGACTACGGCCGGAAGATCGCCGACGGGCCCCCGGCCGAGGTGCGCGCCAACCGCGAGGTGATCGCCGCGTACCTCGGCGTGCCCACCGCGGCCGACGACCGTGCGCTGAAGGAGGCGAGCTGATGGCCTTCTTCGTCGAGGTGCTGGTGGGCGGGCTCCTGGCCGGAGTGATGTACTCGCTGGTGGCGCTGGGCTTCGTGCTGATCTTCAAGGCCAGCGGGGTGTTCAACTTCGCCCAGGGCGCGATGGTCCTCGCCGCGGCGACCACCTACGCCGGGCTGGTGGACCGGGGCTGGAGCGGGTGGGCGGCGTTCCTGGCGGCGCTGGGGGTGATGATCCTCTTCGCCCTCGCCACCGAGCGCTTCGTGCTCCGGCCGCTGGTGAACCAGCCGCAGATCAGCCTGTTCATGGCGACCATCGGGCTCACCTTCGTCCTCGAGGGGCTGTCCCAGGCCGTGTGGGGCAGCGTCGTGCGCGGCCTGGACCTGGGCATTCCCGACACGCCGCTCGAGGTGAAGGGAGTCCTGATCTCCAAGTTCGACCTGGTGGCCTCGGCGACCGCCGGCGGGCTGGTGGTGACCCTGGCCCTCTTCTTCCAGAAGACGCGCGTGGGCCGGGCGCTCCGGGCGGTGGCCGACGATCACCAGGCGGCGCTGAGCGTGGGCATCCCGCTGGAGCGCATCTGGGCGGTGGTGTGGGCCGCGGCCGGGGCGGTGGCGCTGGTGACCGGGCTCCTGTGGGGCAGCCGGCTCGGCGTCCAGTTCGCGCTGACGCAGATCGCGCTCAAGGCGCTACCGGTCATCATCCTCGGCGGCTTCACCTCGATCGCCGGGGCGATCGTCGGGGGACTGATGGTGGGGGCCTCGGAGAAGGTTGCCGAGGTGTACCTGGGCCCGATCATCGGCGGAGGGATCGAGAACTGGTTCCCCTACCTGCTGGCGCTGCTCTTCCTCCTGGTCCGTCCGGACGGGCTCTTCGGCGAGAAGCGGATCGAGCGAGTGTGACGTGATCTACCGGGAAGCGGGACAGTTCAGGATCAGCTACGCCGCCGACCAGCGGATCTTCCCCATCAGCCAGGACCGGGTGGGGATGATGCTGATTCTGGCAGCGGCGTTCATCGCCGTGCCGCTCTTCGCCAGCGAGTACGTCCTCAGCGCGCTGCTCATCCCCATGCTCGTGCTCGCGCTCGCGGCGCTGGGGCTGAACATCCTCACCGGATACGCGGGACAGTTCAGCCTGGGGACCGCAGCGTTCATGTCGGTGGGCGCCTTCGCCGCCTACAACCTGCAACTCCGGCTGCCGTGGCTCCCGCTCCTGGTGACCTTCGCGCTCGCGGGGCTGATCAGCGCCGGCGTGGGGCTGGTCTTCGGGCTGCCGTCGTTGCGGATCAAGGGCTTCTATCTGGCGGTGGCGACACTGGCGGCCCAGTTCTTCGTGGACTGGCTGTTCACCAAGGTGGGCTGGTTCAGCAACTACTCCAGCTCGGGGGTGATCACCGCCCAGAGGATGGTGATCGGCGGGGTCGCGTTCGAGACGCCGGTGCGGCGGTACCTCCTGGTGCTGGCCATCGTCAGCCTGCTGGCGCTGCTCGCCAAGAACCTCGCCCGAAGCCGGACCGGCCGGTCGTGGATGGCCGTCCGGGACATGGATGTGGCGGCGGAGGTGATCGGGATTCCGATCCTGACGACCAAGCTGCTCGCCTTCGCGGTGAGCTCCTTCTACTGCGGGGTGGCGGGCGCGCTCTGGGCCTTCGCCTACCTGGGCACGGTGGAGCCCCAGGCGTTCGATCTGCAGCGCTCGTTGCAGATCCTCTTCATGGTGATCATCGGCGGGCTGGGAACGGTGATGGGAGCGTTCCTGGGCGCCGCCTTCATCACGCTCTTCCCCCTGGTGCTCAACTGGCTGTTCCACGCGGTGGTACGGGGCGACGTGCGCGCCGGCCTGCTGAGCCAGCTGGAGCTGGTGTGCTTCGGAGCGCTGATCATCCTCTTCCTCATCGCCGAGCCTCACGGGTTCGCCCGGCTATGGCAGATCGGCAAGGAGAAGCTGCGGCTGTGGCCGTTTCCTCATTGAATGCGGAGGTCGACATGCGGACGAACAATCGATGGTGGTTACCGGCGGCGCTCGTCGCCGTGGCCCTGGGCGCGGGCCCGGCGCGGGCCGACGGCGAGCAGTTCATGCCGGTTCCCAGCTACCGGACTGGCCCCTACGCGGCGGGAGGCACCAGCCTCTACGGCGGGTTCATCGACTACATGAACCTCGTCAACATGCGCGACGGGGGCATCAACGGGGTCAAGCTCACCTGGGAGGAGTGCGAGACCGAGTACAAGCCCGACCGCGGGATCGAGTGCTACGAACGGCTGAAGGCCAAGGGGCCCACCGGGGCGGCGATGTTCCACTTCTACAGCACCGGGATCGCCTACGCGGTGCTGGCCAAGGCCACCGCCGACAAGATCCCGCTGGTGACCATCGCCCACGGCCGCACCGACGCGGCCGACGGACGCTTCTTCCCCTACGTCTTCCCGCTCATCACCCACTACTGGAGCCTGAACACGGACATCGTCCGGTACATCGGCCAGCGGGAGGGAGGGATGGCGAAGCTGAAGGGGAAGAAGATCGTCCACCTCCACCATGGGAGCGCGTACGGCAAGGAGCCGAACGTGGTCTTCCAGAAGCAGGCCGAGAAGTACGGCTTCGAGGCGAAGATCATCGAGGTCCCGGCGCCGGGGAGCGAGCAGCAAGCTCAGTGGCTGGAGATCCGGCAGTTCAAGCCGGACTGGGTGATCGTCACCGGCTGGGGGGTGATGAACCCGGCGATGCTGAAGAACGCGGCGCGGGTCGGATTCCCCATGGACCACATCATCGGCAACTTCTGGACCGGGTCCGAGGAGGACGTGGAGCCGGTGGGAGCGGCGGCGAAGGGCTACATCAGCGCGCTGATCAACCCCCCGGGCAAGGAGTTCAAGGTCATCCAGGAGGTCGAGCGGGTGGTCTACGGCGCGGGCAAGGGCAACATGGCCGACAAGAACCGCGTGGGCAGCATCTATTACAACCGCGGCGTGCTCACCGGCATCGTCTCGGTCGAGGCGATCAAGGTGGCGCAGGGGAAGTTCGGGAAGAAGCCGCTCACCGGTGAGCAGATCCGCTGGGGGCTGGAGAACCTGAACCTCGATGCCGCACGGATCGCCGCGATCGGGGCGACGAACTTCGTCCAGCCGCTCAAGGTCACCTGTGCCGACCACGAGGGCGGCGGAGCAGCCAAGTTCCAGCAGTGGGACGGCACGAAGTGGAAGGTGATCAGCGACTGGGTCCAGGCGGACAAGGAGCTGGTACGCCCGCTCATCGAGGAGAGCGCGATGAAGTACGCCAAGGAGAACAACATCCCTCAGCGGGACTGCGCGAAGGAGAAGTCGTAGCGCCGGGCACGCCATGACCGTCGCCGCCCCAGCCCCGGCCCGGCCGCTGCTCGAGGTGAGCAACATCGAGGTGGTCTACGACCACGTCATCCTGGTGCTCCGGGGCGTGTCCCTGGAGCTACCGCGGGGGCGGATCGTCGCGCTGCTCGGCGCGAACGGCGCGGGGAAGACGACGACGTTGAAGGCGGTGAGCAATCTCCTCGCCGCCGAGCGGGGTGCGGTGACCAAGGGAAGCATTCTCTTCGACGGGGTGAGGATCGATCGCCTCAGCCCCTCGGAGCTGGTGCGCCGCGGGGTGGTCCAGGTGATGGAGGGGCGCCATTGCTTCGGCCACCTGACGGTGGAGGAGAACCTCCTCACCGGCGCGTACACGCGGGGGAGCCGCCGGCGGGAGGTGCGCGAGGATCTGGAGAAGGTCTACGCGTACTTCCCGAAGCTCAAGGACCGTCGCAAGGCGATGGCCGGGTTCACCTCGGGAGGCGAGCAGCAGATGACGGCGGTGGGCAGGGCGCTGATGGTGCGCCCGACCCTCATCCTCCTCGACGAGCCGTCGATGGGGCTCGCGCCGCAGGTGGTGGAGGAGATCCTGGGCATCGTCCGCTCGCTGAACCGGAACGAGGGGGTGAGCTTCCTCCTCGCGGAGCAGAACGCGGCGGCGGCGCTGCGCTTCGCCGACCACGGGTACATCCTGGAGTCGGGCCGGGTGGTGATGGACGGGGACGCGGCGACCCTGGCGAGCAACGCGGACGTGAAGGAGTTCTACCTGGGGCTTGGCGGGGCGGGGCGGAAGAGCTTCCGCGACGCGAAGCACTACCGTCGCCGGAAGCGCTGGCTGGCGTGACGAAGGAGGGCGGAGCCATGGAGGACGACGACCCCCGCGAGAGGCGACCGCCGGAGGAGCGTGAGCGGGCGCTGATGAAGGCGCTGCCGCGGGTGGTGAGCGACGTCTTCGCCCGGGCTCCGGGCTTTCGACGCCGGGATCCAGCGGTGGTCCCGGAGCAGATCACCGACCGGGCGGCGCTGGCGGGGTTGCGGCTGGTCCGGAAGTCGGAGCTGCCCGAGCTGCAGCGCGCCGATCCGCCGTTCGGGGGGCTCACGGTCGTCGGGGCGGCACAGGCGGCGAAGCTCTACGCGTCTCCGGGGCCGGTGTTCGAGCTCGAGCCCCGCTCGGCAGATCCGTGGCGAGCCTCGCGGGCGCTGCGGGCGGCGGGGTTCCGCGCCGGGGACGTGGTGCACAACAGCTTCTCGTACCACCTGACGCCGGCGGGCTCGATGATCGAGACCGGTGCCCACGCGCTGGGCTGCGCGGTCATTCCCGCGGGCACGGCGCCGACCGAGGCGCAGGCGGTCGCGGCCGCGCAGTTCCGGGCGACGGTCTACGGAGGGACGCCGTCGTTCCTCAAGGTGCTGCTCGACCGGGCGGCGGAGCTGAAGCTGGACCTCTCGTCGCTGACGCGGGCGTCGGTGACCGCGGAGGCGCTGCCAGGAGCGCTCCGGGCGTCGCTGGCCGACCGCGGGGTGCGGGTGCTGCAGTGGTACGGGACGGCGGACGCGGGGCTCATCGCCTACGAGACGCCGGCGATGGAGGGGCTGGTGGTGGACGAGGACGTGCTGCTGGAGATCGTCCGTCCCGGGACCGGAGACCCAGTGCCGCCCGGCGAGGTGGGGGAGGTGGTGGTGACGATCCTCTCCGGCGACCACCCGCTGCTGCGCTTCGCCACCGGGGACCTGTCGGCGATCCTCCCCGGGCAGAGTCCGTGCGGGCGGACGAACGTGCGGATCCGCGGCTGGATGGGGAGGGCGGACCAGTCGGCGAAGGTGCGGGGTCTCTTCGTCCATCCGAGCCACGTGGCGGATCTGGTGCGCCGCCATCCGGGGGTGCGCCGGGCGCGGGTGGTGATCACCCGGCCCCAGGATCTGGACGTGATGACGCTGCGGGCGGAGGTGGAGCCGCAGGAGCGCCCCCGGCTCGCCGAGGCGCTGGTGGCGACGATGCGCGAGCTGACGCAGCTCCGGGCGGAGGTGGAGCTGATGGATGCCGGCGCGCTTCCCAACGACGGGAAGGTCATCGACGATCAACGGCCCGTGGGGTGAGGGACACGCCGTGCGTGCTCACCGGACCGCCGGCGATGCGGCGCCGCTCGAGGCGAGCTTTGGCGAGGGGGCGGCGTCGTGCTGGACGATCCGCCGCGGCAGCTCCCGGGAAGCCATTCGCCTTGACGGATCCGTTCGGCGCCGCTAGAAGCACCGTCCACATCGCCGCGGGGTGGAGCAGCCTGGTAGCTCGTCGGGCTCATAACCCGAAGGTCGCAGGTTCAAATCCTGCCCCCGCAAACCAAAAAACCTCAAGCCCTGCAGCTAGTTAGGCTGCGGGGCTTTTGTGTTTTTCCCCTCACTCACAGTAACTGTGTCCAAAACGCGTCCATGGTTTTCGAGCGTCCGGGCGGCGATTCGCAGGTCGCTCTCGTCGACGACGTTGTAGCGGTCGAAGACCGCGCGGGTCTTGTGTCCGGACATGCGCATCACCACCGATTCCGGGATGCCGGCCTTCCGTGCGCGGGTGACGAAGCTGCGGCGGAGGTCGTGGAACCAGAGGCCGTGGAGCTTGGCCTTTCGCACCGCCGCTCGAAAGGAGCGGCGGAGGTCCTCCCAGGCCCGTCCCGTCTTCGGATTGGGGAAAACCGGCGCGGCGCCGATGCCGCGGGGAAGAGCCTTCAGCGTTCCCGCGAGCCGCGCGGTGAGCATCACCAGTCTCGGCGCCTCGGACTTGGTGTCCTGGGGTGCGAGGGTGATGGTGCCGCTGCGCAGGTCCACCTGCTCCCAGCGCAGGTCGAGGACCTCGCGCTTGCGCATGCCGGTGTCGAACGCCGCCAGGAGGATGGGGCGGAGCGGCTCTTCAGACGCTTCGAAGAGTCGGCCGAACATCTCCTCGTCGACCACCATTCGCCGGACGTTGGGCCTCCGGAGAAGCCTCGCCTCGGCGATGGGGTTGTGGCGGAGCGTGCCGAGTCGGACCGCATGGTTCAGCGCCCGCTTGAGCAGCTCGACTTCCCGATCCAGCGTCGCGGGGCTCGGTGGCCCGCCCCGCTGCGTCTTCTCGGTTGACCGTCGGACCCGGTACTCCTCGACGTGACGGACGGTGAGGGCGCTGGCACGCACCTGACCGAGGTGACGGCGCAGGTGCGCCGCCCGCCCGGACTCGGTGGACCAGGCACGGTTCTCCTGGGCGCCGAGCTTCTCGTACTGGGTCAGTAGCTCGGCCGTGGTTTCGGTCGCCATCCGGTGCCGTTCGAAGAACTGGCCCTCGAAGGCATCGGTCTTGAGCTTGGCTTCCAGGGCCACCGCCTGCTCCCGGGTGGGAATCTTCGACTGCCGCAGTCGGATGGGTGGTCCGTCTGGACGCACGAGCCACGCATCCACCTTCCAGAGTGTCCTTCCGTACGACTGGTACTTCCTGACGCCCATGAATTCTCCTTGGGCAGACGGGCGTCGCGGCCGGAACGGTACTACAGCGGGGCTGACGTCGTGGACCGGGCGAAGAGCACGTGGTCGAGCTCCGGGCGGTGGAAACGGAGAAGTCGGCCGAGCCGGTGCCCAGGGATGAGCCCACGACGAACGGCCTGATAGAGCGCTTTCCGGGAGGGCAGGGCGAGGTAGCTCGCGGCCTGCTCGGGCGTGAGCCAGTTCACCGCGTCGGTTTGAGGCCCCTCAGCGCCGCCGGCCACGGGTCGAGGCTCCTGGGGAAGCGGGCTTCTGGTCGCGGAGAATCTCGTAGCGGCGGAGCAGCAGCTCTTGGACGTAGCCGAGGATGTTCAGCTTCTTGGCTTTCATCTCCGCCTCGAGAACCTCGACCACGTACTGCGGGAGGCGGAAGCAGGTCCGCAGCTGGACGAGGACTTCCCGGACTGCCTCGGCGTTGTAGGAGACGCCCAGCGCCGGCTTGAGCACTTCCTGGACGAAGTAGAGGTCCTCGGAGGGGACCTTCACGTTCAGCGGCTGTAGCGCCTCGTCCTTCGGAAGCGGAGTCCTTCCCACGACCTAAGTAGATTCTAAATAGGACCTACAGTCAAGCGAGGACGTGGCCTAGGCGTGCGTATTAGCGGGCGAAGGGCGCCGGACGAAGAGGCCCGAGCACTTCGGCTGAAGGGCTTCCGGAACGTGAACCTCGTCCACGGTCCCCGGGGCGCAGAAGCGCAGAACGCCGAGGCGGGCGAGACGAGCAAACGGGCCATTCACGAGCGTCTCCGGAAGCCCAACCTCAGGGGCGCTCAGCCACCACCATCACCACCCGGCAGGACGTGCGGTGCTTCGGCGAGGCGAGCGCGGCGAGGAACGCCCGCTCGAATGACCCGTAGCGGGCGCCGAGGAAAGACCGGAGCCCGCCCATCCGCTCGAGCCGTTGCTGCCAGGCGGTG